>CAVDXG010000009.1:0-36377 GCA_963612925.1 Coriobacteriaceae bacterium | reverse complement strand
AAAAGAAGATGATATAAATTATCAAAAGATTAAAGAAGCCTTAAAAGGTAAAAAAGAAAAAGTAATTAATGTGCTCTCTGAGCTAAAAAAAGAAAAAGATAGTTTTATCAATAGTCTTGATAAAGTCATCGACTTAGATTTTGAATCAGAGCTAAAATTCAAAAATAAAAAATTATTATTCCTATTACCATTTCTAGGAAGCGATAAAATCGAAACAATCGCCAAAGAAAAATTAGCTGGTAATCCTAAATATGAAAAGATCAAACTCTTTGAAATACTACCATTCATGGAGGAAGAGGCTATCGATAAATTATTTTTAGAAAGTCTAAAAGATGAAAGTAACAGCGAGATGTTAATCTCATTTGCCCCATTTATCTCGGATAAGGCTTTAGATTATCTCTGTGATGAATATTGTAAAGGCAATTTAAAGCATGTTAACATCAACCACTTCTACCCATTCATGAGCAAAGAATCAATTAGCAAAATATTTGAATATTATTTAAGTAAATAAGCGTAAAAAACAAAACTTAATAAGGTGGCGAAAAACTGATAATCGCCACCTTTTTTTATTGACATATATTCAAAAAATAAAATTTTTAGCACTCTTTTATTGACAGTGCCAAAAAAATGATTATATTTTAATTAGCACTTATTAATTCGGAGTGCTAAAGGAGAGCAAAAATATGAAAGAAACAATGCAATTTCAAACTGAATCAAAAGAATTATTAAATCTAATGATAAATTCCATTTATTCTAATAAGGAAATCTTTTTACGAGAACTCATCTCGAATGCTAGCGATGCGATAGATAAATACCGCTATCTTTCTTTAACTAGCGAAGGAAAGATTTCTTTAAAAGAAGGAGAAATCTATCTAAAAGTCGATGAGAAAGCTAGAACAATATCAATATCCGATAACGGGGTAGGAATGAGCAAAGAAGAGTTAATCAATAATTTAGGCACCATCGCTAAATCCGGCTCCAAAGATTTCATGAACAAGCTTAAAAAAGCTAAAGAGAAGAAAGATATCAATATCATCGGTCAATTCGGCGTTGGCTTTTATTCTGCTTTCATGGTCGCGGATAAAATCGAAGTGTTAACTAAATCAGTAAACGATAAAGGCTATAAGTTCACCTCTGATGGTAAAGAAAGCTACACCATTGAAGATATCGATAAAGAAGATGTTGGCACCACCATCATCGTCTACTTAAAGAAAGATACTGATGAAGAAAATTCTTCCGACTTTACAAGTCAATACACCATCGAAAATCTCGTCAAAAAATATAGCGACTATGTCCGTTATCCAATTAAGATGATGGTTAAAACTTCCAAGCCTAAAAAGGATAAAGACGGCAAAGACATCGAAGGAAAATATGAAGATATCCTCGAAGAGAAGACTCTTAATTCATTGATCCCTCTATGGAAGAAAAATAAAAGCGAAGTAAGTGAAAATGATCTCACTACTTTTTATAAAACTAAATTCAATGATTATGAAGATCCGCTCATCAGCATGTTTGTTAAAGTAGATGGCATGCTATCTTATTCAGCCCTACTTTTCATTCCAAGTCATGCCCCCTACAATTTATACAGCGAAAATTATGAAAAGGGCTTAGAGTTATACGCCAAAAACATCTTCATCAAAGAGAAATGTCCAGAACTCATCCCAGACTATCTAAAATTTGTCAAAGGACTAGTTGACTCCGATGAATTTAGTTTAAATATTTCACGAGAAATCCTTCAATCTTCTCCGATGCTAAAAAAGATAGCTAATAATATCGAAAAGAAAATCATCGATGAGCTTAAAAGAATTAAAGAAACAGACTTTGATAAATACATCAAATTTTATGACATCTATGGTGAACATATCAAATATGGCATCTATTCTTACTATGGAGCGAAAAATGAAGAGCTAAAAGATTTACTAATCTTCCATTCCCTCAATAGCGAAAACAATAAATACATCACCTTAAAAGAATATGTCGATAAGATGGATAAAGATCAAAAGAGCATCTATTTTGCTGCCGGAGAAAACTTAGATCAAATCAAATCTCTTCCTCAGCTAGAAAAATTCAAAAATAAAAATATCGATGTCTTACTTCTTGATAAAAGAATCGATGAATTCGCTTTGATGATGCTACAAAACTATGATAAGAAAGAATTCAAATCCATATCTGATGAATCGATAAATGAAGAATTAAACAAAGACGAGAAAGAAAAGATTGATAATCTAACATCCGCTCATAAGCGCTTCTTAGATAATGTCAAAGAATCATTGAATGGCAAGGTTGACGAAGTCATCTTCTCTTCTAAATTAGTCGACTCACCGGTATGCATTTCCACAAAGCAAGGCTTATCGCTTAACATGGAGAAAACACTCGATGAACAACCAGGCAATCTCGGGGAAGGTCCAAAAGCTATTAAAGTATTAGAAATCAATCCTGAGCACGACCTATTCAAAGCGTTGAGTTCGCTTGAAGACAATGATGAAGAAACTAAGAAATATGGCTCACTTCTCTATGATGAAGCTTTAATGCTCGAAGGCTTTGAAATTAAAGACAAGCAAGACTTTGTTAAAAAGCTTAACGAAGTGATGATTAAATCATTGAAGAAATAAAAATCTCTACTCTTAAAAGGATGAGGAACGCCTATTGTAAAGTTAGGCTAAGCCTCGTCCTTTTATTATGAAAAAATTTAAAATTCTGAAGGGAAATTAAATATTGCCGAAATTGGCGAAAGTTATTTTCCCCGTATTGGAAAATTAGATATTGCCTTTTTCAATAAGCAAAATAAAAGGGGTGAGATAAGCGCTACATCTACATCAGCTTATATTGCTAATTGGTGATATCGTTTAAATTTGAACATTTTTGTAAAAGTTCAAACGCTAAAATATTAAATAACTTTCTTATTTCATAAATACAATTTTCAAAAAGAAATAAGCCCGATTTTTAGGTTTTAACACTAAAAAGAATAAAATATTCGTTACTTTATTAAACCTTGAGGGTAGTAAAAATATGAAAGGCACTTTTTTAGCGTTACCTCTTAATCTTTTTAATGATGAACAATTCGCCGCTACAATACTATCTTAGGCATTTTTATAGAATTAAAAATTATTTCAATGTTCTACCTTGATAAATATGTCATGTAAATTCGATATTATCAGTACAATGTTTGATTCAAATACAATAATTTTAATTATTTATCTTAGTTAAACACTTATCATATAAAAATTTCTTTATAGCTTGATCATCATTTTCATAATAATTTATCATGCGTTCTTTAAATTCTGGCACTAGTTCTGCAGGTATTAGAATAAGCCCAATGCCTCTACTAACTAAATAATGGTTTGCAAATATAACTGCCGTTCTTTTATTTCCATCTAAGAATAATTGTTTTTTCATTACATATAGCAATAATTCAATAGAAACATCATATAAAGAATCTTTAGATAATAATAATTCCAAATCTGCTTTAACTTGTGGCTCATATGGAAGCGGAGGAATATATGTTGACCCACCAATTGAGGCAGGAACACTTCTAATTGTACCAGCAGTATAGGAAAATCCTTCTTCAACTATTTCATTAATTTGGCATAAAATTGCGTAGTTTGTAGGGCAAGAAGCGACACCCTCACTTAATATAAACTCCCATGCATGCTTTAAATTAACAACTTTAGAAATGTCGGATGCAGTCATATCTTTTACTTTGCCACCATTAACAATATTCTCAGTATCAGAGTATGTTGTGGCTACACCTTCCAGCATAGCTAGTTTATATATTGAATCAACAAGATTTCTTCTTGCTAAATCAATATTGATTTTAACCTTATCTGTTAATTCTAATGATTTATATTGCTGTAAACCTAAATCCTTTTTTATTTCTTTTAATCTTTTTTTGTATTCTTTAACTATTTTATTATTCTCTAAAATAAGATTACTTAATTCGATACTATATTCACCGGCATATTTTGAGGTAGACACCCCTTCATCACGAAAATGTGGAGAACCTTATTTATATTTATAAAAAAATCTGATACCGAAGTAGCAGATGTTAATAGCAAATGGTGACCCTTAAGGGATTCGAACCCTTGAATGTATCCTTGAGAGGGATATGAGTTAAGCCGCTTCTCCAAAGGGCCATGGCATTTATTTAAACAATTTTATTTCAAATAAGCAATAGCTAAATCAATGCGAGCGTTAACTTCATCTTTGCCTAAGATTTGAATTAAAGAATGAAGATTAGGTGAAGTTTTAGCTCCTACTAAAGCGATGCGAATTATTTCGGCTACATCGCCGACATGGCCTAGATAATGCTCTTTATCCGCTTTAAAGATTTTGTTTGAAAGGGCAAAATTATGTCTACTTCCAAGTTCTTTGATGGTGTCAAACCAAAGAGAATTATCAAGCGAATAATCGTTACTTTCTTTAAAGTCATTTAAAACATCTTTGATGACTTCTTTTGGAAGAGCTTCATTAAATGGATATCCATTAGAGACAATTTCCGAATATCTATCTGAATAGAAAAAGCCAATTAAAGGATAGACATCTTTATAATTAACAAAGTCCTTTCTAGCCTTTTCTCCTCCGCGTTCAATGTTAAGAATCTTAATGGTGTATTCTTTATTATCTAAAATATGCTTATATAAGACTTCATCATATTCTTTAGACCAAATAAGCAAGCGATTATATAACTCTTCCGCGGAGAAAGAAGCAATGATTTCTTTTGAGAAATAATTCAATTTATCTTGGTCAAAAAGCACTCCATCAAGGCTCATCTTATCAAAGGAGAATTTGAATTTATCAATGTCATAGCAGTGATTTTCAATACTCCATTCTTCAAAATTAGAATTGGCGATTGACATGAGATAAGCTTTCAAAGCTTCTTTGGGATAGCCTTCAGATATAAAGTGAGAAACGCTAGCTTCTGGATCTTTTCTTTTCGATAATTTTCGCTTATTTCCGTTATCAAGTTTCATGATGACCGGCGCATGTGCGTATTTAGGAAGAGAAAAGCCTAACGCTTTAAATAGTTCTAAGTGGATTGGGGCGCTGGCGATCCATTCTTCGCCACGGAGCACCACCGTTGTTCGCATGAAGTGATCATCGACTGCGTGAGCAAAGTGATAAGTAGGTAGTCCATCGCTTTTCATGATGACGACATCTAAGTCGTTATCAGCGATAGAGATATCTCCTCTAATGAGGTCGTGGAAGATAACTTTGTTTAAATGATTTCCATTGCTTCTAAAGCGAATGACATATTTCTCGCCGTTTTTGATGCGTCTAAGTGCTTCTTCTGGCTCGATGTTTCTACAGATGGCGTATTCGCCATAATAGCCAGGAATTACTTTCATCGCCTCTTGCACCTTGCGGTTAGCTTCGATTTCTTCATGCGTGCAAAAGCAAGGATAGGCTCGACCTATTTCCATCAAATATTTGATGCACACTTTATATATATAAGCTCTATTAGACTGCTTGTATGGACCATAATTTCCAATCTCTTTATCGCCTAGATAGCCTTCATCTGGAACGATGTTGAAGTATTTGAGTTGATTTATTAGTTCAACTCCACTTCCTTCAATTTCTCGCTTGGTGTCAGTGTCTTCAAGTCGAATGAAGAAAACACCGTTACTATCGTGAGCAACTTTAGAAGCCACAAGCGACATAAACAAAGAACCGAGATGTAAAAATCCGGTTGGAGATGGAGCGAATCTAGTCACTTCAGAAGTGGGGGCTAAATTTCTAGGAGGATATCTTTTTTCTAAGTCAGCGATGCTCTCTTTGACATCTGAGAATATGTAATTTGCTAAGTCTTTATAAGTCGTCATAATCAGTTTAAAAATTGTCTTGAAACATTATAATACATTTTTTATAATAATAAACGCTGAGTTGCAGACGTAGTTCAGTGGTAGAACACTACCTTGCCAAGGTAGTTATGCGGGTTCGATTCCCGTCGTCTGCTCCAAAAGAGAAAAGTCTCGAATTTATCGAGGCTTTTTCATTTCGTGAAGTAGCTATATTCCTAACTTTCAGCCCATAAATAGTCTTAATAAGAGATTTATCACAAAAGATTTTACGCGTTTAACGCTTCCTATAAATCACTTTAAATAAACCGCGGTTAATAGCCACGGAATATCAAAGCAGTGTTAAAAGATTGAAGTTAAAGATATTATTCAAATAGTTAAAAAAGAGAGAGAAAGCATTACTAAAACAAAGTTTTGTTTCTAAATAAAGTTGTATAATGATTTTTAATTATGGAAAAGAAAAAACAATTAGAATTAGTCGTCGCAAGCAACAACCCTCACAAAATCAAAGAATATGAGGAGATGTTTGCTTTTTACCCGATCAAAGTGCTCTCACCGATTGAATTAGGCGTTCACATCGACCCAGAAGAAAATGGCACCACTTTCGAAGAAAATTCCCTTATCAAAGCAGAAGCTTTTGCTAAAAGCATAGATAAGATAATTATCTCGGATGATTCTGGTTTAAGCGTAGATGCTCTAGATGGTTTTCCAGGAATTTATTCCTCTCGCTTTGCAAAAAGTGAAGGTGGAAACGCCAAAGCGAATTTAAAAATCATCGAAATGCTCAAAGATAAAGAGGATAAATCTGCTTCCTTTATCTGTGTCATCACTTTAGTGAATCTTGCCAAAGAGCCTTTACAATTTAAAGGCATATGCAAAGGAAGAATTCTAGATGAGCCAGTTGGCAAAGAAGGCTTTGGCTATGACCCAATCTTTTATTCGCTTGAGGCTAAAACCTCCTTTGGTATAGCTAGCGAAGAGATTAAAAACAAATATTCCCACCGCTACTTGGCGCTTAATAAACTCATTGAATATCTAAAAGATAATAAGCTCATCGATTGAGCTTTTTTTGAACAACGATTTGAATAATAAGTAGAACAATCGATATCAAGCCAAAGAAAGAAGCAATCGGCACTCCGATGAGTAGGAAAGAGGAATAATAAAAGATTAAAAATATTCCAACTCCGCTTAAAAAGAAGGTGATGAGATTCCACACCATCAAAGTGTTTTTGCTCTTATAGAGTTTTCGACAATCTCGAAAGATGGTATCGGGAATATAAGCTTCTTCAATATCGGTGTGAAGTAGATTTAAGGGATTGCTTTCAACGTGATATGTGGCATTTAATCGAGCTTTTAGCTTTTCAATGTCCTTTTTTAAAGTGGTCTTATTAACTTTACACTTAATAGCTAACGCCCTATCGCTAAAAAAGATAGTTATTAAGCTCTCTTTAAATCTAATCGCATCCTTAACAGCGCTTAAATACAATTCTTTTCCTTCCTTTTCATAGAAGCGATGATTATTAGATAATCTTTTAGCTAAGGTTTTAACATATTCATCAACATAGCCATCGATTTCTTCGACGAATTTCTGAGAGTTTTCTAACGTAAGCTTATTGACCTTCAATGTCAGTTTATATCTAAGAAGTTCATCATTAGCCTCTTTTAGATAAGAAACTCTTACCGTAGAAAGTAGAATCGTAGAAACAATTAGTCCTTCGGCTGCTTCTACATCATCTTGATAGACATCTAAAATGTTTTGATAATAATTTCGGGCTTTCGCGTATTCGGTTGCCTCGTATAGCATTCTTCTAGCTAGTTCAAAGTTACGAGTCACATAAGAACTTAAATGCCTCTTTCCGCTTTCAAAGGAAATATATTTAAAACAATGAGGGCAATAAAGCTTTTCAGTCTCGTTTTCGACCTCAATGATTTGATCGCAAGATGGACAAAGAATCTTTTTCATAAATTAAGCTGTAAACATGTTAACACCATCGAAGCGATTAAGAAAAACTGGGCAAGTAAATAAGTTAGCATGATGTAAAAATCATAACGCTTAAATTTCTTGATGTATTTAGTAAACAAAATGATGAGGTCGCTAATGATGAAGAAAATAATTCCGATCACCGCTAAATACATAAATGAACCAATAGAAACATAGACGATTACAATTAAAGGCAATAAAGTAAATAAGAAGCCATAATATAGACTAACGCCGAAGATTTCTACTTTGTTTTTGGTGTGCTTAAAGGCGAAAATTCCTAACAAGAGATAGAAGATAATAAAGCATAAAGCGATAAGAAGATATTCATACCTTGCAAAAGCAAACTTAAAGATGACTAAACATATCTCTAAAGCGTAACAAATATGACCAAGTAGAAATGAAAACACGCCAAAATTAAAGAACTTTCGATCTTTAATAATCACAAATATATCGCCAATCATTCCTAAAAAGGCACCAACATAAATTAAAGGCTCGTTAGGAAGTGTAACTAAAGCAAACATAGCTAAAGAAAATAGACATAACGGCTTTTCAAGTCGTCGATAATGCTCTTTTTCAGCGAAAGCTAAAATAAGTTGAAGCACACTGGCGGCAATAAAAATAGATAAGAAGATATAACTGCCAACATTGAGTTTTTCAATAACCATATCAAAATTCATACTTACAATTATATTTATATAAGTTATTCTTCTCCACAGTTTCGTAAGAAAAAATTATATAACGATTAAGAGAAATCATCTTTTATCTTCTAAGAAGAACAATAAAAAAATGCTACTTAGTAGCATACAATAAAACTTTTTTCATCTTCGATTGTTAAAACTCACGATTAATGAATTAGTATGTACAAGAATTATAGAGCTAATTTATATTCGAGCATAAAAAAGTAAAAATGCTTAATGATATACAAAATTAACTTTGCTATAATACTTTTTGCTGGAGCAGTACCCAAGAGGCTCAAGGGGACGGTTTGCTAAACCGTTAGATCGGGCAACTGGTGCAAGGGTTCGAATCCCTTCTGCTCCGCCATAAAAAATGGAACATAGATTATATCTATGTTTTTTCTTTTTTAAGGCCAAAAGTGCAACGATTGTGCAACTTATTATTGCTTTTAAGTTGATTTTAAACACCCTGCCTAGCCATTGTTAAGCAATAGCTCACCCAGTAGTTTTCTTTCTTTTTTATTATCGATTTCTAGCCTAGAAAGACTAGCAATCGTAAGAAAGGAAACAAAAAAATGAAAAGAGTTCAAATAATTATTAGGCTTATAATTATATTCTCGCTTTGTTTGATGATGTTAGCTAATTAGCAAACTCAAACAACCTCAAAAATTTGAACTCTTAATTTATTTTCCGAAACTTAAAAGCAGAAATCAAGATTTCATTTTATCAAACATCAGAGCGATCTCTTTTTTTCTAGATGGAAAGAGATGTGAATAAACAGAAAGAGTAATCGCTGGAGAAGAATGTCCTAACCAAGAAGCAACTTGCATGTAATCCGCACCATTATTGATTAAATAGGATGCACAAGAATGACGAAAACCATGAAGTGATATCTTTTTCACATGCGCGAGCCTTATATATTTTAATAGCGCGCGACGGACTGTTGTTTCTCCAACAACATGTTTTCCATCGATGGAGAAAACAAATTCACCTTTTCTATCTATACTATCCAATAGAACCTTTAAGACAAGTAGCATCGGATAATCGCGAACACTTGCTTTAGATTTAGTGGCAACTAAAATACGGCCTTTAGAAAATGTTTTATTACTTGATGCCATTCTGATGCGAATTAGATCATATGAGATATCGCTCCAGGAAAGGGCTAAAGCTTCGCCGATTCTAAGTCCAAGATAATAAAGCATAGAGAACAATAATTCATAAAATGGATCGTCAACTTTTTTAATAAATTTTTTAAATTCAGGGTAAGTCCAATAAGAAATATCTTTCTTCTCGCTTTTTAAAATTTTCTTACTTACTACAAGCTTGTTATTTGATAACTTCTTCTTAAATCCGTTAAGATAACAAAATTCCAAATATTTATTTGCTAGATAAATATAAACTTCTGGATTCTTTTTCTTTTGATTGATTTTATCGCTAAGTAAAACAATATTGGCGTTATCTAGTCTCGTATAAGAATCAATAATTTTATAAAGAAGTCTAACCTTATTTATATATGAATAAGCTGTTGTAATCTTAAAATTATCCTCAAGATGTTTTTCAAAAGCTTTATGAATAAAGTTATCGCTTTTTAATTCATCGTCGTTTTCTTCACCATGGCCTAGTCTATATTTATACAAAATTAAAAAATCATAAGCATCCTGATAAGAAGAAAATCTCCTTCCTGAATCGTTACGAAAAAAGTAAATCTTTCCGTTAAAAGAGAACTTAACGAACAAACGACCTTTATTATCTTTATAAACTCCAGGATACTTTTTGCCACGCATATTAAATACCTTTTTGGTAATCCGCTTGTCGAGACAATCTATCAATGTTTCTTCTGTTAGCTAATTCTTTATCTTTTTCCAAAATATAAGAATAAAGAGCTTGTAAATAATATTCATATTCATCAATATCTTTAATAAGAGCAAAATTCTTTGAATTAGCAATAGTAATTTTCACTTCTAAATCTTTAACCGGATCATAAACAGAAGCCGAACCATATCTAATTAAAGTAAGCATCAATGAAATAAAGAGAAAATGATTAACACTTTTCTTGCTCGATGAAGTAACACATATAGAATAAAAGATTTTGTCTAGTCCATCTTCGCCAAACTCTAAATATGATCTGCTTTTAAAAGAATCATTTAAATAAATGTAGTAGCCGTATTTTTTTAATTTCCTTAAGTCCATAAAATTTACTCCTCATAACTATATTTCTTTGACAAGCTAATAATCCGCGTTAAATCATCGTTTTTATATTTGTTAAGATTAAAAACAAATTTCTTAACCTGCTCATCGTTTAAAACATCTTCATTGTTCTTTTTTCGATAATTATTTACGATGGCTCTATCTTTCGCGGTAAAAATCGTTCCCCCATTATGCGCGGTGAACAACAAAAAATCTTGAAAAAGTTTAGGTTCCGCTAAAGCCATCTTTAAAAGGATCTTTCTATTCGTGTGAAAGAACCATTCAAAATTATCGATAATGCTTTTCTCTAACCTCGATTGAACTACTGGATGACAACTTTCAACATTTCTAATAAAATCAATCCACTTTTTCCAAGGCTTATTGAGACAAAGATTTTTATTCTTCTTTTCATCGATGAAAGTAATTAAACCAGAAAGCAAAGACAAGCAAAGTAAAGGATACTTATCAGATGAATCGTTATCTTCATCTTCCATCATCGCTTTATAAACTAACGCTAAAGCAGACTCAGCAGTCTTATGATAAAAACGACTTTCATATCTAATCCAATAAGGAAAAGCTACGAAATATCCATGAGCTAATCTTTCAGCCTTTTTGTTATAAATGCAAAGCTGAGAGCTACTTCTTCCACCTAACGTCGCTGTAAATCCGCCATTTTTAGATAAGCGGATTGCTACTTGTTCATCATCATTATCTAAAACTTCTTCGATAGGAATTGAGTTATCTAAAGTTAATGAACGTATGCGCGATATATACTCGCGCTTTTCAATCTTTTCTTTTATTTCTGAAATTGTAATCGCATTAGAAAAATCATCGATAGCAATATCAATTCGCGTGCAATGTCCGTTGCATTCACTTATAAGTTCAAATAATGAGAGCCAAGAACCACCTAGTTCTTCAAATTCTCTACAAGAAGAACCTTTGAGTTCTAAAAGCGAAGTCTCATCACCATATTTATTTCTAGTAAATTCACCGCCAGAAAAGATATTGATACCAGCGCCGAGGTAATAACCTTCATCGTAACCAAAAGATGAATGATTATCGATTACATAATCATCAATACTTAAAGATAAAAGTTTTGCAAAGCTTTGATAAAACTTTGAATCCTTTGCAAATTTAAAATCAAAGCGTATCTTAAGATAATCGATACAAATATTAACATTTTGCTTCATTGTCGTTTCCTCTATCTATTGAATTAAGTTAGTAATGTTTTATAATGTTGAAGGTGCTAGGTTATCTAAACGATAAATCCTTCCTAGCTGCAACAGTCCACGAGTGACTGCAGAGAAGTTCGGCTCGAGTCCGAGTAGCGATCTAGCAATAGATCGTTTTTTATATCTTTTTCTTTATATAGACTCTACGAACCTCTACAACATCATCGGATTTAACATTCTTATGAATAATTTCTTTATTTAGTCCTGAAGGGGTTTCAAATGTCGATATATAAATTTTCTCTAACACACCTCGTTTTAATTGAATAAAACGTTTAACATCAGGATTATAGAGATGAGTTAAACGTCGATAATAATTTCTTCCATTTTTGTGTTGGCTAACTAAATACCAATGCGAATAGCTAGAATTGCCACCTTTAAACATAGCTGAATCTTTAATCTTCTTAATTGTTTGTTTTTTCATTTAATCAACTCCTTCTATCTAAATATATCTACTATGGGTGTTACTCATCCCCATCAAATTAAGGTTAAATCTTTGATTTAAATCCAAAATTACACCCGGGGTTAAAACTATCACATTCAATCTAGTCATCAAAGTCACCTCCGAAGTCAAAGAAATCGTTGGCTTCTTCTGACACGGAGGAAACCTCCTTGCTATCAGAAGAAGCTTTGACGTTCTCTTCTTTTCTTTCTTCATCGTTTAGTAAGCGGTCGATAAAGTAACTGTGTTCACTTTTTAGCTCATCAAGAGAAGCCACTAGGCTAGAAAATGCTGGGCGCTCATTTATGCCATGCGTTGCATTTATCTTTTCCTCATATCGGAAGGCTTCATAACACGCTGTTGAATATCTATCCGCAAAGATCTTCTTATTCATTAAAAAGTATTTGTGGTTGCCTTCATCAACCCCAATAGAACCATCAATACTGCCGTGAGAAAGCTTTAAGGGTTGAACACGGTAACCAAAGGTATTTACATAACGCAATAAATGGATATTACAAGCTTTAGCAAGCTTAGAATATAGGTAAGTAAAAATCGTTTTATCATCACGATAAAAACGGAATTTAACATAGAAATTCTTGTAAGCGTTAATAACTGCTTCAAGAATCATTGGAATGATCCAGAATAAAGGAAAAGCAGATTTATATTCAGCTTTGTTCTTTTCCATCCAGATGTTAGATTCACACAGTGAATTTACATCAGTTCCTAAAGAGCCTAATCTCTGATCATCCCAATAGCCTTTAAAGAAGCATCGATAACGAATGGTAGTTAAATGCCGAATGAGTTTAAGCGTCTCATTAAAACCATCGTTTTTCTGATTAGCTTCTAGATCCATTTTCTTAAGTTCTTTATTTTCAAGCGTGTTGCCGCGTTCTTTAGATATTTCAGAAATCGAGCATACACAACCATCTAAAAGATTGCTATAAGGGTTGTTAAAGACAAATTTTCTCCCTGTACGGAAAGCATCGTAGTCTAAAACCTTGCTATACAAAGGATTAGCTAACTCACTTCCATCAGTTTTAAAGTAATTGTTCGCATAAATCGAGAAATGACCAATATTCATCTCATCTCTATCGATGCGGACAGAATAAGAAGAAATCATCATCGATGAACGATAAAGAAAATAAGCCATTGTATAATCAAGAATATCGTCGCCGATAAAATGAATCTTAAGTGAGTCGTAAACATAACTATTCTTAAGATCTAATTTATAGCCAAAAATAGAACGCTTGTGCTTTGCAAAATAAGACATAAAGGCATTTTTAGCTTGCACTTTGTTTTTAAAGTGCTGCTTATCAATCCACTTCTCAAGTTTTACAAAAGGGAATTGAGGAAATAGAAGATGAACTTCATTTAAAATCGCTAATGCATCATCCCTCATCATCGCCAAGGAAGATAAAGACATATCAGTTACTAACTGTGTCTTTCCTGCTCCTGGAGTTCCAAAAATTCCAGTCAATATTCCTAACTCATTGATAAAGACGCGATTGTAAGATTCAAGGCGATTAAGCTTCTTATAAGCAAAGCTTTTTCTAACAAGATAAAAAACGATAAAGAAAATTATAATTAAGCCTGGAATTGTAAAGATTTTTATTAAATCAAGAACAAAGACAAATAAAGCGAAAACCGCTTCAAAAAGGCCTTTTAAATCAAAAGATAATAAGAAGAAATAAAGTCCACTAAATAAAGAAACAGCGAAAGGCAAAGCATTAGTTAAATAAACCATCTCTATAATAAAGATCCATTTAAAAGCTTTATGAAAGCGACAGGATTTAATAAAGTTTATTTCTACCTTGAACCAATCAATAGCAGGAGCGATGAATTTCTTTTCAAAAGATTTATAACGAACAAGTGATTTAGAATCACCTTTCTTACCGTTTTCTCTGAATATTTGTTCTTTGATAAGAATATAAACAGGAATAAGAACAATAATAAGCAACAAAATCAATAAAACAGTAAGAAAACCTTGAGATATATCGCCAAGAAACGTGAAATAGAAATCCCCAACAATCAGAAGCTTAAAAGATAAAGCAAATTTAGATCCTAAATCATCCCAATTAGAAGGAAGCAAGCCATCATAATACGAGGAATAATTCTTAATGATTTCAGAATAATTAAATTCAGGATAAACTTTCTTATTTTTAAATAGCTGCAAAGCAAGAAAACGAAGAACACCATAACTGCCTTTTAAAGAATAATAAATGCGATAAACATTATTAGAAAAGAAATAAACGCAGATAAATAAAAGGGTGCCTAAAAAGAGAAAAGTAAATAGATATCGATAATTATTCGCAATAAATTTCTTCATAACGATAATCCAAGATCAACTTTTCCGTTATATGAATAAAGTTCGTTTCCTGTATAGAGATTATCTTTAACAAATGAGTAGTCATAAATTTCTACTCCATCGTTAAGATAAAGATGATTGTTAGCAAAAGAAGCTTCGTAATAAATAGTTACGTTCCAATAATAGACATCCTTCTCTTCGTCTTTATAACCTTTAAGAAAATAAACTTGAGAATTATTAAGAAAGTAGAAGCATTTATTTGATCTCCAATTAACATATTGAACCAATGTCAAATCAGAAGGAATTACTGGAGCAGCAAACCCCATCGAAAAGGCGTTAAACAAAACAACCGCAATTAAACAGATGCTTAAAATAGCAAAGATTTTTAAGAATTTATGTCTTTGATGTGGATAACTCATGCGGCGTTTCTCCTTTCTTTTGCCTAACAAGGAGCAAATCGACTAATATTTTTTTGCTGTAAGTAATTTGTCGTATTGTTAACAGCCAGCCTTCATCGGCGTCAATTTACATTTTTTATTACTTCTTTCTCCTTTTACTACGAGAATTGTTTGAACTCTTCTTAATAGAATTAGCTAGCTTTAAAGATGGATAAACCTTAACAAAAACGATTAAGACAATAACTAAAACTAAGATTCCGCCAAGGATACAAAGAATTAGCTTCCAGTTGATGTTTAACAAATTTTTAATAATTCCTGTTTCAGGTTCATCACCAGGAATAGAAGAAGGAAAATTAGAAACCGGATCCATAACAACAGGAATAATTGTTATGACGCCATTTTTATCGAAATAGAAAGAAATGATGTCAAAATCAACTGTCGCATACATATCAAAGTAGTAGCCAGTTACATCAGTACCTGATTTATAAGTCAAAATAGAATCTGAGCGAATATCATATTTATCATTCTTAAAATCAAAAGTATCAGCAAGAGGCGTGCTTAAATTAGTAGATGAAACATATCCTTTAATATCCTCAGAATAATATGGGCGATTTTCATATCTAAATAGATAAGTAGTTTGACCAGATTTCAAATAATTATTCTTGATATTGCTTAAATCAGTAGCGTTGCAAACTAATTCATCACTTAAATCAGACAAAGACTTATTGCTATAAGTAGTAGACGAGATGATATCCCAAGTATTGATATCGTTGTAAGTATTGTCTGAATAAGCAACATTATGAAAATTAGATTCCCACCATCTTTCAAAAGCATTTAAGTTATTTTCTTTTATCTCTATTTTTTGAGAAACATTTTCGGTAATAATGTCATACTCTTTGCTATTTAAAGCAATCGAACTTCCTTTTTCAGCATAACGAGTTTCAATGTTTTGATAAGGAACATCTGCACGATCAGTATTTGTAATAAACACTAGTTCAGAACTAGCTCGAATAGCAGAATATCCATTAACTGGAGTCCATTGCCATTCATCAGCATCAGGATTTTGAGGAAAGGTAACACTTTGGCTATCTGTCATCGAATGGCCATAACGGACATAAACAGCCCAGTTATCATTGTTCGCGCAGTAATAATCATAAAGATCTTGCGTCATCGCATACATCGTCTGAAGTTGAATAAGTTCATATTGATAATGTATTTTATATAAATCACCATAAGCATCTGAAATATTGGTGGGAATATTAAAATAGGTATAATAAATCGCTACTCTAGCACCACCACTAGATTCAGACATCCAAACACCGACTTCCGGTTTGATATCGATAACTGTTATCGCTTCTTCTTTGCAAGTCAGTGATGAAGTAGCATTTCCGTTCATCGACTTAGCATAACCACTATAAGTGTATTTAGAAGCGATGCTAAATTCGTGCTGCAACGAGACCGAATTTTCTTTATATTGCTTAACAGTCAATCCAGAAATTGAATATGCTCGAATTGAATTAGAAGAAATCCACATCGGAGAAGCATCTTTAAGGGAGACTTTATAAAATCCTTGCTGAGCTGAAAGAACATTTAGATCATACTTGTTAAACGAACCACCATTAAGGTTCATTTGCATGCGCAAAATTTCAGTAGAATAAATGCCATCGGGATTAGAAGCACTTCTCACCTTCTCAGGATTCATATAAAAATAGCTAATCAAATTAAAATAGGTTTTAGATGTCGGTGAATATGCAAACTCATAAAATCTAACAAACCCAAAATCAAGACCTGCATAATCTTCTTTATTAAATGAAGAGTCTTGAGAGAGATCATCTAAAACATTTGAAGTAAAAATATTAGATGAAACCGGATCATCAATTTCATTCGTTTTAGCAATTGTAGCAGTCGATGTAACTAGACTGAATGCAAGAAATAATAAAGAAAATTTCATATAACCTCCTTAAAAGACCATTGAAGTACCTTCGTTAATCTCTAAGATGACCACTCCTAAATACTCGCTAGTAGAACCTCCAGGGGAAGAGTTTCCACTAGCGGAAGAATTAGGAACAAAAGTTGAGCCATCGAATGTAAAGCCATTGTTAAACAAATAAACAATTAATGAAACAATCGCAATTATGATCAAAAATAAGATTATCCAAAGAATTATTGAAAAAACCTTTTTCATAACGCAAGCTCGCTAAAAAGTAACATTCGATGAAGAAGTAGTTAAACTGACATTCGCAGTAAATTCAGAATAGATTGTGAACTCAACATTAAATGTTTTATCACCCCAGGTAAAAGACCAATGAAGAGGGATGCCCACATATTTAGTCGTAGTATCAAAAGCGGAAACATTACTACCGACTTTGTTTAAATAAGCAAAACCAGATGCACTAGATTTAACGCCAGTAAAAATACGATCAGTTAAACAACGAGGATCTGGATAATAGACTTCTTGATTTTCATCAAAGTTAGCTGCAGCGACTGAAAGTGGCTTAATAAGCGAAATTTCCTTTCCATAGTTATAAAAGCCTGATTGAGTAACATAATTTGTAGTAGAAAAATAAGATGCATAATATCTATTATTCTCAGCTTTAATAGAATTAGCTTGTGCTTCAGTTAAGCCGTAACAAAGAACATTTGAGGAAATGACGTAGTTTTTATCAACTGTTTGAGAATAATCATATACCTTAGAAGTTTTAGTTACATATTCATGGAAGAAATAATTCATATTATTATCTGGATTAAACTTGCCTACATCAACATTAACGTTCGATATGTTATCAACCGTATAAGTGTCGCTCATTAATAATTGAGGAATAAAATCTTTTAAGGTATTGCGATTAAAAGCATAAGCTCCTCCATCGTCAAAAGATTCAGTAGAATCACAAATTCCATCATCACTTATAAAATTAGCTTGTGAATAAAACTGAGAAATATAAATATTTGTGGAATCACTCTTCCATTTACGAGCTAAATCAATAAAAACAGTCGCAGTTACGTGTGGCAAAGACTTTAAATAAAGCGTCAATTTAATCTGCGTCGAGAAGTCTTTTAACTTAGTAACGGTAAATTGATCATTATCATTATCAATGGAAAAAGAAATGAAATTAGATACATCTTCGCTAACGCCTGAATCAGCCCAGGAAAGGACTCCAGTAACATCATCTGAAACTGAAGAAGGACTAATTGAGTAAGAATAAACATAATATTCTTGACCACTAGCATTAGTAGCTTTCCTAATTAGTTTAGTAACAATTCCTTCTTCATTTAAAATCAAATCATCACCACCATCATAAAGAGGAGATGATTGAGATTGACAAGCTCCTAAAAAGAAGATGCTTGCCATAGATAAAAGTAAATTAAGTTTTTTCATAATTATCCTTTCATTTTTTCTTTGACTAAGGCAAGCTCGATCGATTCGATATAAACTCGCCTAAACGACCAAAGGTCAAGAGTGCTATATTCTCGCAAAGAATAGTTATATTCAGATATTCCATCTGATTCAGGATCCATACTATAAGTCCATATAGCTATCGTAGTTCTCCCAAATCCAAATGAGGAATTAGTATCAGAATATTTAGTCAAATACTTGACCTTGGCGTAATTAAATGTAATAGAATCAGCAAAATCGATTGAGATTTCACCGTCTTTAAGAGATTGATTTTCATAGGTAGAAAATTTAAGAACATTTTTGCTAACTCCGTTATCATCTTTATGGTTAACGGCGTAAACATATTCACAAGCCTTAACATCCGCGAATAAGTTATAGTCAACATCAGAACACGAATTAAGAAGGGAGATGATATCTTCTTGCTTAATCGCATTATCTGGATCAACATTTTCTATCTTTGAAAAATCAAAATTGACAACATTAACTTTTTCATATTCCTTTTCTTCTAGACTGCTAAGAGTAGAAGAAGAGCTTGCTGAATTGCAGCTACTTAGCAAAGTTAATGTTAAGAATGGTAATATTAAGTTTCTTCTCATACTAAGATCCTTTCTTAATGACATTTACCAAATACGTATTTGTCATAATATTTTTCACGAAGTTTTTTCGGCATTATCACTCTATTTTTCTTTTGCCAAGAATAAATAAAGTCGTGATAATCAGCGATTAATAAACTTTCATAAGAAGCTGGAGACGAATTAGAAACAACAGAAGCTTTTTTATGATATTTTTGACTTTTTTGATAAGCGAAATTTTGATTATTAAAATTGGACAAAATCAATTAAACGAAATAGTAGAAATAGTAAAAGAATAAATATAAATACGTTTCGCTCTTGTGCCAGTCAAATAAATATGATTTTGAAGAGTGGAAGTATTAAATTCAACAAACGAGTGACTATCAGGATCAGAGTATAAAACCTGCGTTTGGTCAATATTAAATTTCAAAAAATTATTTGTAGGATCCTCAATAGAATATTCAATGCGAAGAGAATTAAAATAAGATGCACCGGTGCTGATACGAATAGCGCCCGCATTCGAACTATTCCCAAGTTTTAACGCACCAAGAGAATTATCATGATAAACATAGCAGGTTCCATCAGTGTCAGATCTAGCAAAAAATTTATTGCCACTTTTTACACATTCATTAAATTCTTGAGAAAGATTCTCGTCAGTATAAGCGACGTTATCAGCAAAAGTTAACTTAGAAAAATCTACAACTTCATCTTTTAAAAGAGTTTGAGTAATTTGAGTATCAGAAGAATCTTCTCCTGTAGATCCTGAATCATCGGGTTTACCATCGCCTAATTGCTGCTGTATTTTATCGCCTTGTTCACCAAACCATTTATTAACAGCTGGAACAGTCACACAGACAGTGCCTAAAATCAACGCTCCAAAAATTAAGCTAATAAATCCAACAGTTGATTTTTTCATATAATTTTCCTTTCTTCCGCATAAGCGGATAAATGTAAAATCTTATTTATCGACTAAATACAAAACTCTTCTCTTTTCACTTTTAGAGAAGTCCTTGATGATTCCATTTTTTAAGTTTGAAGGAAGGTTATTGTAATCAGTTAAATAAGACTGATTTAAACTTCTAGGATTAAACCTAGTAACGTAAGGCATATCACGACTTACGCGAGCCACAACTTTTACATTCTTTCGGACTTGCTTTCCATCAAAAACATCATCTGAATGAATAATCTTTAAACCGTTAAAATTTTGTTTCTTACGATTAAATTTATATTTCTTTTTAGATATCATTGACATTGTCAATCTCCTTTCAGTAAGATGTAAATAGTCCTCACAGGTGTATACACACAAGGGTGCAATGCGTGGCCCTCACAAGCGAAAGTCTACGAGGTGTATAAGGCTAGTTCGCTTATTTTTTTGTTGCTCAAGAGGGGAAATAAATCCCCTCAATATTTAACGCACACTTCTAATAAGTGATTTGACAGCCTCAGTAGCTTGTTCGCCCGAATCAACAGCTTGATCAACCCCAATAAATGGATGGTAGATGTTGACGAGCAAAAGAATAGCTGTAACAGTCGCAAAGACCGCTAAAAGAGTGAGAATAGTTAAACCAATCTTTTTAGCTTCTTTTTGACCTTTGGATGAGAGATATCTTGCCATAACTGTTTTCCTTTCTTCATGCTAGGTTTTACCCCTTTAAGTCCACTGAACAAGCAAATGCAAACAATGAACTTAAAGCGGTATCCTCAAAGAGGACACCTAAACGTTATTCAACAACGCTATCAGCGATAATTTCTTCAGTTTCAGGCTTATTAACGATGGTGAATGTCTTTACGCCGCGTCTTTCTAAAATCTTCACTGTAGTAATCTGATCATTGCTTAATAAGCCAGTGAATGTTCTACCTTTGTAAAGAATTAGTTGCCAATAGATATATTCGCTACCATCAGTGTTTGTCCCACGAACTAAATAAACTGGACATTTCTTGCTAACATAGAAGCGATCTTTTTCTCGTCTCTCGTTTTCATTCCATTGAAGAAGAGTATTGACATAAACAGCTTCAGTAATCGAACAAGCGATATGAATAAAACCATCTAATTCAATTTCAATGCGATAACGAAGAATACCATTAATCTTAGTTTTAACTAAAGTTGTTTTAAATCGGTCGAGGAGATTAATTTGCTCAACGCTCATATCTCTAACCTTTACATAAGTTGTTTTTGGATCTACAACTGAAACCTTGTTTTCTTTTTCTGACATAACCTTTTGATTCTCCTTTCAGAAATAAGTTTTTATATAAGCCAAATGGCCTTATATCAAGGTAAGCCCAGCTCAAGGAATCCAACCTTGCCACCGCATGAGAGTGTTAATCGATTTAGCCAGGCATATGAACCTCCAAATTAAAGGTTCCTTTAATATGTAGGTAAGATATTGCGAATTGTAATAATTTATTGCATGTCTCTATAGAGGTAAAAAATTATCGAAAACAAAAAACTCTATAGCAAAGGAACCTTTTTAATGATGCAAGTAAAAATTGCAAAACCGACTAAAAAAATATTTTTTAGAGTGTTCTTGCTATGATATTTTCGTGGATAAGTCAATTACAGAACGCATTAAAAAATTAAGAAAACGCCACGACATAACGCAAGTTGAGATGGCCAAAAAACTTTCAGTAACTCAATCAACTTATGCTCATTATGAACGCGGCTCAAGAGATCCATCATATATAACATTTATAACAATCTGCAAAATCTTTGACGTTTCTAGCGATTATCTTCTTGGACTTTCAGAATCTAAAAAGCATATGAGCTTAGAAAGCACCAAGATAAACACCAAAGGATTAAGCGAATACCAATTAGAAATCATCGCTTACTTAATAAAAACATTTCAAGAAAGCAATAAATGAAAACCAATCTTTCAAGATATCGAAAGCTAAAAAAATTAAAGCAATCAGATATCGCTAAATTACTTGATCTTCCTATTTCAACATACCGTAGTTATGAATATGAAAAAGTAGAGCCCCCATTAAAGGTTCTCTATAAGCTTTCAGATATTTATAAAATAAGCATCGATGAGTTAGTCAATAATCCTATCAGAGCCGATGCAGAAATTAAGCTAATAAAAATAAAATCAATTTTAAGTTAAGATTCTGGACACCCGAACCTCATAAACATACACACCCAGTCGCAACCTTACTAAGTTTAATCGCGATTGTTATTTAAAAAACAACAATCACTATTTTAGAAAGGAGCGAAAAATGAAAAGGCTCAAACAAGTTTTAGCAATTATTGTAATCATTGCTATCTGTTTAATGCTTACAAGCATCTAACAAACTAACCACAAAAACTTTATTTAAGCCTTTATCATTTTCCAATAGTCCAGAGAAAGAATCAAGATTTAATATCAGGGAAAATAAAGAAAGTGCAACAATTTTGCTACATCTTTTTGAACTTTCAGGAAAGTCAAAGGTCTAAAATAATAATATTGTTGCAATTTTAACAAAGAGAATTATATTCACCTTGTTAATTAGAATAAGTGGAAATCCCTTCTGCTCCGCCAGAGAGATAAATGCGAAACTTTTCTAAAAAGGATTCGTTAAATAGATTAGGCTAAAATAGTAAAGAAATCCGCTTTTGAAGCGGGTTTTTCATTATTCTAAAATTTCTACTAAAAGAGGTGAAGCTATCGAATGTTTTTAATATTTTAGAATTATTGATTGCTCAAAAAATTTTACTAAAATTACAATCAGAAAAATGAAAAGATGAACTAAATAAAGAAACTAAGATTTAATATTCATCTTAGCGATATCGCGAACAACATAAGCTAGTTCATTCTTTTTTAAACAAGGCACATTGCGAGATTCAATCTCGTTGATGATTTTTTTAAGGTGCTTCTTTTTTAGCAAAAATTCATTCCCGTTAATCTCATTTATTTCTTCGATGAGACAATCATCATTAACTAAGATGATGGAGATGAAATATTGTTCATCAAGGCAAGTTTGAACCGCTAATTTTTTAAGGCGTTTATTGTTAGCTAATAATGGATTAGTAACATATCGCTGATTGATTTTATTTCCTCTTCCATAATAATAAAGCCAACTATTATCTTCTCTTTTATATTTAACCGCTCCATCGTAGTAGACATCATAAATTAAATATAAATATTTATCCCCAAATAGAAGATGGTCGATTACTAGCTTCTTATTATCGACATTTTGAAGAGTGAGATTATTGATTAGATAATAATCATAATCCATCGCCAAGCGATAAATGCTTCTCCAATAAGCCTTTTTAGGATTCTTTAAATATATCTTTCTTTGAATAAAAGGAAATAATGCAAAGAATAATATTGCTAAAAAAGATAGAGAAGCAAAGCTAATAAACAAAGCGAGCATTACGCAAATTTTTCCGCAGTTTCAATTGCTGCACTAATCATATTAGATAAGCCCACTTGTCGCTCTTCAGCGCTCAAGCGACCTTCTTTTACAAAATTATCAGTCACAGTCAACATCGTTAAAGCTTTTTTATGAAATTGGGCAGCATTAACATATAGGGCATAAGATTCCATCTCAACGCCCATACAACCAAGTTCTGCCCACTTTTTCCAGATGTCTTTATCTTTATCGTAGAAGACATCCGCGGCAAAGATATTGCCAACATGGTATGGGAAATTCTTGCCCTTGAGCACTTCCACCGCTTTTTCAAGCACATCGTAGCTGGCAATAGCCGAGAAGGTGCCATTTAGTTTAAATTGGCTCATCCAGTTGCTATCGGAACATGCTCCTTGGCAAAGAAGGACATCGCGAAGATTGATATCTTTTTGATAAGAGCCGCATGTTCCAACTCGAATGATGAGTTCAACATCGTATTCGCTAAAAAGTTCATGAGAATATATGCCGATGGATGGATGTCCCATTCCAGAAGCCATCACTGAGATTGTTTTTCCGTTTTTTGTTTTTCCAGTAAAGCAAAGATTTCCACGAACTTGATTGACAAGTTTAACATCGCTAAGAAAATTATCCGCGATCCATTTCGCCCGATTAGGATCTCCAGGCATTAAGACGACTTTGGCGATTTCGCCTTTTTTCGCTTCATTATGTGGTGTTGGCATAAAAATCCTCCTTATGATTTTGAATAAATGGTTTTAGTAGAGGCCAAAATATCGTAAAACGTCAAATGTTCTTTTGAAAATATCAACGTTATTAGATCAACAATGATGGATAAGCCGAAGGTGAGCAAGACGATGAAAAAGCGAAGAATGATTCTAATTATCATATCTTTATAATCGACATTTTTACCGTTGGCTTTGCAAATGCGAACTAAGAAAAATCTTCTACCTAAAGTCTGACCATACCAGTTAGCAGGAAGAATCACAAAATAAGCAAAACTTAGTAGAATGCACAAAGCTCCTCCCACAAAAAAGGTAATCGCAGTTGAAATCATATTGAGCAGGTTAGCCTCATTCATCAAATTGATAAAGCAAATCGTAGCTGGAGTAAGACAAAGAGCAGAAAAAGAGGCCACAAATAAAAAATCCAAGATAAAGGCTAAGATTCTTCTAAGAGGTGAAGCGCTTTTCATATTTTCCGTTGTTAATAATAACAAATTAATAAAATTATTGATATATTTAGCAAAAAACTATCGCAACTTTGTTTACTATTTTTCGCTTTTCTTATGCTATATTTTGTATATGAGTTTTGCTCTTTTAGCTCACAAGCTTGAAACCTATCAATTAGCCCTAATAATGTTAGCTATTGTTCTATTAGCTATCATTCTCTTCGCTTTGACTGGTTTTACCTCAGTGAAGAAAAATTATGTCGCCATCATCGAAAAGATGGGAAACTTTGTCGGAGTATATAAGCCTGGCTTTTATTATTTTATTCCCCTACTTTATCGAAAAGTTGGAACATACAAAATGGATGAATTAAATAAAATTGTCCAAGTCGATGATCAAGAATATAAAATTAACTACGAGATAGTAGATGTAAAGATGTTCCACTACATTGGAAAAGATGATGTTAAAAGTGTCTTAACTTCTTCCTTAGCTAACAAAAAAGATAATCTATCCAAAACATTAACTGAACAATACAAAAGAATCGGCGTAAAATTTATATCACTAGAAAAAATCATTGAGCGTTAAAGATATGGACTTAATTGAATCAAGAGAAGACTATTTAGAAAGAATCCTCATTCTAAGCAAAGAAAAAGAATTCGTACGAGCCATCGATATCGCTTTATCGATGTCATTTTCAAAAGCTAGCGTCTCCATCGCGATGAAGAAACTTCGTGAGAATGAACTAATCGATGTCGATAGAAAAGGACATATCACTTTAACTAAAAAAGGTTATGAAATCGCTAGCAAAACTTATGAACGTCATGAAATTTTAGCTCAACTATTCATCTCTTTTGGAGTGGATAAAGAGACCGCTCTTAAAGATGCTTGCAAAGTTGAACACGACATCAGTGAATCCACATTCAACGCGATTAAAAAATTCGTCAATAAACAGTAATTTTTATAAATAAAATAATAACAAGTTAGCGTTGTCTAACTTTTTTATTGACTATCGCTATGCCTAGTTATATATTATCCATGTTAGTTTAGACTAACTTAACAAAGGAGACAGTATTATGCCGATTACATTAGCCCCAGAAAATCAAGAAGTCACTGTTGTGAAAATTTTAGCCGATGACAAGCTAAAAAAGCACCTTGAAAGCTTAGGAATTTTAGTTAACGCTAAACTAAGAGTTCTCTCTTCCGTTAATGGCGGAGTCGTCGTAATTGTTAAGGAAGGTCGACTTGCTTTAGATGCAAAAGTCGCAAGCAAGATTCTAGTTGCGTAGAAAGGTAGGATTTATGCTAAAAACACTAGACAAATTTCAAATTGGCGAGACTGGCCAAATCAAAAAAGTTGAAGGTGAAGGTCGCCTTCGTAGAAGACTATTTGACATGGGCGTAACGCCCGGTGCAATCGTCTATTTACGCAAAAAAGCACCTTTGGGCGATCCGTTGGAGGTCACAATCCGGGGATATGAATTAACGCTTCGCATTAGCGAAGCTAAACTTGTGACATTAGAAGTTAAGGAGGAGAAATAAGCATGAAACGTTTTGCTTTAGCTGGCAATCCTAACTGCGGTAAGACAACTCTTTTTAACTCTTTGACAGGAAGCACTGCTCACGTTGGTAACTGGCCAGGTGTCACTGTTGAAAAGAAAAGTGGAACTTATAAAAAGCTAGAAGAAAGCATTGCTATAATCGATCTCCCGGGCATTTACTCATTGTCACCATATACTAACGAAGAAGTCATATCTCGTAACTATATTCTCGATGAAAAGCCTGACTGCGTCATCAATATTGTTGATGCGACAAACTTAGAAAGAAACCTCTATCTCACCACTCAATTATTGGAAATAGATGTTCCTCTTATCATCGCCTTAAACATGATGGATGTTTTAAACAAACAAGGTGATACGCTTGATGAAAAAGAACTAGAAAAGAAATTAGGTGTTCCAGTTGTTAAAATCAGCGCGATGAAAGAAGATAACCTCGATGAACTCATGCAAAAAGCCTATGAGGTTAGTAAAAGCCCTCGCTTAGGTAAGACCATCATTTCTAACAAAGATGTTCTTCACTTAGTGGGCGATGTCGAAATCGCCTTTAAAGGTAAAAAAGTTGATAATCCTCTTTTCCATGCAGTCAAATTAGTGGAAAATGATGAACTAGAAGTTAAAAACCATGCTGACCTCGTCGAAATGGTTGACGAATTCAAGAAGACTTTTAAAGATGATACATTTGGAGATGACTTTGAAGCCATCATCGCTGACTCTAGATACAACTACATCTCAAATAACTTTAACAAAGTAATCAAACATCATAATGAAGAAAAATGTGAATGCTGTAAAACTAGCAAAGAAAATGAAATAAAAAGCAGTAAATCAGATCGCATCGATAAAGTGTTAACTCACCGCGTCTGGGGCTTAGTTATCTTTGCTGCCATACTATTTTTAGTATTCCATTTAACATTCTCCGAAAACCTCTTCTTTTTAGGAGGACTTTTCTCAGAAGTTTCACCTTCTTTTGAAGGCTCACCTTACGAAGGATTGTTCTGGACTGACGGAGGAATTAATTCACCTGGCGTCATTTTAGCAAACCTCTTTAATAGCACCTTTGATCTAATCACTGAAAATGTCTCGGCCTGGATGGTAAATGGCTTAGGCGAAGGCCACTGGTTAACTGGCTTTATTTGCGATGGTGTCCTCTCAGGATTATTTGCAATTCTAGGATTTTTACCGCAAATCCTGGTTCTATTCTTATTCTTCGCCATCATGGAAGACACTGGCTACATGGCTCGTGTCGCCTTCATTTTAGATAGAATGTTTAGAAAATTTGGTCTATCAGGAAGAGCCTTTATTCCAATGATTATGGGCTTTGGCTGTTCAGTTCCAGCCATGATTAACACTCGTACGCTTGCCGATGATAAAGAACGCACAGCGACGATTCGAGTCATTCCATTCTTTAGCTGCGGAGCGAAACTACCAATTCTTACCGCTATCGCGGGAGGAATGTTTCACGCCTTTAACTTCCCGTATGTCGATGTCATCACCTATTCAATGTATGTTGTCGGCATCATCGCTGCGATTGTATGCGTACTACTTATGAGAAACACCACTCTTAAAGGTGATGCTGCTCCATTCATCATGGAACTTCCAGCCTATCACTGGCCACAATTTAAAGCCTTAATGATCCACTTATGGGACAAGACCAAACACTTCGTCAAGAAAGCTTTCACTATCATCTTAGCTAGCACGATTATCATTTGGTTCTTAACTAACTTCGGTTGGAATTGGTCATATCTAGATGGTAATATGCAAAACTCAATACTTGCTAGCATTGGACAATTTATTCAACCATTCTTTACTCCTCTTGGCTTTGGCTCACAGCTCAACGCCTTCGGATGGATATTCGCTGTCGCTGCTATCACTGGCTTAATTGCTAAAGAAAATGTCATCGCTACATTCGCCACTTTAGCAGCCGTCATTGTTTCATATGTTGGAGCAGGAAAAATAGCATGCACTCCAGAATTAGAGGAATCCTTAAGCGCTCTTACTGAAGCTATCGCACTCGGCGAAGAAGGCGGGGTAGAATCGGCCACAGTCATGATTATGGCTACTGGTATCACTTGGCAAGGATGCATTTCATTTATTGCCTTTAACATGCTTACTATTCCTTGCTTTGCCGCCTGCGCGACTGCAAAAGCCGAACTTCCAAAAGGACAGTTCAAGTGGACAATTCTATTCTGGCTCACCGCTTCATATCTCGGCTCGGCGATCATATATTCCATAACTTCAATGATTACAAATGATCCAGTTAAACTCGCTTGGTCAATCCCAGTAAGCATTGTCATCATCTTATTATCAGTTGTCACTGTATTTGGTGTTCTTCACTACAACAAATACATCCGTGGTAAAAAGGAATCTCACATCTAATTATGTTTCAAAATCCAGATACGCTTTTACTAGAAATAATCGTGCTCATAGCCGTTATCATCTTTTTAGGCGCCCTACTAGGAATATATATCTATAAGAAAAGACATAATATTCCAACAGGTGACTGTGCAAGCTGCGCTAATAAAAAGAACGCTCTTTTAAAAGCGTATCGGAAGAAATATAAAAAGGAAGAAAATGCAAAATGAAAGCGAAATATCAATACATCATCAAAATTGATGGGATGAGATGTGGAGGCTGTGAAGCGCATGTCAACAATCTCATCAATAAAAACTTCAAAGTCAAAAAAGTCAAATCATCACATATCTTCAAAAAGAGTAAAATTCAAAGTGACGAACAATTAGATATCGCTAAACTTAGAAATATCATTGAAGAAGATGGCTACATCGTTCTAGACATTGAAGAAATCGCTAAATAAAAATAAAGCAGGGTCAATCACGACTCTGCTTTTAATTTAATGTATATGAAATAGTTTATTCAACAGTAACTGATTTAGCTAAATTACGAGGTTTATCGATATTAACCCCTTTATGCAAAGCCACAAAATAAGCTAAATATTGGCTAACAAAGACCATCGCAATCGTAGAGAGATAACTCTTCACATTTTTAACATAGAAAGCATCGCCGTCTTTATATAAAGATTCATAAGAAATAATATAGGAAGTCGCCTTTCTAGCTTCGATTTCTTTAACATTATTTCTAATTGCTAAATCTATTGACATATCGCTATCGAAGGCGATTAAAGAAGTATGTTTATCAACAACAGCAATCGGGCCATGCTTTAACTCTCCTCCTGGGAAAGCTTCACAATGAATGTAGGTAATTTCTTTCATCTTTAAGGCTGCTTCCATAGAGGCGACATAGTCATTTCCTCTTCCAATGTAGAAAATGGTGGATGAATTTTCGATGCTAGAAGCGATCATCTCAAGTCTTCCCTTATTTTCGATAATGTTTTTAAGGCAAGAGATGAGATTGTCTAAATGTTCAATGCAACTATTCTTGCCATCAAGTGCTCCATTAAGCAAGGCAAGTAACGCTACTTGAGCGCTGAAAGCTTTTGTTGAAGCCACCGCCACTTCTAATCCAGCATATAAAAGTAAGGAATAAGTGGCATTTCTTTCTATCGTTGAATTCTTGGTATTGGTGATGGCGATATTAATTAGTCCGCGAGAATTAATAATCTTTTGGCAACGGATTAAATCAGCTGTTTCTCCAGACTGGGAAATGAGGATAAACAAAGGCTTTTTCGCGTTAAAGACTGGAAAATATGCCCATTCGCTAGCCACATAAGCTTCTGCTCGCTTGCCTAAATATTGCATATATCTAACGCCCATGAGCGAGGCATGATAACTAGTACCACAAGCGATGAAGACGATGGTATCAGCTCTTTTAATCGAATCGAGCATTTTCTTTTTAAATAAGAATTTTCTTCCATCAAAATAGTTGTCCATTAAACGCTTTAAAATGGCTGGAGTTTCTTGAATTTCTTTAATCATGAAATTTGGATTTCCTTCTAAGTCATGACTTAAAAATTCCGCATCGTGAATGACAATAGTTGGTTCAACTAGTTTATATCCGCGATAAATCGTGGCTTTACCATTTTCAATATAGCCATATTCATTATCTTTTAAATCGATGAATTGATTGGTGTATTTAATCATCGGCACAGCATCGCTACCTAAAAAGTAGGCGTCAGGAGAAACTCCAATAATTAAAGGAGAACTTCTTTTAGCAAAATAAAGTCGATCATTTTCACTTTTATGGATGATTGCTAAAGCAAAGCTTCCTTCGAGTTCTTCAATGCTTTTTCTAATCGCATTAATTGAATCGCCATTTAATTTGTAGTTATATTCAATTAAATTAGCCACCACTTCAGTATCGGTTTCGCTTTTAAAAGTGTAGCCATTTTGAATTAGACGATTTCTTAAGGCGCGATAATTTTCAATGACGCCATTATGTACGATGGCGAATTCGCCTTTCATCGAGAAATGGGGATGGCAATTTTTAAGTGTCGGTTGACCATGGGTAGCCCAACGAGTGTGTCCGATTCCAAGCGTAGCAGGGACATTAGAAGGAACATCTTTATCTAATAGTTCAACCTTCCCAACTTTCTTATAAGTTGTAAAATTATGATTTCCATCTAAAAAGGTGACACCAGCCGAGTCATATCCTCGATAATCTAAAGAATATAGACCATCGATTAGAAATTTTCTTGCGTCAGCATTGCCAACAATTCCAACAATTCCACACATATTAGTTTATCTCGCTTATATAATTTATTAATTTCGAGGTGATGCGTTCACATTCTTCGATTTTGCTCGCTTCGCACATCACTCTTATAAGAGGTTCAGTTCCGCTGGCTCTAACAAGAATTCTTCCGTTATCTCCTAGCTCAATTTCACATTCTTTTATCAAAGATAAAAAGCCGGCATGAGTTAGAACAGCATCTTTATTAGTCACCACAATATTTTTAAGCATTTGAGGATAGATTTTTAAATCTTTTAATAGCTCAGTGATATCTTTCTTTTCTAAAGATAAAACATTGAGCACTTTAATCATCGTCAATAAGCCGGAGCCAGTGTTTAAATCGCGTAAAAAGATGATGTGACCAGATTGCTCGCCACCTAAGACATAACCATTTTTCTTCATCTCGGCTTGAACATATTTGTCACCGACACCAACTTCTTTTATATCGATATTATTTCGTTTCAAAGCTTTCTTTAAGCCAATGTTTGACATCACCGTCAACACGATGGCGTTATCAACAAGTTCATTATGCTTTTTTAAATGCATTGCGCATAAATACATGATGGCATCGCCATCGATGATGTTGGCGTTTCTATCCATCGCTAAGCAGCGATCAGCATCGCCATCAAAGGCAAAAGCAATATCGTAATGTCCTTTTAAAACTTTATCTTTTAAATTAGCGATATGAGTTGAACCGCATCGATCGTTGATGTTAATTCCGTTTGGTGAGGCATTAATGATAGTCGCATTTAAGTGAAGGCGTTTGACAAGTTGAGGAATGAGGGCGCTAGAAGAGCCATTCGCGCAGTCGAAAAGGATTTTAAAAGAAGAGAAATCACCTTCAACTTTGCTTAATAGATAATCTAGATAAGCCTCTTTGTAGCCATCGCTAGATAAGGCTTGGCCAATTAATTCATTAATTGGTTTATCTAAATCATCTTCATTTCTATCGATATATTCTTCGATTTTTTCTTCAATATCTTCCGCTAATTTTTCACCTGAAGCATTAAAAATCTTAATGCCATTATCATAATATGGGTTATGCGAAGCGCTTATCATCACCCCAAAGTCAAAATTGAATTTTTTGACTAAATAAGAGATTGAAGGAGTTGTAAAAATCGATAAATCAACAACATCGGAACCACTGGTGAGAATACCGCTTATTAAAGAACTAGCTAGCATCTTTCCGGATAAACGAGTATCTCTTGCAATTAAAATTTTGTTTCTTTTCTTATTAAAAGATCCAATAAACCGACCAATTCGATAGGCATGATGAGCGTTTAAACTCTTATTAGCAATACCACGAAAACCATCTGTGCCGAAATATTTACCCATATCAAAATCCTCAGTTTTTATCGTTTATTTTTTTATCTTCTTCAAACATGTAGTCTTCAAATGTTCTTAAGAAGTTATCAGCATTTACAGAGATGAGTTCACCCGAGACAGCAAGGGAGATTCTGCCGGTCTCTTCGCTCACTACCACAGTAACCGAATCAGTTATTTCGCTAATTCCAATCGCTGCACGATGACGAGAACCAAATTTACCAGTTAAAGGTTTGGTCGTCGGAGTGTAATAGACGCTTGCAGCTAAAATTAAATCTCGGCGAATGACCACTGCCCCATCGTGAAGTCTAGTTCCGGGATAGAAAATAGTCATCAATAATTCAGGAGTAACCGGAGCATTTAGGATTGTTCCAGTTTTCACAACATCAGTTAATTCAACATTTCTTTCAAAGGTTAAAAGTGCTCCAGTTCGCGATTTACTTAAGGCGATGACCGCTGTATTGATTTTGTTATACAAGGCATGACGATCAAAAATCTTGTCCGAGCCTCGACTGGAGACATTTTTTTCAGCAAGAGAATTTGCTAAATAAGGGCGAACTTCGCTCACATTGACCACGACAAAGACGACTAAAATAACCACTAAGAAGCAAAGCGAGATTGCATAGACAAAGCGTAGTGAGAAAAACCAGCTTAGTAAACTAACTAAACAGACGCCGCCATAAATAAAATAAGCTAATTTACGGTTGACGACTTTAGTTAATACAAAGCCAAGCGATAAAAGTAAAATTAAACTGACTACAAAATCAACCCACAATAAAGGGTTATCAAAATTAAAAGTATTCGTATTTAAATCAAACATATTATTTCACCCACCGATGAGCGAATCTAGATGCTGCAGCAGCAGCAATCGCTCCTACAATATCATCAATAAAGGTATTGACGATCCCACTATCTTTACCTTCGCTATTGAGTTTAGCGATGATGCCATATTTCTTTTTATCGATAAAGCCAAAATTGGTTAAAGCAATTGAACCATATAAATTACAAATGCCATAAGCTAAAACTTCATCAACGCCATAAAGACCTTCATCTCTTCTAAGAATAGATTCTAAATCTTTATCATGCATTAAATGTTCTTCAGCAAGTTTGTCGAGTTCAATCGCTGTCATAACAGCATGTTGAACTTCCCGTTTAGAAAGAACGCTCATAACCGATTCAAGGAGTTCTTCTTTTTTAAGTTCATCAAAATGATCAGCTTGTAGAAACCTCGCACAGTCTGCGATATCAGATAGAGTTACTCCTCGCGATTCAAGCAATTGAATACATTTGTTACGATAATCTTCCATACAAATCCTCAATAGTTATTTGAAAAAGAATACATATATTATGACTATTTTTAATAATAATTAAAAGAAGATATCAATCTCTCAAGCAATTTATTCTAGATTTGCCACGAAAAACGAGAAATTTTTTTGTATTTTCGCTTAAAAATATAACAGATATTGCTTATATTTAAAGGAAATTTTAAAGATAACAAAATTAAAACTAAGTTGTTATTATTGCTGACTAGATTAGTAAAAACTATAAAGATAATTTAAAACTTGGAGTCGTCAAAACTATCAAGAATTTTCTTTAAAGGTCTAGTAACTTTTGCGACATTCCCATCTTCAAATGGGTTGCGTAAATGATTCTTCTTAAGCAAGGTGAGGAATGGGTATTTACCACCGCATTTGCAGAGCTTGACATATTTCTTCCAAGCCTTAGGTTGGTCCTTTCTCATCTCCACTAAGAATTGGAAAGCCACAACTTGAGCAAGGGTATAGTCGATATAGTAAAATGGAGAACCAAAGATATGAGATTGTCTAATCCAGGCCGCTCCATGGCCGAAGCAAGGCATTTCGCTAATATATTTTTTATGAGGTTCATTCTTCTTTTGAATTTCTAGCCATTCATCGCAACGCTCTTTATGTGTGGCGGTTGGATGTTCATAAACCCAATGTTGGAATTCATCGATTGAAATGCCGTATGGCAAAAATTCAATCGCATCGCTTAAATGTTTGAAGCGATATTTATCATCATCTTTTCCAAAGAATAAGTTCAAATATGGCCAAGCGAAGAATTCCATGCTCATCGAATGAATTTCACAAGCCTCTAAAGTAGGCTGACGGAAATCGGATGGTTTGATATTGCTCGACAAATAACCTTGGAAAGCATGTCCTACTTCGTGAGTGAGAACATTGACATCACCTTCTGTGCCGTTAAAGTTAGAGAAAATGAAAGGATAGTGATAAACAGGAAGATAAGTCATATATCCGCCAGTTGTTTTTCCAGGACGCGCTTCTAAATCGAGAAGATGATGAGATACCATGAAGCGGAAGAATTCACCGCTCTCTTTGCTCATAGCATCATACATCTCAATAGCTTTATCCACTAAATAAGCTGTATCACCAACTGGTTTAGGATTGCCACTTAAAAATGATAGATTGTAATCAAAGCTCACCATCTTAGAGAAAGGAATGCCAATTCGTTTGGCTTGTCTCTTGTATAGTTTCTGAGCGAGCGGAACAACACTTGTTGAGATTTGGTCGCGATAATTTTTGACCATTTCAGCATCATAATCAACTCTTCCAAGTGAGAGATAACCTAGTTCAATAAAGTTTTTAAAACCAAGTTTCTTAGCGGCAGTGTCTCTTAAAAGGACGAGTTTAGAATAGATATCGCCAATTTCTTCTTCGTGTTCGCTAAAGAAATTATCCATCTTAATAGAAGCTTCTTTACGAGTTTCGCGGTCTTTATCGGTTGTAAATTTGCCCATTTGAGAGAGGTTATAAATGTTACCTCTAAATTCAATTTGAGCACTTCCAAGTATCTTATCGTATTGACTAGACAATTTGTTGATTTCAATGAGTTCAGGAATAATCTTCTCATCAAAACTTCGAAGAGAATTTTCAATCTTTTGAATATAGAATTTAGTGTATTTCTCTTCTAATTCTTTCCTAAATGGAAGAGATAATAAAGTCTTGTTCCAAATGTTAATCAAGTTAGATAGCAATGGAAGCATTTCATCGATTTTGTCTTGCGCTTTAGCAATCTTAGAGTCAGTTGTATTGAGCGAATAACGGATGGAGATGACAGTAATCTCGGTGGCCACTTTATCCATATAGTTATCCATTTGTCGAATTAGTTTAACGACAGTAGCAAAATCTTTTGCCTCTTTAAGCTTGCTTGTAAGCAGAGAAATTTTATTTTCCAAGCTTTTAAAAGAAGGTACCTTTAATGGGATGTCTTCGAATTTAATGTTATTATCTTTCATATTTTTCACCTCGAAATAAATACTAATTAAAAAGTGAGAAAAATGAAAGCAAAATAATCATTTACTTTATGCATAAATCAGCATCGACTTCTTTTAAGATATGTGGCTAATTCATATCAACAAAAGAGCCTAAATATTTTTTATATATGATTCAATGTTTAACTTGTCTAGCTAAAAGAAAATAAATAAGCATCATAAACTTGCTTTTCTAACCATGAAAAGTAGGGTTTAATCGAATGAATTTAATTAAAATCATTATTAATTAGAATTTAATCTTCGTATAAAGCCTTATGAACATGGATAAATTCAGCAAATCTAGGAAGTGCAAATTCAATTTTGCCTCTTGCTAGCGAAATTAAAAGTCCTTCATCAATAAGTTTCTTTTTATAAATAGCTAAGCCACCTTTGCTAGAGTTAAGCTCTTTCATTAATTTTTGGTTACTATCAGCCCCGTTAGCGATACAAGAAACGATTTTTCTTTCAGTTTCTGTAAGTTCTGAATAAATGATTTCATAACTCCAATCGCTTAATTTTGTGTCGTATTCTTTTAAAACGGAGGCATCTAAACTCTTTTTATTTTGCCTGAAAAGAATGTCACCTAAAACTTGAAAAGCAAAAGCATAGCCTTTTGTAGCCTTTGCTAAAGCGTAGGATTCTTTATCGGTAATATTAAATGTCTCTTGGTAAGAGAAAGCTATTGCAAGAAGTGAGAGAGCAGACAATCTCAATTTAGGAGCTCGTAAAAGGAAAGTCAGGGAACGATCATTTTCAAGTTTAGAAATATTTTTGCTTAAGCCTGTCATCAAAAGCTTGACATCGAAATGATCTATTAAAAAACCTTGATAGGCTCTAACAAATTCCACTACGTTGTCATTTTTAGAAACATCATCTATAGCAATTAAAATATGGATTCCTTTTTTCTGTTATGATGTGACCCATTGTCAAGCACCAATTTACTAAAGTAACAGCTTGTTTGATAAATTATTGAAGTTCCGAAGATTCGATCAGCTTATTGCCACTCTGTTATTCGTGAATTCACTATTGCTAGCTTATCGACAGGTCAATGGTTCTGCTGATTAGTCCCACCCTCTTATATCAA
>CAVDXG010000008.1:0-43446 GCA_963612925.1 Coriobacteriaceae bacterium | reverse complement strand
GGGCTCTTTCCGAAGAAGAATACGCCCGATTAAAATCAGAACAACTAAAAAGCAATTAAGTTTGATTCATTATCTATATAAAAGCATCGTAGCGTTGTGTTCCTTTTTTAAAAGTTTCGATTAAATCGTGATTATTTTTACTGATGCCAAAAAAACACCGAATGAAAATGCCAAAAAAACACGAATGAAATATTGAAAAAAACACGAATGATAGTTATACTTAACTCGGAGATAGAATTATGGAGAAAGAAAAATATTATCCAAGAATCGCTGATAAAATTCTCGATTTAAAACTGCGAGCTTTTGGTGCTGTCAATATTGTTGGTCCAAAATGGTGTGGTAAAACTAAAACATCTTTGCAGAGGGCTAAAAGCAAAATAATGCTACAAAAAGAACCTAACAAAGAGGAACTGATTTATACCGCCAAAATAAATCCTTCGATTCTTCTAGCAGGTGAGAAACCTCGACTAATTGATGAATGGCAAGACGCTCCTAACATTTATGATGCCATTCGTTCATATTGCGATGAAAATCCTGGCCAAGGACATTTCATCTTAACTGGTTCAACTGCTAAAAATGTTGAGACTAAGCACACTGGCACTGGAAGAATATCCACTTTAAAAATGTATCCTATGAGTCTATATGAATCGAAAGAATCGAATGGTTCAGTTTCTTTGATGGATTTATTCGATGGAAAAGAAGATTTGAAAAATGGATGCAAAGCCGATTTATCCTTTGATGAATTAGTATTTGCCTCTTGCAGGGGTGGTTGGCCTTTTACTGTTTTATTAAATGATAAAGAAGCTCAACTATATATCGCTAAAGACTACTTTGAACAGATATGTACTAAAGACTTATATAGTGTCGATAATATTAAAAGAAATCCTCAAACTATGCGAGTAGTTTTAAGAAGCTATGCCAGGAATATTTCGACCTTGGCTAAAAAAGTTAGTTTGCTTGATGATATAAGAGCAACTAATCAAATAAGCAATGATACATTAGATGATTACATTGAAGTATTAGAGAAATTATTCATCGTTGAAGATCTTTATGGCTGGTGCCCAGCGATTAGATCAAAAACATCGATGCGAAGCGGGCGTAAAAGAGAATTTATTGACCCTTCTATCGCGGTGGCCGCCCTTGGTGGCTCACCATCAATCTATATGAACCAATTAAATAGTTTTGGTTTTATCTTTGAAACATTATGCATACGCGATCTTAAAGTGTATTCATCCTCTCTTAATGGTGAGTTGTCTTATTATCACGATAATCTCGGCCTTGAAGTAGATTCAGTATTGCACTTAAATGATGGCAGATATGCTCTTATCGAATTTAAACTTGGTACTTTCGAAATTGATGAAGCTGCTAAGCACTTAAATAAAATTGAATCAATGATAAAAGAGCACAATAATAAAGAAAAAAATCAGATTAGATTACCTGATTTAAAGCTCATAATTACTGCTAGCCAATATGGCTATAAGCGCGGTGATAATGTATTTGTTGTCCCAATAGCCTGTTTAAAGGATTGATGCATCTAAATTAAAATCTGGAGTATTGCTCCAGATTTATTAGTTATGCTTTATAGATTTAGCTTAAGCAAGAGCAACTTCGTTGTCTTCTTTTTCGCGTTCTTTTTCTTCGAATTTAAGCACTAGTCCAAAGGAGACTAAGGTTAAGATTGAGAAAGTATAAGATGGAATTGCGGTGCCAATATAGGCGTTGCGGTTTCCTTCAGAGATTTTAGTGAAGTCTTCATTGACGCTATACCAGAAATTGTAGTAGTCGCTACCTTCAGTGTAGGTGTTCATCTTTGATTCGCTAGACAAGCGGACTTGTTCACTAGCTTTATATTTAGCTTTTTCATATTGAGAAATCGTGAAGAAAGTTAAAGATAAAATCCCACATCCTCCGATGATTGAGGCATAGATTAGAGTTCTTTTAAGCTTTTTAGATAGCTTCATATTTAATCCTCCTCTTTCTTTTCAACTTCCGCTTTGATCTCTGCTCTTATTTCGGCATCGATATCGCTTTTAGCTTCCTTTTTAAGAGGCTCTTTTTGAACTTTTGGAGTTTCTTTTTTTATTTCGACTTTTGGAGTCGGTTTTTCTACTGGCTTTTCCTCAGTTTTCTCAGCTGGCTTTTCTTCTACTTTTGCAGAAGACTCTTCCTCTAATTTATCTTCTTTTACTAGAGGCTCTTTGTCCGCTAAATACTGATTGTCAGTTAAAAGATTATATTCTGTTTCCATCGAGAAGAAGTGCATCGCTTTGCTTTCAAAGCAAATGTTGATCTTTTCGCCAGCAACCATTTTATTTCGCTCTTCTTCAGCTAAATTGATGGTTGGAATTCTCACGATGAGATTGGTGCCATCGCTAGTTGAGACGTGGAGGTGATATTCGCTACCCATCATTTCATTGACATCGATGGTGACTGGGAAGGAGTTTGCGCTGTTTGCTTTAGCAAGCGTAACGTGTTCTGGACGGATGCCTAAATAGATGCGTTGCGATTCAATGTTGCGCTTATTCATTAGTTTAAGCTTCTCGCCATCGATTTGAAGGGTATAGCCAAATGGATTGACATAATATTTGTTGCCTTCTTTGATGAGATTACATTCCACCATGTTCATCATTGGGGCGCCGACGAATTGAGCGACGAATTTGCTAGCTGGATAGTCAAATAGCTCACTAGGCGTGCCTATTTGCATGACATAGCCTCCCTCTTTCATACAGACGATTCGATCACCTAAAGTCATAGCTTCGGTTTGGTCGTGAGTAACATAGATGAAGGTAGTGTTAATTCGCTTTCTAAGAAGGATGATTTCCGCTCTCATCTGGTTTCTGAGTTTAGTATCAAGGTTAGATAATGGCTCATCCATCAATAAGACTTTACAGTCTTTGACCATCGCTCGGCCGATAGCGACACGTTGTCTTTGTCCACCGGAAAGAGCTTTTGGTTTACGAGTGAGATATTGGGTGATGCCTAATATTTGGGCGGCATTAGTGACCCGTTCATATATTTCGTCTTGGCTCATCTTCGGATTCTTTTGAAGTCTAAGAGGGAAGGCGATATTTTCAAAGACAGTTAAATGAGGATAAAGGGCGTAGTTTTGAAAGACCATGGATATGTGACGGTCTTTTGGCTGAAGATCGTTGACGACTTCGCCATCGATTTCAATAGTTCCTCCAGAGATTTCCTCAAGTCCGGCAACCATTCTTAAAGTGGTGGATTTACCACATCCAGAAGGTCCGACAAAGACGATAAATTCTTTATCAGCGATGTCGAGGTTGAAGTTTTGAACAGCGACAGTGCCGCCTGGATAAACCTTTTTTACATTAGTTAATTTTACTTGTGCCATATTTGTTACTCCCTTATTAACCTTTAACTGCGCCACCAGTAACGCCTTCGACGTAATACTTCTGCAAGAAGAGGAAGAGAATCATTACTGGAATTGCTACGATAACTCCGCCCGCGCAGAAGTGGGTGAAGTTCTGTGATATATTAGCAGCGCTTAGCCATGAATTAAGACCAGCTGCCACGTTCATACCTGTTTGAGAACCTAAGGCGATACAAGCCGCGAAGATGAAATCTCCCCACGGAGCCATAAAGGCGGTAAGAACGGTATAGATAAGAATTGGTTTACATAAAGGCAGAATTACCTTTGTGAAGATTTGCATTCTTGTGGCTCCATCCACCAAAGCCGCTTCATCAAGCGATTTAGGTAATGTATCTAAGAAGCCTTTAATGACATAATAGCCCATGCCAGAAGAGGCGACATAAACTAAGATAAGTCCAGGTACGGCGTTATCACCAGTTAGTCCGATAGTCTTTAAGACTTGATAGAGAACTATCATGGTTAGAAAGCCCGGGAACATCCCTAAGATGAGCATTAAGTTCATCAAAGGTTTACGAAGTTTAAATCTAAAGCGCGATAAAGTGTAGGCCATCATGAATTGCATGATGGTTTGTAGCACGCATACCACAAGGGCGATGATGAAGGTATTGAAATACCATTGCAAGAAGTTAGCATCGGCGCTGAAGAGGAAAGCATAATTATCAAAGCCCCATTGCTGAGGAATGACATAGCCTACCACACCAGTGGATTCGCATCTAAATGATTGAAGTAGCAAGAAGATGAATGGAATAATCCAGATGATGGAGATGAGCACCAAAATGATGTAGGAGAATACTTTGCCGATGGTGCGTTTTTTCGACATCGACATGGAATGTTTTTCGTTCATTATTGGAAATCCTCCTCGTTTTTGGTAGATGGTATGAGGTTATAGACAACTAGTGAGACAATAGCCACGACGATAAAGACCATGATACCGATGACGGCAGCAAGCTTATAGTTACTATCATTGATGGCTAAAGAGAATAGCCAGGTGATAAGTAAGTCAGTCTTTCCGGCGTTACCAAACATATTGATGTCTTTTGGCCCACCTCCGGTGAGCAGATAGATGACGTTAAAGTTATTCATGTTGCCAGTGAAACTAGTCAATAGATATGGGCCAGTGACAAATAGCATGTATGGTAAAGTGATTTTAGAATATTGCTGCCAAGCGCTAGCTCCATCGACATTGGCTGATTCATATAAATCGGCTGGAATGTTCATCAAGATGCCGGTGACAACTAGCATTAAATAAGGAACACCAATCCAGATGTTGATGATGATGACGGTAATTCTAGCTAGCCATTCATTCTCCCAGAAAGGAATTGGGGTGGCGTTTTGATTGCCAAACCAATTGGTTTGTATCCACATATGCATGTTGTTGATGATGCCATCGCTAGCAAACATCTGTGAGACATAGAGAATGGAGATGAATTGAGGGATAGCGATAGATAAGACTAATATCGTTCTCCATAGCTTTTTAAAGCGGATGCCTTTTTTGTTGATGAGCATGGCTACTAACATTCCTAAGAAGTAGTTAGTGAAAGTAGCAAAGAAAGCCCAGACAAGCGTCCATAAGAGAATTTGACCAAAGGTCATCGAGAAGCTGGCGCCTCCAGAGTTGGTCCATTCAAATAATTGACCAAAGTTATCAAAGCCAACCCAACCAAATAAATTTAGCGGTGGATTGTGGTTAGCATCATAATTGGTAAAGGCCACCAAAATCATGAAGAAGATTGGTAGGACTGTAAAGATGATAATTCCTAAAGTCGGAAGAGCTAGTAGAGTCTTATGGAAGTTTTTATCGACCATCGCTCTTAGATCATCTTTGGCGGTTTCGAGCTTCTTTTCATCTTTGATGATTTGTTCAGCAATTTTATTTTGTTTGATATTTAAATACCAAGTGTAGATAAAGGCAACGATAAAGAAGAGAGATAACACGCCGTAAAGCATGATGTTAAAGGAGTTAGCCCCATAAATAATCGTGCCATCTTCAGCAATGGTGCTCGCTTCATACCAATAGCCTAAGGAATTTAATTTACCTAAATAGTAGCCTCCAAATAGAGCCATATAGAGGATGAAGACGATTTCAAAGACTAAGAAGAGTAGACCTCTAAGCCATTGACCTCTAGCAAAGCTACCAAAGCCCATGATGAAGTAGGAAACTTTGGTCTTGTAATCGCCGTTAACAAAGGTTAGTCCTAAGTCTTTAAAGAAGGCGACAAAACTTAATCCGAAATGGATGAGCCAGTTATAGATTTTGATTCCAAGCTTTTGAAAAGCTCCAGGTATCTTTTTAAAGAAGTTAATGAATTTACGAGCAAATCTTTCTGGCTTAGAAAGAGTTAGCATGATATCGCTTTCGATGACATCGATTTCTTTTTCAGTCTTGAGGATTTCTTTTTCGATGTTTGCGATTTCGACTTTCTTATCCTTTTTAAATTCAGGGAAGTTTGCTTCTTTTTTAATCTTTGAAATTTTTATTTCACATTTAGTGATTTTCTTTTTGTTTTTTAGAATTGATTTATTAAGAAGAGCAATCTTTTGAGAAATAGAGAAAGCCTCTTTCTTTTGCACAAAGAGATTTTTACTGAGATCTTTTAATTCTTGAGATTGCTTTCTTTCATAGAGCAATTCATTTTTAGCTTGATATTCTTCTTTGCTTATTTGATCGCTAAAATAGGCTTTATCTAAAGCATTTTCTTCTTTAGAAATTTCATCATTTATTTCTTTATATTGTCCTTGCTTAACGCTGATGTCGTTATTAAGTTCTAATAAAGTATTTTCTAGTTCGGAAATTTGAGTTGATAAATCAACATTGCTCTTATTTAAAGCATCTATCTTAGATTCAATAGAACTAGTAGGAGAAGTTGCATTATTTATTTCTTCCATATGTTAGTCTCCAATCTTAATCATCGCTTAAGCAAGTAGGTAGGCCTGCCTCATAGGCTGCAAGCACTGCTTTGATGTCGCTGTCTGTTGATTTAGTGGTGATCGCAGTGGCAGCAGCCGCCAAAGTAGAGAACCAGGTTCCAGGGCATTGTCCTTGTTGAGCAGCATATTGATGTTGGGCTTTTAAAGCTGCTAGTCCAGGGTGGGCTAAGACTTCCTCTTTGGCGCTTGTCTCAACATGGGTTGGTCCCCAGCCAACTAGATTAAATCTTTCAGTCTGCGAGGCGTTATTAGTTAAAAATTGAGCAAGCTTACGGCAGACAGAAGCTTTCTTGTTATCAACCTGCGGTTTTACTCCAATAAATTTATAACCATCAAAGCTTCCTAGATGGTGTTCTTCTCCATCGACTGTGAAAGTTGGTAGTTCTGTGCAGCCAAGGTTATCGCCCCAGCTTTTTAGTATGCTTGAATATTCCCAAATACCGGAGACGACTGCTCCAGCATCGCTAGTGAGAATGCTTCGCGTTGCAACAACTGAACTATCAGCAACTTCTTTAATTCCTTTCGCGGCGATAAAGCCGTTATCGGAATTGTAATCATCAACATATTTAGTGAACTTTCCACTTGTTTCATCGATTGTCCAAGTGGATTTACAACCCATGCCTACAAAGTAGCTTGCCGCATAGAAGCCATCAGTTCTAGCAGAGAAATTGAGTTTCTTTCCGCTAGCTTTAAGCGAGGCTAATAAGGTTGTCATATTTTTAGCGGCTTCGTCGCTTACATATTGCTTATTGTAATAGAGGAAATAGCCATTGTCGCTGGTGGTTGGGAAGGCGTAGATGCCGCTTCCTATTGTAGCGGCTTGAATGGAATCTTCGCTATTCTTTTCTTTAATATAAGTAGCTAGTGAGCCAGTTAATTTAGAGACCGCTCCGGCGACTTTTAAGCGAGCAAGTTGGTCTTGAGCAAAGCAATAGATGTCAGCCCCTTCTTGCACATCTTGAAGCATGCTAGAAGCTGCTTGAGCTTCGGTCATCGGTTCGATATTTAATTTAATCGTGTATTTATTGCCATAAGCAGATTCAAAGCTTTTGACTTGCGAAGAAGTTAATTCAACGATTTTTTCATCGACCCAGATTTTAATATCATAGGTTCCTGAATCATCAAATCCATCTGGGTCTTCCCAGATATCGCCGTCGACTTTTTCTCCGCCTCCACCGGTGATGCCTTCAATGTTATAAACATAACTAAAATTACATCCACTTAATAGCAAAGAGGTGGCGAATAGAAGTATTGGTTTAAGATATTTTTTCATTTTGTTCCTCCTCATGCTACCCAAATACCATAAAGGTTAAGGATGTTTACTTGATAGAAATCAGTTTCAAAGTCCCAAAGCAAGGATCTATCTAAACAAGTTGGATACATCGAATAGCCTAGAAAATGTGGATAAAGGGGATCTTTTGCGTCAGTATCACTTAATTTAGCTTCTTCTGGGCAACTTCCAAGTGGTTTTAGTTGATTCCAGCTCTTAGTAAATAATGGAGTATCGCTATGAGAATAGTCGATATAGAAGTTGATTGTTTGATTTGATTCTTCCTCTTCTTCGCTATTGCTATTAGTTGAGTCTTCTTCTTCCTCACCACCAGGATAAGGAACCCTTGGGGTGTAGTTATACGATGAGCCGCAGGAAGCTAATAAAGGGAAGAGAAATGTTAATAATAAGAATTGTTTTTTCATATTGTTTTTAATCTCCTTTATTTGCTGTTGCGGGTAAATACAGCGGATGCATTTTGACTAGAGAAGCTTAGATAGCCTCCACTTATCGAATAGCCGCCGTAATTGAATTGCTTCATTGAATCGTTAACTTCACAGATCAATTTATCGCTATAGGAGATGTCTCCTCCGGCGATATAGATGAAGGTTTCATTGATTTGGAAGCCAACAGCTTGAGCATAACCGCTATCCATTGAGAAGAATAAGCCGTGGTTGAGCTTGCCACTTGTAGAGGCATTAATATATGTTGAGCCTAAGAATTGTTCATCAGTTTCTTGTGTTCCAGGTTTTTTGATCGTCTTAGAATGCAAAGCGATGAGCGATTTAAAGGCTTCATTATATTGGTATTTTTCATTCGTCAATGTTTCTCCATCGATATTGATAGATATTTTGTTATTCCATTTATAGGAGTTAACACTTAATGGAGAATTGTAGGAGTTATGAGATATCTTCTTTCCATATAATTCAGTCCAACTATCTGGAGTAACATAAGATGGAATCTCATCTTCTGAACAAGTGAATTCTTTGGTTCTTAAAATTTCTTCGCCTCCCAGAATAAAGGCTGGTGTATTTGCTGACATCACCATCGCGTGAGCGGATAGTGAAGCATTTAGAATTCTTTCAGCAGAGGCGTGCTTACCAACGCTAGCTTGCGGAAGAGTTTGATAGAGTTGGTCGCGAAGTGTCCAGTTATCGTGACAGCTAACATAATTAACTGTTTGCTCTGGATAATAAACCCCCTTGGTGTCGACATTAGTGTTCCATCCCCAAGCCCCTTTTCCGATGCGTTTTAGTAAGTCCTCATCAGCATACCACCTGTTATTAGCTTCTCGCCAGATGCCGTCTTGGATAAAGCCGCTTCCAGGATAGGTTTTACCATATTCGTTTTGACTGCCATTACTTCCGCGCATCGCATCTCTAAAGGAATCATTGAATCCTCCTAGATAGACGCCATCAGTTTTGTAGTTATTGCATTCGTTATATATTTGCCAGGTTTCGCCACCAAAGTTTCCTGGGTCAGCAACACCTGGATGTTCTTCTTTCCATTGATCGCTTCCTTCACCGTGATAGCCAAGTGACCATCCTTCACCGTAGATATAAATATCTGGGTCAATTTCGTATAAGGCTTTCTTGACTTGAACAAGGGTCTTAAAGTCGATTAATCCCATAAGGTCAAAACGGAAGCCTTTAATCTTGTATTCTTTGGCCCACATGGTTACAGAGTCGACAATGAATTTACGCATCATTGCTCGTTCGGTGGCTACTTCGTTATGGCAACCTGAGCCATCCCAAAGTTCACCAGCACTTTGATATTTAGTGCTACCGTTATAATAATCTTTTCCAGCATAACGGAAATAATATCTTGGCATCAATTTATGGAAGTTTGAGCCAGTAGCGGAGCTCACGTGGTTATAGACAACATCCATGATGACACGAGTGTGAACATCAGTTTTTGACATCTGCAAGACGAGATTTTTAAATTCTTTCACGCGAGCAAGGCCATCGTGAGGGTCGCTAGAATAGCCACCTTCGACGACATTGTAGTTAAGTGGGTTATATCCCCAGTTATATTTAAGTTCTCCTTTGTCGCGATCGCTTTCATCGTTATCGTGATCAAATACTGGCATGAGTTGCACGGCATTGACACCAAGTTCGTTTAAGTGGTCATAGCCAGCTGAGATCGAGGTTCCTTCTACATCAACTCCACTTTCCACGAAGGCATTGTAGGTGCCTTTTATTTCTTTGCCTTTCCAAGATTCATCGCCGGTGAAGTCTTGAACATGGACTTCATAGATTGTTAAATCTTGTGGCGATTCAATGTCATAGCCACTTACGCCATCCCATTTAAGAGGGAGACTGTCCCAGCCTTCAGGATTAGTGCTAGCCTTATCATAGATAAGTCCACGAATGCCGTTAGCTCCGGCGCTGGTGGCGTATGGATCCATGACGATATTTGTGCCGATGGTGTTATCGACTTGATAGTTATAATATTTGCCATTTAAGTCACCTTCGATGGTGAGTTCCCAAATACCACCGGATTTATAATTCATGTGATAGCCATCATATTTATCAGCTGTGTCTTTATCTGCTTCTTTAGCAAATTCGCTAGAGGTGTCTTTATCATATAGCATCACAGTCATGTTGGCGGAGACTGGTGACCACACTCTAAAGGTGGTCTTATCGTTAGAATAGAAGCATCCTAGTTCAGTGGAAGTATTTTCATAATATTTAGTGAACTTTTCGCTGTCATAGAGCTTATCAAATCTAACGGTGGTGGTTTTGTTTAAAGCTTTCATCGTTTCACTTGAGTCGCTAGTTTCATCGTGAGTGACAAGCGAATATACCAAGTTGATATGAGCCTCATACGGTAAAGCAATGGTGGTACTTCCTCCTTTAGAAGAGGCACTTAATTTGCCTTGTTTAACTAGATACCATTTTTGAACAGCGGCTCTTTTTTTAGGTTTTATTTTATAGTAGGTCTCATCAAAGGCATAAAGTGAATAATTGGCGCTTTTTGATTCAGATGTGAATTGACAAGTGATAGTTTTCCAATCAGTGAATTGAGCTAATTGGATGCCCGGAACTTTGGTTTCTTCTTCGCTAGTTAATATAGCGATACCTCCTCCGGCAGCTGGCATAGTCCATACTTCACAGACGGCTTTTCCATCTATGGTAGTTATATTATCTTTATATTCGCTATAGACAAGTTGCATGTCATCGCTTTGACCACCCCAGTTGAGGTTAGTGGCGCTTATCTTTTTATATTTGATGATGAAATATAATTTTGATTTATTAGCAAAAGAGCTAAAGCGAGAATCTGAGAAATCGATGTTGATTGTCATCATCGTTTTATCTTCATTCACTTTAAAGATATCTGTTGCGTTATCTAAAGAATATTCAGTTCCATCAACACCTGTGACCCAAAGGTAGAAGGCTCTTCCATCATTGCCTCCAGCTTCGTTATAGTAGTGAAGAATTACTTTATCGACACTTACAGCTACATCTTCTTCATCTTCCTCATCTTCACTAGCCGCATTTAAATGCTTGTTAGTGATATCGGGTTCATTTAGCTTAGCAACCTTATCGTTATCTTCTTGATAAATAGCGGTATCCTCACCTGCTAAATCTGTAACTTTTGAGCTACTTTGTCCTTGAGAAGTCATGCATAAAAGCAAAACGAAAAGTGGAGATAGCAAAGTCACTAGGGTTTTTTTGACTTTTTTCATATAAGTTTCCTCTTCGAGAGAACTCTCTATTTCTTAAAGAATAACACTATGTTATTCATTTGTAAATTTGACTTTCTTTTCATAGGAGAAGTCTTTGAGCTTAAATGTCCAATTTGGATCACCAATTGTGCCTGGAGAGTTGATGCGGGCACGATTATCTAATTTGATTAAATCTTGCAGTTGGAAAATGGTCATATAAGAAGGTAAAGAGAGGATGTATTCAAATACTTTGTTATATAACTCTTTTCTATCGCAATGAAGTTTGTTTTCTAAGAAAGCGATGTTTTCTTCGCTCATCGATTTAAGCCATCCTACTAGCGTTTCATTATCATGGGTTCCAGGATAGACGATTTGTCGAGTATTTGACATGGCGTTATTATCAAAGATTGTGAATTCCACGATATACATTCCGGGAAGATTATATTTATCGCGGAGCTCTAAAACGCTTGGGAAGAGATCGCCTAAGTCTTCGGCGATGAGATTGATGTGAGGATATTTTTGATATAAAGCATCAAAGAAAGCGTCTCGAGGTCCGATTTCCCATCTTCCTCTTCTAGCGTTTTCATCTTCAGATGGAATTACGCAGTAGGTGTCAAAGGCTCGGAAGTGGTCTAAGCGGAGCATATCGCAAGTGGAGGCTAAATAGCCTATTCTATCCACGAGAAATGAATAATTGTTTTCCTTCATCTTATTAAAGTCATAGATGGGTGTTCCCCAAAGTTGGCCATCGTCGCTGAAGGCATCAGGTGGACAGCCACTTACTAGAGTTGGATGATGATTCTCATCCATGATGAATTCATCTTTATGTAAATAGCAGTCTAAAGAGTCGATTCCGACATAGAATGGGCAATCAGCGATGAGAGTTATTCCCATCTTATGAGCATATCTTCTTAATTTGTTATATTGCCTAAAGGCGATAAATTGTGTGAAGATGATGAATTCGCATCTATTTTTATATTGTTTTGGAATTCTACTATGTTTATCAAAATAATTTTGCATCCAACTTGGCCAACTATTCCAAGTTTCATAGTTATTATCTTTTCTAAAACAGGTGAATAAAGCGTATTTAACTACCCATGGGTTGTCCTTTTTAAATTTCTTATAGCCTTTAAGAGGTTTCTTTAAGAAGTTTAGAAAAGCTTTATAGAGAATCTTCTCTTTAAAATCTTTAACTTTGTTATAGTCAATCTTAATGGCTTTCGCTCTATATAAAGGCACATCTTCTTTATTTAGATAGCCTAGTTTTATTAATTCATCTAAATTTATGTAGCGTTCTTCTAAAGCTTCACTACAAGTGGACATATATGGTGAATTGCCTGGTCCTAATGGATTTAAGGGCAAGACTTGCCAATATTTATAATTATTATTCTTTAGCCATTTAATAAAGTGATAGGCATTTTTGCCAAAGTCACCGATGCCATGCTTTCCAGGAAGCGAGGCGAGAGGTAATAGTATTCCAAGATTATCTTTCATATTAGTTTATAGAGTAAAGCGCCCGCGTTTGCGAGCGCTTATTAAAGACATTTAATTAAGAATGTTTTCTAGTTTTTAAATAGATGACGCTTCCCAAAGTTGTGATAGTCACAAGTGAGATGATTATCACAATAACAGCGTTGGTGCTGCTATTAGAATTAGAAGCAAGACTTCCGACGCTGATACGGGAGTTTGTGGCGTCTCTAGCTTTGCCAGATGAGTTTACAATAAATCTAGACAATTGTTGTTCAGTGCGATACGAAATAGCGTGTTCGTAGTTATGTAGAGCACGGTCGAGATTGGTATTGTTTTCGGTTATAACATATGCATAGATATAGTCTTTAACTTCATTGCCTAATTCGCTATATTTAGTAGCGCAGCTGCCCCAACCAGATGGAAGAGCAGAGCCATCTGACTTGCAACCGGCATTATTGTTGAAGTATGTTGCCCATTCGTCAGCCGCGACGACGACTTCATTAGTAATCCATAATTTATTGCAGTGGGTATCGAAATAGAAAGTATAGTCTCCTGCTTCTTTACAAACAATGTTGCCGTCAGTGCTTTCTGTTGCAAATTTATCTTTAAATACATCGACGGTATCATAGTTATTTGAATAGGCACTATCAGCAGAACCATATTTAATTTTGAATTCTTCGTCTTCTTCTAATGTGACTTTACCAGATAATTCTGGATGACCATCATTTCCTAAATGTAAGGAGCTAAGGGAAACTTCTTTTTTAGCCCATGCTTTTGAACTTGTTGATGAATAGACATCCGCCATTGGGGTCCATATTCCGCAATTAGCAGAAGATATTTTACTATCGGTACCCCAGATGTCATCAACCCATACACCTAGAGCAAAATCTAAATCACAGGTTTGATTCAATTTATCCTCCCAGTTTCCACTAGTAGTTGTACTTTTTTCTCTTACCACAATCATATTAGCAGGCTGAAAATTTAGTGAATATTTGAATAGGTAATATTTAAATTCACTAGTTGATTCGCCTATTGCTTCAACATTGGTGCTCCAGCCGATGTTATCTCCATTAAAGAAATAAACCGCTAATTTGGCATCATCAGCGCTCCAGCAAGTAGTACCTTTCATTTGAACAACCACATTTCCAGAATAAGTTTCAGTTGTGGTATTATCATCAGCCTCAGCAGCCTTTGCTTCATCAACTGGTTTACTTTTCATTGATAGTCCAGTTGCTACTCCAAAAGCTAATAGAGTGGATAAGGAAAATACAATACCAGCTTTGAATAAATTTTTGTTTTTCATTTCTGTTACCTCTTAGAGATACGCTTCATATTGAATGCGCTTTCATATTTTATAAACTATATGTTCTTAAATTACAAACATTTTCTTAGTTTTCGTGTGATTTTGTTCTAATTTAAGATAGTTTTGCGAATGTGTATGTAAACCAAGCATGGGACCAATCGGTGTAGTTATATTTCCAGCCAGTCCATGTGATGACATATTCTGAGCCAGGTTCAAGGGATGTAATATCATATAAATAGATGGATGAACTCATCTCATCACATTCTCCATCATTGCTTGTCCCTTTATTGACTGGATGCCAATTTTTACCGGTTGTACTGTTAAAAACATGTTGAGGGTGCTTGAGGCAATTGAAGAAGTAATTGATCTTTTATATTGACCTTTGGTTGTATCATCACCTGTTGTTTTAGAACATAGAGCTAAATCAGATCCAGTTAAACCGATTTTTACTTCGTTTATATCTGTCCAATTTCCAACACCAGCGAAATAAACAGTTATTTTATTTTCTGTAGTTGTTTCCTCATCAGAAGTTGTGCTTCCTCCTTCATCAATATAAGATGAACTTGGTATTCCAAAATAGATTTGGTCATTTTTGTCTTTAATCTTTATGTAGACATCAACAGTGAAATCTACTTTAACGGTGTAGTAATTATCTCCTTTACTTAGATATGTTTGCCAAATGGTGTTGCTACCGCTTGAATCTCCAAAGGAGTAAGGATCGACAGCTGTAACCCAACCAGCACTATTTGCAAAATCCCATAATTGGAATTGTTGATCTTTACTAAATACTTGACCAGTTATTTTGTATTGCTCTCTACCTTCACTATCATAGGCGTCTTCACCTTCTAATTTAGTAGCTTTTACTTTATCGCCATCTTTGAAGTTTAGTCCAAAACTAGTGTCAGTTGTTGGGGTGGTGTCTCCTCCATCAACAGGTGGATTAGAATCAGTTCTTTCAAAATAGATTAGATTGTCTTCATATCGCATCTTTAAATAGATGTCCGCGGAGAAGTCGACTAAAACGGTGTAAAAAGAAGTAGATTTACTTAGATATTTCTGCCAATAAGTTGATGAAGCAGATGATCCTCCAAAGGAATAACCATCTAAATTCTCAACCCAGCCTTTTTGGTTGCCGAAGTCATAGATTGTGAATTTAGCATCTTTTTTAAAGGTGTAGTTTTTAATTAGATATTGAGTTCTACCTTGTTCATCTTTCTTATCTTGCAGTGTTCCTACAATGTAAGATTTATCGGTGAAATATAATCCATAGCCAGATTTTGGTAATCCATCATCTGGAGCAGGGGTGACGCTGCTGGAGCCATCTCCATTTTCAAATACAGCATAGAGTATTTTGCCATCTTCCGCGGGGACACTATTATATACTACAGGTGCTCCGCCTCCTTCATAGGCTTGCCAATATTTAAATGTCGAGTTAGAAGTGCTAGTTACATCCTCTTTACCTGGAAGATCATTTCCAACAGAAGTTGTTAATGTGATGGTGTTCTCTAGGAAGAGCGATTCGATATCGCTTCCTTTTTTGCCTTGATATAGTCCATATTCACCGAGGACTAGATATGTTGTGACATCACCTGTTGGAACATTAGGTGTATCTGGTGTGTCTGGTGTTTCACCGCCACCAGAAGAGGAAGATGAAGAATTGCTATTGTCTTCACTTGTGGTGGAATCAGTGGTTGTATCAGTTGATTGACTATCATCCGTGCTAGCATTTGGGTCTTTGCCGTTATACATCACACAGCCTGATAGAATTAGCGAAGCAAGAGGTAGAAGTAATAATATTTTTTTATTCATTTTCCTTATTCCTCCTTAAGCAACTTTAAAGGCAGTTACGGAGAACTTATTAGCTCCGATGTCTTCACCTTTTGAGGTAATGCTATTGCCAACTGATTTAGCGAAAGTTGTATTTGTTCCTGCAACATAGTCAGGATTCATCAAATATGAATTAGTAGATGTTCCGATGTTGATATAGATAATTAACTTGCAGTTATTCGAGGCATCGTTGACGCGGATGACCATGACATTATTTGAGCTAGAGCCTTCATAGATGATTCTGGCATCGTCAGGATACATCTTCTTGATTTCGATGATTTGCTTATACCAGTTGAGCATTGATTTATCGTCTTCTTTTTGCTTTTCCATGCTCTTAAGTGTCTTATTATAATCATCAAGTTCAAAGGTGTATTGACCTGATTTATAGTTTGCTCTAACCGAGGTATCATCCCAAAGGAATGGTTGACGATACCAAATGTCTTGGCTATTTTCAGAGCCATATTTTTCAATGTGTTTATTGGTGTTAGATGACATGCCAAGTTCATCGCCATAATAAATCCAGGAGATACCTCTATTTAGAAGTGTCACCGCAGCATGAATCTTAGCTTTATTGACTTGATCACCTGCTCCGGTGATGTTATCTGAAGCAGTAGTTTCATCTATAGTGCCAGTTGTGAAGTTGACTTGGTTGATGGCTCTCATCACATCGTGGTTAGAGGTGAAGGCTCCATCGATGAAGTCGGAACGCTTACCGCCTGGAACTGAGATGTCTTTCCCATCAAGCGGTAGACTATTATTTGAGCCATAAGCATCAAAGGTTTCCGCGGCTTGCTTGCTCGCGAAGTTACTCGCTCCTCCTGCGTTCGCGTAGAGGTAAGCAGGTATATGATAATAAGTAGAGAAAGAGAACTGTGAATCTAAGGCTTGATAATAGGAAGCTGTTCTTGTGCCCCATCCATCGAAGTTCTCACCGACTAGGAAGCAATTTGGATAATCCTTTTTAAGGGAATTAGCAAATTCTTTCCACCAGGTAACATTCTTAGTTAGATTAGATGAATAGTCGTAGTCTTTAATGATGTATTGGCCTTTTTCATCATCGTAACTTTTCTTAGAGCCAACATCGGTGATGACGATGTCACCTTCTTGATAGCATTCATCTCGCATGAAGATGTGCTTGACGGCATCAAGTCTAAAGCCATCAAGACCAAAGCTCATCCAATATTTAGCCATGTCGATGACTAATTTTCTGGTCTTGGTGTTTTGATAGTTGATCTCTGGCATGCCACTTCCGAATTTACCATAGTAGTAATAATTCGATTCGCCATCGCGATACCAGGATGGATTTGAGCTTGTTGCATCCTCTTCGACGGTGATGGTTTGATATTTTCCATTGATGTATTTTTCGATGGTGTCAGTTTTATATTTCCAGGAATAGACATCTCGCCACTCATTCTTAGAGCCATCGCTATTAGAGCCCCATTGCGAGTTGGTAAACCAAACATTGCCTTTAGAGGTGTGGTTGAGCACTAAGTCCATGATGACTTTCATGCCTTTCTTATGGGCTTTATAGAGAAGTTCACGATAGTCTTCAATCGTTCCAAATTTCTTGTCGACGGCGTAGTAGTCGGATATATCGTATCCATGATAGGAGTCGGATTGTTGAATTGGGGTTAGCCAAAGCACTTCAACACCTAAATCATCTAAATAGTCAAGTGAATCGATGACACCTCTAAGGTCGCCTAGACCATCGCCATTAGAGTCTCTAAAGCTTGCGACAAAGATTTGATAGCCAACGCCGAGTTGCTTAAAGGATTCGCTAGTCGAGGAGACATCAAAGACATCTTTATAGGAGTCTTCAATTTCAGAAGAATATTTTCCAGTGGTGTCTTCATCGATTGGATTAGTTTTAGCTTCTGGTATTCCGCTTCCGGCGTAAAACTTATATTCATCTAATGCTCCAGTGGAGACAAAGACATGGATGGCTTTACCATCAGTTACTGCTCGCCAGTTTTCTTCGGCGTCAAAGTTTTCGATGTAGTTTTCTCTTCCTCCATCGCTAGTCCAGTTAGTGGCACCACTCATGGAGTCTTGCTTGACCATTAAAAAGCCTAACTCAGTGGCTCCTTCATAGGTTGTTGTTGTTCCTGTTTTGCCACCTATTAGACCTGATTTATATAAATCGACATCGGCGATGACACCATATTCATCAGTGTAGATGCCACTTCCTTCCTCTTCCTTATTGACATCGCTATAACTCATCCAACTTGTGGACATTGGTTTAAGCGTTAATTTATCGGATACTTTTGTATCGCCTGAGAAGGCCCAGAGGGCACCTTCTAAATCTTGTGGTGCATGTTGCCATAGCCATAGACAGAATTCATCATACCCACCTTTAGTTCCACGGTTGTAATGGAAATATAAATGTCCTGCTTTTGAGAAGCTATTGCACCAAGCGTCATATTTATCACCTTCTTCAGTGGAAGGATTATCAGTGCCTCCTCCTTCACTAGATGAACTGCTTCCGCTTGTATCAGCTGAATTTGATCCATCTGTGGGAGTGTCATTCCCTCCGCAGGAAGTCATTAGAAAAAGAGGTAACAAAGTCCATACAAATAACTTTTTATTCATGCAAGTGCCGTCCTTATTTATAAAAATGATAGTTTTGTGAAAATGGCTAGTCAAGAATAAATGTAAGCGCGTACATATGAAGAATTGGCATTTTTTAGCTTTTACTTTGTAAGCGTTTTCTTCTTATTAGAAATTATTCATTCATTTGTCTTTACTAAATGTATAAGAATGTTTACTATCCTAATATCACCTTTTGATGGACTGAGTGGTTGATTATGAACATTAGCAAATTAAACAACAGCGATATTAAGGATTGCCTTGATATTTATAACTATTACATTTTGAATTCGAGTTTCACTTTAGAGGAAGAAGCACTTAGTTATGAATCATTCTTTAAAAGAGTGAGCTCAATAAGTGAAAATTATCCTTTCATCGTAGCTAAAGAAGATGAACAAGTTCTTGGCTATGCCTATTTAGATGTCTTCCATGAACGAAGTGCTTATCGAAGAAGTGCTGATTTATCGATCTATGTTTCTAAAGATTATTTAGGAAAGCATATTGGCCAACTTCTTTTAGATAAGATTTTGTTGCTTGGAAAAGAAAGAGGACTTGATTGCATCATTTCTCTTGTCACTAGCGAAAATCCAGCATCTATTGCTTTTCATAAGAAGAATGGCTTTGCTCTTGAAGGAACACTTCATAAAGTGGCTTATAAATTTAATAAAGATATCGATGTTTTATATTTTGTTAAACATATTTAATCTTATTTTCTAACATCTATTCTATCTGGACATTTTATCTGGACATTTATCTGGACAAAATAGTTTGATCATGCGATATTATATCTAGAGGTGAGATTATGATTATCGGGGAAGAAACTGAACTTATCGAATTTAAGAAGTCGACTGGCGAGAAAAAAGAAGCCATGGAAGCGATATGCGCGATTTTAAATAAGCATTGCCGTGGAACGCTTTATTTTGGCGTCAACGATGATGGCTATGTTCTTGGACAAGATGTTTCTAATTCTACGAAAAAAGATATATCTCGTTGGATCGGCGAAGCAATATATCCGAAGATTACTCCGACGATTGAAGTTTTAACTTTCGAAGATCGAAAATTTATCAAAGTTTCTTTTTTTGGTCATAATCGACCTTATGCTGTTTATGGAAACTATCTAATTCGAGTTGGCTCTGAAAACCGTAAAATGTCAACAGATGAGCTTAAAAGGCTTATTAAACGAGATGATTATGCTTCGCATTGGGAAGAAGAAATTAGCGGCAAGAAACTTGATGATATTGATGAGACTGCTCTCTTAGATTTTTATAATTCAGCCGTTCATTATAACCGTTTGGAAATGCCTAACTTTGATAAGGAAAAAATATTATCTAGTTTAGATTTAATAGATGGCAGTTATTTAAGAAATGGGGGTTGGGCTCTTTTTGGAAAAGATGCCAAGATTGGCTTAAAACTTGCCTCTTATGCGACTGATGATAAAACAGTATTTACTGATTTAAAGTTGATAAACGGTAATATCTATAATTTAGTGAACCTAGCCATTAAATATGTTTTAGATAACATTAGGTGGAGGGCTGATATCCATTCAAGAAAGCGGGAAGAGATTCCAGAAATTCCCGAGAAGGCTTTGCGCGAAATTATCGTCAATAGTTTCGCCCATGCCGATTATGAGAGCACACCTGAAATTGAGATCGGCATTCATCCAAGCAAGATTGAGATTTATAATCCCGGAACTTTTCCTGATGATTTAACTCCTTTTGACTTTATAAATAAAAACATGCCTTCTATTAAAAGAAACAAATTGATATTGGATGTTTTGTTTAGAAGCAAAGATGTTGAAAAAGCGGGCACTGGCTTTCAAAGAGTAAACAAGCTTTGCCTTGACAATAATGTTGCATGGAACTATCGAAAAGAAGCCTTTGGATTTTTCTTTGAATTCATTAGACCAAATTATTATAAAAATAAGCCAATTAAAGATAAACTGACCCCTCAAGAAGACAGCGTTCTCACTTTAATTGAAAGCGTCGATAAGATTTCCAAAAGCAATATTGCTGAACGCTTGAATAAATCCGAAAAGACTGTCCAAAGAAATATTTCCTCTCTCATCCATAAAGGATTGATTATTAGAGTTGGAAATAATAAAAGTGGATATTGGAAAACCACATTTGATTAATAGTTGATTTAATTCGATGTATTCAGCATTTTATCGATATTTTTATAAAAATGTCCAGATAAATCATCTTATAAAGTGTCCATATAAAAAGCAGCGATAAAATTGAAACTTGAAAAGAAAGACTTAGAATTATAAGGTATATGAATAAAAATTCACGCGGTCATGAATTAATTCGCTTCATCATCTGCGGCTTAGCTAGCGCCGTTACTGATTATTTAGCCTCACAGGTCATTATCTTTGTAGTTAATGGCAACATGGAAGAAGTGCCTTTAACGATTCTTTCGACGGCGATTGGTTTTATCTTTGGAGTAGTTATCAATTATCTTTTATCAACCTTTTGGGTTTATCAAAATGTCGATAAGGATGTCAAAACTAAAAGTCCGAAGTTTGTAACTTTATTTGTTATCTTCTCTTTAATTGCGTTACTTCTTTCGATTGGAACAATGCTTTTATGCGACTTGGTGGTCACAAAAGGAATTGGTTTAGAAAGCATTGTTGATTTATCCTTATTTGATTTATTTAAGCAGGATGGTTGGCTATTTATCACTCAAGCTATTTTCTGGGCTTATGCGATTAGCTTTATTTTAAAGACACTTGTGGGATTAATCTGGAATTATTTCACGAGGAAATATATTTTATATAAGGAGCCTAAAGCAAATCATGAATAAGGCACTTTTTCTATATAGCGATAAGTCTGGAAAGAATAAGTCGATTAAACGATGTAAATACATCGTTAAGCGCTTAAGTGAAAAATATGATGTAAGTTCTTTTTGCTCTAATAATTTAGATGAGTTCAATGAGCAAGTAATTCATGCGAAAGAGAAATATGATGTTTTAATCGTGGCTGGAGGAGATGGCACATTTAATAGATTAGTTAATGCATTAGCTCCGTTAAATATGGAAAATAGACCTCTTGTTGGCTATATTCCAACCGGCACGATTAATGATGCCGGGAAAAGTTTAGGCGTTAGAAACATAAAGCAAGCTTTGAAAGTTATTCTTGATGGCTACTATACTGACATTGACATTGGCAAAGTCAACGATAATTATTTCATCTTTGTTCTAGCCATCGGTCAATATAGCGATATCTCCTATATCACTAAGCGAGAGAAGAAGAAAAGATTTGGTCGTCTCGCTTATTATTTCATCGCTTTAAAAGAAGCTTTCAAGATTAGAAAGATAAAGGCAACATTAGTTTGTGATGGCGTTAAATATGAAGTCATCACTCCTTTTGTTCTTGTCATGAATAGCGTCCATGTCGGAGGCTTTCCAGTCAATTTCAAAAACTCCATTCGCGATGGAAAATTTGATGTTTATTTGACTAAACCAGGTCTATTTAACGGACTACTTCACTTCCTCTTTTTCAAGATTAAAACTAAGCACATTCGTTGCTCATCTTTAAGCGTCGAAACTAATTTAGCTGACTCTTGGTGCGTCGATGGAGAAGAAGGAGTTAATGGTAAAATTACAGTCAATTGTTTAAAAGAAAACTTGAAAATATTTGCAAATAAAAGATATATTTCAAAACAAAACAATTAATTTTTAGCTTAGATTTAAGACAATTTCTTTGCAAAAGTTAACTATTTTTAAAAATTTCTGCTTCCATTTTATATGCATTTATATAAAATAATTGTGAAGTTAGAGAAAGGAACATATTTTTATGAGAAAAAGCGTTAAAAATCTAATGACTATTTCGATTGTATCTATCGTCATTGGAGTTATCCTATTTGTCATTTGGCCAATAATTTTACAAGCACTTGCGAGTGCCGATAATCCAGGCGAATATTATACCGCACCTCTCGTGCAAACTTTTGCTATTGCTGCTGGAGGACTAACTGAGGCCAGCGATAACCTTCTAGTTGATTTTATGAAGGGTTCTATTTTATCTATTGGAAAGATATTTGATTTCCAAAATTTGAATACATATTCGCTCATCTCTCTTATCTTATTTTTTGTCACAATTGCTTTATGGCTCATTTGGTTAATTGTCGTCATTGCCCGTAAGAAAACATCATCTGTTGGAGCCGTCATTGTTGGCTTATTTACTATGGGATTAAGCTATATCATCATTCATTCGCTTTTCTTGATGAATGTAGGTGAAAGGGAAGTTACTTATAATTTGACCTCTTATCTTCTTGAACTTAAAAAGTCGATGCAAGCGTCTAATGAAGCATTGAGTTCAGCTGGAGCGACCACTGATCAACTAAATTTCCCTGTCTTTATTTTAATATTTGTCTTTGGAGCCTTAGGACTTGCTATCTTAGCTTATCTCCTTAATTTGATCGAATCTTTGGTGGATATGTGCTCTAAACCTGTCTCTAAATATGTGGAAGTTTCTCCTCTTGATGAAGTTGTCAACAAAGAAGATTTAACTTCGGTTGATGAACTTAGAAAATTATTAAAAGAAGAAGTTATGCCTACTCCAGTTGTTGAACATAAAGTTGAGCAACCTGCTGCGGCGGCACCTCTAGGAGCTGTTGCGGCTCAACAAGCGCCGGCCCAACCATTTATTTTCCAACAATTCTTTGGTTCAAATGGAATGCCAATGGTTCAACAAAATGTGCCTAATGCACCTGTTACACCTGCGCCTACAAAAGAAGAAGTTCTTCCTTCTTTAAAAGAGGAAGATGTTCGAAAGATTGTTCATGAAGAAGTAACTAATGGTCTAAACAATATCCTTATTAAAGAAACTCTTCATGGTGAGCTCCCAACAGGACATGGAAATGAAATCCGGGCAATTATTAAAGATGAAGTCAATAAAGCGTTAAATGCTTTCAAAGAAGATGTCCGCAAGATTGTCCAAGAAGAACTTGATGAAGTCACTGTTAAAGCTTTACCTGCTTATGAGCCTCAGCCTCAAGTAATTCGCGAAATTATCCGCGAAGTTCCTGCTAAAGAAGAAAAGGTCGAAAATAATGCACCGGTAGAGCCAATTCCAGCCACTGAACCTGTCGAAGAAAAGAAAGAAGAAGTTCATGAAGAGGTCGTTAAAGAAAGCGAGCCTCAAGAAGTAGTTGCCGCGCCAGCTTTAGAGCCTGTTAGTGAAGAAGTTGTTGTTGAAGCCCCAGTTGAAGAAGAAAAACCAAAAATTATTCGTGTCCCATTCACTGATCGCGTTCGCATTATGGATGAGGGAATGCGAAACAACTTCAATGATCTTAAAAGCGACATCATGGCTTATGGAGTTAAGTCGCGTGTCTCTAATTCTGGCGATACCTTCCGTCTTCACACCAAGACATATGTGAAAATCACCATCGCTGGAAAGAGCTTAAAACTATATTTTGCTCTTAATCCAGATGATTATAAGGATACCACCCTTCCTATCGCTGATGCTGGACATAAAGGCATTTATAAAGAAATACCACTTGTCTTCAAAGTTAAATCTGATCTATCCCTTAGAAGAGCTAAACAGCTCATCGCTGATGCGATGGCTAAAGATGGCTTAGTCCAAGGCGAAGTTGTTATTAAAGATTGGATTCAAGAAATCATCGATACTTATCCAGAAACTGGTAAGCTCGAAGCAGCTGGCTTAGTTCTTAACGATGAAGACGAGGAAGAATAAGCCTTATATAATTAAATAAGAAAAGGATGCAGTAAATTCTGCGTCCTTTTAATTTTTTCTCAATAAAATTGAGATATCATTTGTTAATGCTTTGAGGCAAAAAATATGAAAAAATTAACTACATTTGGACTGATGTTATCCGCTTTTCTATTATTAACATCTTGCAGTTCTAACTCTTCAGATAGCCAAAATTCAATAACTTCTTCTACGAGTTCTTCATCCGTGAGTGAAACTTCTACAAGTTCATCAATAGATGCAACATCAGATAAAGTTTATGACACAAATGGCAACGAAATAACCAGTGGCAGCGCATCGGTAAACTATGTTTACAATCGACAAACTACCTCTAAAACAATTTCAGCCGCTTATTTAATTGATGGAGTGACTGTTAACATTACTTCCGGAACTTATTCAAGTGCTTCATCATCCTCTGATCAAGTTGTCTTCTTAGTCGTGAATGGTGGAACGCTCAATATTACTGGAACAAGCGAGAATAATGTCTTCATTTCTAAATCCGGATCTGGAGCAAGTAATGGACAAGTTGGTGATGATTATAGTTTCTATTGCATCAATTCAGGCATTGTGGTGGCTGGCTCCTCAGCAAGTGCGACGATAGCATACGCGAATATTTCGACTACATCGAATGGCTCTAATGCAGTAGTCGCCACAAGTGGTGGAAGTCTTACAATATCAAATTCGACAATTGTAACGACTGGTTCAGCCAGCTCTAGAGGACTTCATGCCACTTATGATGGCTCAATAACCGCCGATAATGTCTCAATTACTACTCAAGGGGTATCATGTGCTTCCTTAGCAACTGATCGAGGAGGTGGATCTATTGTTGCCTCGAATATGACGCTTACAACGAATTCAAATGGCTCACCTCTTATTTATTCAACTGGTTCAATCACTGTTTCTAACTCGACTGGCATAGCCAATAACGCCCAAATGGTAGTTGTTGAAGGCGGTAGCAGCGCAACACTAGGTAGTTGCACATTCTCTTGCACTGGTAAAGGTAATAGAACTGGAACTAGCGATTCTAATTCTTCTATGCACACCATCGATGAAGGGGGAATCTTCATCTATCAATCATTTTCCGGTGATAGTTCAGTTGGAACTGACTATTTCAACGCTTCAAATTGTAGCTTTACAGTAACTCAAAGCGGTGTGCCAATGTTTTATCTAACAAACATCACCGCAGTTGTAACGCTAAGTGGGAATAGCTTTAATCAAGCATCTACATCAGATTATTTATTGCTTGCTGAAGCTACAAACCAATGGGGCACAACTGGAAAAAATGGCGCGACAGTTACAGTTAAGTTAACTAATCAGAGTTGGGATAAGTCAAAAACATATGTTGGTAGCACATCATCAGTGAGCTATTCATAAATTATTCTAGATTCTATATATCCTTAAAAGTGCCTTTGTGGCGCTTTTTTGTTGACGCAGTTAAGCTCATTTTAAAACACTCCAGCGAAAATATCCAAAAGTCTCCAACAGAAAACCCCAAAAGTGCCCAATTTGTATTGGCTAAGTCATTAAAAAACTTATACTAATTGCGAGGATCTAATATGTATGAGTATAAAAGTAGAGTATTTGATGAAATTCTTAGATCTTTATATAAACTTCATCAAAGATTAGGTGAACAAGTTCATAAAAAATGCTTCAAAATTTTAGAATTTATCTAGCTGTAGGTGGCATGCCTCAAGCGGTTGAAGCCTTTATCAATAAAAAAACATTTTCAGAAATTGATGATATTAAAAAAGGAATTATCGCTTTATACCAAGAAGATTTGATGAAGATTGATAAAACTTCTAGAACTTCTAAATTATTTGAGTCAATTCCTTCTCAATTAGTTAGCAAGAAAAATAAGTTTTCTTTTGGCTTTTCTTTAAAAAAGAAAACTGATAAAGACAACGAAAGATTGTTCGATCTTTGCGATTCTAAAATCGTCAATATTTGTCATAACTTATTAGATGTCTCTCCTTCTTTAAAGATGTACGAGGATTTAACAAAATTTAAACTCTATGTCGCTGACACAGGCTTATTTGTGACGATGCTTTTCAATAGCGGTGTGGCTATGCACGAAGATATTTATCGAAAATTACTCTCTGACCATTTATCGATGAATTTAGGATATTTATTTGAAAATATGGTCAGCCAAATAATCGTCAGTCAGCATATTAATTTGCATTATTTCACCTTTAAACAGCCAAGTTCTAAAAATCAATATGAAATCGATTTTATCTTCAATTACCGTGATAAAGTCGTTCCTTTAGAAGTCAAATCAAGCAAGTTAACACAGCATGTTTCTCTCGACAAGTTTTTTGATAAATATTCTAAAAGTATTTATAAGAGCTTTATTATTTCCACAAAAGATTTTTCAGTTAATAATAACATCATCAATTTACCGATTTATTTCTTGCCACTTCTATTAGAAGAGCTTAAAGAAAAGAAACTTTCTTTTTAATAGCTATTGCTAAATGATTAGTCTCAAACTTTTTTATGGAATAGTTAGATTAAATCGCTATTTTTTAACATTTAATGGACACATAAATATAAATGAATCTTTATATTTTTTATGGTTATGATAAAATCAACTTACGACTTAGGAGGATGAACCTTTAATGAGTGATCTGCCGCCCTGGCTGGCTATAATAATTATCTTAGTATTAGTCATATTGAGTGCATTCTGCTCTTCAACTGAAACAGCATTCGCCTGTATAAATCAATTTAAAGTAAAAGTAAAAGCTGACGAAGGAAGTAAAACAGCTAAATCCATACTTAAATTCTATGATAAATATGATAAGACTCTTATCATGGCCCTTTTAGGCTATAACATTAATTCGGTTATTATCTCAACTATATCGGCATTTCTATTCTTTAATCTATTTCAGAATAGCGGTGTTGCGGATACTTTTGTCTCTTTGATTTCCACCGCGGTGATGACGGTGATTGTTTTCATCTTCTGCGACATGGTGCCAAAGATGATTGCTAGAGCCATCCCAGAACGGATTGCTGCGAATAATGTCTATATCGCTTATGGTATATATTATGTTCTATTGCCTTTAATCTATTTATTTTCTTTGTTAACTAAACTTGTAAACAAGATTTTTAAGACCGATGAAATTGTGACGATGACGGAAGAGGATTTCACTAATGTCGTCGATGATATCGAAGAGAAAGGTCTTATCGAAGATAACGAAAGCGATATTATTTATAATTCTTTGGAATTTACTGATACCTCTGTTAAAGATGTCTTAACTAAGAAAGACAAAGTCTTTTATATCGATATGAAAGGCTTGACGAAAGAGAAGTTAAACGAACTCATCTTATCGACAAAATATTCGCGAATTCCAATTGTCTATGATGGCTTTAATAATGTCGTTGGAATTCTTTTAGTTAAAAGCTATATTAAAGCTTATTTAAAAAATCCGAATGTCAATTTATTATCGCTTCTACAAAAGCCTTATTTTGTCGATACCAAGATTAAAATGGACGACATGATCGATGGTTTTAAGAAAAATCACACCCACATCGCGATTGTAAAAAATGAAGATAAAGTCATTGGACTTATTACCATGGAAGATGTCTTAGAGGAACTGGTCGGTAAAATTGCTGAACCAGTCGAAGGGAAGAGCAAATAATGAATACGGCTTTAGTCATTGGCTTAAGTGTTGCTATTGCTCTTTTGTTAGTGCTTTCCGCCATTTTTTCTATCAGCGATATCGCATACGCTACCGTCAATCAACTTCGCTTAAAGAAAGAAATAAAAGAGAAGAACTCTAAGCGAGCAAAATTAGCTCTTTCTTTCGCCGAAAATTATGATGACACTGTTACGACAGCTTTATTTGCTAATAACCTTGTCAATATTGCCGCGACTTCTTTAGCGACTGTTTTAGCTAAAGAGATTGCCAGTTCAGCAAAACTTGATAACGACTTAACTTCGACAATTGCTTCAATAATTTTATTAATTTTATTGCTCATCTTCGGCGAGATTTTACCAAAAGTTCTCGGTCGAGCCTTCTCTTATAAGGCTTCGATTTATTTAGCCTATCCAATTTTGATTTTAAAATATACTTTCTTCCCGATTATCTTCCTAGCCTCTAGCTTAGGAAAAGTGATGGCTAAACCATTTATTAAAGATAAAAAGGAAGATGAAGCTATCTCAAATGAAGAGCTTCAAGAGATGGTTGAAAAAATTGAAGATGAAGGTGTCATTGATAAAGATCAAAAAGAACTCTTATCCAACGCGATTGACTTTAAGGATACCGAGGCTCATGAAATCATGACTCCGCGAGTGAAGATCGTCTCATTTGACATTGAAGATGATATTGTCACTCTACTCACTTCCGATGAGGTATATGCTCATTCGCGCATCCCGCTTTACAAAGACACGATTGACAATATCGTTGGCGTTTTGCCAACAAAAACGCTTCTAAGAAAGGTTTTAGCTAAAGAAAAAATCGATATAAATGAGTTGATGGTTAAACCATTATTTGTCCCTGGCAGCATGGGTATCAGCGAAATTCTTTCTCTGATGCAGGAGAGCAAAAATCATATCGTCATCGTCAAAGATGAGTACGGCGGAACGGATGGATTACTCACCATGGAAGATATTCTTGAAGAACTTGTCGGCGACATGTGGGATGAATATGACGAGGTTAAAGAACCTTATAAAAAGATTAAGAAAAATGTCTATGAAGTTGATGGCGATATGAATATTGATGATGTCTATGCTCTTTTAGAGCTTGCCGAACCGGCGGAAGCTAGCTATGAATCGGTAGGAGGCTTTATTGTTGATAGACTTGAACGCTTCGGAAAAGTAAATGACAAAGTTAGAGATGGTGATTTAGTCTTTACTGTGCTTAAAGCGAGCGAATATCATATCGATCGCGTGCTCGTTAAATTAATAAAAAGAAGAAAGAAATAGTTTATTGGACTAATTTCATTAAAATTTCGTTGATGATTTGGCCAGTTTCGTCGAGGCTAATTTTATTCGTGCCGTTAAAATAATCTTCAATTACTCCGATTACCCCAGATACGGCGTAGTCGATTTTAGCCTGACGGATGTTGACATTGACTGATAATTTATCGAATCTAGAATCGCTTACCACTCTTCGATAGATGACCTTTTTAAGTTTGCGAATAAATAATGATGGCAAAGATGGTGAAATTAAAAGCTTATAGGTGTTTTCGTTTTTCTTTAATAAAGACATTATGCCATCGATATAAGGAAAGAAGTTTTTAGATGGCTTTTCATTAAAGCGATCGATTTCGTATTCTAAGGTGTCAATAAATTCATTTTCAAAATCTTGAATTAGATCATCAATATTGTCGTAGTGAGCGTAGAAAGTTGATTTAGAAATATCGGCTAATTCGACAATTTCTTTAATGGTGACTTTTTCAACGGAGCCTTTTTTGTTTAATAGAGAAGCAAAAGATTCTCTAATCATTTTTTTGCTGCGGATGGCGTTACGATATTCTTTCATGATTTTGTACCTTTTTTAGAATTAGTATGATTTCTGACATTTCTTTATTTTTAGTCATTAATTTTGTATCGAACCATAATTATATTATCACAGCAAACTAAACTTGAGTACGAAATTATACTTGAGTGCGAAAGGAGGAAAATCGATGGAGAAAATTATTGAAGTTAAAAATTTGACAAAAGACTATGGCTATGGTCGCGGTGTCTTCGATGTCAGCTTTTATGTGTCTCGCGGCGAAGTCTATGGCTTTTTAGGTCCTAACGGAGCAGGTAAAAGTACAACTATTCGACATCTAATGGGTTTTTCTAAGCCAGATAAAGGAAATACTTTTATTAAAGGCTTTGAATCTTTCTCTCACTATAGTGAAATCTTAAAAGATGTCGGCTACATCCCGGGAGAAATTGCTTTCCCAGCTGGCTTAACTGGCTATGGTTTACTCAAAATGGAGCTAGAAATGAAAGGAGCAAGCAAATCCAATCGTTTAGATGAATTACTTTCTTATTTTGAACTCGACGATGCCTCTTTAAAAGTTGATACCAAGCACATGTCACTTGGCGTCAAGCGAAAATTAGCGATTGTCATCGCCTTTATGAACGATCCTTCGATTCTCATCTTTGATGAACCCACCAGCGGTCTAGATCCTAAGATGCAAGAAAAATTTATCGAACTTGTCATCAAAGAAAAAGAAAAAGGAAAAACTATTCTACTTTCTAGCCATATCTTTAGTGAGGTCGACGCCACATGCGATCGCATCGGAATTATTAAAGATGGCAAAATCGTTTCTGAATTTAGAGCTAACGATTTAAAACATGCAAGAAACAAACTTTATGAAGTGAGCGTTACTGAATTTGATAAGTTTGTTATTGAAATTAAAAAAACAAAAGATATCAACATTCTTTCTAAAAAAGAGGATGAGCAGAAATTGACGCTTTCAATCGATGAGAGCAAGACTAATATTCTTATCGCTTTATTAGCTAAATATCATGTTCTTGATTTTGTTAGCCGTAATGAATCATTAGAGGACTACTTCATGAAGTTCTATCACGTCGATAAAACATTTAAGGGGATTGACTGATTATGGAAAAAGAAATTATTAGACTTGATCACCTTAATAAAGATTATGGTGATGGCAAAGGCATCTTCGACATCAATCTCTCCATCTATGAAGGAGAAATGGTGGGCTTTGTCGGGACAAATGGAAGCGGAAAAACCACGACCATTCGTTCGATTATGGGCTTTATTGAACCTACATGCGGCTCAGCAAGTGTAAACGGGCTAAATTCTTGGCAACATTACAATAAGATCGTTAAAGATATCGGTTATGTGCCAGGTGAAATTGCCTTCCCAGATTTAAAAACTGGCACCTTGTTTTTAAAGTCGCAAGCGGAATTTTTAAATTTAAAGGACTTATCCTTTGCAGATGAGCTCATTAAAAAGCTTTCCTTAGATACTTCGGCCAATTTAAAGAGAATGTCAAAAGGAATGAAGCAAAAAACCGCTTTGGTGGCCGCCTTGATGAACGATCCAAAAATCATCATTCTAGATGAGCCAACGACTGGGCTTGACCCTTTGATGAGAGAATCATTTCTTGACATCATCAAAGAAGAACATAAGAAAGGCAAAACGATCTTCATGTCTTCACACATCTTTGAAGAGCTTGAAGAGACTTGCGACCGAGTAGCCTTTATTTCAAATGGAAAAATTATCGATATCGCCGACATGAATAAGATTCGTAACCGCGATGTTATCGATATCAAAATTGAATTTGCTAAGAAAGAGGATTATCAAAAATTTACCAAAGAAAAATTTAATATTACTCGTCGACAAAGCGAATTTAATCAAGTGACTATTCAAATTAAAAAAGATGATCTAGATAGCTTATTTAAAGCGCTTAAAAAATATGAAGTTTCTTTCTTTAAAAGTGAGAAATACACCTTAGAAAAACATTTCAAACTCATGATGAGTAAAAAGGAGAACTAAATTATGTTTAACAAAGCTTTATTCAAACAATCTTGCAAAGCTAATGGCTTGATGTGGGCGATTATTACCGCCTCAACCTGCTTTATGCTAAGCTGCGTCATGCTAATATCTGGTTCTGGCAAAATCGGAGAAGTTAAAAATTCCATTGAAGACACCATTATCGAAGAAAAAATCGATAGTTCTATTAAAGAAAACGCCTTGAACAATTATGTTTTAGTCGATGATTCGTTAGCTATCTTTGATCAAAATGTTGTTGATGAAATTAAGAATAGCTTTCTAAGCAATTATAAAACTGCAGTTGCTGGGGGAGCTGATCCAACCGATCCTAATACCGCCTTAGCTGCCTATATGTCTACTTGTAGCACAGAAGGGGCGGGTAAAGTTGTTTCAAGTGCCGTAGAAACATTTAAATCTAGCTTAGAGACTTACACTCTTTCTATCGATGAAAGCTATGATAAAGAGAGCTCATTCTACACTCAACTTTATGGCTTTTATATGCTCACGATTAATCCAAATGGTTTAAGTAACAGTGAATACGAAAAGATGGAAGAAGGCTCATCTAGTAAAGTTTCTTCTGGCTACGACTTTCAATCTTTGTTCACTGTTTCAGCAAACGATTTATCTTATTGGTTAACTAAGCAAGAAGGAGTAAATAGCTTAGCTTACATTTCAGGAAGTGAAAGAAGTGAATATCGTTCTGATTTAGCCTCTTATTCAATGCCTATTGCTATTTCCTATTATTTTAATAGCGAAGATAGCGTCACTTCCCTTGTTAAAGCTTTAAGCGATTATGGCGTCACTAGAGAAAAATATGATAGCTTTGGCTATAGCTATGCAAGCGTTAAAAAATTATGTGCTTCCTCAATCGTCACTTTCCAAGCTCGTTATGACTTAGAAATCGAAAGCATTTCTCCTAGCTCTTATTCTTCAACATCTGAATATTTAAAAGCTTTAAGCGATATTAAGTTATCTCTTATTAGCGACATCAGTAAGTCTTCCCTTGATTTATTGCCTCAAGATGTTAGCGATGCAATCGAAGAAGTTGGACAGACCGACCTCTATTCATTAATTGTGGCCTCTATCTTCTTTAAGATGGCCGGATTATTATTGCCAATCATTTATATGATTATGGCTTCTAATAACTTGATCAGCAGCCAAGTCGATACCGGTTCAATGGCCTATGTATTATCTACATCGGTCAAGCGAAACGAAGTCACCTTTACTCAAGGTTGTTATCTAGTTCTTTCCTTGCTTGCGATGTTTGCTTGCACTTCAATCACTAGTGTCATTTGCTTCTCAATTGTGGATGTTGCTACAACATCATTAACTTATGGCAAATTATTGCTCATGAACTTAGGAGCCTTCTTAGTGCTATTTGCGATGAGCGGAATTAATTTCTTCACCTCTTGCACCTTCGACCGTTCGAAACATTCGATGTCTATCGGCGGTGGCTTATCGATGTTCTTCCTTGTCTGCACAATGCTAGGTCTATTTGGCTCACCAGTCATCCCGTCAGTTGTTAGACTCGATGCTTTAAATTACTTTAATTATGTGAGCATCATTTCATTGTTCGATACGATTTCAATTATTGATGGAACGCTTGTATTCATCTATAAATTAGCGATTCTATTCGCGATTGGATTAATTGGCTATACTGTTGGCTCAATTATCTTTAAGAAAAAAGACTTACCTCTATAAGAGATTATTCCTCAACTTGCTCTTATGGAGTTCGTCTAGCCAGGTTATGCCTGGCTTTTTTAGTTGTTATTTAATAGTTTATTGTATTCTTGATATATCAAATCAGCGGTTTTTTCAATCGATAGATTATCGGTGCAAATGCTCGCATCTACCTTGCCGATTTTTTTCTTATCGAAATCGATGATATCGTTTTCTAAGCGTTGGATGATTTTTTCTTCTTTATCTCCGCGCGAGATCATTCTTTGTTTTCGTGTCTCTTCATTTGATTCAATTAAAAATATTTTGATATGGTTATCTTTTAATTTGCGGAAGGAGTTTACTCCATTAGGGTCGAGTACGATGATGCGGTCATCGCTGACTTGATCGACTCCGCAGCCATAGAAATTATCGTTATATAGGGTTGTTTCAACGAATTTATTTTCTTTATTTCTTTTTAAGAATTCTTTGCGAGTGATAAAAAAATAATCGACTCCATCTACTTCGTTGATTCGTTTTTCCCGCGTTGTGGTGGTGACAGCTTTTTTAAGGCCGTATTTTTCTTGTAGCTTTAAGGCTGTGGCCGTTTTTCCGCTGGCGGAGGCGCCGACTAAGATGATCATGTCTTTATTATCGTATAAAGAGGGCTAAATAGATAATACAAATTCCTTTTTCGAAATTTTCCTCTCAAATTTTTAATCGATTATCTCGAAGCATTTATTCAAAGTATGGCAAAAATAATTTTTAAATAACTACTAGAAAATAGGAGGCAAATTATGGACTATAAAAAAACACGGGGCATTGAGCATAGAAAACTGCAGGTTATCGCCAGCAACTACAACTACTCTCTTAGAAGGATTAAAGCTTTAAAAAAAGAAAATGCGATTTCCTCTTCAAGTTTAGAAATCTTAAAGAAATATGAAGATTATGTCTATCGCATTGAAGAGGCATTTAAAAAATTCAACATGTTAGAAAGGGCACTTTTAGAGAGGGAATACTTCACTCCTTTTCCAAAGAATTGGTGGTCAGCGGTTTATCCTAGAAGCACTTTTTATCGCCTGCGTTTATTAGCGAGTAGGCGCTTTTTGGAGTTTTACGAATGAAAGCATTAGTTTTATCTTTATTAGCGCTAAGCAATGTCGTGCCTAGTTTGAATATCAAAAAGGCGACAATTACTACTAATTATAACTATAAAAATGACTTCGATCTCATTTTAATTGAACCTTATTCTCAAGGTGGCAAACCTAAAATAGAGGTCAAAGCGTCTTTTTATAAAGATATTTTATTCGGCAATGGAACAAAAAATTTCCATTATGTCGCCTATTATCCTAAAGAGGACTACACCGAAAATTTTCATACCGCCATATCGAGCACCTTCGACTATAGCGAGACCATCACCTTTACTCCGAAATATTACGATGATGAAATCGAAATAACAATTTATGCCTTCATCGTCGCAGCTTTAAAGTTTTCTCACACTTGTAAGTTAACTAAAACTGAACGAAAAAGAGTCTACTATACAGCGACAACTGATGGAGTCTACACTCCTAGCGGCTATTCTTATTGTTACACCCATAAAAACGGCGAGAAACCTATTCAAGAAAAATTCACCTTCAATAATTTTAGTGGCTATCACATCAGAGCCTACAATGCGATTGATTTCTCGAATTTCAGTTTTTATTACAACAGCGGAGGCTATTACGATTTTTCTTACTCAACAGCCTATATTTTATTTCCTAATGTTGAGCATGAACTAGATGCCTTAGGCGAGAAAAGTGGCGAAAATTTTCGAAAATTTAAAATCTTAATTAAATATAATAAGCTCACAACACTAGCTAATATCGTCTTAAACGAATCCTTCTTTGTCGATCCTGTTACGATGAAAATGTCTAGCAAAGAAGAGGTTGGCTATGCCAAGACGACCTCTTTATACATCACTAGCAACACCATCATGCAGCTTATGATCAGGCAATTTGCTATCGTCATCGAAAATGCCGGCTTTAATAAAAACACTTATTATATGACGATGAATGCTTATAAAAAGCGTTATATTTTCGGCTTATTTGCCAATGCAGATTATAAGATTTGTTCTGAAAATGCTACTCCCGATTTTGTTATGGGCGAGGTTTATAAACACAACAATGACTAATCTAATTTTCTTTACTGTTATCGCTTCTATCATGCTCAACTTCTCTTTTGGAGTGATGAATTATTCAGGAATAAATCGCACTTTCGAGTTAGCAGTTAAAGGGCCGTTAGAAGCCTCTTGTCTTACTCTTGATAATTCAGCTAATGAGGTGATGCCATATTTTTATAGAGAGTTTTTAGAGCAAAATGTTGAACTTTATTTTGCGGAAAATTTACCTAGATACACTAGCGATTACACAACCGCATATTATTACTTTAACGACGCGGATGATCGTAGCTATTGCACGAGCAAATATTGTCGAGGAGTGAAGATTTCTCTACGAGCGAAAATAAATAGCTTTTTTGAATATAAAAACGCGAAAGAGTTCTATGTGAAAAAAGTATGAACAATAAACTAATAAATTACATCGAAAAATCTTTTTTATCGCCTCTATTAGAGGATGAATATGTGACCGATATTTCCTATAACGGAGTCGATATATTCTATCTTCATTCTAAGAAAGGGAGGCTAAAGTTTGACTATTCCCTTTCTTGCCAAGAGGCTAACGATTTCATTCGACAAATAGCTAACTTTTCTGAAAAGCAATTCTCCTATAGCGAGCCGATTCTAGATGTCTCAATTTCTCGCTATCGCATCAATGCGGTGCATAGCTCAATTGTGAGAGTTAACGATGATAAGGGAATATCTTTCTCAATAAGAATTGCTAGCTTAGAAAACAAGATCAAAAGCGATAAGAAATTTATGGATAAATCGATGAAAAATTATTTGCTTGATTTGCTCAACAAAAACGAATCAATTGTCATCGCTGGACAGACGGGAAGCGGGAAAACCGAACTTCAAAAATATTTGATTTCATCTTTGAGAAAGAATTCCCACATCATCGCCATCGATAACATTCAAGAGTTAGAAGGCTTAAGAAATATCGATTCGCTAGATTTAACGACTTGGCAAGTTTATCCCAACATGGTGGATAGAACATTTGAATCTCTAATTCGAAACGCTTTAAGAAGTAACCCAGATTGGCTAATTGTCGCCGAAGCTCGCGGCAAAGAAATGGCGGATGTTCTTCTAAGCGTCACGACGGGTCACCCAGTTATAACTACGATGCATGCGAATGCGATTGAAGAAATACCATCTCGAATGGCTAGAATGATTCAGCTTAACAATCCCAATCAAAGATTTGAGGATGTGCTAAGCGATGTTAAAAACAATTTCCTCAATTTTGTCTATTTAAAGCGAGACATCTCTAGCAATGGCGAGGTCTCTAGATACATCTCTTCGATCGCTAGAATCGATAAAGAAAGTCAACAAATTCAAATCATCAAAGAAAGGAACAAAATATGAAAAAAATGGATTGGTTTGCCCTAACGATTGCGATTGTGATTTTACTTGTTGCCTATTTAACAAGTCTTAATCTAATCATTGCAATTGCCACCGGCATAATTTATGTCGCTTACTATTTCTTAGTTGCCAAAAAGATGTTAGTGAACTGCTTAAATAACAACAAAAAAGCCCATGAATGCTATAACTTCATCAATACCTTTATCATTACTCTAAGCGTCAAAGAATCGTTAGATGAAGCTTATGAAAGTGCGACTAGAAATGCTGATGGACTGTTTTTAGAATTCCTCCACGGCATCAAGGATATGGACTCGATTGGAAAGCTAAATTATTTGACTAAATATTTTCACTATTCAAGCTATCGCATGTTCACTAAAGTTATTGCTCTTTATCAAGAACAAGGAGGCAATATTTTAAAGATGTCTGAATCGCTTTTAAGTGAGAATAACCGCATCGAACAAGCATCGCTAGATAACGAAAATGAAAGCAAAAGGAAAGCGGTGGAGTTTTCTATCCTCTGGTTTTTAGGTTTCCTCGTTCTTGTCTTCATGCGTTTCGCATTGAACAACTTTTATGAAAGCATGCTTAAATCAATAGTCTTCATGATCTTACTAGTCGTGTTTTTCCTTCTGGTATTGCTCTCAATTCACATCTTTATTATTCGTTATTCAAAAACTATCGCCAAACAGGAGAATGTGAGCTATGAATAAATTAAAAGCTAGAATTGAATCAGTAGGATTATCTTTTAAGCGCGAGGTAATTTTGCTCGCGGTGTTTAACATTTCTTTACTTATTGGAGGAATACTCTTCTATGTATTTAGTAAAAACGCGATTGCTATTGCTTTTACAATCTTTGCTTTGGCGTTATTGAATTATTTCTATCTAAGCCGTTATAAAAGCATTGAGCTAAGGCGAGAAGATGAGACAAGAAATGAGTTCATTTCCCTTCTATCTTTCTTTAAAACCTTTATCAAAAACGATTTCAGCGTCTATCAATGCTTTAAAGAAATTACTAATTTCACCTCCGGAATACTTCTAGAAAGAATCAACAAGTTGATCGAAGAAATCGATAAGGATAAATCAATTGCTCCGTTTATGAGCTTTGCAAAGCAATTTCATAGCATGCAAATCGAACAATTGATGCTTTGCCTTTATCAAATGGTGGATGAGGGCACTAGCTTAGCTTATCTTTCGCAGTTTGAACTACTGTTCTCTAAACTCCGCGATGAAAGCATCAAAAGTGAACTGGATAACAAATACAAATCATTATCTACGACAACTATCTTTCCTCTTATTGGCTCAGCCATGCTAATTGTGATGATAACCTTCGGAATTGTCGAAGTGATTGGAGATGCATTAAATGGGTTCTAAGATGGGATTTATTTTATCGCTACTTTTCTTGGTGCAATTATTTGCCCTTCTTGGCGATATGCTTTCAGTACAAATTATTTATAACAACCTAGATGCAGTAAGCGTGAATGCTGGTTATCTAATATCTCGATATGGTAAAGTCACACCTATCGTTACAAATTATGTGAGCGAGGAAGCGGGCGCCACAGTTGTAGCTATAAGTGAAGGTACTGGCCGAATTGGGGATGTCTATAAGTATAAAATATCAAAAACTTATAAACCTCTCATCATCAAAAACGAAGATATGGAAATTGCCGTCATGCGTAGCATCATCATCGGATATTATAGCTAGAAAGGAGGTGAACATATGTCAGAAATTAAAGGCCAATTATTAGGTATTATTCTCACTATTTCAATCTTTGGCATTGTGGCGGCTGCGATGGCTACTTCATTTACAAATGCCAGTAAAAAAATCGGCGATCAGGTCGAGAATGTTGCTACGACTGAAGTTACGGCTGAAGCCCAACAAAGAATCGATCAAAATAAAGGCAGAATATCTTACAAAATAGTTTATTGAGCAAAATAAACAAGGAAGTGATTAATCACTTCTTTAAAAGAAAAAGAGATTTTAAAGAGCTGATTACCAAATTGAAAAATAATTAATGAAATATTGCCTGAATGTGTTAATATAATGAAGATTTTTTAAAGGAATTCAAAAATATGAACAAATTAGAAGAAATAAAAATTAAATTAGCAAAAGCCGCGCATAAAGATGCCATCAATGATAGCGATAAGATTCGGGAATTAGGTTTAGATTCACTTGATGTTGTTGAATTATTACTTCAACTTGAAGAAGAATATGATGTTCACTTTGATGATGTGAACATGTCTAAATTAGTGACTGTTAAAGATTTATTAGACGAAATCGATAAGCAATTAGCCTGATAAATCTAAAATTGTTATTTATCCGTTAATTTAGTGGCAAATTAAATTTTCAAATTTTATTGTTTTGGAATTGTCTATTGTGCTATTATATTCAAGCATTTTGAACTAAGTGCACATAAAGACGCCTACCTAGCTCAGTCGGCAGAGCAATCGGCTGTTAACCGATCGGTCGTGGGTTCGAGCCCCTCGGTAGGCGCCATCTGGCCCGTTGGAGAAGTGGCTTAACTCATATGCCTTTCACGCATACATTCATGGGTTCGAATCCCGTACGGGTCACCAAAAAATGACGAATAGGATTGATGATTGTGTCAGTCCTTTTTTGTTAAAATCGCTTATCTTGCAAAGATGTGGAGAACCTAAAATAGTATTATTGGTGACATTAATGGTGACATTTCGGCGTTTTAAGCAGCAAAAACAAAGATTTAATAAAAACAATTCTATGAATTGAAAAATCAACAAAAATATAATGCCAATTTGGCAATATAATGATATAGTATAATCGAAAAGAGATAATATTTATGTCTATTGATGAATTGATAAGCGAATGCACTGATTATGATTTTAAAGTTGAATTAGAAGATAAAAAGCCAAGAAGTTGGCTTAAAAGTGTTTCCGCTTTTGCTAACGGATTAGGAGGCTCTCTCTTTTTTGGGATTAGTAACGATAAAGAATTTATTGGCCTTGATAATATCGAGAAAAAAACTGAGATTATTTCTGAACTAATTAAAGTAAAGTTGGAGCCAATCCCTATTTTTAATTTAATACCGCATCTTATCAATAAAAAGCACGTTCTAGAATTAAAAATTCTAGGAGGACAATATACACCATATTATTACTCCTCTGATGGAAATAAAATCGCTTACATTAGAAATGGAAGCGAATCAATTCCCGCTCCAGCTCATATATTGAATGAATTAATTTTAAAAGGAAAAGGGCAAACATATGATTCTATCGATTCTGGTTTAAGCAAGGATGATTTTGCTTTTACCGTACTCAAATCTAGCTTTTTACAAAATACTCACACCCATTTCTCGGAATCAGATTTTGCATCCTTTAGTCTAGTTTTATCAAATGGCAATTTAACTAGAGCAGGTGTTCTATTTGCGGATGAAAATAGATATCTACAAAGTAGAATTTTTTGCACTAGATGGAATGGGGTAGATAAAATTAGTGAAGATACTGTTTTGGATGACTTGGAAGTTAAAGGTTCTATAATCACTCAACTAAATAGAGCTATGGATTTCTTTATAACTAATACTAAACGTCCGTGGCATAAAAACGAAGAAGGCACAGTTTGGGAGCCCGAATATGATGAAGAAGCAATTAGAGAAGCTTTGGTGAACGCTATTATACATAGAGATTATAACGTCATGGGCGCAGAAGTTGTTTTAAATATTTACAATGATAGAATTGAAATAACATCGCCTGGAATGATGTTTGATGGTGGCAAAGTTCCTTTAATTGTTACTTCGACTTTAGAATCAAAAAGAAGAAATCCAATTATTGCAGATGTATTCTGGAGAATGGGATTTATGAATAGAAGAGGTTCCGGCCTAGCTAACATTACCAATAAAACAAATCGTTTATTCAACGACAATAACAATCACGTCTTTTTTAAAACCGCGAACGGATTCTTTAAAACCATAATTTATAATGCCAAATATGATGCCAATGATGGCACTATAAATGGCACTAACGGCTTAAACGAGAGAGAAAAGATTGTTGTTAAAATGATTAAAAAAGATCCAAATTCAACATTAGATGAAATGGCTCAAATTCTCTGCATATCAAAAAGAACACTCGCTAGAATAATAGCGATATTAAAAGAAAAAGGCATCATTGTTAGAAGTGGTTCAAACAAAGATGGCTATTGGGAAATTATTAACAAATAATCAAAAATATAAATAGATAAATAGGGTGCAGGCTAATAATGCTAAGTGTAGCGTTGTATCAAATCTTTACGCCTTGCAAAAAATGACGAATAGGATTGATGATTGTGTCAGTCCTTTTTTGTTAAAATCGCTTATCTTGCAAAGATGTGGAGAAACTAAAAATAATATATACTTTTATTGAGGTGAACCATGGTTGAAATTAAAAATGTTACAAAGCGCTTCAGCGATGTCACAGCTTTAAAAGGATTATCGCTAAATTTAGATGATGGAATCATTGGTTTAGTCGGCCATAATGGGGCGGGTAAATCGACGCTTCTTCGTTGCATCGCCAATGTCTATTTAGTTGATGAGGGCGAAATCCTTATTGATGGAATAGTCAATGAGCTGAATGAAGCTAAAAAGAAAATCTTCTTTCTATCTGATACGCCATATTATCTAAGGCGGAGCACGATTAAAGATGTGTTAAATCTTTATTCTTTAGCCTATAAAATCGATGAAAATAAGTTTTATGAAATTTTAAAAGATTTCTCTCTTCCTTTAAATCGACGAGTGGATGGCTTTTCAAAAGGTATGCTTCGACAACTATTTATTGCCATTGCTTTAAGTGTGGAAACAGATATTTTATTGCTCGATGAAGCTTTTGATGGACTTGATCCTATCATCACTGAAAAGATAAAAGATTTAATTGTTGAGAAAAGAAAGACGACTTCATTAGTGGTGATTTCTTCCCATAACATCAGCTCTTTAGAAAAATTAGTTGATCAATATGTCATCCTCTATGAAGGAACTCTCAAAGAGCAAGGAGAAAACAAAGAATACGCGAAGACTTATGTGAAATACCAGATGCTTACTGATGTGGATTTATCAACAATCGACTTATCTATATCTCGTTTAGAGATTATTTCTTTAACAAAGGTTGGTTCTCTTTATCACATCGTTTTAGTCAAAGAAGATGATCTTGATAAAAAATTAACTTCTTTATTTAAACCTAAATTATTAGAGATCATTCCGATTGATTCCTCTGAAATCATCAAAGCGAGCATGAAGTCAAGTAGGGAGGAAAAATAAATGTCGATTAAGAAATATATTCTTCATGAATTTAAAACTAATTTACCTCTATTTATCGTCTTTACAGTTCTCTCTTCCTTGTATGCATTTTTAAATGCCGGGACATATTCTTTTGCTATTTCTAGCACCACGATTGTTCTCTCTTCTCACGGCATCGCCCTTTCTTTTATGGTGGTGCCATTTATTTTTGCGCTCGTTTTTCCTCTCACGATATTTTCTTATCGTTATTCGAGAAGTTCGACTGACTTTTATTATCAAATCGCCATCGATAAGCGCTTTTTTAAAAGAGCAAAAGCTATCTTAGGTCTTGTCGTCTTATTGATAGTATTTACTCTCACTTACTTATGTGGTTCTTTAATTTTGCTCATCAATTATTTCACGACTTCTTTGCAAGAAGGTGAGAAACTTGCTGAATTTCATTTTGAAGGATTAGTTTTCTCTTATCCGTTTTTAATATTAACATTGTTAACTAGCTATGCTTTCTCGTTCTTTTTAGGCTCACTTGGTTCATCGAATAAGGATAAGATTCTTTTGTTTATCTTTGGCTCAGTTCTCTTATTTTTAACTCCTGGGGCTCTTTACTTTACACTTGTCAATCTCTTTGATTTAAGCAAAGTTGGCGCGGATACAACTATTTTAAATCCAACTTTTTTGTCGCTATCTCCGATTACGAGTTTTGAATTCTCGCGATATCTAGTTACTAATTTCTGCTCACACGGCAATCTTAATTACTTCGGTAGTGGCGTGGCTCAAATATCGATGCTAGTTTCTTATCTAGTTCAAATCATCTTAGGAGTGCTAGCTTTTATCTTCACCTTTAATAGAGAGGAAAGAAGCGGTGAATACGCCCTTATAAGCGGAGCGTATGACACAATCACCTATCTTATTCCTCATCTTTCATTTTTAAGCGTTGGCTTATATGTGGCCTTCACTTTCTATTCGATGGGATTATCATCTTTTTTTATTCTTTCGATTTTCTTCCTCTTTGTTTATTACGCTTCTTATTACTTCGCTTTGGTTTGGTACTATAAGAAACTTAAACTTCCAAAGAAAGATTTTATTGCCCTTATCTCTAATTCAATAATTGTCCTTGCCTTAGCGGTAATCTTTATCGTTTTATCTGTCGTTAGATTTGGTCATTTTTCCTAAATGTTTCCATTTGTAAGTTATAAGCGGGTCTAAGCTTCTAAAAGAAGAAGAGGTAAAGATGCAGACATTAGTTTCTACATTGATGATTGATATTTATTGATTCTTAGTACCGTTTATATCCTTAAAACTGAGACTTGATGATGATGCATCATTTAAGATAAGACAATGAGGTGACTAATAAAAGTGTGAATAATTCACATTTTTATTTCATTCCGCCAACTAACATACTAAATGCAGTTTAAATGGCGAAAATCAAAATTATCGAACT
>CAVDXG010000007.1:18748-52770 GCA_963612925.1 Coriobacteriaceae bacterium | reverse complement strand
ATTAGAAAATCTAAATTTTATCTGCGGAAGGAATCGTGTGTAACTGCGGAAAACGCGAGACATTCATGGAAGTTAAAAGAATAGTTTCTAGATTATGAGATGTATCGTTATTAGCAAATTATTGAGAGCCCTAAATCTTTCACATTTTTATAAGGCGTTATGCATATAAAATCAAAGAAAAAGCAGTTAAATTTAAAAAACTCTACATAGTAGAGACCTAAAGATTTAGAAACGCCTTATAAAATCATGGAAAGGTTAGGGAAGTAGATAAATGAGAGGTTTAATTTCTATATAACAAAAACAACTTAATCTATAAAAGGAAGGGTCGCTGACCAATCAAATAGCAAATATGCCATGCAACACGGCAAAGTTTAGCGGCATCTTCAAAACAACCTTTGATGAGAATAAGTTTTAATTCTTAAGCATGTTAATAGGCACAATGTAGATATCATCATCTACTTTTCTACAATATCCATGACTAGTTAAAATCATCTTAAATTTTGGAAGTTTAAGATTACTATTTTTCATTTTTCTAACAAAGGCATTCAAAGACGCAATTCCTTCTTTGATGTTTCCTTCACTAAAGATTTTGATTTCAACCGCGCCATAATCGCCATTTCTTAGTTTAATAATTGCATCCACTTCTAAACCAGAACTATCTCGGTAATGCTTTAGTTCAGCATTAAATGTCTCTGCATATATTGCTAAATCTCGAACAGCAAAATCTTCAAAGAAAAATCCGAACGATTTTAAATCCGCTAGTAGATCAGAAGGTTTTATCCCTAACGCTGCAATAGCAATTGAAGTGTCTAAAAAGTGATGCGTAGGAGCACTTCTTATTGCCACACTTGTTCTCAAATTTAAATTCCAAGCAGGCATGTCAAAAGTAATAAACAAATCTTCTAAAGTTTTTTTGTATGACAAAAAGGTATCATCATCTAAGACACTTCTTTCTCCAGAGAGCAAAATATCTTTAATCATAGAAGTGTTTTTGGCCTGCGTAGAAATATTTCTTGCTAAAGTTTTAAGAATCAATATTAAGAGTTCAATGTTTTTATTTTTCAAAAAATCTGCGAATTCATCGCTTTCATCAGTGATGGTAAATAATCCTTGATAATAGTTTTCTGTTACATCAAGAGCATATTCTTTTCTAGCTCTAACTGCAATCGGCCAGCCACCACGACAGATGTAAAAGGCAATGTCGCTAAGAGAGATAGGATTCTCAAACACACTAGGAATCTTATAATCTGAATCAAATAGCTTTTCTAAAGAAACGATACCTAATGATTCTTTCGATTCGAATAAGGAAAATGGTCTTAAAATCATAGAAGTAATTCTACCGGCTGCTGAATTCTCGATTTGTCTTGGATCAACCGGAGTCGTGCTACCAGTTAAGATGAATTTTCCGAATTGATAATCAGCATCAAGATTATCTTTAATATGATTCCAGATGTCAGGTGCTTTCTGCCATTCATCAATCAAGCGAGGAGTATCGCCTATTAAAGTAGACCTAGGATCGGATTTAGCGAGCTCAATAGCGTTTCTTGTTTTCAAGCTGACGCTAGTCTTCGCATATTTTAAACACATTGTTGATTTACCAGAAAATTTAGGACCTGTAACTAAAACACATCCAGATGAATTTAATTTTCTTTTTAAAGTTTGTTCCGCTAAACGGGGGATGTATTCTTTCACCATAATTAATTAAGCCTCAATAAAATGATACAATCATCAGTCTTACAAAGCAAAGCAAATTCGGTGTTTTGAAAGTTTTTCATTCGGTGTTTTGAAAGCCATCGATTCGGTATTTTGAAAGTTTTTAAAACTAGTTTATTCGCTATTATCAATATTTTAAAATCAAAACGCAGTGTAAAAAGTGTACTGGTAAATCCTTTTAAATAAGTAGCTATAAATCAGAAACATAAATCTTAAGTGCAACGATATAGCGATATTTTTAAGAGACTTTTAAATTAAGATTGTTTGATTTTGATTTAATTTTCTTAATGTTAGCAACTAAATTTTCAATTCACCGTCCATATAAAAATATCCTGCTTTAAATTTTTAAAATTCAATAAGTTTGAACGATTTTGATATAGCTTGCCTAGATAGATACTTAAATGAAACAAAAATAGAAAGATGCTAAACTTTAAATATGAATAAAAAACATCTTCTTCTTTTATCTTTATTACCTTTAATAATGACTAGTTGTGCACCGCTTATACACAATTCATCTTCAAATAATAATTCTTCTAATACTAGCTCAACTAGCCATAATATTGAGCCGGATGCGATTAAGGTGAGCTTCACCTCAATCAACGACTTCCACGGAGCAATAAATGAAACTGATAGTCAACCAGGACTAGCTAAGTTAGCTACTTATTTAAAAAATAAAAAAGCTGAAGGCAATATCCTCATCAATGCCGGAGACATGTGGCAAGGAACTTTTGAATCCAACTATAATCGTGGAAAGTTAGTCACTGAAGCCTTTAAAGATATCGGCTTTGACGCCCAGATAATAGGCAACCATGAATTCGACTGGGGCATCGATAAGATAAAAGAAAATCAGTCTCTCAGCGGCACTAATTATTTATGTGCGAACATCAAGCAATATAACGCCTCAGGCATTCCTAGCTTTGTAGGCGAAAAATATGAACTAGGCAAAGACTATAACATCATCACCATCAATAAAGACACTTCTAGCGAACTTAAAATCGGTCTAATCGGAGTCATCGGAAAAGACCAATTGACTTCCATCGAATCAAGGAAATCAGAAGGCATCATCTTCTATGAGCCAACCGAAATTGTTAAAGATTTAGCTATTAAGCTAAGAAATGAAGAAGGCTGCAATATTGTAGGAGCGATATATCACGCCTCGCGAGATAAGGCGATAAGCGATTCATTAAGCGAATATGTCGATATCTTTTTCGGTGCGCATACCCATGAAGTGGAATCCTCTTTTATAGGCGATAAGCCTTACGCCCAAGCAGGCAGTAACGGAGTCTACGCCTCAAACATCACTTTAGCGGTTAATAAATCAAATGGAGAAGTCAACTATGTCGAAAATAAAGCGCAGGAAGGCGCCGACGAATACGGAATGGTTGAAAGCATATCTCATTCTTTAAAAGAAGATAGCTCAATAAAAGAAATGATAGATAAATATGCAGTTGCATCTTCCGCGGTAGCGAATAAAACTGTGGGTTCAATAACCTCAAGCTTTTCTAAGCCTAGCGTCTCAAATGCTCTGGCGAAGGGAATGTATAAAATAGTAAAAGATAAATATAAAAAGGATATCGTTTTAGCCCTCACCAACACTGCGCGTAACGCCATACGAAAAAGCGGAACAATCTATTATTCTGATTTAGTCACCGCTGTTCCATTTGATAATGAAATCGTCATCATGGAAGCTAAAGGCTATAACATCAAAGTTGAATTAAATTATAGCAACTACTATTACGGCGAAAATATTCCTGCTTTCGATGATCAAAGTTATTACACCATCGCGGTATGCTCATATGTAGCCTATCACATAAGCGTGTCGGATAATTATGAAAGATATCTCAACTATTTCGCCACCCAAAGAAATAGTTATGAACTAACTGATGAAAACAACAATAAAGTCTATTATCGCGATGGATTAGAATATCTATTCCAAAGTGCCTCTAACAATACATTAAACCCCACAGATTTCATGTATAACTAAATAAATTCAAATTCCTGAAATTGTCAATTTTCTCAATTAAATTAAGAGTTTTTTGACCTTTTCAAGCCGAAATCGACCTGAAATGGTCAATTTTCTTTGCTTTTTAGCAAGTCAGCCGATAAAATAGCATTGAGGAAAATAGTATGAAAATAACTGGTCGAGAAAAAGAAATCAAAGAGCTCAATTCTTTATACAATTCCAATAAAGCTGAACTAGTAGCAATATATGGCAGAAGACGAGTAGGAAAAACATTTCTAGTAAATACTTTATTTGCCGATAAATTCGCCTTTGTACACACCGGAATATCTCCAGATGATTTAGAAAAGAGCAATAAAACGAAATTAGATTCTCAATTGGAAGCTTTCTACGGCTCTCTTCTTTCGCAAGGCATGGATATAAGAAAAAAACCATCTTCTTGGATCGAAGCTTTTTCGTTGTTGATTCAATTTTTAGAAGCTAAAAGAAGCAATGAAAGAAAAGTTGTATTCATCGACGAATTCCCTTGGCTTGATACTACAAGGTCTAATTTTATCGGAGCTTTTTCATGGTTTTGGAATCAATGGGGTTCTAAACAAAATAATTTGATGTTCATCATATGCGGCTCAGCAACCTCATGGATTATGAACAATCTAATAAACGCTCATGGAGGGCTATATAATCGCCTGACTTATAGCATTAGACTATCACCATTCACCTTGAAAGAATCCTATGAATATTTAGAAAACAACTCTAACAAAACTACTCAATATAAAGTGGCAATGCTCGACATGGTTTTAGGTGGCATCCCTTACTATCTAAACTACTATAAGGATAATCTATCGCTAGATGAAAATATCGATAATTTCTTCTTTAAAGAAGATGCTAAATTAGCGTTAGAATTCGATAACTTATTCAGTTCAACTTTTGACAACGATAAACTAGCTAAAAAAATGGTGATTGCCTTAGCTAAACGGGCGAAAGGCTACACCAGAAAAGAACTGCTTGAAATGCTAGCTCAGAGTGATTCTGATGCGATCGGAAATTGCTTGAAAGCCTTAAAATATAGCGATTTTATCGTCGAATACGTTCCTTTTTTAGAAAAGAAAAATTCAAAATATTATAAAGTCATTGATCCTTTTTGCTTGTTCTATCTTAAGTTTGTTCAAAATCAGAAATCTCTAAACAAAGATTTGTTTTATGATTTTAATAACTCCGCTTGGATGGGACATTCTTTTGAAAATTTATGCTTATACCACTTTACTAAAATCAAAAACGCTTTAGGCATAAGGGGAATTAATACTTTGCAGTTCTCTTGGTATAAAGATGGCGATGAAATGAATAAAGGAGCTCAAATTGATTTACTCATCGAAAGAAAAGATAATGTCATCTCATTATGTGAAATGAAGTTTTATAACAAAGAAGTAAAAGTAGATAAACAACATCATCTCAATCTGATGAATAAAATCGAACAATTAAAATCATCTATTAGCAAAAAATATTCAATTATGTGTGTGCTTATCACAACATTTGGCTTAGAAAAAAGTGATTATTTTGATGATTATGCTTCAATAATCACATTAGAGGATTTATTCAGTTAGAAAGATAATTCCTATAGAAGATGTTTTAGCAAAACCTAATTTCAATTTTAATTGCCTAAAAATGACACAAAAATAGGCAATTAAAAATTTTGCCTATTTCTTTTATAAATATTATTATTTATAACCTTAAAGAAGGTTAATTGCTTCAACTGCGTTAATTGGCAACTCTTCGCTTGTTGTATAATTTGTCACAAAATCATCTGCGAAGAATAAACCCCAATCGCTAACGGCGTTATCGACAATGCGAATCTTCACATCTTTTCCTTTGGCATTAGATATATCGGCGCTGTAACTAGCCATATTTGCTAGATAATAGCCATCTTTAGATAAAACATTTGGATTTCCTTTATAGAAATATCTTCTTCCATTTAAATCTTTAAACTGGCTATTTGAGAAGCGATAATAAACCTCTTCCGTATTCGCATCGATGATTTCGATGTAGACTTCATTGCTATTTTTAGCCCCGCCTAATTTAAAGCTAATATGAGCAAAATCATTCACTTTAAATGATGAGCTGGTAAGTGAGCCAGTTGCACTTTCTTCACCTCTCCAGCCGGAGAAGAAATAAGTGCCTTCTTTTTCATAATCATAAAATTCAGCCCACCAGATGTCGCGATATTCAATGTTTCCGATATTGCCATTAATATTCCAGCCAGTCAAATCTCCGGTTTCAAAGTTGCCATTTTTAACTTGATAGATGTCACTTCCATCATAGATGGATGACTCAAGCATGTTTCTAGCTAAATAAGCATTTTCTGGCACCGATTCAACGCTTGGATAATAAGTGATAAAGCTATCAACACTTATTAATCCCCAGTCGTTAACGGCGTTATCGACAATCTTGATATAAGCTTTCTTTCCAATAAAGGAGGACAAATCAGCTTTATAGAAAACCATGTTCATGAGGTTAGAACCATTGTTGATAGATGCGACGCCTAAATCATTAAAATATCTATTGGCAAAACGGGCTAGTTCAGTCTCAGTTTCGCTTTCAATGATTGAGATATAGCATAGTCTTGGATCACTTCCTCCACCTAATAGGAAGCTTATAAATCCGGAACCACCGATTTCAAAAGAAGAACTTACTAGATAGCCGGTATTGCTCTCTTTGCTCTCGCCAGAGAATAGATAAGTTCCTTTTTTATTAAATGGGAACGATTCAGTCCACCAACCGTCTTTGGAAGTGACTTCGCCAATTGCTTCGTCTTCGCTGTTCCAAGAAGTTGTCCAGCCAGTTAAATCGCCAGTTTCAAAAGTGCCGTTTTTTACCTGATAAATGCTTGGCACTTCAACATCGCTTTCAAGCATAGAGACGGCATTAAAAGCATTTTCGGTTAAAGCATAATTAGGTTTACTCGCGTGATATGTAAAAATGCTATCTAAGGTGATCGCGGCTAAATCATCATTAGAAGTGTTATTATCAACTACTTCAATGTACATGCTTTCACCTAGATAAGAGGATAAATTCACCACATATTGAACCATGTTAAGAAGTCGCATGCCGTTTTCAACATATGGGAATTGTTGATTCTTATATTGATTATTAGAATATCGACCAACTTCGATATCTTTATCATCTTTTAAAAGATGAACGCTTAAATATGTTAAGGCGTTATTTTGGCATCCTCCCAGTTTAAAGGAAATATAGCCGCTTCCACCTAAGATGAAGGTCGATGATTTCATCCTTCCAGTATAGCTAGGCTTATAAAGTCCATAATGATAATTTCCATCGCGATTATAACTAATGTTTTCATTCCACCAAGTCGACTCGGCGTTAACTCCTTCATTTGAGAAAGCTTCGCCATCAACTACTTCCCAACCGGCAAGAGAGCCCGTTTCAAAACCGGGATTTTTAATCTCATATTGGCTATTAGCTTCCACATCTTCGACATAATTTTTATTCTTAACATAGAACTCGCCATCAGGTTGGGAATCTTCTCCTCCGATGCGAATATCATCCACCGAGAGATAGCCATAATAATAATCTGTGTCGCAATCGACGATGCGAAGATATAAATCTTTATTTAAATAAGAAGATAAATCTAGCGAATATTCATAAAAGTTATCAGTTAAATAAACTCCTTTTTCATATTTTGATTTATCGACATAATTTTCGGTGTGTTCAATGAAATATTCATTAGTTTGTCGAGCAATCATTTCGTTGTTGTCCGCTAAATAGACGCCGACAAAGCAAATCGATTCTTCGCTTTTTAAAGCCGCATTTTCGCCTTTGCCTTTTGTCTTTGCTCCTCCGGCTAATTTCATCAAAATTGTGCCGTCTCCACTTAAAGTGAAAACAGTTGAACGAATTGCTCCAGTTCTTGAACCGCGATAAGATTCATCGAAGCCTTTCCCGGATAAAAACCATTGGCCGGTTTTGCCAATTTCGATTTCGTTATGCTCAGGATCATCAATAAATGAGAAAGTCGACTTAGAAGAAACTGAATCATCACTATAGGCATCGCCATATTCCACCGTCCAGCCGCTTAAATCAGCTGTTTCAAAGCCGCCATTTTGGATGGAGATATTTTTATAATTTTTCTCTTCGCTTGAGCTAGTTGAAGATGAATTATTACCTCCGCAGCCAGTGAGAAAGAAAGGTAAAGTTAATAACAATAATAATCGCTTATTCTTCATAATCATTCTCCTAAGTTCCCATTGTTATCATAATAGCTAGCTGTAACAGTGTCATAATAGGCTGATTTCATCGATTTAACCGATAATTTAGAAATCGATAAACCTCCATTAGAGTCAAAGAAAGATAGATAATCAGAATTGCCATATTTAGGATATATTCTGGTGGTAAAAGTCATCTCATTATTGATGTAAACTTCTAACATCGAACGGTCTAATAGAATCGTTAATTCAAATTCTTTCTTATCTGTTTTATAAGTGTAGGTATCGCTTTTTTCAACATAGTCTAGACTAGATGATTTAAGTCTATCGATGTAGACGCCCTCATTAATAAATCTAATCGCTGTCCTTTCAGTTTCTCCATTCACTTCATGCTTGTTATAACGGACATAGAGTCCTGAATTATATTCTGAAGATGTTGGAGATAGGCTAATCTTAGCTTTAATTTCTAAAGCATCGCCTCGAACATCGCTAATTTTCTCGTTCATCATATCGACATTTAAACTATCGCCATCATATTCAAAAAGCGTCTCATCGTATAAAGAGGACATCTCGCTTATAGGTTCGCGAAGGACATCAGTTCCTTCATCGTTTAGATATAGTTCGACTGGCATGGCAAAATTGTGAGCCCAGCCAGAATAATAATTTTGTTGCGTCCCCGCTGCTTTGCCTTGCGCGATTGCGTAGATGATAGTTCGCCCATCTTCATAAGATGTTTTTCCATTTGCGATATCTTCTTCTGTTAAATAGCAAAAGCCTGTTTGCCCGGTGAAAACACCTCGCCCCATATCGAATAGACGCGGTTTATCATCATCAGCAATAAACCTGCAACTATTCTTATCAAAAGTGCCAATCCAATAATAGCAATCGACAACATAGCCATCGACAGTGTATTGAGGGCAGTCAAATAAGATGTATTTAGTTTTGCTGCCATCTTTCGAGCTTATTGGAAGAAGGATTACACATTCCCAATGAGCACCTTGTTCAGGATATAGTTCAAAATCGCATTCGTATAAATAGCCTTTATAAGTCCAGTCGCGCATATCGGTGGAAGTGTAGATATTTGCACTGCCTCCTCTTCCAGGAATAGAGGTTGATACAAGCATGTAATAAATTCCATCATCATACCAAACAAATGGATCGCGGAATTGATCGCGTTCGCCTTGAGAATCATCATTTGGTTGAGTGATGACGGCATTTTCTTCTAAAACCCAATCCACAAGATATGGATCATCCGGATTTTTCGCATGGGCATAGCCAACATTTTGGCCCGACCAAGAAGAAGTGTTTGTGCCAACAGTCAAAGTTAGCCAAGGAACATTATCAGGACCGATAACTGCTCCGCCGGTCCAGACGCCTTCTGGACACATTCCTTTAGTCGGCACGACTGCATCTTTAACAGATGTCCAGTGGATCATGTCTTTGCTGACTAGATGTCCCCAACGTATTTCCGACCAATATGGTCCAATTGGGTTATGTTGATAGAAGACATGATAATAGCCTTTATAGTAAAAGGGAGCATGCGGTTCATTCATCCACACGGCTGGGGGAAGGGCGTGATAAATCGGACGATATCTATCGCCTTCGTATTGCTCTCTATCTAATGCGATATCTTCGTAATTTAGTGTTGGATGAACTCCTTCTACTAGATAGGAAGAATATTCTGCTTTTATCTCCTTTGGACTAAGGCAATCTTTATATATGCGAACTTCATCGATGAGACCAGAAATCATCTGTCTATCGATGCTATATTCAGTTTGAGGGTTGCAATAACTTCCCATATATAAAGGTTCACTTGATGAAATTATTTTAGTGTTAGCTAAATCCGATAGAACCGCCTCATATGAGATAACTCCATTAAAGGACAAAGAAATATAACCTGTCTTGCCATTAAAGGAAGCGGAGATATAACTCCATTCATATAAAGGTAAAGAATTTATTGGATCAAAGAAGCCAACGACGACATCTTCATCGCTTTCTTCGTTGTGAAGGGCAAGTTCAATGCCCCATAATCCTAATCGTCCATAACCAAAGAGGAATCCTTCTCCGCTTTCAAGGTCACCTTTATTTAAGATGGAAGTGAGTCGCGGAAGGCCTTTAGCTAAAGAGGCATCATCATAATTAGATAAATTTTCAAATCCTCGTGGAGCAATCCAACTAGAAATGGTGAATGTGTCTTCTAAGTCAGTGAAATCTTTATTTGAAATCGATGTTGAAAAGCCATCCATGTATAAGGCGTTATCTTTAACGCCCTTTCTAGATAAAACATTGCTAGCTTTTTTAAAGATTTTATCTTGATTATCACTAGAGAAGACATAATCGATTTTATAAGAATTATTAGAAACTGTTTCCAATGTTTTATTATCGGAGACATCTTCAAATTTATATTCTAAAAGTAGGCGAGAATCCACCGGGCTATCTTCACTTGTGGAAGTAGATGAGTTAGAAGAAGAATTTCCCCCGCAGCTAGCTAAAAGAAGAGGGGTTAAAAGTAAGAAGAATAAGCTTTTTTTCATAATCTAGAACTTCAATCCGGCTGAGCCGAAACCTTTCACAATATATTTTTGAGCAAGCACATAGACAATAAAGATTGGCAAAGATGTCACCACTAAGGCGGCCATGATTTGACCAGTGGTAATTCCTTCAATGCTTTGAATAGTTGTTAAAGCCGCTTGAATGGGAAGGAGTGAATATTCACCTTCTTGAGCGTAAGGAAGAACCATCGCTGGCCAGAGATAGTCATTCCACACTCCGATAAAGCAGAATACCGCGACAGTTGCGATAATAGGCTTAGATAAAGGAAGAATGATTTTAAAGAAAATCGTAATCGTGTTAGCCCCATCAATTCTGGCAGCTTCTTGATATTCTTTCGGAATGGAAGTGAAGAATTGAATGAATAAGAAAATATTAAAGACCGAAATCGAAGCTGGCATGATAATAGCCATCACCGACATCGTTCCTTTTAAGCCAAGCATAGTTTTACAAATGGCATAAAGAGGAATGATTGAAGTTTCCACTGGCACGACAATCAAAAATAGAATGATGAACATGAAGAAATTGCTACCTGGGAATTTAAGTTTTGATAAAGCATAGGCGGCAAGACCATTCACTAAAATATTTAAGACGATGACAATCGCTGCGTATACAAGTGAATTAAGGGCATATTGCCAAATGTTATATTCGCCAAAGATAACTGAATAGTTACTAAACCAGGAACCAATGTTAGAAAAATCAGGAATAAACATCATGAAGGTGCCAGCATTATTTGCATAGACTTCCTCAGTCTTTGTGCTGGTGGCTAGCATGTAGAAAATCGGGAAGAGGAATAATAGTGAGAGAATTGTCCCAGCCACATAATAAAAGCAATTAGAAACTGTTCTCTTCTTCGCTTTTTTGATGATGACTGTTCCAGGAGAAACAAATTCTTGTAGTTTATTTTTTCGCATCTTATTTCTTCTCCTTGAGCAAGCGTCTTTGTAAAAGCGTAATTGCTCCGATAAAAATCGTCATGATTAAAGCGACCGCCGAGGAATAGCCAACCCAATGGTTGGTATAACCTTCGGTGTACATGTAATAAGAAAGCGTCATCGTGTGGCTCTTATAGCCAGTCATGAGCATTGGTTGAACCATCACGCGGCAGGCTCCGATGAAGACTGTGATTAAAATGTAGAGCATCGTCGGGCGTAAAGCTGGCAAGGTGATGTGTACAAATTGTTTCCATTTGCCTGCCCCATCAAGGGAGGCTGCTTCATATAAATCCTTTGGAATATTTGCTAAGGCGGATAAGAAGATGAGCATTTGATAGCCGCATCCTTGCCAGGCACTTATTAGAACAATCCAAAGCATCGCAGTTTCGGTGTTGTTTAAGAAGTCTTGTGCAGGCACTCCAAAAACTGAAAGCATTGAGTTAAGTAATCCAGTCTCGCTTGGAGAGAGAATTTGTAGCCAGAGATATGAAGTGACTGTTAAAGAAATAACTACCGGAGCAAAGAAGCAGACTTTAAAGATGCCGGCTCCTTTGACTTTGCGATTAGAAAATAAAGCTAGGAAAAGGGCTAAGCCAATTTGAAGAGGAACAACTAAGACTACGAAGATGGCGGTATTTTTAACAGCGTGATATATATCACCTTTATCGGCGAATTCTTTAAATAGTTGTTCAAAGTTAGCAAAGCCATTGATTTGGATTTGATCAGGATGGAAGAGGTTATAGTCAGTAAAGGCATAACCTAATGAATATAGAATTGGTAATAATACAAATAAGAAGGCTAAGACAACTGCCGGAATTAGCATCGCCATTGCGATTAAGCTAGCCTTAATTCGATAACGATCTCCATGCTTTTTAGCATTTATTAAATCGCTCACTAAAAAGATAGCGAAGATAAAGGCAAAGACAGCAAATATAATTAAGGCAGTTGTGCTCATTTTATAAAACCTTATTTCTTGTATTTATTCAGTTCAGTTTGTAGTTGAGATGTCTTTTGATCGACAATCGTGCTAACATCGCCATCTTTCATCTCAGTGATAATTTGGTTAAACATCGTCGAGAACTTCGGATAGGCGACAGTGGATGGACGAGCTTTTCCAGTCTTTTGAAGTTGCTCATAGAGCACTTCTTCAGGTGAATTAGCTTCGTAATTTTTATCAACATCGGTGCGAGCTGGAATCATTCCAGTTGCATCGGTGATGACATTGCTAGAATCTTTACTAGCCATATAAAGAAGTAATTCTTTCGCGGCGGATTTATCAGCAACGCCATTATCGGTGATGCCATAGCACCACGAACCAGTGGCGCTGGCTTTTGCTTTGTCTTGCGGATATGGAAGTAATCCCCAAGAATCTCGATCCGGGAAAGTAGTTTTGTATTCATTATCTAAATCAGGAATAGTCCAACCGCTAGAAAGATACATGCCAACTTTTCCAGTGAAGAAGTCAGTCGCTCCGACAGCATAACTTGTATATCCAGCGCTCACTAAATCTTTGAGGAATTGGAAACCATTTTTACTTTCTTGTTTATTGAAATAGCCAGTCGCAGTTAAGCCGTCCTCTGAGGTAAATGAACCTCCAGAAGCATAAATAAATGGATAAAGTAGATAAACTGCCATCTCATCTTTGGTGGCGTCTAAACGCATATCGACAGCTGTTTTACCAGCATTTTTAAGTTTTTCACAGACCGATTTAAATTCTGAATAAGTCCATGGATTATCGACAGTGTATTTGCTCACATCGATTCCGCAGTCAGCGAACATCTTCTTGTTGTAATAAAATCCAGCACTGGACTCTTGAATTGGTAATCCATAAAGTTTGCCTTTATATTTCGGGGTGGAAATAAAGGAAGATGTATCGCTAGAAGAAACTAAATCCGATAGATCATAAAGGATGTTTCCATCGGCATATGATGCGCAGTTAGGGGCATCAAAGGTGACGATATCAGGAAGCGTTCCTTCAGTTTTGGCGTTAATTAATTCAGTCTCATAAGAAGAGGCTCCAGTTGTTCTAGCTTTAAAGGTGGCACGCGCTTTGATCTTCTTATCGGCGTATGCGCTATTGAAGGCGTCAATGCGTTTTTTATAAGCTTGTCCTTCTTTTGACTTAGAGTCGACGTGAAACATGATTTTGACAACAGTGTTTCCTTCGCTGTCTTTATCAGGTGATGATGTTTGCTCTCCGCTAGCATTTCCTCCGCCGGTATTACAGCCTGCAAGTAATGTGGCTAATAAAGGGAGAACTAAAATGTGTTTTTTCATATTTTTAAGCATCCTTTCTTGCTTGCGCTTTGCGCTTTTTAATGATGATGAAAATTATTAAAGCGATTGCCAAAAGAGTAACCGCACTTAAACAAGGAATGAGCACCCAAAGGTAATTGAAACTATTTGGCGTTGGTTCAGGGTCAACATCTGGATTAACTTCGATATTTTTAACTTTGCTGACTTCGACATTAAAGGTATTGCTATCGTTAATAGTGACGACATTAGAGCCCACTTTAAAGAGTGTTCCAGGAAGAGTTAATACACCATCTTTAACAATGTATTGCTCACTAGTTAAACTGACATCATTAACCGAAATTGAATTGATTTGATATGAGCCAATATAAATATTGACATTGTTTCCTTCGATCTCTTCTAAATCAGTGAAGACTACACTTCTATCTAAGCTGCCAATTTTAACCTTAAAGGTAAAGTTTTCTTTCTCACCGATAGCGATGAATTCATAGATTGTATTGTCTTTTAAAGTTTTGAAATATTCTTCATCGATTGAAATGTCGCGCCCAGTGACTGTGAAATATTCTTTAGCAACTTTGCTATTCTTAATGCTCTTATTGAGGATTTCACTGATATATTGCTCTAAAGGTGAAGAGACAATTAATTTGCCTGAAGAATATTCATAATAACTTTTTGTTAATGCAAGAGATTTAAATATCACTTTAGCTGCGCAGACATTAAGACCAATATAACCTTCTTTTGGATCTTCATCAGTCAAAGTGACATTAATAATTTCTTTATTATTTATTTTTACATTCACATTATTTCCTGTAGAAGATACTGTGAAGATGATATTGCTTAAATCAATATCTCCAACATAGACATTGGCGATTTCGCGTTTATTTGACCACAATTTGCTAATCTTGGAGTTGTTATCGTAATTTGCGATTAGATATTCGCTCATGTCCTCTTTCGCCCTAAAGACAATACCAAAGGCGACGCCGCTAGAAAGTGTCACACTGCTTGTAAGAGTAAAATCAGCATCATTACAGCTTGATAATATAAAGCCATCACCTGAGCTTTGTTCACCTTTGATGCCTTCACTAGTTTCATACCATTGACCTGACTTGATAGAAGAAGAGCTAAATTCTAAATCAGTTGATGGAGTTCCTCCTTCAACATTGACATGGACAATTTTATTATCGTTTCCATTAGAGACACTAATTTCAGCTACGCCAATTTTAAGCGAAGTAATCTTGGCTCCATAAGTGGTCTTTTCTAAAGAAATGACATCTTCTCCAGAAGTGATTGACCAATTCAAGCCTTTGTTCAAACTATCGTGGGCGATAATCTTTTTAAAAGTTGTTAACTTCATATCTAAGTTGAGTTCATCTTCGCTTAGATAGATGACGCTTTCATCAGTTTGACTATTTTTCCAAACCGAAGAAATGTTATTCACTTTTAAGGTAGTTAAACTCGCTTCTTGATTCACTTTTAAAGAAGCATTTAAAGAAGTCGGCGAAGCTAGAGTTAAAACATAGAAAGAATATTTAAAGTCGCTAGCAAAAACTTCTAATGAACCATTATCAACAAGAACATAGACATTGCTATTATCTTCTTCAATTTTTCCAGTTGAATAATAGACATGATAATAATTAATTGATAATCCGGCATCGCTAGTGCATCTTCGATCCACATAATAGCCATTTTCTTTGGAATAGCCAATAGAGGTGTATTCATCTTCGCCAACATTAACTCGTAGTTCAAATTCTTCTTCCTCTAAGAAAGATAATTCAATTTCTAAAGTGTGAGAATTGATGCCGCTGAGAATATTTTCTGTTGGATTAATGGTTACATTTTCTTTATTAATCAAGACATCTTTATTTAAAGAATCATTATCTTTAACAATTGGAGTTTCCGTTAAAACATATTTGTTATTAACTTTAGTTAAACCATAACTTACTGGGATAGTTTGACCTCCGCCATTCCAGTAAGAACGCACATTAGCAAAGATGCCGCTGTCGACGGATTTAACATCGTTTGGCACTCCGCTAAACCAGCTCATCGCTAAAACTTGCCCATTATAAATAGATGAGGAATCATCGATATAAAATGACTGAGTGGCGTATCGGTCATAGCCGTAATCCATCTTTTTGCCAACTGCTAATTCATAGCTTGATAAATCTTTACCATCTTCATCAGTAAAAATGATTCGATTATTTACTTCATCATAGGATAATGTGCCCACAAAATATTCGCGGCCTGAGATGGTCAAGATATCTTTTGTTTCGCCATCATTACTGAGTTTAAAGACATCGACGCATTCTGGCTGATTCGCTTTAAATGAACCAGCGCTACTCCAATTTAGTAAATCTATAGAAGTTAAGAAATAAACAATGTTATTTTCCATGTTAGCAACGCACATTCCATAACGAGTAGTATTGCCTTCACTATCTACAAGTAAACTAAAGATTTTTGGATCTCGACAAGAAGTTTTTTCACCTGGAGAGAGGATATCTTGGCTAATTAATTTTCTTCTAGTCCAAGAGAATCCATTATCATCGCTAGAGATGATGACTTGATCTTGTTTAGAACCATCGCGGGTGTAGATGGCAAATAAGCCATCACCATTTCCATTAGGATACCAATTCATAGAATCGATGAGCGAAGACATTCCTTTATGATAGACAAGTGCACTTCCTGACCAGGCGTAGCCATTGCCTTCTCCGTAGCCTAATGTTCCATCATCTGGGAACAAAGCATAAGGAAGTTCTTCCCAGTGCAATAAATCTTTGCTTCGGGCGTGCCCCCAATACATATCGCCCCAATATTTAGAGAATGGATTTGTTTGATAATAAAGATGATAATAGCCGTTAAAATAAACTAACCCGTTTGGATCATTGTTCCAGTGAGCGAATTGGGAATAATGATATTGTTGTCTATAAAGTTCGCTATAATAGGCAAAATCAGACTTACCATAATTGACTTCAGAAACATTTATTTTGCTATTAAAGGTATTAAAACCGATATAGCCACCTTCATAAGTGTTAAAAGAGGTTAAATCGATTTTACTTTCAACGCCGAAACGCTTGATGTTATCGATATAAAAATCAGCAAAGACATGACTATCTTCTTTAGTCAAAATGACTTTGAAATAGAAGTCATCATTGCTAGCTAATCGAGGTTTAATGAGATTAAATTCGCTTTCGGTCGTGGTCGAAGAGCCGATGAAGTTTTCTTCTTTATATACATTGGCGTGAAGCTCACCTTCACTTTTAGAAAAATAGATGAGTTTGCTCTTATTGTCGACTCTATCGACATTAAAGAGCCAATAATGATCATCTTCTTGGGCGCCAAAAACGACTCCGGCGGCTTGTCCTGAGACAAAACTAATCTTGCTAGTAAAGCAAAAGCTTTCAGTCGATGAATAAGATTTATCAAGAAGATGAAAACCATCTCCTTCGCTTTCATAAGTTGAATTGCTCGCACTTAATAAAGGAGAAAAAGCACTTGTAATAGAGGCTAGAAATAAGAGAACTTTTAAAATCATTTCTTAAGCCCCCTTTCATAAAGCGATAATACTTCTTCTTTTGTAGGGAGATTATCAACTGCTCCATAACCAAGCGTATTTAATGAACCAGTGATATTAGCAATGCTAAAGATTTTATCTAAGGTTATTTTATCTAATTCACACAATTTTAAACCGTCAAGTTGAGCAAGAATTGCTCCAAAGAAGGCATCACCGGCTCCGGTGGTGTCAACTGGTTTTACTTTGTAAGAAGGAACTTGATTAGTTAAAGAATTATAACGGTATAAACTTCCTTTCTCTCCTAAGGAAATGCAGAGAAGTTTATTCGATAATGAATTTAGATAATCTTGAGAGAAAATCTCTACTTCATCTTCACTAAATTTAACGATATCAACGAGCTCTATAATCTTTTTATATTTATTAATCGCTTCGTTTTCATCTTTAAAGATATCGCTTCGATAATTGACATCAAATGAGACATATTGTCCATTGCTGTGGGCGTCATCAATAACTTTAAGCATGAAATCTAATAATCCATCTTCTGATAGCATCAAAGAACCTAAGTGAACGATATTTGCTTCTTTAACAAAGTTAGGAAGAGGATAGCTAAGCGCATAATCGGCGGTATGCTTTCTAAAGAAAGAGAAGGACCTTTCACCATTTTTATCTAAGTTTACAAAGGCCATCGTGGTGTTGCGGTCTAAAATCTTAGCTACAAAGCTATGTTCAAGTCCAGATTTCTTAACATAGTCAATTAGGAACGTTCCCATTAAGTCGTTACCAACCGCTCCGACAAAAGAAGCTTTCCCGCCGAGCTTATTAATTGAAATAGCCACATTAAATGGAGCACCTCCGACTCGTCGTTCATAGCTAAAAACGCCACCGACTTCTCGACCGATCATGTCCACTAATATTTCACCAATAAGCGCGATCATTGTTATTTTCCTCTTTTTTCGAAAATAGAATTTTGACTATCTTTATTGAATAGATGAACATCTTTTTCGTTGAAGGTTAGATAAATGACATCGCCATTAGAATATTCTTTGTTATGTTCGCTAACGACTACAGCTTCTTCATCTTCTCCAGCAATAGATGCATATATTTGGCTAGAAGAGCCTAAAATTTCATAGACGCTTACGGAAGCTTTTAATCCTTCTTTGGCAAGTTTAAGATGCTCTCCTCGAATTCCTAGATGAACTTCATGAAATTTACCATCAAGATATTCTTTTTCGATTTTACGCATCTTAGCTAAATCAAGATGTTTTTTATAACCATTTTTAAAGGTGATAGTTAAGTTATTTTTATCTTTAGAATATTTAAGCGTTACATCAAAGAAATTCATTTGAGGTGTGCCGATAAATCCAGCGACAAATTCATTGATTGGATAATTAAATAAATTAGTGGGAGTATCAATTTGTTGAATAAAGCCATCTTTCATGACGACGATGCGCGTTCCCATGGTCATCGCTTCGATTTGATCGTGAGTAACATAGATAAATGTGCTCTTGATGGAATTGTGGAGTTTCACAATTTCTGAACGCATGGAAGCTCTGAGCTTGGCGTCTAAGTTTGATAAAGGTTCATCAAAAAGGAAGACTTTTGGCCCGCGGACCATCGCTCGACCTAACGCCACGCGTTGACATTGACCACCGCTCATCTCGGAAGGTTTTCTAGACAATAAATCGGTGATGCCTAAGATGTTCGCTGCCCAATGAACTTTTTCATCGATTTCCGCTTTTGTTAAATGACGGGATATCCTTTTAACTGTGCCATCGTCTTGCTTAACTTCTTCTTCAATCTTTCTTAATTTAAGTGAAAAAGCGATGTTGTCATAGACATTCATATGAGGATATAAAGCATAGCTTTGGAAAACCATCGCGATATCGCGGTTCATCGGCTCAACATTGTTCATAAGCTTATCATCGATATATAGCTCACCTGCGGTGATATCTTCAAGCCCAGCAATCATTCTTAATGTGGTTGATTTCCCACATCCAGAAGGTCCAACAAAGACGATGAATTCGCCATCTTTAATGTCCATTGAAAAATCATTGACAGCGACGACATCTTTTATCTCTTCGCATTGGTTTTTCTTAAAGATTTTCTTAAATAAAGAAACCTTTTCTCTAGAAGGATAAATCTTATAGATGTGTTTAAGCGATAGACTAGCCATAATTTATGCAGTTTCTCCTATGATGAATGTTGAATCGATGATGTATTTATTTTCGATGGGATGTTTGTTAATTCTTTCAAAGAGCACTTCCACCGCTTTTTTAGCTAAAGATGGAATGTCTTGTTTGATCGAGGTGAATATCGGCGTTTGAATCCAATCTTGCATGCAGCCATCAAAGGCAATGGTTTTTAGTTTTGGATTTAAGCGATACAAACTAAATGCAAAGGCATCGCTAGAGCAGAAACAAGAATCAATATTGGCTTCTTTTTCTAGAAACTCTTGAGCCATTTTGTATTCGCCTCCATGAGTTACTTTTTCAAATAAAGAATGATTTTCTAAGTTGTGCTTTTTGATGAAATCGCAATATGCTTCATAACGAAGGTTGACTTCAGATGGCATATCTGGTTTTCCACCTAGAAATCCGATGCTTCTAGCACCTTTCTTATAAAGATATTCCAAAGCTTTATATGTCGAATCATAATTATCTGAACTGATGCATGGCACATTTTGAATGTGACGATCAATAGTGACAACAGGAATGTTAAAGTCAAATGGCAAATTCGCATTGTGAGTAACAAAGATAAGACCATCAACTTTGTTGTGGTGAATCAAATCAATTGATTCGCTTTCTTTTTCGAATTTGTTTTCACTTTCTAAAATGATGAGCGAGTAGTTGCGTTTATAAACTTCTTTGTTGACGGCTTGTATGAACTTAGCGAAAAATGGGTGACTCATCAAAGGAATGCATATTCCAATTAGATGAGTGGAATTATCTTTTAAGACTTTCCCAACAAAGTTTGGTTTATAGTTGAGTTTCTTAATCGCTTCTTCAATTTTCTTCGCACTTTTCTTAGAGAGCGAGCCTCCATTGAAATAGCGAGAAACACTCGATTTAGAAACGCCAGCTAATTCAGCAACATCATAAATATTTGTCATTATTCTTTTTCTTCGTTTTTCTTATTTTTGAAAATAACGAACCCTCCAATAGATATAACTGCAAAGATAGCAATTATTATTGAGGTTACCATGAATGTTGTGTTATTAGAAATTTTTGAAACTACATTATTCATCGAAGATGTATATGGATGGCTATTAGTTTTTCCATTCTCTTTCATCAAATAATCGATGGTTTTCCAAGCTTCGAAGACTTCAGTTTGCTTACTATACCAATCTGAGGAAGTAGCACTTGCTCCGTGGTTGTAATCTTGTGAACGATTGACGATCGCGGCAGCACCATCGCTTAAATTATTGAACTTATCGAGTAAGCTAGTTACTTCTGTGGATGTTTTAATGTCACAGAAGTTTGCCCCGTGATCAGCACTTCTAAGAGTGGTGTAATGTTCTTGCAAATAATCATAGGCATCATTGATATCTTGATGTTTACCTTCCTTATCACTTAAGACAACATATTTATCTGTTAATTGCCCGTAACTTGTTCCAGTGTCGTTGGTTTGCGTGAATGTATCAACCTTAAAGCTAAATGTATTGGCGTCAATGTTAGTAACAATCTCATCAACGTTAATCGCGCCCCATCCGGCATCGCTAGAATCAACCATGCCTAAGCGAACAAGTTTGCCATTATAATCAGATACATTAGCAATATATCGTCTCATCGTGATGCAATTTGTTCCGCTTTTAGCGATGTTTGAAGTATCACCATCTTTAAAAGAATCATTTTCTATCGTGCCAAGTACTGTGAAATCGTTGTTCGCATCTTGCTCAGCAGACAATAATTGAAGTTGAGCGCCATTTCCACTTAATTTAACAGAGATTAAATCGCTAGAAAGTTTAAAAGCTTTTGAGATGATACGGTATTTATATTGATCACCTTTAATAAATCCCTTATCGTTTTCGGTAAAACCATGGAAATATTGACTACCTGTTTGGTTGTAAGGCATATTGCCCTGTTCGTGAGTTGTCGCATCAGAACGGGCATTGCTCCAATTGTAGCCAATGCATAAATCAGTAGGTAAAGTAGCATCATAATCAGTTTTTGTATGTTTATTCGCGTATGTATAATCAAGAGTCCAGTTTAATAACCATGTAGATTCTTCAAAATCTTCATTAAAAGAGGTTGATGTAATTGAGGCCTCTCGAGCATCTTTAAATTCTACATTATTCGCTAATTGCTCAAAAATCTTTGTATATCCTGGAGCATATTTGACTCCATCAAGTTCATAACTTATATTTTCAAACCAATTGTCGTTAAGATTTGCCCATCTACGGCCTAACTTCCAGAGCTCAATCATTTGTTTAGCATCTTCAGCACTTTGATTAACGCATAGACCTCCAAAAATTATGTTTCCATAATTATCAGTTGAATTATCAATTAATTTTAAATAATAATCTCCGGCTTCCTCTATTTTATACATTCTAGGCATCATCAAATATGTGACATTGCCCATATCAGTTGTATTAAAAGTGTGTTTCAGTACTCCAGTTTCACCATTATCGGTGGTTTTATAAAGCTCAACAGTATTTCCTCGAGGGCCACCGCCGAGAGTAAAAGTAATGTATGTATTTGCTTTTGAAGTCCAAGTGGAAGATTGGATTGCACCTGTAGTTGATTCATTAGCTTGCGGCCCTAAAAAATCATCAATCGCGCCATAAGGAGCTTTTTCTGTTTCAAACCAATATGATCCTTTTTTGGTCACATTGATTGCCATGCCATTATCTTCACCTTCAATAACTTTGAAGTTAGATTCATTCATTGCAAGATAGTTGTAATCGACATGAGAAATAAAATCCGCTTTTACTTCAACTGTTTCATTCGCTTTTTCAGGAGCATTAACTAACGAAGTGCCTAAACCAAGAAAGCAAGATGTAAATACCATTGCTGGTAAAGTTATTGTTTTAAGAAATTTCATTTTGAATAAATCTCCTTTTCTTAATTAGTAATAAAGATGAGAAATAATAAATAGTTAGAAATTATCAATCTCACTACTTCGGTTAAAATCAAGAAGCGAGAAAGAAGTTTTTCCTCCATCTATTAATATTTCAACAACCGAGTTATCGAAGAAGAATTCGAATTGAACTTGGTCATTGATTTTATGTTTAAAGGTTCTAGATGTGATATCTAAACCTCTATTACATACAATTTCATCGCTCATATGCTCACGCGATATTGTGATGGTGTTATTAACTCTATCAAGAGTGATTTCAATATTTTTATAGACAGTAAAAGTTTTAATGTCTTCATCGACATTGATAACAACATTTTTATAGTTATCCAATGCTTTAATTGGCTCAATGAAGTTACTTGCAAGTGAATCACCTTCGATATGAATTTCACGAACTGAAGATAATTGTCCTGCATATCCTTCACATGCCGAAGGAGTTGAATTGTCCCACATAGCTAGCCAGTAGATGAGATAATTCTTTCCATCTTTTTCTAGCACTTGAGGTGCATAGACATCAAAACCGTTGTCATATTCTTTTACTTCGCCATTAGGAAGGAATTCTCCTTTAACAAAATCAAATGTTCCTACTTGATAGATAACTGAATGCACATTTTGGAAAGATAATCCTTCTTGCTTTTTAAATTGCACCGCATATATAAGCGCGCATAAACCTTTATCAAATATAATGGTCGGGCATTCAATCATTTCATTAATATTGCTATTAAGTATGATTGAGACAAAGCGATAAGAGAATAAATCATCTGATTCATATAAAAGAATCGATGAATATCCATCTTTGTGCTTGGCTGCTAGAAATAAATAATATTTGTGGTTATGTTCAATAACTTTTGGATCGCGGAAATCACTTATTAAATATCCTTCAGGAAGAAGTGATTCATCGATGATTGGATTGTTTTCATATTTAGTAAAGTTAACTCCATCTCTAGATGAAGCAATGCATTGAACTTGTTTCCCATTAGAAGCGCCGGTATATAAAAGATATAACACATCATCTTTAACAATCGCCGATCCTGAGAAACAGCCAAATTCGCTGTCATATTCTTTATCATTCTTTAAAGCAATGCCAACTTCTTTAAAGTGAAGTAAATCAGTGCTTACAAAATGTAGCCAATTCATTGGTCCCCAAACTGTATCAAGAGGATTATGTTGAACAAATAAATGATATTGGCCATTAAAAAAGAGAAAACCATTCGGATCATTGATCCAACCTTTATTAGCGTTGAGATGAAAAACTGGACGGAATTTATTCATTTTTGGTATCGTTCCCAATTTCTATTATCTAGATTAGTCTCAGGCCAAAAAAATGTCAAATATTTTCGCTAAAGCGCTTCCAAAGTTAAAAGAAAGCGCCTACACATCAAAACAATTTTTTCATCAAAATTAATTAGCAATCTAGAAAGATGGATTGATGGATGGGGCAATGCGTAAACAATTCCTCGTTTAACAAAATTGCATTTCCCCCACTTTCGAATAAATTAAACTAAAAGAAAAAGGCACGCCCAGTTATTAATGGAAACGTGCCATTCTAGTTAATGAGTTAACTTATTCAATCGCAATTAGATATTTATAGACATTTTGTCCCCCGTCGATTGCACCGACTTCAAGATTAGGGAACTTCTGTTGAATAGCTTTTAAGTTCTTTTGCTTTTCCTCTTCTGTGGCGCCCGCGCCATAGATGATGGTGAGAACTTCTTTATCTTCAATGCCTGGAATTTTCTTTAATAGTTCGGAGACAACTTTGTTCTTAAATGGAGTGGATATAAGCATCTTTCCATTTACGATGCCAATGTGTTCACCTTTTCGAATAGAAACACCTTGAACTTTTGTCGATCTAATAGCAATGGTAATTTCTCCAGAGATGACATGTCGAATAGCTTCGTTGAAGTTACCGACAATGATAGTTAAGTCATCGCTAGAATAATCTAACATTGTTAAAGCCGAGAAGCATTGAGGAATGCTGAAGCAATTGACCACCACGACATGAGCAGCTTTATATAATTTGCTCGCCTGCTGCGCGGCCATGATGATGTTTTTATTGTTAGGGAAAACGATGATATTATCCGCATCGAGCTCCTTGAAAGCTTTTAAGAAGTCTTCGGTTGATGGATTCATTGTTTGATTGCCATCGACTACAACATCAACGCCGAAAGCTTTGAATTGTTCGACAATACCTTTGCCTTGAGCAACTGCGACAATCGCATATTTTTTATGCTCTTTTTGTTTTTCTTCTTTGCGAGTCTCTTCATCCATTGTTTCATTGTGTTGAAGAGCCATATTCTCAATCTTAGTAGTTAAGAATTCGCCAAATGCTCGCATCTTATATAAGACTAGCCCTGGTTCTTTGGTGTGAACATGAACTTTGATGATATCTTCATCTTTTAACGCTACGATTGAATCGCCTTGGATATCATCACCTTTAAGGATATCTAAAACAGTATCGACTGAGAAATTATCGACATCGACTTTCGATTTTTGAAGTCGAAGAATGAATTCAGTGCAGTAGCCAAATTTTAAGATGTCATCGCTAGTGAAAGCGTTGAAATCAACTGGAGTTGTTTCACTTTCATTTTTCTCCGGCGCGCTTAATTCATCGACAATCTTTTCACCATCGAGGAATTTAACCATTCCTTTGACGATATAGACATAGCCACATCCTCCAGAGTCAATGACATCAGCTTCTTTTAAAACTGGAAGCAATTCTTTAGTTTTCTTTAAAGTCTTAACCGCTTGTTTTAAATGAAGTTCATAGAAATCATTGATGGTTGAAGAGGTTGTGATATTTTTTGAAGCGTATTCAGTCGCTTCGCGAAAGACAGTTAAAATTGTGCCTTCCACAGGGACATCAACTGCTCCATAAGCTTGTTTAACACCTGTTTTATAAGCTTCCGCAAGTTCGATGGCGTTAACTTCTACTTTATTGCCAAGTCCTTTGCATATTCCTCGAAAGATTTGTGAAAGAATAACGCCAGAATTTCCACGGGCGGAAAGCAGAGCACCTTTTGAGAGCTCTTTTCCAACTGCAGAAATATTCTTTTCGTGCAATTTTTCAATCGCCACGGCTCCGCCTTCGATGGTTCTAGCCATATTTGTGCCGGTGTCACCATCAGGAACAGGGAAAACATTTAAGGAGTCAACTTCTTGATAGTTGGCCCTTAAGTTTTTAGCCCCATTAATAATTAGCGAGCAAAATTGTTCGCCGTTAAGTTTTTTAAGTATCATGGCTTATGCTGCTTCGCCTGTAACAGTAACTTCCTTACCGTAATAATAAAGTCCGAAAGTACCAGGACCTGTAGAAGCTCCGATGATTGGTCCTAAATACATGACTTTAATTTCTTTAAATGGAACGAGTTCTTTGATTTTATTGACCATTAAATCGACATCTTCTTGTTTTGCATCAGCGTGAAGCACATAGCAAGTTTGTTTTTCAGGGTTAACTACTGTTTCTTTAATGATTTCGGCGCAGCGAATGATAGAACCTTTTCTTCCTTTCGCTTTTTCAACCGCATGATTCATGCCGGCGCGATCGCTGATAAGAATAGGCTTGACGCCAAAGATGTTGCCAAAGAAGGCAGAGGAAGCTTTCACGCGTCCTGCTCTTTTTAAATAATCAAGCGATTCAACAGTCGCCACTTGGTTATAGCAGAGTTTAGTCTTTTCAAGTTCTTCAGCAATTTCTTCCATCGACTTTCCTTCTTTTCTTAAATCAGAGGCGTGCATGAGCATCATACCTTGTCCTAAGCAAGAAATAAGGGAATCGACGATGATGAGCTTACGATCAGGATATTCTTTGGAATATTTCTCTTCCCAAAGTCTATGAGCAAGCTTTAAGGAAGCGGATAATCCTGAAGAGCAAGCGATATATAAAATATCTTCTCCAGCTTTAAAGTGACGAGTGAAAACTAAATCATATTCTTGTTCAGTCACTTGGGAAGTGATGATGCGGTTGCCTGCACGCATCACATCATAGAATTCTTTAACAGATAAATCTTCATAGTCTAATGAAGCATAGATTTCATGAAACTTTTTGTCTTTGTTGTCGGTCCAAGATACTAGCATACGAGCATAATCGACATCGTATTTGTCTCTTAAATCCTTTGTTAAGTCACATGTGGAATCTCCGATGATTGCAAATTTTGCCATTTTAATTATGTCCTTTCTAAAAATTGACATGTTTTAGGATATACCGGCATAAATATATTACAATAGACAATATTAGACATTTGCCAATTAATTGACAAAAACATATATTATGCCTATTATCTTATTTAGATGAAAACTGATTTAAGAATACTTAAGAGCGAAACTGCGATTGAAGGGGCATTTTTAGAGCTCATTGAGATGAAAGGCTATGAAAATGTCCATCTTTCCGATGTTGCTAAAAGAGCTAATGTCAATCGAAATACGATTTATCTTAGATACGGAACCAAAGAAGATATCGTCAAGAAAATCATCGATAGAGCCTTTAAAAAACAGTTAGAGGAATTAGATACTGAATCGTTGATAAAGACGCGAAGTAATAGACGCGCTATCAACAACATGTTTGAATCAATCTTTAATGTTTTAAGTGAAGATATCGAAGTCTATCGCATTATTCTTACTGATTTAAATCTATCAGGTTATACCACTTATATTCTCGACACTATTCGTTCGATGATCTTTCAACGCGTTGCGGATAATGGAAAAAATCGACTTATTGTCGAGTATATTTTAAAAGGAGCTTTTGGCGTTGTTCAAAATTGGATAATTTATGATACAGGCTCTGCAAAAGATAATGCTAAAATATTAACTAGTTTAATCGCGCCGAATATTCGACACTTAACATATAAATAGGGGGCAAAAAGATGCTACAAGAAAAATCGCCTATCAAATATCGGGAAATTATTATTACCGGTCTAGTTGGAATCATTTTATTGATTCTAGGGTTTGTGTTTGACTTCAGTCTAACTAGTAAAGTTTATGATCCAGTTAACACCAATATGCTCGGAGTCATCTTGGCCGGCTTTAGCGAACTGCCAGTTTGCTTTGCTCTAGCTTTCGCTGGTTCAATATTGATTGTCTATAATCCTAAAGAAGGCAATAAAGTTTATGAAGTTCTTTCCATCATTGTAGGTGCGGTCGCATTAGGACTATCAGTCTATTACTGCTATGACACTTGGCAAGAATATATGAGTTTTGCAATGAATGCCGGCAAAGATACATTCTTTAAAGTTACAGGCGTTATTTTCTCCATTCTATTTAATGCCGCGGTAGTGCTATTTGTGATATTCTTCACCAAGAAATTTAACCGAAGAAATTTGCTTTTTTTAGCCATCTTCTTCCTCATTTTTGTAGCCGCAGTTTCCGTAACGACAACTGGAATGAAATATTTATGGAGCAGACCTCGTCCTAGATACATCTTTATTCAAGAAGGTGTTGATCCAGCGACTCTATTTAAAAATGCTTGGGAGTTAAATCCTTTCTATGCTTTTAAAGAAAGCGAATGCAAATCTTTCCCTAGCGGCCATAGCGCATACGCGACTATCGGCATGTTTATTTTTCCTTTATTAACTTTATTAAGTGATAAGAGAAAAGAAGATCGAAAACTACAAATCATCCTTTTCTATGTTGGTTTTACATGGGCATTGATAACGATGTTATCTAGAGTCTTAGCCGGCGCACATTTCCTCAGCGATGTCGCTATAGGCTATCTTGTCACCTGGTTATTAGGCTTTATATCGTTATTTCCTTTATTTAAAAAGATTGAATTATTTTAATTAAGCAATTTATATGGTTGAAGAAGAAAAGAAGGAAGAAGAGACTTTATTAGAACAAGAAGAAGTCTTGGAAAATCCTAATAAAAAGAACAAAAAGAAATTGATTTCTAATCTCATCTTTTTAGTCTTGCTCACCCTTTTAGTATTCCTTTTAATCTATAACATCGGTGACTTTAACGAAATAGTTAATAGCTTCTCGCAAATCGGAAACAATTATCAATATCTCTTGATTGCCTTTGGATTAGTTATTGCCTATTTCGCCTTATGGCCATTATCTCAATGCATTTACGCGAAAGCGTTAAACGCTGAAGCAAGCGTTGGTGAGAGTTATCTCATCGGTTGCTCTGAACATTTCTATAATGGAATAACTCCTTTCGCGGCCGGCGGTCAACCTTTCCAAATCTATTCTTATAGCAAATGCAATGTCAAAACTGCAAAAGGAACCGGAATTATCCTTGCTTCCTTTGTCACCTTTATGCTTGCGACTAATGCTTTTGCTTTAGGCTCATTAGTTTTTGCATCTCGATTATACAACGGTTTTGCTCTTCTTGATGCGCAAGCATTTTTCATCGTTTCGATCATCGGAGTAGCTATTAATTTCTTGGTTCTTTTATTCATGTTTGCTTTAGGAACTAGTAGGAAACTCAGGCAATTCATGGTTAAATTAGTCAATAAAATCGCCAATTGGAAGATTTTCCATAATGAAAAACATAAGCTATTAAACCGCTTCGGAAACTTCTTGAATAAACAAGTACCAGTCTTTGAAGAATATTGTTCAAATGCTCAACGAGCTTTTAAAGAAGTCTTCACTCATAAGAAAGCGACAGCGATTGCTTTATTAATTAAATTAATTGATATGGCCATTTATTACATGGTGCCTTTCTTTCTATTAAAGGCCGTTGGAATTGAAATTGGCTATGAAAATTTAGTAGTAATTACTTTCACAACTTCATTTGCGATTAACGCCGTGGTTTGGTTACCTACTCCTGGAGCCACCGGAGGCATTGAGTTCGCTTTTGCTTTCGCAGTTGCGGCTGCAGTTGGCACAAAAATCGATGGTTACAGCGTTTCTTTGTTGTGGAGACTGTTAACCTTCTATTTCACAATCATATTAAGCTTTATAATGAATATTATTCTAGAAGCCCACACATCTAGAAAAATTAAAAGAGAATCTAAAAATGTTTAATGTCCTTTACGGCGGAGACCGTCTAACTTTACGAGGCATCTATCTATCGATGAGAAGCATGCTTAAATACAACACTTTTCCAATTCACTTTTATATTCTTACAATGGAAGTAAACGATAAAGGCGAAAAGGGCAGAAAATTATTAGAAGAAGACCGTCTATTTTTAGAAAAACTAGCTAAAAGATTTAATCAAGAAAGCATCGTTGAATTATTCGATTACACCGAAAGATATCGCGCCACAATTAAAAATACGAGGAACAATAAATCCTCCTTTTCTCCCTATAGTATGCTCCGCTTATTCTCAGAAGATATCCTGCCTGATGAAAATGTCTTATATTTAGATGCAGATACATTAATCAATGATTCATTAGCCTCCTTAATGGATATCGATATTAGCGATGTCGAATTAATCGCCGCGCCAGATTATCTAGCTCAGTGGTGGGTTCATCCGGGCTATTTCAATTCCGGAGTGATGTATATCAACTCAAAAAAGATTAAAGAAAGTCATCTCTTTTCTCGATGCATCGAATTATTGATGCATAGATGGTTTTATTTTGCCGATCAAAGCGCCTTAAATAATCTAGTTAAAAACTTCCGTTATATGCCTAGAAAATATAATGAGCAAAGAGCCTTTAAAAAAGACACTGTCATCGGTCATTTCTGCAATCGAGTATGGAGATTTTACGCCCCGATAAGACCATGGGATGTAAAAGCAATGCGGGAGAGATATAAAATAAGATGTTTAGATGATATCTATAGAGAATATTTAAATGAATTCCCCTTCGAGAAAATAGGTTTGAGTAGTCCTGATTATAGTTTCTAATTCGAATAAGCTCTTAAAGCATTTAAAACGATATCAAAATATTTATCGACATCGATGTCTATGGCTACATAGGCATTTTTCTTGCCTTTTAAATATCTAAATTCTTGCTTTTAAAATTAATCACCATATAATATTGCTTGCTCACCGGAGGGTGGTTTGTTCAAAAGAAACAAATACTGGACAAGGTGTAGACTGAAATGTCTATTCCTTGTCCAGTTTTTTTAAAAGGAGGACTTATGGATTTACTAACTGGAAAATTAAATAAAATTTATTTCAAATTCTTAATAGCTTCATTTGGTAGTGCTTTAATTTCCGCGATATATAGCATTGTTGATATGGCAGTCGTTGGCCAATATTATGGTGAAATAGGTACTGCTTCATTAGCGATTGTTGCGCCTATTTGGAACATCATATATTCTCTTGGCTTATTTATGGGTGTCGGCGGTAGTGTTCTTTTTAGCCAGATTAAAGGAAGAAGTAGTAATAGTAAAGAAGCCAATCAGTATTTCACTATCTCTCTTATCGGTGCTTCTTTATTGGCTGTTATTTCAACACTGGCGATTATTTTGTTTGAAGATCAAATTTTATATTTTTTTGGTGCCACTAATGATGAATTGCTTTTACTTGCTAAAGAATATTTAAAACCAATCTTATTTGTTCTTCCTTTGTTTTTATTTAATCAATTTTTAGCTTCTTATTTAAGAAACGATAACGCACCTCAATTAGCCACTCTAGCGGTTCTAGCAGGTGGAGTTTTTAATGTTATTGGCGATATATGTTTTGTCTTCGCTTTTAATATGGGCATATTTGGAGCAGGACTTGCTACTGCTATTGGTTCAGTAATTACTTTTGTTATTTTACTTATTCATTTTTTTAGTAAGAAAAATACACTTAAAATAGTTCGTTTTGATCACTTTTTCTTAAAATTACATTTTATTTCTCGAAGCGGCTTTTCAACCTTCTTTGTCGATGCTGCTATGGGCATATTAACGATACTATTTAATAACCAAATTATGAAATATCTAGGTAGTGATGCTCTTGCAGTATATGGACCAATTATTAATATTTCAACATTGGTGCAATGCTCAGCTTATAGTGTTGGTCAAGCTTCTCAGCCAATAATTTCAATAAATTATGGCGCGAATAAGACGGATAGAATTAAAAAGGTTCTTATTTACAGTCTTATTACTGCTTTTGTCTTTGGCTTATTTTGGACATTGCTAAGTGAAATATATCCAAATTTATATATTTATATTTTCATTAAACCAAGTGAGAATATCTTAAATATCGCTCCTAAAATAATACGTTTGTATTCAATATCTTTTTTGCTTTTACCTTTTAATATATTTTCAACTTATTATTTTCAGTCTATCTGTAAACCAGTTGTGGCGATTATAATCTCATTTTTAAGAGGCTTATTTCTTAGCGGAGCTCTCATTCTTTTACTGCCTATTATTAATCCTGATATTATTTGGCTAGCTATGCCTATAAGTGAATTATTAACTTCTATATTTGTATGTATTTCTATATTTATTTGTCAGAAGAAGCTTAATTCATCTGTTGCTAATGCCTTTAATTCATAAATTAGTAACAATTAATAACTAGTTATTAAATCTTCTTTTAAAGAAAGGTGCCTGTTAAAAGATAGGAAAAACGTATTAAATGCTAAAAAGATTACGGAATATGTTAGTAAAAAAAGTTTAGTAAGCTCTTAAAGCATTTAAAACGATATCAAAATATTTATCGACATCGATATCTATGGCGACATAAGCATTTTTCTTGCCTTTTAAATAGTCAAATTGGTCGCAATTAGTTCTACCATATGATGGGCCGCCGGTCGTGTCTATTGTCACATTCATCAATTGAAGTTTAACAACGCTCGGATTAAGAAGATAAACAATTGTTGCAGGATCGTGAAGTGGCGCTCCAGAAAAGCCAAAGACTTTCTTTTGATTTGTATAGAAGACTTTCATTAATTTAGTGTAAGCACGAGCGACATCGTTATCGATTTCTTCCATCTTTGAAAGAATGTTAGAGTCCACTTTGACTTTACGCGTGACATCTAAGCCCATCATCTTCACCACTATTCCTGAATTAAAAACAATATCAGCAGCTTCTGGATCACATAATATGTTAAACTCGGCAGCTGGTGTGACATTTCCAAAGCCAATCGAACCTCCCATAAGCACGATTTCTTCGATGCATTCTTTACATTCTGGATGCTCTAACAACAAAGAAGCAACATTAGTCAATGGGCCAGTAGCAACAATAGTTACTGGCTTGTTCTTCTTTAAAAGTTCATTCATTAAACTAACGGCATCTTTTTTATCAAAATCAATCTTTAAATCTAAAAAATCAAAGCCATCTAGTCCGCTTTCACCATGAATTTCAGGACATATAATGGCGTTGCGTTTAAGTGGTTTATTCCTTCCTAAAGCCACCGGAACATTTAAAGAAAGAAATTGCACTAAGTTAAGCGCGTTTCTTCCGGTTTTTTCTAATGTTTGGTTGCCAGCTTCGACTGAAACCATTAATAAATTTAGTTCTTCAGATGAGCCAGCTAGCATTAACGCTACTGCATCATCATGCCCAGGATCACAATCGAGAATAATATTTCGTTTTTGCATGCACTTATTATAATTCATAAGTGCTAGAATATGCCTATGATTAATAAACCAGATTACACAAATTCAATTGCAAACTTAGCCAATTCAATTTTAAAAAGATTTAATGTAGAGCCGTTCCATCCAACAATTAAAAGTGTTGATGAAATCTTAAAAAATAAAAAGAAAATATTGGTCTTCCTTTTCGATGGAATGGGAGAATATATCATTAGAAAACATCTTAAAGAAGATTCATTCTTTAGAACACACATTCTAACAAATATTACCTCTACGATGCCTCCTACTACCGTTGCCGCGACTAATTCCTTTTTAAGCGGATTATATCCAGAAGAAAACGGTTGGTTAGGCTGGTCACAATACTTTAAAGAAAACGATAAAATCATCGATGTATTCAATAATTACATTGAAGGTGAAGATAGATACCTTGAAGGCGAAAATTACATGAGTTTATTTGCTAGTTATCATAACCTAGCAGATTTAATTAATAACACGAATAAAAAAGATACAGCAAAGCTCATCTTTAGCTATCCAGTAGATAAGAACAACAAGAATAAAAAGAGAATGAAATCTTTTGTTAAATACGCTTATCAAGAAGCAAATAGAAGCGATGAAACATTCACTTATGCCTATAATGTTTCACCTGATTGCTATATGCATATCGATGGCACATCTTCTAGAAGAATTCATCGAAAGATAAAACAAATTGAAAAATGGGTGAAGAAATATTCACTTAAGAATAAAGATGTTCTAACGCTTATCATCGCCGATCACGGCATGAAGGATGTCTATTTCGACCAAATTAATAGTTATCCAGATTTACTCGATACACTTCTTAGACCAACAACTTTAGAATGTCGATGTGCGAACTTCTATGTTAAAAAAGATAGAAAATCTGAATTCGAAGCCTTATTTAACAAATATTATGGAAAGCATTATAAATTGTTCACTGTTAAAGAGGCTATCGAAGAGCATCTTTTTGGTGAAGGTAAGCCTAGTGAATTAGCCTTAAGTTTTCTTGGCGATTATATCGCAATAAGCATGGATGAGGTTTCTCTTGAATACCTCTATCCAAATGAAAAAGAAGGCAGACAATTTAAAGGGCACCACGCCGGTGGCACCCTTGAAGAATTATTAATTTCAGTAGTCGCTTTAAACGATGATTAAATCTTGCGAATTCTGCCGTCAAGTGAGTGCAAGCGAATTGAACCGCCTTGTGATTTAACTAATTCACGAGTGTAATCGATGGCTTCTTGTTGAGTAGCACATACTTTAATAGCCTTTTCGCCTCCAGCTAATTTAACTTGCCATTTTCCAAGCAATGATTTAGTCGTTGAAATATGGTAAGTGCGAGTATTTCCGTTATATAAATTGTTCGCTGGTTTGCTCACTGGCTTTTTAGCGGGTGC
>CAVDXG010000007.1:0-18300 GCA_963612925.1 Coriobacteriaceae bacterium | reverse complement strand
AGCCAATTCCAACGCCATTTAATTTTTGTTTCAACATCAAATAAGACAAAGCCAACAATAGCAAATATAGGTGCAAGAACATGTAAGAATAAGTTACAACCTTTATAAGCAATTGCAGTAGTTTCATTAATTCCCCATAGAGGCGCTAAATAGAAAATAACTGTTAGTAATGTAATGCTGATAAGCGTTACTGAGGCTAGTTTAAGTTGCATCACCCATTGAGGCAATTTCTTATCTTCTACAAGGTCGATAATGCCAATTATAAGAAACAATAAACCAACAATTACCAAGAAAATGTTGGAATTGATGGTGAAAGAGAGAAATGATGCGGCATTAGTTGCATCAAATGCATCGCTTACAAAATAAAGCGCTAAACCGATTGATGAAAGAACAATGGTCAGCAAGGTGAAGACGAGACTTAAGATTTTTTTGACTTTAATTTTCATTTTTAATTTTCCTCCAGTACTCATTTAATAATTGTTCATTTTTATTCTTCTGTGGAGTGTAATATTTGCTCTTCACTAAATCATCTGGCAAATATTGTTGCTTCACATAATGATTTGGATAATCGTGTGGGTATTTGTAATTTTGACCCTTTATTTTAGCATCCTCTCCATCAAAGTGGGTATTTTGAAGTTGTCTAGGGACATTAATACCTTTTCCTTTATTAATGTCTTCACATGCTTTTGCATACGCTAGATAGCTAGAATTGCTCTTCGGAGCGGTCGCTATTAATATTGTAGCATTGCTGAGCGGTAATTTGGCCTCCGGCATTCCAAGCTGCAAAGCAGAATCTACACAAGCTTTAACAACTGAGATGAGTTGAGGATAGGCTAAGCCGACATCTTCATTGACTGAACATAATAGTCGTCTACTAGCTGCGATTATATCGCCGGATTCAAGCAATTTCGCTAAGTAAAATATGGCGGCATCTGGATCAGAACCTCTAAGCGACTTCATGAAAGCGGAGAGATTATCAAAATGATGATCTTCTTGTTTATCATAAGAAATATTAGCTTTATCGATTAATTGCTTAACATCAACTAGAGTGACATTTGTTTCTTTTCCTAAAGCGGTGAGAAGAAATTCTAAATTATTAAGAGCTTTTCGCATGTCACCATTAGATGACAAAGCTAAATATTCCAAAGCATCATCATCAATTTTTGCATCTAGTTTCTTGACTGCGTTTTCTAAACCTAATTTGACATCATCAACTTTTAAAGCTTTAAATTCAAAGACAGTACAACGCGAAAGCAAAGCAGGATAGATATAAAAATAAGGATTTTCAGTCGTTGAAGCAATTAAAGTTATCGCCCCACTTTCGATAAATTCAAGTAGAGACTGTTGCTGTTTCTTATTGAAATATTGGATTTCATCTAGATAAAGCAAGATGCCATTTTGATTAAGCAAAGAATTAGCATCGGCAATAACTTTTTTCACATCATCTAAAGAAGCGCTAGTTCCGTTTAAGGAATATAGAGCCATATTAGTTGATTTAGCGATGATTTTCGCTAGAGTGGTTTTACCAACTCCAGGTGGACCATAGAAAACCATATTGCTAATCTTTTTAGATTGAATTGCTTTATAAAAAACAGCGTTCTTATCGAGCAAATGTTTTTGTCCAACAACCTCATCTAGCGATTGCGGTCTAAGTGAATCAGCGAGCGGTTTTTCCATGCGTTAATGATAAATTTTATTTAACATTAAATCAAGACTTCTAGCTGAAAAAAAGAGCAAAAGAAAATGCCGATTGCTCGGCATCTTCACTATTTTTATAACTTATTTTCGGAACCAAGAACTTCGCGAATCTTATGTTCAACGAGTTGTTTTACATAATTTCGGCCATCGCCAATATATTGACGAGGATCGAAATGTTCAGGGTGAAGGTCGAAGTGTTCACGAATTCCAGCAGTCATCGCTAAGCGGAGGTCGCTATCGATGTTGATTTTGCAAACCGCCATTGAGGCTGCTTTTCTAAGTTGTTCTTCAGGAACTCCAACTGCGTCAACAAGCTTTCCGCCGTGGGCGTTAATAATCTTGACATATTCTTGATTGACTGAGCTAGAACCATGCAAAACGATAGGAAATCCTGGTAAACGCTTGCTAACTTCTTCAAGAATATCGAAGCGAAGTGGAGGTGGAACTAAGACACCATCTTTGTTTCTGGTGCATTGTTCAGGTTTGAATTTATAAGCTCCATGACTTGTTCCGATAGCGATTGCTAAGCTATCAACTCCGGTTCTACGAACGAATTCTTCAACTTGTTCAGGACGAGTATAGGATTCATTTCCGTGTTCGACTTTAACATCATCTTCAATGCCGGCTAAGGTTCCAAGTTCAGCTTCAACAGTGACATATGGAACATGCTTGTGAGCATATTCGACAACCTTTTTAGTAATGGCGATGTTTTCTTCGAAAGGCTTGCTAGATGCATCGATCATGACGGAAGTAAAGCCTCCATCGATACAATCTTTACAAATTTCAAAGTCTGCGCCGTGATCAAGGTGAAGAACAATTGGTAAACCAGTTTCTTCAACCGCTGCTTCAACCATGTGTTTTAAATAGGCTGGTTTAGCATATTTTCTTGCCCCGGCGGAAACTTGAAGGATAACAGGAGAGTTGCATTCTTTTGCAGCTTCAGTAATTGCTTGAACAATTTCCATGTTGTTGCAGTTGAAAGCACCAATCGCATAGCCTCCTTCATAGGCTTTTTTGAATAATTCTTTAGTATTAACTAATGGCATATGATCGCTCCTTTTTTTAATATGCCTATATTTTATACTTTCTATTGAAAATTTATATAAATTTTTACTCTTAAAACAGTTTGAATACGCTTACTTAGTAAGAAAAAGCACATTTATTGCCTATTTAGGATTATTTATTTAAAATAATTTCAGAGAAAAAAGGATGTACTTTATTATGAAAAAATATGCTGTATTAGTCGTTGATATGCTTAATGACTTTGTGACTGGTTCACTAAAATGTGAAAGAGGACAAGCGATTGTCCCTGCTCTAGCATCGTTTTTAGATGAGGCAAGAAAACACAAAGTTCCGGTTATTTTCTGCAATGACTCTCACTTAGAAGGAATAGACCACGAATTCACTATTTGGGCGCCTCACGCGATTAAAGGAACTAAAGGTGCAGAAGTTATAAAAGAGCTAAAATTGGACGAAAAAGTCGACTACGTAGTGCCAAAACGTCGTTACAGCGGCTTCTTCCATACCGATTTAGATTTACTTTTAAAAGAGTTAGGAGTCACTTCAGTTATCATGGCTGGTTTGCACACTCATATGTGCGTTAGACATACTTCCGCGGATGCTTTCCAAAATGGTTTTGAAGTTTTAGTAAATGTAGAAGGCGTCAATGCTTTCACTGAAGAAGACCATTTAAGTGGTCTTAAATATCTTAAAGATGTCTATGGTGCAAAGCTATTAACATCAAAAGAAATATATGACCTTTGGAAATAAGAAAATATTCAATTAAAGTCGAACATATTAAAATATTTTCAAATAAAGTTTACATATGGATATTTATTCAAAGATAGCAAAAATCAAAGAAGATGGTTTAGATGCTTTTATTGTAACTGTCATCGATAAAAGCGGGATGGCACCTTCCGATGTTGGTAAGAAAATGATTGTCTACTCTTCAGGAGAATCATTTGGAACAATCGGAGGCGGCGCAATCGAGCATTACGCGATTGAAAAATGCAAAGCATCTTTTAAAAATAGAACATCTTTTAATGAGAAATATTATTTGATGGATAAAGATGTAAAAGTTGCTGATGACGAAATAAAACTTGAAATGGCCTGTGGGGGTAAGGCCACTCTATTTTATGAATTCATCGGTCCAAAAGAACATGTCTACATCTTCGGCGCCGGCCACTGCGGAAAAGAACTCGCCAAACTTTTAACTCCGATGAATTTCTATGTAACGATTATTGATAATCGTAAAGAACTTATCGATGAGGTCAAAGAATTCTCTAACAAAGTGGTGTGTGAAAGCTTTGAAAAATATGTTGAAGAGAACAATAACTTAAACGATTCATATATTATCGTAGCAACGCCAAGTCATAGTCATGATTATCAAGTTTTAGACAAAATATTTGCTAGAAAGATCAAGCCATCGTATTTTGGAATGCTCTGTAGCAAAAAGAAAATAACTGACTACTTAACAAAGTTAAAAGCAATATATGGCGGCGATATAAATTTAAATAATTTCTATTCACCAATTGGATTAGATTTAGGAGGAGATTCTCCAGAAGAAATCGCTGTTTCAATCGCGAGCGAAATATTAGCAGTTCACTACAAAAAATCTAATCCAGTTAAGCATATGAAAGAGAAGGCTTTAACAAATAATGATGCTTGCAATTAGTTAAGCGTAAAAGTAATCCATTGTAAAAGAAAAAGAGATTATACTTCAGTAAAAAGTTCGATACCTTCCTTCTATATTTTACTAAATAGTCTAATTAGAAGTGGCCTAACTTATTGTTACCTATCCACATTTGTGGCATTTCGCCGGACACTTTTGCGCTATTTCAGTGAACATATTTGTCTTTGCAAAGTTAAGATGAAATATTCCTTTAAAGAAAAGTAGTGACTTTCACACCACTATCATTTCTTCTTTCTATTACGGGCAATATCTAACTTTGCCCTTGCAACGAAGTGTCCAGGAATATAATAGATACCTATTATACAACTGGAGTTCGTCTTGCTCCCATTTGGTGGATCTGACCGGGATCGAACCGGCTACCTCCTCGTTGCGAACGAGGCGCTCTCCCAGATGAGCTACAGACCCACAACGCAATAATTAAATAACAAAGAATGCTCATTTTCAAGATGCAAGAACAATATCTATCACTAAAAATCTACTTTTAAAGTAGAATTATTCTATGACTAACGCGGTGGCAGTTATCGATATGAAAGCATTTTATGCTTTTTTTGAATGCGTTGAACGCAATCTAAATCCGTTTACAACTCCGTTGGTGGTCTGCGACACCTCTCGCGGAGAAGGAACTATCGTTTTATCAGTTTCGCCCTATTTAAAAGAGCAGGGAGTGCCCTCAAGATGTAGAAAACGCGACTTGCCACATCTAGAAAATATGGTTTTTGCCCCACCTCAAATGCAAAAATATGTCGAAAAATCCGCGGAGATTGTTTCAATCGTTCTCGACTTTGTCGGCGAAGATGATATCCATGTTTATTCAATCGATGAAATGTTTGTTAATCTCGGGCCATATTTAAAAATGTATAATGCTTCCGCTAAACAACTAGTTAGAAAAATTCAACAAGCTATCTTTAAAAGTACAAAGCTCATCGCTACAGCCGGAATTGGTGAAAACATGCTCATGGCTAAACTAGCGCTAGATCTAGATGGTAAAAAGAAACCACCTTATATAGCTCAATGGAATAAAAAGAGCATCAAAACAAAGCTTTGGCCAGTTACTCCCTTATCTAAAATGTGGGGAATATCGCTTAATTATGAAAGAAGATTAAATAATCTAGGCATCTACACTGTTGGTCAACTAGCCAACGCGCCAATAGAGTTACTAAAAGAAAAATTTGGGGTGATGGGCGAGCAACTCCACGACCACGCAAACGGAATCGATAACACAGATATTAGAAAAAAATACATTCCAAAGGAAAATAGTTTTTCACTTGGCCAAGTTTTACACGAGGACTATAACAAAAAAGATGCCAAGCAACTCATCATGGAGATGAACGATGATTTATCTAAAAGATTAAGAGATCACCACTTAAAGACATCTCTTCTTTCGCTTGCGATACGCTTTACTTATTCAGAAGGAGGTGGCTTTTCTCATCAAGTCAAACTAGATTATCCCACCGACGACACTAAATATATTTATAAAGAATTAATAAAAATATTCGATAAATATATCGATAACCATTTAACAAGAGGAATCTATATCAGTTATGGTAAATTAAGCGAATCAGATTATAGCCAGTTATCGCTATTTGAAGATGTTGATGAACAAGTGAATAGAGTAAATCTACAAAAAGCAATCGATGAAGTTAAGAATAAATTCGGTGATGACTCACTTTTACGCACCTCATCGCTTCTTAATGCTAGCACCGCCAAGGAAAGACATAATCAAATTGGAGGTCATAAAAAATGAGCGACCGTGGAATGAAAAAATATGCACCTTATTCCTCGCTTGTCGAACAGGCGACCTCTTTAGAGAAAATGCGTTATCAAAAAAATAAGATAGAAAAGCCTAAAATCTCTTCTGATTTAGCAAACAAAATAAATTTTATTTTAAAAAATTGTAAAGGCGAAATCCTCGACATTAAATTTTATAACAATGGTTATATTTACACGATAAAATCGACGCTTATTGATGTGAATATGAATCGAAGAATTGCTAAATTTAAAGATGGAGAAATACCTTTAAAAGACATCATCGATTTAAATTCTGAAAATATTTCCAATAAAATAGACGATTTTATTAGTTAATATAGTGAGCTTAGATCTTTCTTAAGATTTCGCCCCCTAATCAATATCTTAAGAACCATCTGCTCTCTTTTGCTAAAATATAGTCCCTAAAGGGCATCGAAATATATGAAACAGCCATTAGAAAAAGCATTGCTAAAACTTCAAGAGGGTGACACCAATGCTTTGGCGACGATTTATGATCTAACAAACAAAGGTGTTTTCACTTTCATTCTGCCAATTGTTAAAGATTATGCCGTTGCCGAAGATGTAATGGAACAAACATATATCACACTCTATGAGAAAATCGGTCTTTATAAAGAAAAGACCAATGGCAGAAACTGGATTTTAACCATTGCTAAGAATTTAGCCATCAACGAATTCAATAAGAGCAAGAAGATTGTTGACTATGACTATAACGAAGAAGGATTAATGCCAGAAGGCTTATATAACTTAGATGAAAATTTAGAGACCCCAACGATTAAATTAGCGAATGAAATACTCGATGAAACGGAATTTAAGATTCTAATCATGTACGCCGTCGGCGAATACAAGCATCGCGAAATTGCAGAAATGCTACATTTGCCATTAGGCACGGTGACTTGGAAATACAAACACGCATTAGAAAAAATTAGAACCGAACTGCAAAGAAGGGAAGAAAATGAAGCGAAAAGAATTGGAAAACAATTTGATTAAAGAAGGTCAAAGTCTAATTCCAAACAAGATAGATTGCATCTATCAGAAATTAGGCATTAGTTTTCTTGACGAAAAAGTTAACAATTCTTTCATCGAACAAAAAATTAAAAAAGAAGGAAATATTCTTCTTGAAAATGCCAAGCCAGATATCGTTAAAAAGGAAGATGAATGGTCAGCTTTTTATGAAAATAAATTAGAAGAAGAGAAACATCACTTCGTTCCAAATATTAAAAATAAACTTCCTTTAAAAAGAGAAAATCCAATTTTAGCTTTCTTTAAAAAGCCAGCGACGATTGCTTTTTCAGGCACATTCGCAATTGCTGTAATATGTACAAGCGTAGTTTTATCAAATGCCCTAAATAGAAAAGGCATAGTTGATGACTCCGACAGCGTTATTAATAATTCTACTAATAATAATACTTCCGCGGATAACAGCTCGAATTCTTCCGCGATTGACACAGTCATCCTCACTGGAAGAAGCACAGTTAACTTCAAAGTCATTTCAGGAAGTGGCGAATATAAACCTGAGGTTGTCTACGCTGTTGAAACTACTGGCTATATTGATACTAGTTCATTAGTCGCAGTTAACGATAGCTCAAAAAATATTCTAAGTGCCTTTAGTAGCACCAACACTAACCAAGTTAAAAAACTTGCTTCTAATGATAGCTATACAATCTCCTCATTTACTTCAAAATACCTCAATATTGCCTTAAATCTTGGTTATATCGAAAGAAAAAACTCCTCTCAAACGAATAATATTGCAATTTCAATTAGCTATTCAAAAGAGGATGAGGCTTACTATAAAAGCTTATTAACTGAACTCGAGAATTACTTTAATAGTTTCATCTATGACAACAAAGTTATCGCTCAGTTTAGTGTCAATAATAGCGAAAGCGAAACAAGTGAAGATGAATTAACTCAGCTTATTTCTCAAGCCTACGAGATATGCACTAACCTCTTCGTTGATCAAAATGGTGAAGTCAATAAAATCTTGTGCTTCTCAACCGACTTCAATGATTGGCTAAACAAATATTCAAGTTATTCGATTGAAGAAATGCGAACATATGTTGATTACTTAATCCAAATCAATGAAAAGATATCGAATGATACGAATAAATATTTGTTCATTGAACGTCTAAGTGAATGCAGTACTATTCAAGCGCGCGTCGACACTTTAAATACTTATTACAATAAATTATCTACCATCTATAGCGAACTTTCTGTGAATATGGATAAAGTTGAGATGGATGAAGATGGCGACATGACTCGCCCAGATGGAAAAGATGATTACGATTGGGATTGGTGGAGCGATGTCGGTCATGGTCATAAAGGGGCAAATCGTTTAAATGATTTTGATAATTATTACGATGATGAAGATGATTTCAATGATGATAGAGAAGATTTCGTGCCTCCTCACCTTGATAAAGATTACAATCAATTTATTAAAGAATTAGATGAATTAATCTCTAGAAAAGATACTTTAGATACCTCAAATAAAAAGGTAGTAAGAAAATATCTAAATGATGTTCGTTTCTATTCTAAATATCTCAACGATTTCTATAATGATTACAGCGAATATCTTGATGATAAACTTGAAAAATTATTAGATGATTTAGACAAAGACGAATTCAATAATGGAAAGCCAACACATCACGAACATGATGAGGAAATGCCGGAAGGCTGGGATGATGAATTCGATGATTGGTGGAACAACAAAGGTCATCGTCATTAAAAAAGCTCTCGATTAAACGAGAACTTTTTTATATAAATTAATTTCAATTAAAAAGCCCAGTTGCCGTCTTTAAAGATTTGAACTTGCTTGCCATCATGTGTTACACCGACAATATTTAAATCCTTTGAGCCAATCATAAAGTCAACATGGATTGAAGCATCGTTAACGCCCATCTTATTGAGCTCTTCTTTCGAATATTTTTCATAATCTTTAATGCAGTTTGTAAAGCCCATACCTAAAGCGAGATGGCAGGCAGCATTTTCATCATAAAGAGTGTTGTAGAAAAGTATTCCAGTATTATTAATTGGCGAATCATATGGAACTAGAGCAACTTCTCCTAAATAAGGAGCATTCTCATCCATCGCAATCATGTGTTTAAGAAGTTCTTCACCCTTCTTGGCGTGAACTTCCACTGCTTTACCATTTTCAAAACGGATTGAGAAATCTTCAATTAGTTCGCCTTGATAAGATAATGGTTTGGTGGAATAGACAACGCCTTCCGCTTTTCCTTTTATTGGAGTGGTAAAGCACTCTTCGCTAGGAATATTAGGATTAAAGAATAAATTAGTTTCTAAAGTGGTCTCTCCTCCAGCGAGCCATAAGGCTTTTGGATTGAGCCAAACTTTAAAGTCAGTCCCATTTTTACTGGTGTAATGTAGATAATCTAAATTCAAAGAATTTAAATAAGAACTTCTTTTTGCTAAATCTTTATTGTGTTCATCCCAGGCTTTGATTGGATCATCATCGCATCTAGAAGTTTTTAAAATAGCATCCCATAAAGCATTAACAGCTTTTGTTTTTGTTAGATTAGGAAAAACTTTCTTCGCCCAAGCCGGAGAAGCTGCTCCAGCGATGACCCATTGATATTTATTTTCTCTTTTATCACGAAATGGCTTGATGATTGGATAAAGAGCCTTTCTAACTTTGGCTACTTTCTCTTGGTTGACACCTTTTAAGGCATCTGGGTCACTGGATTCAATGTAAATCATAACTGGGTTTTCATCGACATAATATTGTTGTTTAGCAATTTTATATTGAGGAAGAGTAGATAACGATTTAAGTGATTCTTTCTTGTAAACTGTTTTGCTAACTTTATCGCTGTCCCAAAGAACATTTACTGTTTTTGCGCCTAATTTATAGCATTCTAAAACGATAAAATTAACGAGTTCTTCTTGATCGACATTTGCTCGGACTTCCACGCTTTGACCGCGTTGAACATTTCCGCCGACCTTGGCAATCAATTTGGCATAATTTCTTAATACTGATTTCTTCATATATTGTTCCTTCAACTTTCTAATGTGCTATTTTATCACAAATAAAATAATCGATTATAAAATCCGAAAGATTGGATATTGTTTTAACTAAATGTATTCTAAAATACATATATATGTCGCTTTCAAAAGTTAAACAATTAACTTATGAATATGTAGTTCCTCTATTTGTTGTAGTGTTAGCTACGATATTTTCAATATATCTTTTATTTAATAAAGGCGCATATGTAGGAGATGACATCACCTTCCACGAATCGCAAGTTTATGATTTGATTTATGGATTTAAAAATGGTCATTTCCTTTTAAGCCCAAATCATCTTGTAATGGGGCAATTTGGCTATTACGCCTATGGCTATTATGGGCCGTTTTCTCATTACTTCGCAGCTATTTTTGCTTTTATCTTTTCCGCCAGTGAAATCGTCGGCATCAAAGCAACGATGATCATATGTATTTTCACCGGAAATATCGCAACATTTTTCTTGGCTAAATATATAACAAAAAACAATTCAAAAGCGATAATAGGAACGATCTTTTATTCGTTTATGCCCTACATCGCTTTCTGCGCCTTATGTCGATTCGCCTTCGCAGAAGTTGTAGCTTTATCATTTATTCCGCTTGTGTTTTATTCACTTGTAAGAATAGTCCACGATGAACAATTTAAAGTTCTTCCTTATGTGACTTTAATCATTGGCTCAACATTGCTATCGCTCTCACACGCTTTTACAACATTAATTACTGCTACATTTGCTTTTATTTATCTATTATTTAACATCAAATTAGTCATCAATCTTTTCAAAGACAAAAAGAGAATCATTTATTTAGTTTCTTCGCTAGCATCAGTATTTTTTATCGCTTATTTCTATTTAGTTCCGGCTCTATATTATCAAGCGCAAAATCTATACATCGTCTCTAACGACACCTTAGAAAGAACTGACTTAAATTTCGTGATGAAGAGCACGAATAGTTCTTTTAATTTCTCAGGTTTCTTTAACACCAATTACATCAATAATTTGATAAAGAAAGGAACTTACGCGCCTAAGTTTGGCATTCAAACTGTTTTAATCATCTTCTCTATCGTACTTTTATCGATGATTGTAGCTATTGTTATCGATATCTTGCTCGAGAAAAAGAAGATCAATAAATATATCCGTTATCTTGTTTGCTTAATAATTCTATTTACTCCTTCCTTTGCGATAGTTTTTTCCTACGCCTCGATATTTTCTTTAGTTATCTTTTATCTCACTTATTTATATGTTGACTACGCCAAAAGAAAAGAAGATAAAGAAGAACAATTCGACAAGAAAAACATCGATTTAAACAGCATTATTTTCTTAGTTATAGCAATTGTAGTTCTTCTATTATTGATATTCACTGAATCGATTTGGACAATCATGCCAAGTGCTTATAGGAAATGTCAATTCGCTTGGAGATTATTTGGGCTATTGTATTTCTTTTTAGCAATGCTATTAAGCTATGTCTTAAAAATAATTCCATTTAAGAAAGCTTATTTTTATGGGGCGTTAGCCTTATCGAGTTGCTTATTAATCTTTTCTCAACCTTTGATTGAAAAACAAATTGTAGAAGATACAGCCGCGGAGACAAAACGATTCGGCTATAGCGATGAAGATGTTAAGAAGATTTATCACTCTGGCTGGCTCAACGAATTCGTCCCAGAAATCTACGCAAGTGAATATAAAAACTACACTCCTAAATACGAGAATTCTCTCTATGAAAAAGTGCGTCGAGCCATGGTTTACCAGGATAAAACCTATTTTGTCTATGAAAAAGAGGATTATTATTACGCAACATTAGAAGGAAAAGGCGAACTAACTATTACTAAATTAGATAGTCCATCCTTAGTCTTTAAAGCGCAAGTTGAAGAAGACGCCATCTTTCAAATTCCGCAATTTTATTATGAAGGTTATGTGCTTCATATAAGCGATAAAGTAAACGAAAAAACATATGATATAAAATTAGAAAACATTGATAGCCTGCTCGCCTTTAAGTTAGAGAAAGGTGAATATGAATGCAAGTTAGAATTTGTTGGAACATCAATTTATCAAGCCGGTCATTATTTATTTGCTTTAGGACTAGCTAATGCGATTGCAATAGGTGTTACCGGCTATCTTATAAGAAAAAAAGAAGAGAGATAAACATTTAAAAAGGCTCGATTTAACGAGCACTTTTTTATATCTAACTATATTTTAATTAGCCTTGGATGCAGCTAATTAGAATGGCTAAGAACATGAAGACGATAACAAATGAGAAGGTGAGCCAAGTAATGATTTTTTCTGAGCCACGTTCTTTGGTCTTTACAAAGATGTTCATTCCTCCGCCGGTAATGGCGCCGGAAGCACCTTCAGATTTACCACCTTGAAGCAATGATAAAACGATGATTATCAATCCGATGATTAAGAATATAATGTCATACCACTGCATATTCGTGTCCTTTCAAATGCCTAATTATCTTTACACATTCTAAAAATTAAAGCAATGCTTTATTACTTATTTTTTGATTATTGAGCGATATTCGATGATGGCATCACGAATTTCAGCCGCTCTTTCAAAGTCGAATTCCTTCGCCGCTTCTTTCATTTCTTTTTCTAGTCTTTTTATCTCGGCTTCTATTTCAAAATTTGAAGATGTCTTCGTAACTTTTTTGTTTTTAACGAAGTCAGAATTAACGTTCTTGATAGGTTCGTGAATGGTCTTAATGATGGTTTGAGGAATGATTCCATTTTCATCGTTATAAGCTTTCTGAATTGCTCGTCTTCGATTAGTCTCATCGATAGCAATTTTCATCGAGTCAGTAATTCTATCGGCATACATTATGACTTTCCCGTTTTTATTTCTCGCAGCTCTTCCAATTACTTGAATTAAAGAGCGGGCTGACCTTAAAAAGCCTTCTTTATCAGCATCTAAAATTGCAATCAAAGAAACTTCAGGAATATCAAGGCCCTCACGAAGGAGATTAATTCCCACTAAGACATCGTATTTGCCTTTGCGAAGTTGATAAATGATTTCGCTTCTTTCAAGCGTTTTGGTTTCGTTATGAAGATAAGCAACTTTAATGCCTTTATCCTTTAAAAAAGCGGTGAGATCTTCAGCCATACGAATGGTTAAAGTGACAATCATCACTCTTTCATTGTTTTCAATTCGCTTTTTGATTTCATAGATTAAATCGTCGATTTGACCTAGTGTTTTTCTCACTTCCACTTCCGGATCAAGAAGTCCAGTTGGTCGAATTATTTGTTCAACGACCTCTTTATTAGCTCTTTGAAGTTCGTAATCGCCAGGCGTAGCAGATGTGCAAATAGTTAAAGGCATTAAATTTTCAAATTCATCAAATCTAAGCGGTCTATTATCTAAAGCGCTCGGAAGACGAAAGCCGTATTCCACAAGGGTTTCTTTTCTTGAACGGTCGCCGTTATACATTCCTCTAATTTGAGGGAAAGTGACATGCGATTCATCAACAATTAAAAGAAAATCTTTAGGAAAATAATCAATTAAGGAAAATGGTCGACTTCCCGGAGCTCTTCCATCGATGTGGCGAGCATAGTTTTCAATGCCAGGGCACATTCCAAATTCTAAAAGAGAATCAATGTCTTGACGGGTTCTCATTTCGATGCGTTCAGCTTCAAGTGGTTTGTTATTTGTCTTAAAAAAGTTTATGCGTTCTATTAATTCTTGTTCAATGCTTTTTGTAGCACGTACGATTCTTTCCTTTGTTGAAGCATGGTCATAAGCTGGAAAAAATGGGTATGACTTATAAGTGTGCTTTACTTCACCAGTTAAAGTATCAACTTGAGCAATTTGTTCGATTTCATCACCGAAAGTATCGATTCTTACAATGTATTCTTTGCTATGTGGAGGAGCAATTTCGATGATGTCACCTCTAACGCGAAAACTTCCCGGCTTTATATCGAGATTATTTCTCACATATTGAGCGTCAATTAACTTCTTAAATAACTCTTTTCGATTAATTATGTCTCCAACACGCAAATCGAAAACTAAATTGCGATATTCATCAGGGTCAGTTAAGCCATAAATTGAAGCAACAGAACTAACGATTATCGTATCTTTTCTCTCGAGAATTGAGTTGATCGCGCTGGTGCGCATCATCTCGATTTCTTCATTCATCAAAGCCGATTTATCAATGTAGGTATCTGAGCTAGGAAGATAGGCTTCTGGCTGATAAAAATCAAAGTTAGAAACAAAGTATTCAACCCGGTTTTGCGGGAAAATTTCCTTAAATTCCTCATATAATTGTCCAGCGAGAGTCTTGTTATGAACAATTACTAAAGTAGGTTTTTGGACTCTTTCGATGACATTAGAAACAGTAAAAGTTTTACCAGTTCCAGTCGCACCTAAAAGCACTTGGACTTTCTTACCTTCTCCAATTCCTTTAACAAGTTTATCTATCGCTTGAGGTTGATCACCTGTTGGCTTAAAAGAAGAAACTATTTTAAATTTCATTTCTTCCATTATTTAATTAAGCCTTTTCTAGCAAGCATGTCTAAATAGGCGTAGATAAAGCCATCAAGATTGCCATCCATTACAGCATCGACATCGCTTTCTGAATAATTGGTTCGATTATCTTTAACCATGGTGTATGGGCAAAAAACATATGAACGTATTTGACTTCCCCATTCAATATCTTTTTGTTCGCCGATAATATTTTGCAAAGCTTGCTGCTTCTTTTCGATTTCAATTTGATATAGTTTGCTCTTAAGCATGTTCATCGCCATTTCTTTGTTTAAAAGCTGACTTCGTTCAACTTGGCAAGAGACAACGATGCCACTTTTTAAATGAGTGATGCGAACAGCTGTTTCAACTTTGTTGACATTTTGTCCGCCGGCACCACCGCTTCGATAAGTGTCAACACGAATATCTTTGTCTTCAATTTTTATATCGGGAATATCTTCAAATTGAGGAACGATATTAATAGAAGCAAATGAGGTATGTCTTCTTTTATTCGCATCAAAGGGTGAGATTCTAACTAATCTATGAACACCTTTTTCACTTTTAAGTAATCCATAAGCATTCTTACCTTTTATAGATAAAACCATCGATTTAATGCCTGCTTCTTCGCCTGGTTGGAAATCGACAACATCAAATTTAAAGTGATGTCTTTCACAATATCTAACATACATTCTAGAAAGCATGTCCGCCCAATCTTGAGCTTCCGTTCCGCCGGCACCGCTATGAACTTCTAAGGTGACATTGAGTTTATCAAATTCGCCTTTAAACAATAGTTTTTGTCGAAAGACTTTTACTGTTTTTTCTAAATCTAAAATCATCTCTTCGATGAAATTTTTGGTGTCAGTATCATCTTCAGTACAAGCTAAAAGAAGTTCTTTTATATCGTTATGATTTTTTTCAATTTTTAAATATGTATCGCGTTCTTCTTTAACATCGTTAAAGTCGTCGATGATTTTTAAAGCCGCTTTTTGGTCATTCCAAAAATCTTCTCGATTTTGTTCAACTTCTAATTCTTTAACTCGTTTATTTAAATAGTCGAGGTCAAAGAGAATCACCGAGTCTATAGACTTGCTCAGAGACATCTTCTAGATTGTTTCTAAGTTCTTGTAGCTCTTTCATTATTCCTTTTCCTTGCTATCTACATCTACAACTTCTTCAGTATTTTTCTTTTCTGTAGCTTCGACCGGCTTTCTAATTTGAACGACAACATTTAAGAATTTAAAGGCAGCATCGACAGAAATGTTTTCTAAGCATTCTCTAAACAATTGTTGTCCTTCGTTGACATAGTCTTGCAATGGATTGACATTGCCATATGAACGGAGGTGAATACCTTCTCTAAGTCTAGCCATCGTATCAATCTGTTTTGTCCAGTTCTGATCGATTGTTTGAAGCGAAATTTCTCTTTCGACTTGGTTAGCAATATCGCTTGGCCATTGTTTACGACGGATTTGATAGATGTCATAAAGTGTGTCGCCTAAATCTTGACCAGCCTCATCAGCAGGCGATTCATCATAAGCAGCAACTTTAAATGAACCTTCAGGCATGAATTTAGGTTCAAGAATTTTTCTAAGTTCTTCGCCGTTGATTAATCCGTCTTTACTATCTTTTGGAACCGCTCGATGAGCTAAAACTAAACCAGCAGTGGTGAAGAATTCTTGAATTAAGTCTTCAATGCTTTCGGCGTACATTATTGCATCGCGCTTTTCATAAATCGCTTTGCGTTGACGAGAAATAACATCGTCATAATCGAGTAAATTTTTACGAATATCAAAGTTTTGACCTTCGATTTGTTTTTGGGCGTTAGTGATGACGCTAGAAAATAATCTTGATTCTAATGGTCCTTCACCAAATGATTCGATTCGCTTTTGAACAGATTCAGCAGCAAAGCGTTTCAATAGTTCATCATCGAAAGAAATATAAAATCTAGAGAATCCTGGGTCGCCTTGACGTCCGCTACGACCACGAAGTTGGTTATCAATACGGCGTGATTCATGTCTTTCGGTTCCAAAAACGCATAAGCCACCAAGCGATTTGACTTCATCATCAATTTTAATATCGGTTCCTCGACCAGCCATGTTAGTAGCAATTGTAATGGCACCTTTTTCGCCAGCATGACTAATAATCTCAGCTTCACGGGCGTGGTTTTTAGCGTTCAATACTTCATGAGGAAGTCCTTCTGATTTTAAAAGATTAGAAATTTCTTCCGAAGATTCAACTGAAACAGTACCAATTAAAATTGGTTGTCCTTTTTCATGTCGTTTCTTAACTTCTTTAACTAAGGCCTGAAGTTTTTCTTCTTTGTGAGCATATATATAATCTAAGGCGTCAATTCTTTGAATTGGTCTATTCGTTGGAATAGTGACAACGCGCATGTTATAAATTTTTTGGAATTCTTCTTCTTCGGTTTTAGCAGTTCCGGTCATACCAGACATTTTCTTAAATAAGCGGAAGAAGTTTTGATAAGTAATCGTTGCCAAAGTGACAGTCTCTTGTTTAATTTCAACATTTTCTTTAGCTTGAATGGCTTGTTGAAGGCCATCAGAATATTCTCTTCCTTTTAAGATACGACCAGTGAATTGGTCAATTAATTGAATTTGATGCTCTTGGTCGACCATGTATTCAACATCGCGGGCCATGATGTAGTTAGCTTTTAAAGCTTGATAAATTCGATGAACTAAATCTTGATGTTCAGGATCGTAGAGGTTACGAATGCCAAACATTCTTTCAGCTTTGGCACTTCCTTCTTCGGTGAGTGAGCAAGTTTTATCTTTGATATCGATATCGTAGTCTTTATCTTTTTTAAGCGTTTTAACGAAACGGTCGGCAACAGTGTATTGAGAAGCAGTGGCTTTCGCTCCTCCGGAAATAATTAAAGGAGTTCTGGATTCATCGATTAAAATCGAGTCAGCTTCATCGATAACTGCATAATTAAGGCCTCTTAGAACGCGGCCATTAATTGATTTAGCCATGTTATCTCTTAGATAATCAAAACCTAGTTCCGCATTAGTGGTGTAACAAATGTCTGATAAGTGAGCTTCTTTCTTTTGTTGAGGAGTAAGTTCACGTAAATTGCAGCCGACAGTTAAACCCAAAAAGCGATAGATTTGTCCCATCCAATCAGCATCACGTTGAGCCAAATATTCGTTAACAGTGACAACATAAGCGCCTTCACCTGCAAGCGCATTTAAATAAATCGCCATCGTCGCGGTCAAAGTTTTACCTTCACCTGTTTTCATTTCAGCAACATCGCCATCATGCATGACAAGCGCGCCGATAATTTGTACTTTAAACGGGAATTGATGAAGCGTTCTCCAGGCGGCTTCTCTAGCGGTAGCCATCGCTTCATATTTGATATCTTCTAATGTGGCACCATTTTTTAATAATTCTTTAAAATATGGAGTCTTCGCTCGAAGCTCATCATCGCTAAGAGCTCTCATTTTTTCTTCGTAAGCAATTACTTTTTCAGCCTCACGAGTATATTTTTTTAACACTCTTGCATCGACTCTAAACAATTTTTCAATAAAATTAGCCATATAAACACTCCTTTTGAGGTTACAACGCGTTTATTGTAGCATTTATAAAATGCTTACACAATCAGCACAATTCTCTTTTCGAACTCCTTTTGTCTTACTCATAACTAGCACTTCGATTTTCTTTGGATTACACCTTCT
>CAVDXG010000006.1:0-56478 GCA_963612925.1 Coriobacteriaceae bacterium | reverse complement strand
AGGGAAACAGCCCAGACCGTCAATTAAGGTCCCTAAATTCATGCTAAGTGTTAAAGGATGTAAAGGTACTTAAACAGCTAGGATGTTGGCTCAGAAGCAGCCACCATTTAAAGAGTGCGTAACAGCTCACTAGTCGAGCGCCTTCGCGCCGAAGATTTACCGGGGCTAAGCATGATACCGAAATTACGGATTTTAGATTTATCTAAAGTGGTAGGGGAGCGTTCCATGTGGGATGAAGCGATACCGTAAGGAGTCGTCGACCGCATGGAAGTGAGAATGCCGGTGTAAGTAACGATAATGGGTGAGAATCCCATTCACCATTAGACTAAGGTTTCCTGGGGAAGGTTCGTCCTCCCAGGGTTAGTCGGGACCTAAGGCGAGGCCGAAAGGCGTAGTCGATGGACAGCAGGTTTATATTCCTGTACCCGTATATATGCGATGTAGTGACAGAAAAGGCTAACTATTCCCGATTATTGGATTTCGGGCGAAGCGAAGTACCTGATGGATTGGCAAATCCGTTCATCGTTAGGGGAAATCGTGAGGGAGCGAACACAGCAATGTAAGTAGTGAAGATAGCGATGCCAGTTCTCTAGAAAAGCTGCTAGTTTAAGTATATACGGCCCGTACCGAGAACGGACACACGTGGTCAAGGAGAGTATCCTGAGGTGAGCGAGTTAACTGTTGTTAAGGAACTCTGCAAAATTACTTCGTAAGTTAGCAAGAAGAAGTGCTCTCGCGAGAGAGCCGCAGTGAAGAGGCCCAGGTAACTGTTTAACAAAAACACAGCTTTATGCTAAGCCGCAAGGCGATGTATATGAGGTGATGCCTGCCCAGTGCTGGAAGGTTAAAAGGAGGAGTTAGCCGCAAGGCGAAGCCCTGATTTGAAGCCCCAGTGAACGGCGGCCGTAACTATAACGGTCCTAAGGTAGCGAAATTCCTTGTCAGGCAAGTTCTGACGCGCACGAATGGTATAATAATCTGGGCGCTGTCTCGACAGCAGACTCGGTGAAATCTTAATACCTGTGAAGATGCAGGTTACCCGCGACTAGACGGAAAGACCCCATGGAGCTTTACTATAACTTAATATTGATTAATTGAAATTCATATGTAGGATAGGTTGGAGACTTTGAAGCCAGGGCGCTAGCTTTGGTGGAGTCGTCGTTGAAATACAACTTTTGGATTTCAATTAATCTAACGATGTAATTTACCATTACTCGGACAGTGTTAGGCGGGTAGTTTGACTGGGGCGGTCGCCTCCCAAAATGTAACGGAGGCGCCCCAAGGTACCCTCAGTACGGTTGGAAATCGTATTTCGAGTGCAAAGGCATAAGGGTGCTTGACTGCGAGACCTACAAGTCGAGCAGGGACGAAAGTCGGGCTTAGTGATCCGGCGGTTCTGCGTGGAAAGGCCGTCGCTCAACGGATAAAAGCTACCCTGGGGATAACAGGCTGATCTGGTCCAAGAGTTCACATCGACGACCAGGTTTGGCACCTCGATGTCGGCTCATCACATCCTGGAGGGGAAGTACCTTCCAAGGGTTGGGCTGTTCGCCCATTAAAGTGGTACGCGAGCTGGGTTCAAAACGTCGTGAGACAGTTTGGTCCCTATCTGTCGTGGGCGCAGGAAGTTTGAGTGGATCTGTCCTTAGTACGAGAGGACCGGGATGGACATAGCAATGGTCTGTCGGTTGTCACGCCAGTGGCATGGCCGAGTAGCTACCTATGGAATGGATAAACGCTGAAAGCATCTAAGCGTGAAGCCAGCCACAAGATGAGACTTCCCATTCGCAAGAAGTAAGACCCCCGTAATGTTAACGGGTTGATAGGTCAGAGATGTAAGTGCAGTGATGCATTCAGTCGACTGATACTAATAGGTCGAGGACTTAATTTCATAAAATTTTAAGATTTACGAATCAAAAATATAGAAAGTAAAATTATAGGGTAATGTAATATAAGAGCAGAGCATGTGAGTGATAATATCTAGTTTCTAGAGAATAATCTTCTCTAAAGAAAAAGTCTGGTGGTGATGGCGCGGTGGACACACCTGTTCCCATCCCGAACACAGAAGTTAAGCACCGTAGTGGCGAAGGTATCCGACTTGTCGGGGAGAATAGCGAGCTGCTGGGCTTTTTCTTTTTAAGCACTTTTTGCTATAATAAAATTATGAAAAAACGAAACATATTTTTGTTTACTTTAATCCCATTTCTTCTCGCTTCTTGTAGCTCTAATCAAGAAGTAAATGAAGAAGATAAAGCGATTGCTGATGAAGTCGCTGACTGCGCGGCTATTGCCCAACTTTCACGTGGATGTGAGGGCGTGCAGGTGATGTATTCTAGCCCAAACACCTATAATCTCATCTTAAAGCCGTATCAGCCAAGCAAGGAAGAGATGAAAAATGGCGTGAAGCCGATTTATAATCACACCCTTTTATTAGCTACTTGGTTTGCTTTAGAACGCGATGAGAGCATCGTTGCTAACCTTTCTTGGTCTTTTTCTCTTCCTGAATATGTTGAGATAACTCCTCCGATCAACGATAAAGTTCCTCATGAAACAGTTTCATTTGTTAAATATCCAGAATATGGTGAAGAAGTTAAAATGACGATGACTGGTGTTATCTCTTATAAGAGCGCATCCTCAACAGTTAATTACAACATCGTCATTCGAAACATGATTAATAATGCGTAAAGAACAATTCATTTTTCTTTCCAGCGATTTATCTAAAAGCGATAAAAAACTTCAGCAAGCCACTCTAGAATTTTTATCTGAATTAGACTATCAAAATATCAATTTTCAAGATGAGATATTTTTTATTAAATCTGGTGGTTCAGAGGAGCCATTTTTAAAGATTTATAATGAGTTTAAGCCTCCTTACTATTTACTTGCTACAGATAACTCAAATTCACTTGCCAGCGCCTTAGAGATTATTTCCTTTTTAAAGTCAAAAAGTATCGAATGCTACTTATTTTCTGGCAAGCCAACTGAGGTAAGAAAACAAATAGAAAATCTAAAGATTTATAAGTCTAATCATTATCAATTAAAGGATAAAATTAAACTATTAGATGGCCTTCGACTTGGCGTTATTGGTAAGCCTTCAAATTGGCTCATTGCAAGCCAAGTTGACTATAAATTAGCTAAAGAAAAATTAGGTGTAGAATTACTTGATATTCCTTTTTCTGAACTACTTTTTGAATTAGATAAAATTAAAGAAGTTGATGCCTTTAAATTTGATAAAGACATCAATGAAAAGATAAATAAAGGCGAGATTAAAAAAGCTTATAAAATCTATCTTGCTTTAAAAGAAATTGTTAAGCGTTATCGTTTGGATGGCTTAACTTTAAGATGTTTTGATTTATTATCGAGCTATAAATCGACTGGATGCTTGGCTTTATCGCTTCTAAATAGCGAGGGCACCATCTCATCTTGCGAAGGCGATATTCCTTCTTTATTGTCGATGATGATTTTATATAAAGGATGTCATTCTCTTTCTTTTCAAGCTAATCCAAGTTATGTAAATATCGAAGAAAATTATCTATATTTAGCTCATTGCACTTTGCCACTTAAGATGTGCGATAAATATGTTTTTGACACTCACTTTGAAAGCGGCATTGGACTTGGCATTCATGGAGAATTAAATAAAGGTAATATCACCATCTTTAAGTTATCACCTAGTCTTGATTCGTTTATTTTAGAAGATGGTAAGATCTTAGAGAACATGTATAAAAATAATCTCTGTCGAACTCAAATAAAGGTGAAAGTTACTGACTCTAGTGTCTTTCTTTCTTCACCTTTAGGTAATCATTTGCTCATCGCTTATGACAATATATCTAAAAAACTATTATCTTTATTAGCTAAGTAGATATATTTTATTGATTTAATCGAAATAAATCTTATATTTGTCTCAATCTTTTCGCCCTTAATTTGCTATTGAAGGGCTCTTATGCTATATTTACGATTAGATAAATTATTTATCTAAATTTTTATATGCCAGTTAAAAGAAATACCAAATATGGTGGAATAATCATTACTAACGAAGCGATCGCAAGCGTTGTCGCCGATGCAGTTTTAAGTTGCTATGGCGTTGTTGGCATCGCTAAGAAAAGTTCCACCCACGAGGCAATTATTGAAATTTTAAAAAACGGCTCATTTTCGGAAGGTGTCTTTGTAAAACAAGACAAAAACAAAGTGAGCATCGATTTATATGTCGTCATCGCTTTTGATGTCAAAATTACTGAAATCTTATTCGAGATTCAAAAGCGCGTGAAATATCTTGTCAATAAGACATTCAAAGTAGATGTTTATAAAGTAAATGTCTACGCCCAAAGTTTAAAGAAGGTTAATTAAAATGCGTTCAATAGATGGTCAATTACTTAAAAATATGCTGATTTCAGCTAGCAACAATCTCTACAATCACTATCCTGAGATTGATGCTTTAAATGTTTTCCCAGTGCCTGATGGCGATACGGGAATGAACATGAATCTCACCCTTTCCAGCGGGGCTAAAGAAATTCAAAACCGTAATGATGAGGATGTTTATAGCATTGCTAACACCTTTTCGCGTGGTTTGCTTATGGGTGCTCGAGGCAATTCTGGAGTTATCACTAGTCAGATTTTCCGCGGTTTTGCTAGCTCTCTTAAAGATAAAAAAATCATTAAAGTCAACGACTTAGTGGAAGCTTTTTCTAATGGCAGCAAAGTTGCTTATAAAGCAGTTATGCGTCCAGTTGAAGGAACAATTTTAACCGTTATTCGCGAATCTAGCGAAGCTTTAGAGAATAATGATTATTCTAATTTCTCCATTGAAAAGGCTATGAAAGTGCTCATTAAAGAAGCACGCGACTCTTTAGCTAGAACTCCTGAACTATTGCCAGTTTTAAAAGAAGTTGGTGTCGTCGATAGCGGTGGCGCAGGTCTAGTTAAAATTCTTGAAGGAATGGATAGCGCGCTTAACGGCGTATTCATCGAAAAGAAATTAGCTACTTCGATTGAAAAAGGCGAAGTCGATGTCGGAGAAGGCTATGAAGTTATCTTTGATTTAATCTTAGGTTCCATCAATGAGAAAAAGTCTTTTGCGGAAAATCGCTTTGTTTCAGTGATGTCAAATCATGGCAAGAATATCCTTATCAAGCGAAATGAAAATATTGTCAATGTCTCTTTGCTCACTGACAATCCTGGTTCTGTTTTTACTTACGCCCAGAACTTTGGTGAATTTGATAATGTTAAAATTGTTAATAAAAAAGTTGAACATAGCACGCTAGATAATAATCTAAATCAAAAGCCAGTCTTTGAAAAAGATAGCGCGATTGTGGCGGTCTCTTCTGGCAAAGGCATCGATGAATATTTCCTAAATTTAGGAGTTGATAAACTTGTCAGCGGTGGCCAAACAATGAATCCTTCAACGGAAGACATCATTTCAAGCGTTAAATCGACGAAAGCAAAAACTGTTTATTTATTGCCAAATAACTCCAACATCGTGATGGCATCTTTGCAAGCTCAAGATGTTTTAGCTGATGAAATCGATGTTAAAGTCATTCCTACAAAAACTATTCCGCAGGGAATTGTCGCGGCTTCATCTTTTAATCCAGACGCTTCCAAAGAAGAAAATTTTTCCGTGATGAGCGAATCGTTTGCTCATTTAAAATCTGGATCAGTTACTTATGCGATTAAAGATACTGTTATCGATGGTTTTAAAGTTTATAAAGATTACTATATCGGCATTTTAGATAAGCACATTTTAGTTTGCGAAAAGAATAAAACTAAAGTCTTATATCAGCTCCTTCAATCAATGATCGATAGCGAATCATATCTAGTCACCATCTTCATCGGTGAAGATGTTTCATCCTCTGATGAGGAAAAGATTAGAGAAAAATTAGCTCAAGATTATCCAGAAGTTGAATTCGATATTGTTCGAGGCGAACAAAAAGTTTATTCGTTCTTAATTGGGGTGGAATAATCTAACCCCCTTTTTTATGTCTTTTATCTCTAAATCTCAACGCATTAATCAATCTCTAGAAAAGATGGGCATTTTTTCTTACAGAGATATTCTGCTACATTTTCCTTATCGTTATGAAGATTATTCGCTTACTAAAGAATATGATTTAGTCGATAAAGAGCATGTTGTCTTCTTTGGAAAGATAGCAACTGAAATAAAAGAAGAGAAATTCAATCACAAGTCGCTCATGAAGTTTGATTTGCTCACCTCTAATGGTAATACTTTTAAAATCCATGCTTGGAATCGCACTTATTTAAATAAGGCTTTCCATTTTGCTCAAGAAGTTACTATTTCAGGAGTCTACGATAAAAAGCATCGCCTTATTAATATGACTTCTATTTATAAAGGAGAAGTTGAAAGCGATAAATTACTTAAGCCAGTTTATTCTTTACCTCAAACTTTAGCGAACCAGGAATACATTCGATTAGTTGATAGAGCCTTAAAAAATATAAATAGTGATGATTTAAAAACTCTAGTTCCTCATGAATTTAAAGCTAAATATCATCTATTAGATAAATTTACGGCCTTAGAAAAGATTCATAAGCCAAAAAGTAAAGATGATATCTATCTTGGGCTACGCGTATTTAAATATGAAGAATGTCTACACTTTTCCTTGAAGAGCAAACTAATTCGCCTAGAAAACGCCTCATTAGTTTATAGCGAAAAAAATCCTATCGATTTAGAAGCTTCGCGAGATTTTATTCGTCGCTTGCCTTTTAAACTGACGAGCGATCAAAAAATAAGTGTCAGAGAAATCGTTTTCGACATGAATAAAAAGAACTTAATGTATCGCTTACTTCAAGGTGATGTTGGCACCGGGAAGACATTGGTTGCTGAGATTGCCTTATTTGCTAACTATACGCGAGGTGATCAAGGCGTCTTTATGGCTCCAACTGATGCACTGGCTAAGCAGCATTACGCCAACTTAGTCAAAATATTTGCTCCTTTCAATGTCAAAGTTGCTCTTTTAAGAGGAAACTGTTCTTTAAAAGAGAGAAGTCAAATTCGAAATGCTTTGATGAATAAAGAAATCGATATCGTCGTTGGCACTCATATTCTTTTCTCAAAAGATATTAATTATCTCCGCCTTGGACTTGTCATCATCGATGAGCAACATAAATTTGGCGTCAATCAAAGAATGCAACTATTAAATAAAGGCGATAGAGCGGATTTGCTTTTAATGAGTGCAACTCCAATACCAAGGACTTTGGCTCTAACCTTTTATGGCGATTTAGATATCTCAACACTGTCTAGCTTTCCAAATGGTAAACACAATGTCGAAACTAAAATCGTTGAATCTAATGATGAAGAGATTCTTTCTTCGATTAAGAATTCATTGAGTGAAAATAAACGTGTTTATATTGTTGCACCTAAAATTATGGGTGACAATTCAGCCTTTTCAGTTGAGAAACTATATAGTTACTATTTATCGCTATTTCCTGGAAAAGTGGCACTTTTGCATGGAAATTTAGATGAAGATGAACGAGATTTTGCCTTAAAAGATTTCTATAAGGGTACTTGTCCCATCATTATTTCCACAAGTGTTATAGAAGTTGGTCTTGATGTTAAAGAAGCTAATTTGATGATTGTTTATGATGCCAACCATTTTGGATTATCTAGTCTACATCAACTTCGAGGTCGCATTGGTCGAGATGGGAGTAGAGCTAAATGCTTACTTGTCTATGATGAGTCTGATTTAGATGCTTATTCTCGACTGGAAGTATTGACTAAATCTAATGATGGCTTCTTTATTGCTGAAGAAGATTTACGTCGACGAGGAGCCGGCGAACTAGCTGGCTTAAAACAATCCGGAAGAGATAATTTCACATTTGTTAACCTCGTTGAAGACTTTAAGATTTTTGAAATTGCTAGAAAGGATGCCCTTTTCATTCTTTCTCATAAAAATGAAAGTGGTTATGCAAAATATATAAACGATATCGCTTTAGAAATTGAAACGGATAAATTCAAAAAACAGTTCTATTAAGCATTTAATATATGCTTACTTTCATAGTCATGCTAAAATATAGCGAATTAAAGGAAACAGAAAACTTATGGTCAAATTAGTTATTGATATGATGGGTGGCGATAATGGAGTAAGTGCCGCGCTTGAAGCGGTTAATCGCTTTGTCGATGAGATTAAAGATGTTCAAATAATCGCGGTCGGCGATGCGGATAAATTAACTATGCTAAATAAGAAGGTTAAAGTTATTGATGCGAAAGAAATCGCTCCGATGGAATGTCATGTTCTTGAAGCGATGCGCAATAAAAATACTTCTATTTATAAAGCTGTTGAAGCTGTTAAAAATGAAAATGCAGATGGCATAGTTTCAGCTGGCTCCACAAGTGCTTTATTAGCACTGTCAACTCTTATCATCAAAAAGATAGATGGAGTTGATCGCCCTGCTTTGATTACGCCTTTTCCAACCTTAGTAAACAATAAATATGCTGTTCTTCTCGATGTTGGTGCAAGCAACGAAAATACTCCGATTGAATTAAAACAATTTGCTTTGATGGGACAAGCTTACTATAAAGCCGTCTATAACAAAGCTAATCCAAATATCTATCTTGCAAGCAATGGTAGTGAAGAAGGTAAAGGTTCACCTTTAACGCTTGAAGCTTATAAATTATTGAAAGATAATCCTGATTTTAAAGGCAACATCGAAGCTCGTTATGTCTTAAAAGGCGATGCTGATGTCGTAGTTTTTGATGGTTTCAGCGGCAACATCTTCTTAAAATCTAGCGAAGGCATGGCAAAGATGATGTCAAGCATGATTAAAGATGCTTTCATGTCTTCAACTTCTTCCAAGATTGGTTATTTATTCGCAAAAAAAGGTTTCAATACTTTGAAAGCCAAAATGGATTATAAAAAGGTCGGCGGAGCGTTCTTAGTTGGCGTTAACACAATTCCAGTTAAAGCCCACGGAAACGCTACCGGAGAATCCTTCTATTATTCGATGATGATTGCCTACAACTTAGCTAAGAAAGACATCATCAAACAAATCAAAGAGAATTTAAAAAGATGAAAGACATCTCTGAACTCTTAAATAATTTTAAAATCCATCCTCATAATATATCTCTTTATGAACTAGCTTTTACGCATGGTTCATTAAATGTCGATGCTCACACTAAACATCACGATTATCAACGTCTTGAATTTCTCGGCGACTCTGTTTTAGGTTGCATTGTTGCCGAACTGGCTTATAAAGCTCGTCCAGATTTTGATCAAGGCGATTTAACTAAACTCAAAATATCTTTAGTCAACACCAACGCGTTGGCTAATTTTGCTAAAGAATATAATTTCCAAGACTATATTCGTGTCGGGAATTCTTTTGGAGGAAATATATTATCATCTCCTCATCTTTTAGAAGATGTGTTCGAAGCTTTTTTAGGGGCCTTGTATTTAGATCAAGGCTTTGTTAAAGTGCGAAAATTTCTCATTTCGACTTTGTATAAAGATATTCAGAAATATGATGTTGATGAAGTGATTGACTATAAATCAAAACTTCAGGAAGAAATACAAAGCGAGCACCGCGAATCGGTTAAATATAGCGTCATTAAAACTAGCGGTCCTGCTCACGCCAAACATTTCGTGGTTCAAGTCTCCTTTGAAGGAGTTATTTTAGGTGTTGGTGAAGGAAGTTCTAAAAAAGAAGCTGAAAAAAATGCTGCGAAAGAAGCATTGAAGAAAAAAGCAGGTAGATAGAAATGGGCTTATTTAAAATACTAAAAGATAAATTTTCAAAAAAGCCGCTTGAGAAAGAGGACAATTATGTCACTGGTCTAGCTAAATCGCGAACTAATTTTGCTTCTAAATTAGATATGCTTTCGAAAGCTTATAAAGAAGTGAATCAAGAATATTTTGAAAAGCTTGAAGAAATACTTATCGAAGCGGATGTTGGCATTGAATTATCGCTTAGAATCATCGATGAAACATTAGAAGAGAGCAAAACTAAAAATATTAAAGATCCCAAAACTATCAACGAATTAGTCGTCGATAAAATGTTTTTAAATTATGCGACTAAAGGTGGAAATATTCATAACGAAATCGAATTTGTTTCTTCTGGCCCAACGGTTTTACTTGTTGCCGGCGTAAACGGAGTTGGTAAAACTACTACCATCGCCAAATTAGCGTATCGTTATCTAAATAAAGGTAAAAAGGTGATGCTATGTGCAGCTGACACATTTCGTGCTGGAGCCATTGAGCAATTGACAGTCTGGGCAAATAGACTAAATTGCCCTATCGTAGTTGGAAAAGAAAATTCTGACCCTGCCAGCGTGGCTTTTGAAGGAGCTAGAAGGGCGAAGCAAGAAAATATCGATTTATTGATCGTTGATACAGCTGGTCGACTTCAAAACAAAATCAATTTGATGAACGAACTTGCTAAAATTACGCGCGTCTTATCAAAAGAAATTGAAAATGCTCCTCATGAAGCTTTCTTAGTCATTGATGCGACAACTGGTCAAAACGGTTTGCTTCAAGCTAAACAATTTTTAGATTGTATTAAATTAACTGGCATCGTGATAACTAAGATGGACGGCACGAGTAAAGGTGGCATCATATTAGCTATTCGAGATAGCTTAGGTGTGCCTGTTCGCTTCATCGGCTTAGGCGAGAAGATGACTGATTTAGAAGAATTTGATTTAGATAAATATTTATATGGCCTTTGTTTAGGAGAAGTTGATGGATAAGCATCTATTAGAAACTGTTCGCATCAACCGCCTTTTAGATCTCTATGGAGAACTTTTAACTATTTCTCAAAGAGATATTTTAAACGACTATTATGAAGCAAATTTATCTTTATCTGAGATTGCTGAAAACAAAAATATTTCGCGGACCGCCGTCAGCGATGCGCTTAAAAAAGGACGTGAAAAATTAGAGTTTTACGAGCAAAAAATCAAGATTTGCCAAGTTTTCGATAAATATAAAGATAAAAATGATGCTTATAAAAAGATAATTAATGAACTAGAAGAGGATTTAAAAAATGGCATTTGAGTCACTTAGCGAACGCTTTCAAAAAATCTTAAAAAAAGTCCGTGGACAAGCTCGCTTGAGCGAAGCAAATATGGACGAAATGTTAAAAGAGGTCCGCATCGCTTTATTAGAAGCTGATGTTAATTTTAAAGTTGTCAAAGAATTTACTGAACAAGTTAAACAAAAAGCCATTGGAGAAGAAGTTTATTTAAAACTTAATCCATCTCAGATGGTTGTCAAAATTGTTCACGATGAATTATGTGAACTTTTAGGAAGTGATTCTAGTGAGCTCATCTATCAAAAGAATAAACCGACAATAATTATGCTTGTAGGTTTGCAAGGTACTGGAAAAACTACATCTGCTGGTAAGCTTGCTCTTTTGATGAAAAAGAAACTTGGCAAAAAAGTTTTATTAGCCGCAGGCGATGTCTACCGTCCAGCCGCGATTGACCAATTAAAACAAATCGGAAATCAAATTGGAGTCGAAGTTTTCTCTCTTGGAAGCGATGTTTCTCCAGTTGAAATTGCTAAAAAAGCTAAAGAAAAAGCTTATAACGAACATTACGATGTTTTAATTCTTGATACAGCAGGTCGATTAGCAATCGATGAGCCATTAATGAAAGAACTTAACGATATAACAGCTGCGATTAATCCTGATGAAACACTTCTATTAGTTGATGCGATGTCAGGTCAAGACGCCATTAATGTTGCAAATACCTTTAATGCTCAACTAAAAATAACAGGCATCATCATGTCAAAACTTGATGGCGATGCTCGTGGCGGTGCGGCCTTATCAATTAAATATTTAACTGGCATTCCAATTAAGTTTGCCGGTGTTGGTGAAAAATTAACTGATTTAGATGTCTTCCATCCTGATCGAATGGCTGATCGAATTTTAGGAATGGGCGATGTCTTAACTCTTGTTGAAAAAGTTCAAGAAGAAATCGATGAAAAAGAAGCTAGAAAAGATGCTTCTAAATTTTTGAGCGGTGACTTTACTCTCGATGATATGCTTCTACAGATGAAAAAAGTTCAAAAATTAGGGTCTTTAGGTGGGCTTTTAAAACTCATTCCAGGTATGCCTAAAATTAGCGATGAACAAAAATTAGCCGCAGAAAAAGAGATGAAAAATCTCGAAGCTATCGTTAATTCGATGACGAAAGAGGAAAGAGCTCACCCTGAAATTTTGAAAAATTCTCGAAAAGTTCGCATCGCCAAAGGCTCTGGAAAAACTAATGCTGATATCAATCGCGTTCTAAAGAAATTTGAACAGAGTAAAGAGATGATGAAGCAGATGAAACTATATCAAAAAAGTGGCCGATTGCCACCTAACTTTAACGGTCAAAAACCATTCTAATTACTTGATAAATTTTTTACCTTTTTCTAAAGCTTCTTTAAGCCATTTAGGTTCATCGATACCTTCATCAATTTCTTTAAGCAATTTCTTATCTTGCTTAGTTAATTCGTGTTTATCGAATAAATCTTTTCTTTTTTCTCTTGTTAACTTCAAAGATTCTTTTCTTCGATATTTTTCGATTACTTGGTGATTACCGGTGTAAAGAATATCGGGAACTTTATGTCCTTCATAGACTTGCGGCTCAGTGTATTGAGGATATTCTAATAAAGAAGATGTAAAACTTTCTTCTTCTAATGAGTCTTTACTTATCGCTCCATCTAAAAGTCGAATGATTGAATCAGCGATAGCCATGGCGGCAATTTCACCACCAGTTAAGACATAATCACCAAGTGAAATTTCCTCATCGATGTAGTGAGCAATTCTTTCATCAACTCCCTCATAATGGCCAGCAATCAAAATGATGTCTTCTTTTTTAGCTAGCTCAATAGCTTTAGCCTGGTTATATGTTTTTCCTTTAGGTGAAAGGAGTATTTTGTAGCTTTTTGAAGAGGAATTTTTTCTTAAAGCATCCACGATTGGCTGGCATTTTAAGATTAAACCTGCTCCTCCTCCAATAGGTGGAGTGTCCACTCTTTGATATTTATCTAAGGTGTAATCACGAAAATTAACAATCTTCACTTCAACGACATTTTTCGCAATCGCTCTTTTGATAATCGAGTTATCAGTTAGAGCTTTAAACATTTCTGGGAAAAGAGTTAAAATCGTGATTTTCATAAAAGACCTTCAATTACTTTAATAGTGATAATTTTCTTTTCGATGTCAACATCTTTTATAAATGCTTTAACAAACGGAACTAAAGCGTCTTTTTCTTTCTCTCGAGCAATTCTAAGAGTGGCATAACTAGAATATTCTTCAACTTTTTTAACTTTTCCAATTTGATGATGGTTTTCATCATAGACTATGCAGTTTTCTAAATCGGAAAAGAAATATTCATTGCGTTTTAAAAATGATTGATCTTTTTTAACATAGATATCTTTTTGAATGAAATCTTCGACATCTTCAATCTTATTTAGCCCTTCAAAGGCAATGATATCTAGCGAACCGTTTTCTCGATGAGAACGGATAATATATTCTTTATATTCATCGTTAAGCAAAAGAAAAACGTGGCTAGATTTTTTAAATCTTGAACCACGAAAATGGGTAGTTGGATAAACTTTTACTTCGCCTTTTAAACCGACTGTTTTAACAATTCGGCCTATTTGCAAGTAATCCATTATTTACTTTCTTCATCGAAGGATTCGAATCTTAGATGAATTCGTTTTCCTTCACTTTTTCCAGCCACAGAGACGACTTCTCTTAAGGCGTTAGCGATGAGACCTTTTTTGCCAATTAATCTAGCTGTGTCTTCGCTTTCGCTGGCAATTAAAAGAGTGATATCGTCTTCATTATCGCTAGCAAGTTGACGGATTAATAATGCATCAGGATTGATCAAAAATGGGTCAACAATGGTATGAATGATTTTCTCAAAATCCATTATTTTGCTTCCTTTTTAGCCTTGGCATATTTTTCCATCAAGCCTTTACGGTTAAATAAAGCACGAATAGAATCGGATGGAATAGCTCCTTTTAATAGCCATGAAAGAGCAGCTTCTTCATTGATGAGGGCGCTGTCTTCGCCTTTTGCAGGATCGAAATAACCAATTTGTTCAATATATCTGGCGTCGCGTGCAAAACGGCTGTCGGCGACAACGATACGATAAATGGATTCTTTATGACGACCAATGCGTGTTAATCTAATTTTTACTGACATGTTTTTTTCTCCTTATTGAGGATAGAATATTCTTTTCTTTTTCCGCTGTCAAGTAAAATTACTTTACACTTGTGCTTTCTAAAAGCAAAAATATTGCTTGATACAAAATATTTATTTTGATATATTACTACTTGCGTGATTTATTCGCGATGCAGACGTTCCGCTTTCTATTGATATGAACGCCCTAAGATAATTAGTGAAAAGGAGGTAAGATTCATGAACACAAATCTAGTTAATGAAATTACCGCTCGCCAACTCAAAAAAGATGTCCCTGATTTCAAATCTGGTGACACAGTTAAAGTGAGCGTTAGAATCATTGAAAACAAAAAAGAACGTATTCAAGTCTTCCAAGGCATTGTTATGAAACGTCGTGGCTCCGGCGTCAGTGAAACCTTTACCGTTAGAAAAATCTCTTCCGGCATCGGTGTTGAAAGAACATTCCCTGTTAATTCTCCAGCTCTTGCGAAAATTGAAGTGGTGAAACATGGTAAAGTTCGTCGCAGTAGAATTAATTACTTGCGAAAATTGTCTGGCAAAGCCGCTCGTATTAAAGAAGTTCTCTAATACAAAAACATTATTAAGCCTTCCTATAAATTGGAAGGTTTTTTTATGTATAATAATCGTGTATGGCTGAAACTCTTATTACTTATAGTAAAAGAAAAACGCTTTGGAAGCGCATTTTAGTTATTGTCGGCTCTTTATTGATTATTTCAGTTCTTTGTTTAACTTCGTTTTTGATTTTTAACAAATATTATTACACTCCGTTTTGGGTAAATGGTCAAAGCATGTATCCAACCTTTAATAGAGACGCCAAAGATGCAAACGGAAATCTTTTAGGTGAATATGGAGGCTCCGCTAGAGTGGATTGCTACGATATCGATTATGGCTTTATGGATGAACATCAATCCGCGATCGACAGCATTAAAAGATTTGATATTGTTGTCTGCAAATATCCAAATAGTGATTCCTCTTATAAAATCAAACGTATTATTGCTACGCCTAATGAAACCTTTTACATCAATAACACCGATTCTAAAGGCTCTTTATATGTTTTAAATTCATCTGATACATTTGAGATAATTACTCAACCTATCGATGAGGCAATGATTAAAAAAGGAAGTTATCCAAATGATTATGCCTCGCCTACCACACTTAAAGAAGATGAATATTTTGTTTTAGGTGATAACCGAGCTAATTCATATGATTCAAGAAATGTCGGTCCAATTAAGAAAGAATATATCGTTGGAGTAGTTCGTGGACTATCTGGCAGAGCGAAAATCGGCATGGAAGATGGCGAATTAAAGCCGGTTTATATTAGTTATTATTTCCCGAGGTATCTATAATGGGAAACATTCATTGGTATCCAGGACACATGAAGAAAGCTTCGAATCAAATCGAAGAAAGACTTAAAATTGTCGACTGCGTTATTGAACTTTTAGATGCTCGCATTCCTCTTTCTAGCCGGAATGATGAACTTTTTAGTTTGACTCAAAATAAAAAGCGTTTAGTGCTTTTAACTAAATCCGATTTAGCGGATTCTTTAGTCACTTTTTCATGGATTAATTACTTCACTAACAATAATTTTAAAGCTTTATTTGTGGATTTAAATTCTTCTTCAGATGTTAAAAAGATTATTAAAGAAGTCGAAGATTTAGGAAAAGAAAAAAGAGAAAAACAGCTCGCCAAAGGAATGAAAAAGCAGCCCATAAGAGCGATGATTGTTGGAATTCCTAATGTCGGCAAGTCTACGCTTATTAATAAACTAGCTAAGAAAAAGGCGGCTGGCGTGGAAAATAAGCCAGGCTTTACTAAATCGCAACAATGGATTAAAGTTTCTGATAATTTCGAACTCTTGGACACTCCAGGAATTCTTCAGTCTAACTACAAAGATGAAAAGAAGGCCATTAATTTAGCTTTAACTGGCTCGATTAACGAAAACATTCTTCCTCACGAATATTTAGCTTCTTATCTACTCGATTATTTAAAACAATATTATCCAGCTGATGTAAAGAACCGTTATAAATTAGAAAGTCTAGACTTATCTAATGATTCCATCTTTGAAAAGATTGCTAAAAATCGTGGATTTTTGCTCAAAGGTAAATTAGACATTAAAAAAGCCCAATTGGTTTTCCTAAACGAATTTAAAAACGGAAAGATAGCTCGAATAAGTCTAGAAAGAGTCATCTAATGCCTTTAAATTATCAAGAACAATTTTATAATGACGAAATTTCTTTCATCGTAGGAGTGGATGAAGCTGGCCGAGGCCCATTAGCGGGACCAGTTGTAGCTGCCGCGGTCGTTTTCCCGCGCGCGTATGTAAATAAGGAAATAAATGATTCCAAGAAGCTTTCAGAGAAAAAGCGTGAACTTCTCTATGGCGAAATTATTGAGCACGCTCTTGGATATGGAATAGCTATTGTTGATGCAACTACGATTGATAAAATTAACATCTACGAAGCTACTAAAGTCGCCATGAAAAAGGCGATTGAACAAATAAAGTGCCGTTATGATTTGATATTAACTGATGCGATGAAGTTAGATGGATTAACTAAAAGAGTTATCCCTATTATTAAAGGCGATGCTAAAGCCTTGCCTATTGCAGCAGCCAGCATTTTGGCTAAAGTCAGCCGTGATCATTTGATGATTGAGTTAGCCAAAGATTATCCGCAATACCATTTTGATAAAAATAAAGGCTATGGGACAAAAGATCATCTATTAGCCTTAAAAGAATATGGACCAATAGCCAATATTCATCGCTTCTCTTTTCGCCCGGTATTTGAGGCTAAATATCGACCTTTTGATTTATTTAAAGATTTTTAGTCTCACAATTTCATAGTTTTTGCTCTCTTTTCTAATACCTATATATGGAGGTAATTATGAAAGGAAGAGAAATACTTGCATATTTAGCGTTAAAGCATAATGGAGACTGGGACAAAATTTATTCTGATATTCAGCATAAAGCTCCCATAGAAAGCGAAGAAGCTGTTAAAAATATGCTTCAAAAGATTAAATCTAACTACATCACACTTGTTGATAGTGAATATCCTAGATGCTTAAAAATCAATTTTAAGCCACCGTTTGTACTTTTTTATTACGGCGATATTTCCTTATTAAAAAACGGGGACAACAATGTGGCTATCATTGGAGCAAGAAATTGTTCTAGCTATGGAGTTAATATGACTGAAAAAATAGCTTCTGTAGTAGCTAAGGATTATCCAATTGTTAGCGGTCTTGCTCGCGGCATTGACTCAATCGCTCATAAAAGTGCGATTTCTAGCGGTGGAAGAACCATCGCTGTTTTAGGTTCGGGCATCGATTATTGCTATCCAAAAGAAAATAAAGTTCTATATGATGAAATTAAGAATAATCATCTTTTAATTAGCGAATATCCTTCGATGGTGGAACCTAGGAAAGAAAATTTTCCATTCCGCAATCGAATAATCGCCGCCTTAGCTAAAGTTACCGTTGTGGTGGAAGCTAGTTATAAGTCTGGTACATCAACAACAGTCGGCTGGGCTTTAGAACTTGGTAAACAAGTTTGTTGCGTTCCTCATTTAGCTGGTGAAAATTCTTTATGCAATAAACTAATTAGTGAAGGTGCCATGCTAGTTGAAAGCGGAAATGACGTGCTTAAAGAATTAAATGAAACTCAAGGTATCAAAGAGGAATAAAAAAGTTAAAGAAATAATTATTCTTTAATAAAAATAGTTTTTGACATGGTAAAAAAGTATCTATATAGTTGATAACGAAATTCGGAAAAAATCATGAAACTTATCATTGTTGAATCACCACATAAATCAGATACCATCGCAAAATTTCTGCCTCAAGGTAAATACCTTGTTAAGGCGAGCAAAGGGCAAGTTGAAGACTTAGCTAAATGTGAAAAAAATGGTTTTGGGGTGGATGTTGATAATGACTTTAAACCTACTTATGTTATTTCTAGCAGTCAAAAACAAACTGTCAGCGAACTTAAAAAATATGCCAAACAATCTAGCGAAGTTATACTCGCAAGCGACCCTGATAGAGAAGGAGAAGCTATTGCTTACCATTTAGCAAGAGTGCTTAATCTAAATCCTGAAACTGCGAAAAGAATTGAATTTCATGAAATTACGAAAGATGCTGTAACTTTGGCATTAGAAAATCCACGAACTATCGATATGGATTTAGTTTCTGCTCAAGAGACAAGACGCATTATTGATAGAGTAATCGGCTTTAGATTATCTTCGATTTTGCAGCGCAAGATGAAATCGCCATCGGCTGGAAGAGTTCAATCGGCCACTTTAAAGTTAATTGTCGATCACGATAAAGAAATTGAACAATTTGTTCCTGAAGAATATTGGCTATTTTCGATTGATACTTTAATTAATAATAAGGTTTTAACTTTAAACTATCTTCCTAATAAAGAAGATGAAAAAATCACTAGCAAAGAAATGGTTGATAATCTCGTTGCTAATTTAGGCAAAGATGTAAAATTAGTCGATATCAAAAAGAGCGTTAAAACTATCGAATCCAAGCCTGGCTTTTCAACCTCTTCTCTCCAAATTGAAGCTTTTAATGTCTATCATATGCCAGTGGCTGTTACTTCAAAAGCGGCTCAAGAACTATATGAAGGCGTTAAAGGGCTGGAAGGTTTAATCACTTATATTAGAACTGATGCGACGCGATTTAATGCTTCATTTGTTAAATCCGCTCAAGAATATATCGTCGAACATTTTGGAAATGAATATGTTGGAAAGCTAAAAGTAGTTTCTCTTAAAGGAGCTCAGGATGCCCACGAAGGTATTCGTCCTTCTTCAATCTACCGCACGCCTGAAAGTTTAAAAGGCATCTTAACGCCTACTCAATACAATTTATATAAATTGATATATGAAAGAACACTTGCCTCGCTTATGAAAGGCAAAAAAGAAGAGAAAACTACTTATATTTTTGAATGCAATAAAATTAGATTTAAATTTGAAAGCAAACGTAATTTATTCGATGGTTACACCGCTATTTATAAGCATGATGTGGATGATGAACTCAACTCAGTTTTAAATGGCGTCGCAATTAATGATTCTTTCCCTCTTAGCAATATCAACTCCAAACAGGAGTTTACTAAAGCTCCTCTACACTATAACGAAGGACGCATCGTTAAACTCATGGAAGATAATGGAATTGGTCGTCCATCAACTTATTCAAGCACAATTCAAAGACTTAAAACTCATGGTTATATCGAGACTAAAGAAGGCTTAGTTCACGCCACCGAATCAGGAAAGCGCACGGTCTTTGTGCTAAACAAATATTTCCCAAAATTTATCGATGTTAACTATACTGCTTCGATGGAAAATAATCTCGATAAAATCGAAGAAGGTAATGAATCTGAACTCAAGATATTGAAAGAATTTTATTATCCATTCATGCAAGAGGCTGATGATGCTGAAAAGATAATGTATAAGGATAAGGAAGAATATGTTGGAAGAAATTGTCCGGTCTGCGGAGCACCATTAGTATTTAAAAAATCGAAATATGGCGAATTCATCGGCTGCTCAAATTTCCCAACTTGTAAATATACTGAAAAAGAAGAAAAGCAAGTTGAATATGTTGGCCGAGATTGTCCAAAATGTGGAAAGCCATTAATTTATCGCAAGAACAAAAAACATCAAAAATTCATTGGGTGTAGCGGTTTCCCTAACTGCGATTATTCCGAAATGATTGAAAAAAGAAAGACTTATAAAAAGCGCTTCTACAAAAAGAGCAATTATTCAAAAAAGATTAGCGGTTAAGCCGCTATTTTTTTATAATCATTTTGATGAAAAGAATTAATGTTGTTGGAGGTGGACTTTCTGGCTCAGAAGCCGCTTATTATTTGCTTAAAAAAGGTTACGAAGTTCATCTTTATGAAATGCGTCCTAAAGTTGATGATAAAGCGCATGAGACCGGACTTTTTGGCGAACTTGTTTGTTCAAATTCTTTAAAATCTAGTCGTCTTGATAATGCCTGTGGGCTATTAAAAGAAGAGATGCGTCAGCTTGATTCAATAACGATGCTAGCCGCAAAAGAAAGTGCTGTTCCAAGCGGAAGCGCTTTAAGCGTTGATAGAATTAAATTCGCTAATTTCATCACCTCAAAATTAAAATCATTTCCTAATCTAGTAATTCATAATGAAGAAGTCACATCATTTTTAGATGGCATCACCATTTTTGCAACTGGCCCATTAACAAGTGAAGCTTTATTAAAACAATTCGAAAGTGCATTAGGAAAAACTAACCTATTTTTCTTTGATGCCTCTGCCCCAATAATTAGTAAAGATTCCATCGACATGAACATTGCTTATAAAAAAGCGCGTTACGATCAAGGCGATGATAGCTATATTAATTGTCCTTTTTCTAAAGAAGAATACGAACTTTTCTATCATGAACTCATCAATGCTAAGTTGGCTTATGTTCATGATTTTGATAAAAACTATTTCGAAGGTTGCATGCCGATTGAAGTTTTAGCTAAAAGAGGAGTGGACACTCTTAGATATGGACCATTAAAGCCAAAAGGACTTCAAGTTTTATCTCGCCCTAAATTCTATGCTGTCGTACAACTTAGACAAGATAATCTATTAGGCAATTTATATAATTTAGTTGGCTTTCAAACTAATTTAACCTATCCTGAGCAAAAAAGAGTTTTTTCTTTAATCCCAGGACTTAAAAATGCTAAATTCATCCGTTATGGATTGATGCATAAAAATAGCTATTTATGTTCACCAGCAATTTTAAATGATGATTTATCTTTAAAAGTTAACAAGAGCCTCTTTGTCACTGGCCAACTTTGTGGCGTTGAAGGTTATGTCGAATCTTCAGCCATGGGAATTCTAGTAGCAATGTTTGTCGATAAATTAATGAGAAAAGAAAAGGTAATTAAACCTCCTTCATTAACGATGCTTGGCTCGCTATATAATTATATTATTCAGGCAAATCCTGGCAATTTTAGCCCGATGAACGCAAATTTTGGCATTGTTAATAAAACTATAAAAGACAAATTATTATTTGCGGATGAATCAGTTCAACGCATTTTAGAATGGAAAAAGAATTATGACTAATATCAAAGAAATAGATGAATTCTTAGACTATTTGAAATATGTCTTGAACTATTCTGAAAAGACTGTTTCATCCTATCAAATTGATATCGTTTCCTTTTATAAATTTATTTTTAATCAAGGCATTGATATAGATGATGTCGATGGAGCAATAATTCGTAACTATCTATCAACTCAGCTAGCTAACAATATTTCTAAAAAAACGCTTTGTAGAAGATTGAGCGCACTTAGACATTTTTATGGCTATCTATTAGATAATGATGTCCTTGATTATAATCCTTTCATTTTCATTTCTTCGCCTAAAAAAGAAATTCGTTATCCTCGGGCGCTTTATATCGAGCAAATCGACAATTTATTTAAATTAAATTCAGAGAGAAATGATGAATTAATGCTTCGCGATCAATGCATTTTAGAATTGCTTTATGCTTCCGGAGTTCGGGTGAGTGAATTAGTGAAAATTAAAATAAATGACATCGATTTCCACGCCAGAGCAATTCGAATTATGGGGAAAGGCAAAAAAGAAAGAATTGTCCCATTTAATAAAAGTGCCCAAACAGCTTTGAAAAATTATGTTTCAAAGTCGCGAGATAACCTGATTGCTAAGCATCCAGAATCGCTTAAAGAAGATTATCTTTTCTTCGACGCTAACGGAAGAGTTTTAACTAGCCGAGGAGTTGAATATATTCTCAAAGAGGTTGAAAGAAAAACTGGCTGTAATTATGGACTGCATCCTCATCTTCTTCGACATAGTTTTGCAACTCATCTGCTTGAAGGTGGCGCGGATTTAAGAGTCATCCAAGAACTTTTAGGGCACGAATCGCTTAATACCACGCAAATATATACACATGTCAGCGAAGAAGCGATGAAAAATCAATTTGAATTAACTCATCCTCGTTCAAAAATTAAGAAATAATATGGAATTTTTCATCCCTTTATCTGCTTTTTTATCATCAAGGTTTGCTAAATAGTAAAAACTATTTGTTCATAAAGAAGGCTCATGATAAGATAAAAAGGCTCTTTTAAGAGACTACACACATCATGGATTCAAATTCCTAGTCCCATGACCACGGGGTCGAGTATGGGGGAGTTTGTTAGAAGTGATGGAGGATGAAAACAAATGGAGGTTCAGAAAATGAACGAAGAAAAAGAAGTTGTCGCCCCAAAAGTAGAAGAAGCGGTCGATAACAAAGAAGAAAATGTGATGGAAGCAGTGATGCATGATGAAAATGCACCAATCATCACGATGAGAAAATTGCTTGAAGGTGGAGTCCACTTCGGACATAACACCCGTAAATGGAATCCTAAGATGGGCAAATACATCTATGGTGCCCGTAACGGCATTTACATCATCGATTTAAATAAATCTGCTCAAAAAATTGAAGAAGCTTATCTTGCTTTAAAGAAAATTGTTGATGAATCAGGAAAAGTTTTGTTTGTCGGCGTCAAACCACAAGTTAAAGAAGTCGTTCAAGAACAAGCTTTGCGTTCTGGTTCATTCTATATTACCAATCGTTGGTTAGGTGGAACCTTAACTAACTTCAAAACTATTCAAAGCCGCATTCGTAGACTTAAAGAATTAGAAGCTAAAGAACTCGATGGTTCCTTTGATCGTCTACCTAAAAAAGAAGTTGCTTTGCTTAAGAAAGAAAAAGAAAAACTTGCTAAAAACCTTGATGGTATCAAAGAAATGCGCAAAGTTCCAAATGCGGTCGTTGTCGTTGATCCACAAATCGAACACAATGCCGTTGCTGAAGCTCGCAAATTAAATATTCCTGTCTTTGGTATTGCTGATACAAATGCTGATCCAGATGTATTAGACTATGCAATTCCTGCTAACGATGACGCCCTTCGTTCAGTTAAACTCATCATCACTGTTTTAGCTGATGCGATTGTTGAATCTAAAGGTGGCATCACTGAAGTTGCTTACACTAAAGATGAAGGCGAAGAAGTCACTATGAAAGACGCAATTCGTCAAGCTGATAAAGAAAATGCCGAACGTTTAGCGGCTATCCGCAAAGCTCGTCAAGAAAGACAAGAGAGATATGAAAAGCTTCAAGCTCAACGCGAAGCATTTAGAAAAGCTCGTGAAGAAGGTAAAACTTCTCCAAAAGCCGAAGCTAAAGAAGTAGTGAAACCTGAAGTTAAAGAAGAAGCTAAAGTCGAAGAAGCTCCAAAGGCTGATGAAGTAAAAGCAAAAAAGCCTGCTGCTAAGAAAACAACTGCAAAGAAAGAAGAGGCCAAATAAGATGGCTAGCATGATTGAACTCATTAAAGAACTTCGCGATCGTACCGGTGCTGGTATGATGGATTGCAAAAAAGCTCTTGAAGCTAACAATCAAGATGTTAATAAATCAATCGATTGGCTCAGAGAAAAAGGTATTGCTAAAGCACAAGCAAAGGCTTCCCGCATCGCGGCTGAGGGACTTGCAAGCGTATTAGTTAAAGGCAACAAAGCTGTCATCGCTGAAGTAAACTGTGAAACTGACTTCGTTTCTAAAGGCGAGAAATTTCATAAATTAGTTAGCGATGTTCTTGAAACTACTTTAGAGAAAGAACCTTGCTGCATTGATAAAGCTAAAGAAGTAACTCAAAGTCTATTCACTGATGCCACTGTTAGCATGGGTGAAAAGCTTGATTATCGTCGCTTTGAAATATTAAGCAAAGAAGATAGCCAAGAATTCGGCGGCTATGTCCACATGGGCGGAAAGATTGCTGTCTTAGTCTTGCTTGATAAAGCTAATCCTGAATTAGCTAAAGGCTTAGCAATGCACATCGCTGCGAATAATCCTACTTATATCAGCGAAAAAGATGTTCCTGCTTCGGCTATTGAACATGAAAAAGGCATTCAATTAGAGCTCATGAAAAGCGATGCAAAATTAGCTAATAAACCGGCTGAAATGCTCGCTCAAATTGCTGATCGAAAAGTTGCCAAAGTGCTCTCCGAATCAACATTAACTGCTCAAGCTTATTTGCTTGATGGAGAGAAAAGCGTTGCTCAAGTTCTAAAAGAAAACGGAGCAAATATTCTTAAATTTGTGCGTTACGCCGTTGGTGAAGGAATTGAAAAAAGAGTCGATAACTTCGCTGAAGAAGTAATGAAAGAAATTAAATAAACTACATTAAGGAGCCTTATATGAAATACCATCGCGTCTTAATCAAATTGTCAGGTGAAGCCCTCTCAGGCGACCGCAATGATGGCATTATCGATGAAAAGGCTCTTTTTTCTATCGCTAATGTCATTAAAGATATTGCTACAAGTGGAGTAGAGGTCTCTATTGTTGTTGGAGCCGGAAATATATGCCGTGGCTCATTTGTGAGCAAAGACAAAGGAATCGAAAGAGTTACCGCCGATAAGATGGGCATGCTTGGCACTATCATCAATTCATTTGCTTTGATGGATGCTTTAAAAAGCTCAGGCGTCGATGCTAAAGTTTTGACCGCGATTAAGATGGAAGAATTTGCTGAAACTTATTCTCCTGAATTAGCGGATTCATATCTAAAAAATAAAACAGTTGTCATCTTCGGTGGAGGAACTGGAAAACCTTATTTCACCACCGATACCTGCGCGACTCTTAGAGCAATCGAAATTAACTCTGACGCCATCCTTATGGGTAAAAACGGCGTCGATGGCATTTATTCTGATGATCCAAGAGTGAACAAAGAGGCGAAATTATATAAAACTATTTCCTGTAGCGATATAATTAAACAAGACTTAAAAGTTATGGATATAACCGCGGTCAAAATGCTTATCGATAAAGATATCGATGTCCGCGTATTCAATATGGCTAAACCAAGCAACTTTTTACGAGTTATTAATGGCGAAGATATTGGAACAGTTATCAAGAAAGGATAAGAGTATGGACGAAATTAGTTTAGAAGCAAAATCACAGATGGCTAAAACCATTGAAGCACTTAAAGGTGAACTTTCAACTTTAAGAACAGGGCGCGCCAGCGCGGCAATGCTCGATCGAGTTGAATGCGATTATTATGGCGATAAAATGCTCATCAAAGATATTTGCGCTATCTCTTCTCCTGAACCACGACAACTAGTAGTAAAGCCTTATGATCGAGGCGATATCAAAGCGGTGGCCGCCGGCATAAGCGCTTCAAATCTCGGTCTTAATCCAATGGTGGAAGGTGACTTAATTCGTCTTATCATTCCTGCTTTGACTGAAGACACTCGTCGCGATTTAGCTAAAAAAGCTAAAGCTACTTCTGAAAATTCAAAAGTAGCGATTCGCAATATTCGTCGCGACTACCTTGATTTAATTAAAGATAGCGATGATTACACCGATGACTTGAAAAAGCGCATCCAAGATGAGATACAAAAAGTTGTCGATGAAGCGATTGGTGAAATAGAAGAAATTACTTCTACCAAAGAAAAAGAAATAATGTCGATATAAGGGGCTAATACCCCTTTTTCTATAGAAGAGTTGTTATTAAGCGTGCATATGCGTAAATTTTGAGTGTATAATTATCACTAGTTTTATGAACGAGAAAATAGTGCTCAATAAACCGATTAATCACATTGCTTTTATCATGGATGGAAATGGGCGATGGGCTAAAGCGAGAGGCTTGCCTCGTTATCGAGGGCATAAAGAAGCTTGCAATCGCATCATCGAAGTGTTTTCTTATTGCAAAGAATACAACATTAAAGTCATGTCTTTTTACGCTTTTTCCACCGAGAATTGGAAAAGACCGAAAAGTGAAATCAATCACCTTTTTCATTATTTAGAAGTCTTCTTTAAAAAAGAGATGCCGACTTTAATGAGAGATGGCGTGAAAGTTGTAGTTTCTGGCGACTTATCTAAACTTCCTTTAAAAACTCAAAATACCTGTTTAGATGCGATCGAAAAAACTAAAAACAATCCAAATTATGTCTTTAATATTTGTCTAAATTACGGCGGTCGTGATGAAATTGTACGAGCAGCAAAATTAATTGCTCAAGATTATAAAAATAACAATATTGAACTAGCTAAAATTGATAACAATCTTTTTAGTCAATATTTATATACAACTAATTTGCCAGATGTCGATTTAATGGTTCGAACAAGCGGGGAAGAAAGGTTATCAAATTTCCTTTTATGGCAATGTGCTTATGCTGAATTTGTATTTACAAAAGTGCATTGGCCCGATTTAAAAAAGGAAGCATTTTTAGATTGCTTAAAAGAATATAATCACCGTAATCGCCGTTTCGGGGGCTTAAATGATGAAAAGAAAGAATAAATTAGTTATTGAAACCAATGAAATAAGTAAAGAAGCTAAAATATCGATGAGAACTAGAACAATTACGGCGATTGTTTTAGCAGCAATCGTAGTTCCTTGCTTCATTTTAGGTGGCTGGTTCTTTTTTGCTTTATCAATTTTAGTTACCGTTTTTAGTGCTTATGAGCTTGTAAAAATACTTAACCTTAAAGGCAAGATTAAATATTTTGTTTACATTGCCTCTATACTTATTAGCTTTTCATTTGTTTATTGGATATTCATCAAAAACAATATTTCGGCTTATTTAAATAACAATGAGTTCTCAGCAGATGTATTTTTGACGAATGGTTTTAATAAGATTACTTCCTCTATCATCTTGATTTTAGTCACAGCTGGCATCTTCTTCTCTTTTTGCTTTATTAACGAAGAGATGGATGTTGGCAAAACCTGTTATTTAATTGCGATGATTATCATTACTTCTTTGTGTATTCAATCTTTTTTGTATTTAAGGTTTTCTCCAAATGATTTATTTAAACAAGCTGGAGTGGATGTCGGAACTAGTCTTTTTAAATATTTTCAATCTGCCCTCTTATTTTTATATGTTGTCATTGGAACAATTTCTAATGATATCGGGGCTTATTTTATAGGTGTCTTATTCGGAAAACACAAAGTAAATCCTCGAATCTCTCCTAAGAAAACTTGGGAAGGATTTTATGGAGGAATTGCTGTTAGCTTTGCTTTTTCTTCTTGCTTCGCACTTGTTTTTGCTGCGGTTGGAATGCCTATTTTACCTATTTTAGGTTTAGATAATTTCCATTGGCTCTGGATTCTTCTTTTAAGTGCTGTCATGCCAATTATTGCTAATTTAGGTGACTTTACTTTCTCCGCAATTAAACGAAATTACAATGTAAAAGATTTCTCAAATTTACTTCCAGGTCATGGAGGATTGCTTGACCGCATCGATTCACTTCTTTTCACCAGCGGGTTTATCTCGGTGATGCTCATCTTTATCAATAACGGATGGAACTTCTTTAAATAATGAAAAAGGTTTTATTATTAGGCGCATCCGGTTCGATTGGAAGACAAAGTTTAGATATTCTCAATGAATATCCTGACAAATTTTTATTAACTGCTTTTTCAGTTGGAAAACATTATGAAGTTATCGATGATATTATCTTGAAGCATAAAAGCGTTAACTCTATTTATCTTATCGATAAAATAGAAGCATTAAAGTTCAAGAAAAAATATCCTTCCATTAAATTCTTTTATGGTAAAAACGGTCTTAAAAAATTAACTAAAACTACTGATTGCGACATAGTTATTGACGCTTTAGTTGGTTTTTCAGGACTTATACCTGCTCTTATAAGTTTAAAAAGAAATAAGATTCTTTGCCTGGCTAATAAAGAAGCTTTAGTTGTGGGCGGAAAACTAATTAATGATTTACTAGCAAAAGGAAAAGGAAAACTTTATCCAATTGATTCTGAACATGTAGCTATCGCAAAATGCTTAGCTAAAAGTGATATTAATAAGGTTGATAAAGTCATTATCACCGCCAGCGGAGGCGCTCTTCGGGATTATCCTTTAACAAAATTAAGCGAAGTCACGCCTCAAATTGCTTTAGCTCATCCAACTTGGAAAATGGGAAATAAAATCACCATCGACTGCGCGACGATGATGAATAAAGGCTTTGAAATAATTGAAGCATATTATCTATTTGGTTTTGACTTAGATAGAATTGAAGTTTTGCTTCACGATGAATCTCTGATTCATTCAGCCTTAAAGCTCAATGATGGAAGTTATATTTTAGATTATGGTAAGCCTGATATGCATAATCCCATTAAATGGGCACTTTTTGAAGGTGAAATTGATTATCAAGTTTTAAAAGTTAATTCACTTACTGAGCTTAAAGATTGTCATTTTCGAGAATATAATTCAAAGCGATATCCTCTGACTGAATTAGCTAAAAAATTGTTAAAAGAAAAAGATGTCGCCAAGATGGCGGCGATGAACGCTTCTAATGAAGTTGCTGTCAATCGCTTTTTAAATGGCGATATTTCCTATACTGATATTGCAAATGTCGTTTTAACAGTTGTAAATTCCACTAAAAATAATTACAATCCTTCCTTAAGGAAGATTCTTAAAATTGATAAGAGATCACGTAAGGAGGCACTTAGAGGATGAATGTTTGGCAATGGATCTTAACAACTATCCTTTTTATTGTCTCTTTTGGTCTACTTATCACCATTCATGAATTTGGCCATTTTTCGATGGCGAAATTATTTAAAGTTTATTGCCAAGAATTTTCGATTGGTTTTGGTCCTAAATTATTAAAAGTTCGCAAAAAAGGACATGAAACTTATTTCTCGATTCGCGCCATTCCATTAGGCGGATATGTCTCAATGTATGGAGAAGGAGTTGAACTTGAAGACGGAATAAACATTCCTCCTGAGAGAAGCTTAGAAGGAATATCTCGACCTAAAAAAGCCCTTATTTTAAGTGCTGGCATAATTTTAAATGCTGTTTTAGCTTTATTACTTTTTGCTATTAGCAATATCGCTTTTCCGGTCTCTAGCATTTCTAGCGAGTTCCATGTCAGTGAAACGAGCTTAGTGTACAACTTAGAAGATGGCGATAAGATAAGTCCTTTAGGTCCAACTGACGATAAAAAAGTTACGATTTATGATGAAATAAGTGTTGTTGGCGAGGACGGAAAAGTCACTAAAAAGATGTATTCAGGTGTCTTTTACATCTTAAATGATGACATCTTATATAACGATTACCATTATGTTCTTTGCTGGTATCCAAATACTAACGCGAGTGAACCGAAATTATCGAATTCTCTTTATTTATTTCTCGCTGATAGTTCTAATGAAATAAGCGAACTACCAATTTTTAAAAGTTGGACTGAAAAAGGTGTCACATTGAAGTATTATCCAAATGTCGCTTCTAAATTAAATCCATTTGAAAATACGATTGTTCCATTAACTTTTAATGTTAAAGACAAAGAAAATAACGAAAAAGAAATATCTTTTGAATTAACTTCTGAGCTTCTTGAAAGCGGCTCTTATCAATGGAAAGATTTAGGCGTCAGCAACAAAATTGTGGCTGTCTGGCTTCCTTTCTCAGAAAGAGTACAAGATACATTTTCTGATTTTGCTAAAGCTTCCAGCGCAGTCTTTCAAGGTCTAGGAATGCTTTTCACTGGAGGCATTCAAAATTTAAGCGGGGTAGTTGGCATCTTTACAATGTCCGCGGAAGTTCTTCAACTTTATACTTTCAATTATTATCTATATTTCTGGGGTTTGATTTCAGTTAACTTAGCGATTTTTAATTTGCTTCCATTCCCTGGACTAGATGGCTGGGCGCTTCTTGTCACCTGCATTGAAGGCGGAGTGAACGCCGTTAAGCGTAAAGAGCATTCTAGAAGCGGTTCAACTGAACCATATGTTGAATGGAAAATTCCTAATAAAGTTAAAACTATTGTTTCCTCAATTGGTTTGATATTGTTGTTCGCTTTGATGTTTGTAATCGTGGGCTTTGATATCGCTCGAATCATTAAGGGTTAAATTTATGAACAACAAGATGGTTCGTTTTCTTCAATCGATTTCTTTAGAAAATATCGATAGATTTGATATTGATTTTGATCTTGTTTCTCGAAATGTTTATGACAAAAAGCAAGTCGATATGCTCATCGTTAAAAAAACGCCATGGACATATGAACTTTTAGAAGAATTCATCGACCATTTAGCTAACATTAAATATCCTTATAAAATCATCTTTAGCTATTTACAAAAGCCAACTGTATATGAAGCGATTCAACTCTTTTCAGATTGGCACCGTTCTCATAACCGCTTTCAAAGCGATATTAATCTAGAAGCAGAAAATGACAAAATAAAGTTCATTTTCTCTAATGAAAAAGAAAAGGAAGAAAGCGAAAATACTTTAAAAGATTTCAAAGACTTTTTAGATTTTCTAAATTATGATTTTGAATTTGATTATGAAATAAAACCAGTTGAAGAAGTAGTTAAAATATCCGCTAAAAAGTTAGAGAAATTAGAACAAAAAGCTATTCAAGTTACTGAAGAAGATTTAGATAGTGAAGAAGATAAAGAGGAAACTTCATATTACAAAGATAGTAAAGAAATTATTGAAGAAAATAAAAAGGAAGAGCTTAAAGCGATTGAAGAACAATACATTCGTGAGATGAAAGAGAATCTTAAAAAGCTCAATACTGATCGCAAGAAAAACAAGTCTTATTCTTCCTGGAGAGATAATAAACCTTATAACCATTACGACGACATTTCTAAAATCGTTCACGAGAATGAAAATGTCGATGTGACTGGCGAATTATTTGGTATTGATAAAACCAGAACGACTAGAAATGGTCTAACTTTTCTAAATTTAGGTATCGGAAAAGATAATTCAGCGATATCGGCAAAGGCGATGGAAAATGAATTTATGTCTAAAGCCGACATTGAAAATCTTAAAAACGGAATGTTTGTCCGCGTCAGAGGTTATACCGATATCGATAGATACAATGGACATTTAGTTTTAAATATTCGTGGCTATGAACTTTTACCTAGCCCTTCTTTAAGAAAAGATAATTCTCCTGAAAAGCGTGTTGAACTTCATCTTCACACAAAGATGTCGACAATGGATGGCGTTTCTTCGATTGAAAGTTATCTTGAACTCGCTAAAAACATGGGACATAAGGCTATTGCGGTTACCGATCATGGCGTTGTGCAATCATTCCCAGATGCTCAAACCTGTGGAGAAAAACTTGGAATCAAAATTCTATATGGTTCTGAATTATATATGGTTAGCGATAACTTGCCATTTGCTTTAAACCCAAAAGATATAACGCTTCAAGGTGCTACTTATGTATCTTTCGACTTAGAAACAACGGGCTTAAGTTCAAGATATTCTGGCATCACCGAATTTGGAGCTGCGAAAATTGTCAATGGTCATGTAACTGAAACTTTAGATATACTCATCGACCCAGAGATGGAAATTCCACCTCACATCGTTGAAAAAACTAAAATCACCAATCAAATGGTAAAAGGCAAACCCACAATTAAAGAAGTGCTGCCTCAGATTCTTGAATTTTTTGGCGATGCCATCTTAGTATCTCATAACATTAACTTTGATATTGGCTTTTTAAATGAAGCTTTAAGAAGAAATGGTCAAAAAGCGATTTCTAATCCATTAATCGATACACTTTCATTATCTAGATATATGTTTCCAGATGCTAGAAAGCATCAATTAGGTTCTTTATCAAAGAATCTTGGTCTTACCAGATATAACGAAGACGAAGCTCACCGAGCGGATTATGATGCGCGCATCCTTGCTGATGTTTGGCTAGTTATGCTCGCTAGACTTACTGATGGGAATTTTTCACTTAATCATAGCGATGTCGCTTCCTTTAAAGTTACGCCTTTAATGTATAAACATATGCGCCCAAATCATGTGACTGTTTTAGTGAAAAACCAGGCAGGTCTCCACGATTTATACAAATTAGTGAGCGATTCGCATACTTTATATCTATCTAATTTGCCGAAAACTCCACGAAGCGAAATCGCTTCAATCCGAAACAATTTACTTATTGGTTCAGCTTGCTTTAATGGAGATGTTTTTGATACTGCGAAAACTCGTTCAAAAGATGTATTAAAAGAAGTGATTTCCTTTTATGACTATATCGAAGTTCAACCTCCTGAAAATTATTCTTATTTAGTGAACGCTAAAGAAGTTAGTGGCATGGATGAAATCATTAAACTTATTAAAGATATCGTTGAAGCCGCTGATGAAGTTGGAAAGATTGTGGTGGCAACAGGTGATGTTCACTACCGTGATCCTAGCGATAAAATTACTCGCGATATTTTCATTTCCGCGAATGGTGTTGGAAATCGTCCTCATCCTCTTTTCATCGATAAAATCGATGTTGAAGCACCGAATCAGCATTATAGAAGCACTAAAGAGATGCTTGATGCTTTTGAATTCTTAGGCAAAGAAAAAGCTTATGAAATCGTTGTTACTAACACCAACAAAATTGCTGATTCAATCGAAAAGGTTATCCCTATCGATAATATATTAAGACAACCAGTCATTGAAAATTCTCCAGAGATTTTAAGAAATACTTGTGAAGAAAAACTTCACGACATATTCGGCGATAATGTTCCTAGCTTTGTAAAAGAAAGGTTAGACAAAGAATTAAATGGTATTATTGGCCACGGCTATTCAGTTACCTATTACATCGCGCGAGAAATTATTAAAGAAGCTAATTCGAAAGGTTTTATGGTTGGCTCTAGAGGTTCGGTTGGGTCATCTTATGCCGCTCATCTATTTGGCATTACCGAAGTCAATCCATTGCCACCTCATTATTGCTGCCCGAAGTGCAAACATTATGAATTTATCCAAGACAAGGATGTTCTTTCTGGAAGCGACTTGCCTGAGAAGAAGTGCCCAGTTTGCGGCGAGAATATGTTTCATGATGGGCAAAATATTCCTTTTGAAACTTTCCTTGGTTTTAACGGTGAAAAAGTTCCTGATATCGATTTGAATTTCCCTAGCGATTATCAGCAAAGAGCTTTTGACAATACCAAGACTATTTTCGGTGAGAAAAATGTCTTTAGAGCTGGAACAATTGAAACGGTCGCCGAAAAAACAGCTTTCGGCTATGTTCGAGGTTATTTTGAAAAACATGGAAAAAATCCTGATGAAATATCATCTTCTTTGATTGCTTATCTAGCCTCGCACTGCACTGGTGTTAAGCGAACAACTGGACAGCATCCAGGAGGCATTGTCGTTTTGCCTAAAGGTTTATCGATTTGCGATTTCACTCCGATTCAATATCCAGCCGATGATAAGACATCTACTTGGTTTACAACCCATCTAGATTATAACGCTCTTCATGAAACGCTTTTAAAGCTTGATCTTTTAGGTCACGTTGACCCGATGGCGTTAAGACTGATGAGCGAGCTCACCAACATCGATGTCTTAAAAATTCCTTTAAATGATCAAAAAGTTATTTCGCTATTTTCTAGCGATGCCGCTTTAAATAGGAAGAGCAATTATTTAAAAGTCGTTACCGGCGCGCTTGGTCTACCAGAGTTTGGCACTGATACAGGCAACGAAATTCTTGTCGATGCTAAGCCGAAATCTTTTGCTGATTTAGTCATCATCGCTGGTCTTGCTCACGGAACTGATGTCTGGGCACATAACGCGCAAGATTTACTTAGAAACGGGACTTGCACAATTAGAGAAGTCATCGGATGTCGTGATGATATTATGACCTATCTAATTAAAAAAGGACTTCCAGATAATGTCTCATTTAAAATCATGGAAGATGTTAGAAAAGGAAGAAAACTTAAACCTGAATATCAAGAGATTATGCGGGCTAAAAATGTCCCTGAATGGTATCTTGATTCCTGCAATAAGATAAAATACATGTTCCCGAAAGCTCACGCGGTAGCTTATGTCACAATGGCGGTCCGCGTTGGATATTTTAAGGTTTATCATCCTTTAGAATTCTATGCAGTTTGGTTTTCAGTTAGATGTAAAGCCTACGACATTAAGTCGATGCTCGGCGGACTTGATGGATTAATTGCCAAATATGATGATATCAAGCGAAGACGGGCTAAACCTGGAGAAAAATTATCACCTAAAGATAAAGATTTATTCTCGATGTTAAAAGTGGCTATTGAAATGTATGAACGAGGCTATCATTTTAGCAATGTCTCTTTATATAAAAGTGATGCCACTCAATTTGTTGTCGATAGTGAAAATAGCGCCCTTATTCCGCCATTTATTGTTATCGATGGATTAGGTGAAAGTGCAGCAGAAAGTGTGGTGGAAGCTAGAAATAATAAGCAATTTGTCACTAAGGAAGATTTGATAAGAAGAACAAAACTTAACTCGACAAATGTATCAGATTTAACTAAACTAGGTGTGCTCAAAGGTTTGGGCGATACAGATCAAATGTCGCTATTTGAATTTGGTCTAGATGAATTTTAATTCGGGGCATAGCACAGTTGGTAGTGCGCTTGGTTCGGGACCAAGAGGTCGTGAGTTCAACTCTCACTGCTCCGACCATATTAAATATTTAGGAAACACTGTTTCTTTAATTACTTAAAAAAATATAAAGTATCGATTGAATTGAATTTATTGTTGCTTTAAAATTTTATTCAAACGAGGTAAATATCATGGCATGTTTTGTAGTTAGCACCGCGATGGCAGCGACAGTCACAGTGGCTAAACATATCGTCGCAAAAAAAGAAAATAAAGAAGTTGTTAAACTTGATGAAAACGCCAAATTTGGTTCCGACAGCAAATGGTCGACTAAATTGACTTTTCTTGAACTAGCTCTTTACGGCGGTTCATTCTTGTTAGCCGGTGAGCATGTGATTCATGGAGAAATTGTTCCATTCCCACCATTTCTAACAGCAGCATCGACTGTAGAAGGAACTAGCGAGATGCTTTTTGAAATGAGCACAGTTGGTGTTGCGATGTTATTAAGCATTATAATTGCCTGGGCAATTGGCATATTCTTATTTGATTTTGTCTCCTATAAGAAAAGAACATCAAAGAAAGTCATTAAAGTTAAGGAATAATTAGAGATGTATTTTTTAGTCTCACTACTATTGACTATCATCTCTTTGCTACTGTTCTTCCTTTTAAAAAATAAAAAGAATTTCCATTTTGAAATATTAGCAAGCATTTATGGCTCTTCAACTTTGATGTGGTTTGTGGATTGCATCGCTTCCTCTATTAAAGGAGAAGGCTTTTTATCTTTTGAAATTCCTACTGATATTTATATAAGTTTATGGACCATTTTCGGTGGTCTACTACTTTGGATTATAATTACGCTTATCGTCAACAAATTAAACAAGAATAAGCAAATTAAACAAGAAAACGATCAATAAATATCTTTGATACTCTGTATCAATTGTTTTAGTTAGCAATTTTAAATTTTCAAAAAGTGTTAATTTTTGCATTATTTGAATTCAAAAAGTGTTAATTTTTGCATTTTTTGAAAAATATGGTAATCTTAAAGTGCGAGGTTTACCATGGAATTATATCGAAAAGCGTACAAAGATTTACTCAAGTGGAAGAATAAAAAAAATAAGCACCCTTTAATTATTGATGGATTGCGTCAAGTTGGGAAAACCTATTTGGCAACTGAGTTCGGAAATAAGAATTATGAAAATGTAATATTCTTTGATTTGCGCTTTGATTCATACGCACGTGATATTTTTAAAGTTGAAAAAGCTGATAAAAAATTGAGCATTGATTTAATAATTCAAAAAGCTCGTTTATATTATTCGAATAAAAAAATTGTCCATTTTAAGACTCTATTTATACTTGATGAGATCAATGACTGTCCTGAAGCACGAGAATGTTTAAAACTCTTTACTTCTGATAAAGGTATCGATGTGATTGCCACCGGTTCTTTGCTTGGCATATCCGATTTTCAAGTGAAAAATATTCCTGCTGGATATGATGATTATTTGACATTGAAGAGCTTAGATTTTGAAGAATTTTTATTGTCCTTATCAGTTTCGCAAGAAACAATTAATCTCATCTATGACTCTTTTAGAAATGATATAAAGCTAGACGATTCATTATTAGATATTCTTTATAACTACTTTTTAAGATATTTAATCGTTGGAGGAATGCCTGAGGCAGTATTAATTTTTCTACAAACTAACGATTTAAATGAAGTTCGTAGTAAACTTAGTGCTCTTTTAAAAGATTATATTTCTGATTTTGGAAAACGCTTTAAGGATGACGGTTCTTGCTATATCGACGCAAAACTATATGCATCGATTTCTTCCTTATTTTCTTCGATTCATATGCAGTTAGCAAAAGATGGAAGCAAGAAATTTAAATATAAAGATATACCAGGTGGAGGGCGCAGCGATGAATACTCCGAAGCGATAGCTTGGCTAGAAAAAACTGGTTTAATAGTTCGATGCTTTAATACTTCAGATGTTGAAACACCTCTAAGTGGTAATTATTACCCAGATAAATTTAAAATTTATTTTCCTGATATTGGATTGCTCTTAGCCAATTACCCTATCAGCATTTATAGTGAATTATTAAAAGGGAATTTAGGGGCTTATAAAGGTGCGATTTATGAATCCATAACTGCCGAAATGATATATAAAGCAAATTTGCCTCTTTTCTATCATGAAGAAACTCTAAACCATCTTGAAAATGATTTTTTAATTGAAAATAGTGATGGAATCGATATTTATGAAGTAAAAGCTACAAACGGAAGACTAAATTCTGCGAAGAAACTTCTTGAAAAAAATACTCCATATAAATGCCAAATTCATCAAGTTTATAAGCTCATTGATAAGCGTTATGGTGAAGGGGCTTTTTATCATAGTTTTCCGAGATTTTTATTGCCATTTAAACTTGAAGTTGATAAAGAGAAATTACAATCAAATTTAATCTTAGAGCCTTTAAAGAGTATTTAAGAAGAAATTGCAACCACTTTCATGCTTAAAAAATAGATAAATAATTGTATAATTTATCTAATTATAGGAGCGGATTATGACAATTTTAGTTTGTGTTGGTTCATCTTGCCACTTAAAAGGCAGCTACGACATTATTACTCTTTTTAAAGAGAGAATTAAAAAAGAAAAACTCGATGATAAGGTTACTTTAAAGGCTACATTTTGTTTGGGAAACTGCGGTGTAGCTGGCGTATCGATTAAAGTTGATGATGATTTAATTACCGGCGTCACTAAGGACAATTTCGATGAAGTTTTTAAAACTTATGTTTTAAATAAACTTAATTAATTATGAATAACGCTTTCCCATTAATAAGTAAAACAAGCGACTGTGCGAATTGCTATAAATGCATTCGCTCTTGTCCGGTTAAATCTATTTCTTTTGCTGATAATAAGGCCAAAATTATAAATGAAGATTGTGTTTTATGTGGCTCTTGCTATTTAGTTTGTCCTCAACATCTTAAAATTGTTCGTGACGACATCGATAAAGTTAAAGATTTGATTAAAAATAATAAAAAAGTGGTTGTCTCACTTGCCCCTTCTTTTGTTGCAGAATATGAAGACACATCTTTAGATGAAATTAAAAAGGCTCTTTTTAAACTTGGCTTTAACGATGTTGAAGAAACTGCCATCGGAGCAACGATTGTTAAAAAAGCCTACGATGAAATGCTCGATGAAAAGCATGATGTCATCATCTCATCTTGCTGTCATGCGATTAATTTATTGATTCAAAAGCATTATCCAAAAGCGACTAAATATTTAGCTAATGTTCTTTCACCGATGCTTGCACACGGAAAAGACATTAAAACTAGATTTACTAGTGACTGCAAAGTGGTTTTCATCGGACCTTGCATTGCTAAAAAAGATGAAGCTGATCGAAACAGTGAATTTATCGATGCAGTGTTAACTTATCAAGAATTGAATAAGTGGTTAGCTGAAGAAGGAATTACTTTAGAAAAAGCTAACATTATTGATAATAACACCCATAGCAAAGCTAGATTATTTCCAACATGCGGCGGAGTCTTAAAAACGATGGCGTGTGAAAATAAGGATTATCAATACATTGCAATCGATGGAATTGAAGCTAGTAAAAAGGCTTTGGAAGATATTCTTAATGGCAAGATTCATAAATGCTTTATTGAAATGTCCTCTTGCCAAGGCAGTTGCATCAATGGCCCGATGGTGGACAGTAATAAATTTGGTGTGATTTCTTCTTGGGCTAAAATTAACCAATTTGCTGGAAAAGAAGATTTCAACAAACAAGTCTTAAATAGCGATAACATCAACAAAAATTACAATCAAATTAATATAATTCACGCTCATCCAGGCGAAAACGAAATTAACGATATGCTTTCTAAGATGGGCAAAAGCGATCCGAAAAAGCAACTCAATTGCGGTTCTTGCGGATATAACACTTGCAAAGAAAAAGCGGTGGCGATTATCCAAGGCAAAGCGGTGATCGATATGTGTCTTCCTTCTTTGATTGAAAAGGCTCAATCTTTCTCAGATAAAATTGTGAGCAATTCACCGAATGGTTTATTGGTGCTCAACGAAGATTTAAATATCCAACTTATCAATAAATCGATGTGTTCATTGATTGGAATTGGAAATCCTAAATTCGTCATTGGTAGTCACATCTCCTCGATTATGGATGTAACTGACTATGCTAAAGCACTTTCCGGAGAGAAGATTGTTAGTAAAAATACTTTCCTTCCTGAATACGAAAAATACGTTGAAGAGACACTGATTTATGATAGCGTTTATCACATTATCATTGCGATTTTTAGAGATATCACTAAGCATGTTCTCGATAGTCAAAAACGCGAAGAAGTTCTCTCTAAATCGATAGAAATTGCCGATAAGGTCGTTAAGAAAAACATGATGACAGTGCAAGAGATTGCTTCACTTTTAGGTGAAAGCGCCGCTGAAACAAAGGTTGCTCTCTCCTCGCTTAAAGAAACATTAAAAGAAGATGACAAATAATTATTTAACTGAAGTAGGATATGTTTCGCTCAACCATGTTGGTGAAGAGCTTTGTGGTGACCATGTCGAAGTTATTTCACCTGATGAAAACAATAAAATTGTTGTTTTAGCAGATGGACTTGGAAGCGGAGTTAAAGCTAATATTTTATCTACGCTTACTGCTGAGATGCTTTCGACGATGATGGCAAATAATATTTCCATCGAAGAATGTGTCAAAAGCATCGCTGAAACTCTTCCAATTTGTAAAGTTCGAGGAGTGGCTTATTCTACTTTCACAATTGTTAAAGTCATAGATAATGAAAAATTAGAACTATATAACTTTGATAATCCTACGCCATTTATGATTCATGATGGCGAGATCAAAGAGATTCCTTATGTTGAATTACTCATTGAAGGAAAGAAGATTTATCATGCATCTTTACCTTTATCACTATTTGATACGATAGTGATTATGAGCGATGGCGTGAAATATGCTGGAGTTGGTGAAACTCTTAATTTCGGCTGGGATTTGCCAGAAATTAAAGATTTTATGGGCGCCTTATACCAGAAAAGTTATTCTTCAAAATCTCTATCAACTATCCTTGTTGATCACTGCAACGAACTCTACAATCATCGACCAGGGGATGACACTACCGCGGCGGTTATTCGCATTCGCAAGCACGAACAAGTTAATATGATGATTGGTCCGGCGACAAATAAAGAAGACGACGAAAAAGTTTTATCTTTATTTTTCTCAAAAACTGGTAAGCACATCGTAAGCGGTGGAACTACTTCGAATATCGTCGCAAGATATTTAGGAAAAGAACTTGAGCTTCCCCTTGATTATGAAGACAAAGAAATCCCACCTACTTCTAAAATTGAAGGCGTTGATTTAGTGACTGAAGGCGTTATAACTTTAAATCGCGTTTTAGAATATGCAAAAGATGCTTTAGGAAGAAATAGTTCTTATTTCTCTTGGTCATATAAGCAAGATGGAGCTTCTTTAATTGCGAAAGCCTTATTAGAAGAGGCTACTGATATTAATTTCTTCGTCGGAGGAGCTATTAATCAAGCTCATCAGGATGAACGAATAAATTTTAAAATTAAAATGCAACTCATTGATGAGTTAGCAAAAGTGCTAAAATCACTTGGTAAAAATGTAAAAGTTTCTTATTTTTAGGGAGGAAAATATATGCCTAAATTCGATACAAATGTCCAAGAACTTAAATATAAAGTTTTAAAAGAAGTGGCAAAAGCTCAATTTGAAGGAACTCTATTAGAAGAATATAACGAAATTCCTGAACGCATCGTTCCAGGACCGAAACCTTCGATGAGATGCTGCATTTATAAAGAGAGAGCAATCGTTTTAAAGCGTTTAAAACTTGCCCAAGGTGGCAATAAAGATATTCATAATGTCGTTGAAGTCATCAATATCGCTTGTGATGAATGTCCATTAGGTGGCTATGAAGTTACCAATCGATGCCGTGGTTGCATTGCTCATCGATGCTCGCATGCCTGTCCGAAGCATTGCATTTCTTTTGATCCAGTGACTCGAGTCGCTCACATCGATAAAAGCCAATGCATTAACTGCGGACTATGCGCGAAGGCTTGCCCTTATAGCGCGATTGCTAATGTGCAAAGACCTTGTGAACAAGCTTGTAAAGTTCATGCCATTTCTCGCGGCGAAGACGATGCCGCTAAAATCGATGATGAAAAATGCATTCAATGCGGGGCTTGCGTCTATCAATGCCCATTTGGAGCGATTGTTGATAAATCTTCAATAATTCCTGTCATAGACATGATTAAAGAGTCGGATTTTTCCAAGAAGTTTCCAATTTACGCCATTGTAGCTCCTTCCATTGCTGCTCAATCTCGTGACTACACTTTAGGTCAATTAATCACGGCGATAAAAAATGTTGGCTTTAAAGATGTTGTTGAAGCTGCTTTAGGTGCTGATATGGTTGCCTATGATGAGGCTAAAGAACTCGAAGAAAAAGGCTTTTTAACCTCTTCTTGTTGCCCGGCATTTGTTAGCTATATCGAAAAATATTTCCCTCACCTAAAAGAACATATTTCTTCTAATCTTTCGCCGATGGCAACAATTGCTAAGTGGATTAAAGAACACAATAAAGATGCTCGTGTCATTTTCATTGGGCCTTGCGTTGCTAAAAAGATGGAAGTTTTGCGTCCTGAAGTTAAACGCTATGTCGATTACACCTTAACTTTTGAAGAACTTCAGGCCTTGATTGATTCACGTGACATCGATATCAATTCGCTAGAAGAATCACCTTTAGATAACGCTAGTTATTATGGAAGAATCTTCGCTAGAAGCGGAGGCTTATCTGATGCTGTTAAAGAAGCCTTAAAAGAACAAAATTCTTCTTTTGAAGTTAAACCGCTCGCTCTTGATGGCATTGATAATTGCAAATTGGGATTATTGAAAGCTAAATCCCCAACTCGCGATTTCAATTTTATTGAAGGAATGGCTTGTTGTTCCGGTTGCATCGGCGGTCCTTGCATGCTTACTCATGAACTAAGAAACAAAGCTGATGTTGATAAATATGGCAAATCGGCGAAGGAAAGTTCAATAAGCGAATCAATTTCTATCTACAAAGAAGATAAATAATCTTTATAATAATGAAGATGCGCTCATAGCTCAGCTGGACAGAGCATCTTCCTCCTAAGAAGAGGGTCGGACGTTCGAATCGTCTTGAGCGCGCCACTTCGATAAAAAAATGAGTTTCCATGCTCACTTTTTTATTGTTAATTCATTTTTATTCGCTTAATTGCTTTATGAAACTAGTACCCTCAAAGCCATTTTGATTTAGCTGATAAAATTTCAAAAAATCTTCAGGAAATTGCCACTTGAATAAATATAGTTTTGCTGTATTATATTTTTGTTGCCTAAATGGGCCTGTAGCTCACCTGGGAGAGCGCCTCCATGGCATGGAGGAGGTAGCCGGTTCGATCCCGGTCAGGTCCACCAGATAATTGGATTGATGTGTAAATGCTCAATCCTTTTTTATTTCGATTTCATCAAATTTTTGGTGACAGTGGATAGGTAACAATAAATGAGACCACTTCTAATTAGACTATTTAGTAAAATATAGAAGGAAAATATATGATTCCGACTATGGAATTAGATGTGCTGTATGTCGAAATAACGATATTGAAAAAGATGAAACTGAATTAGGCTATGCGATTGAAACAGTGTCATTTAAGCACACCAAAGATTATTTTATGAGCCTCGATGATGGGCTTTATAATGTTGGTTACTCAAGAAATGAGGGAAACAAAGAAATCGATATTGTTGTCAAAGAAAATGGCGTTGATTTTCAATATATTGAAGCTAAATATCGAAAGAATTCTCGCATCAAAGATAGCGACGGAATTATTGTTTATGGCCTGAAGAGCACTCCTGGCTATGTCTTGAGTAAACAAAGCGATGTTTTTGGCCTTTATAAACGAGGCGAAACTACTCTTTATAGAATACCTGCGATTGCTTATGCTTATCTTTTAGGGAAAAGAAAACGATAAAAGATTGTATTTAGTAATAGTTTTAAATAGAAATTATTTCCTTAATCGGTTATGGAAATATTTATATATTTAGTTTACAATTGCCTCATCGATGAAAAAGGAAAATAAAAACAATATTTCTCCACTTAGTGAGAAGAGTAAAAGGCAACTTGCTATCTTAGAAAAATATCACGATATTGACTATGAGAAACGCACGATTGATCTCGAGCTTCACTATAATAAAATTTCTGATATTTTAGAAAGCGATGTGTCAACAAAAAACTATCCTAAATTTAAGCGAGAAATTCTTCAAAGAGCAAGCGAAGTAATCGATGGATTTCCAATCGACTTTAAAGTCAATTTAAAACTTAAAATTGATGATTTAGAAGGCTATAAAACTGATGAAGTTATGGAATCTTTTAAGGATTCACTTGAGATGTTTCATTACGCCGTATATCGCGAGAAAAATCGTAATTGGATTTTAGCCTCTATCTTTACAGTTATCGCCGCTTTACTTCTTTTCTTTAGAATTTTTGCCGCGAAAAATAGCATGATTGAGGAAAATGGCGTCGTCTACGAAATTCTTGACATCATCGCTTGGGTATTTTTATGGGAAGCGGTGACGATTATCTTCCTTTCGCCAAGCGAATTAAAAGAAATATCATTTAAACTTGCGAGGAGATTGCTTTCAATTTCTTTGCTCAACAAAAATGATGAAATCATCTCTTATACCTCACATGAAGATTTAACTTTGAATTGGATTGATGATAGCCAAAAAGAATCGACCGGTAGACTTGTTCTACTCATCTCTGGTGCGGCTTGTTTTGCTACTGGCGTTGTAAATTTAGTATCAGTTTTTAAAGATTTATATGAATTTTTATCTTCAGAGATGTTCACTTTTGGCCCACTTCTTGTGGCAATTTCGGTCGTTTCAATGCTAATTAAATTCTTTTTAGCTATTTTATTTATTATCGGCGGAATTGGAGCAATTTCGACATTCTCTGATCGCGGACCATTCAAGAAATTTGTGCCAATCTTGGCCTATACTTTTATAGTTTTAGATACTTTCTTATTAGCTTTAATCATCGGAAGTGCGGTTATTGAATATCAATTGAGTCAAAAATTTGATATCGCTAACCTTCTTCAAGGAATCATGTCTCAACTTGTAACTATTTTATATTTTGTCTCTTATTTAATTGTTAAATCTTCTAATAAAAAATCTTCAAATCAAGACGATATAGTTAGATAAGTTGAATGTTTCAACTTCCTAGTTTATAAAAGGTCTATTTATTGCTATATTATTTTTGCTATGGAAATAAGCGAAATCAATGTCTTTGATGTTAATAATAGTGCGACTACATCTTTAGATGTCGTTAACGCTTTCACTAGCGATGAGTTAGTGAGTAGTGAAGACAATAGTTTTACTTCTACATATGCTTTAAATAAACGAATTGAGAATTCTACGAAAAAAGCGGCCTTAATTCTTACTTTATCTATCAGCGTTTTTACCGGCGCATCATCATTATCAAACGCCTTGCTAGGAGCAGATCCAGTTATCAATAACTTTTCTAATTGTTATGCTCTATCTTCTCACACATTTTCTTATGACTTTGACATCAATGTTGAAAATGCTATTTTAAGGATGGATATTTACTATCTTGATTCAACTATTTATAGCTATACATTTGAAGAAAGTGGAAATTATAAAAATGATGTTGAATTAACTCAATCAGGCGAATACGCCGTTAAATTTTATAGTACAAATTTATTCGATTATGAAAAAGAATTGAGCAAATATTCTTTTACATTTTTTATTGATTAATAAAGAGGAAAATTTATGAATGAACAAGAACAAAATTTAGAAAGTACAGAAGTGAAAAAAGGTTGGTGGAACTCTAAAAGCAATAAAGGTAAAGTTTGGTTTGTTCTATCAATGGTGCTTTTAGTATGCGCTATCGCGTTTTTAATTACTTTATTATTTGCTAGAGAAATTTATAATGATGCTTTTGCCGATGAACTTTACGGTGAAGGGGTCGCCAATGGATTTGAAGCCATTGGTAATGCTTTCAAAAATTCCAGCCATAAATTAGTGCAAAGTGTGATAATTATCCTTCTTTCTTTATTAATTTCATTTTTAATTAAATTTTTAATTAAGCTCTTTACGATGGGTGGAAATAAAAGAACTTTAACAACTGGCTCAATTATTAAATCGCTTTGTCGATACGCCATCATAATGGTAGCCATTGCGATGCTATTAACTACTTGGGGAGTAAATGTCACTGGTATCATCGCTTCCTTAGGAGTTTTAACTCTTATTATCGGGCTTGGTTGTCAATCGCTTATCAACGACGTTGTCAGCGGCTTATTTATTGTCTTTGATGACTATTTCTCTGTTGGCGATATCGTTATTATCGATGGTTTTCGTGGATATGTTGAAGAAATTGGTCTACGAGCGATTAAGATTAGCGACCATCTAGGTAACATCAAAGCCATCAACAATTCCTCGATAACTTCCGTTGTTAATTTATCTAGACAGCTCAATCATGTCTCCATTTTAATGGACGCCTCATATAGCGAAGATATCCAGCGTTGCGAAGCAGTATTTGCTCGCGAACTTCCTAAGATTAAAGAACGCATGCCGATGATTATTAATGGTCCAATTTATAAAGGCATTGATAACTTCGATAATGGCAGTATTTCATTTGCCTTTGGCTTTGACACCAAAACTGAATATCGTTTCCAAGCGACAAGAGATTTTAAACGGGAAGTATATTTGATGTTTGTTAACAACAACATTTTAGTTCCGTATAAACAAATCACTGTCAATCCTCCTGATACAAAAGACAGACCAAAAGCTAGCGAAGAAGATAAGAAATTATCTAGACAACTCGACAAGAAAAATAAATCTAGAAACGGACCTGTTAAAAAAGAAAAATTAAAAGCCAAAATCGTCAAAGCTTATAGCGATACGGTTAAGGATGCAGAAGAAGATTTTAAACTTTAATACTTAAATATGATCAAAAGCGTAAAAGAGGCTTATAAGCACAATTTATTTTATTTCATCTTTGGACCTCTATTAAAGATGGTGGAGGCTATTTTTGATTTGCTTATTCCTCTATTTATGAAAGCAGTCTTAGATTTAGCTCAATATAATGGTGATGCCACCTTAATTCCAGAAAGCAATAAGATATCGCGACAATTAGCTTATTTTATCCGTTCGTTTGGAACTTGGATTCCATCTAATCAAATCTTTAATGATGCGCTTATCGGTTTTACTATCATTTTATCGATGGGTATCATTGGCTTTTTAGTGACGATGCTCACCCAATATATCGCCGCCCGCACGGCGATGATGGTGGGGAGTGAAGTTAGAGAATCGCTCATCAATAAAAGCTTATCTTTAAGCAAAAAAGATGTTGAAAAAATCGGAAGAAATAAACTCTTAACTATTCTCAATAGCGATTCTTATCAAATTCAACAAGGCGTTTTAATTTTTATTCGTCTTATTGTTAGAGCCCCTTTTATCATCGCTGGAGCTTTATTAATTTCTTTCTTGCTCAATTGGAAGATTGGTCTTGTCTTTGCTTCGATTATTCCACTTATTTTAATTGTCGTTTTCGTCGTGATGAATCATTCTTCTAAAGAATATGTGGCCATTCAAGGAAAACTCGACAGCTTATCGCGTAAAAGCGATGACACATTAGAAGGCGCAAAAGTCATTAGAGCATTTAATAAAGAAGAATATGAAAATGAAGCTTATAAAAAAGAATCTAGCAACTATCAAAAAGCGGCGATTCATGTCAATAAAATTAATTCACTAATCAATCCTTTAACTTTTGCAATTATCTCAATCGCCACCATTTTAGTGGTCGTTATTGCTGGGTTTCCTTTAATCGAAATTAATACTGGTGAAGAAGTTTTAACAGCTTCCACAATTATTACTGAAGTTGCCTATTTAGCCCAGATATTTGTAACGCTTGTTCAACTCACCAATGTCATTTTAATTCTTACTAAAGCTCGCGTTTCTCGTAAGAGAGCGGATGAGGTCTTATCAATTAAAACTTCGATCAATGATGATGAAAAAGGAATCGTTAAAAGTGCTGATGTGGGCGATGAAATTATTTCATTTAAGGATATTTCATTGCAATATGAAGATGGCGGAAACTACGCCTTAAAAGATATTACTTTTTCCCTAAAAAAAGGAGAGTCACTAGGTATTATCGGCGGAACTGGCAGCGGTAAATCAACTTTGATTAATTTATTAGAAAGATATTTAGATGTAAGCGAAGGTTCGCTTTTCTATAAAGGAGTTAACATCAAAGATTATCGCTTATCATTTTTAAGAGAAGAAATCGCTCTTGTTGCTCAAAAAGCAGTTCTTCTTCAAGGTGATATAAAAAGTAACATTTCGATGGGAAAAGAGCTTAGCGATGAAGAAGTAATTTTTGCTTTAAAAAATGCGGAAGCCTACGAATTTGTTTCTAAATATGAAGATGGCATTCATCACGAAGTTCAAGAGATGGGTCACAATTTTTCTGGCGGGCAAAGGCAGAGATTATGCATTGCTCGGGCGCTTGCTAAAAGTAGTGAAGTATTAATTCTTGATGATTCTACAAGTGCTCTAGATTTATTAACCGAACACCATGTAAAAGATAACATTAAAAACAATTATCCTAGCTTGAGTAAAATCTATATTTCTCAGAGGATATCGACAGTTTCATCTTGCGATTTGATCTTGGTGCTTGATGGAGGAAGATTAGTTGGAAAAGGCAGTCACGATGAACTTATGAAAAACTGTCCTATCTATCAAGAAATCTATGCTAGCCAAATAAAAGGAGGAAATGCTTGATATGGACTATAAAGCACGCTTCCTCTCCTATTTAAAACCAGAGCGAAAAAGAGTCGTTTTAATCGCTATTTTTGTTCTTTTGTTTGTTATAGCTCAACTATCTCAACCATTTTTAATTGGCCGAGCTTTAGACGCCATTCTTGCTAAAGAATTTGTAACATTTTTAATCTATATAATAGTTTGTTCTTCTTTAGCATTTATCGGCGTTTTATCAGGCTATATTTTTGAAAATAATGTCGGAATTTTAACTCAAAACATCATCAAAGAAATGCGCGATGATGTCTATGAAAAATACAATAGAGTTCCTATTGCTTATTTATATAAAGAAAGTAAGGGAAACTTAGTTCAATTAGAAATTGGAGATATTGAAAATATTGCTAATGGCATGTTTTCAGTTTTTAAATCTCTTATCGAAGGTGTGCTCACTATTTTAATTACCATCGTGATGATGTTTTACATCAATTGGATTTTAGCTATCGGTGTAATTTTACTCTCTCCATTAAGTGTTTTGATGTCGCGTTTTGTTGCTAATTTCTCTCATAAATATTTTAAAAAGCAAGCTGAACTTCAAGCCTCTTTAAATGCCATTTCTTTTGAAAGCATTAACAATATTGAACTCATACAATCTTTCAACTACGAGGCAAAATCCAAGCAAAAGTTCGCTAAAGGGAACGAAAATCTTAAAAAGCATGGCCGAATTGCTCTATTCTCGGCAAGCTGGATTAACCCTTCCACGAGACTAGTTAATAACACCATTTATGCGATTATCGGAATCGCTGGCATTATCATGATTGCTTTAACTTCATTAAGTAATGAAGCGTTAATAAATTTACACGCCACGATGAGCATTGGAGCGCTTGCCTCATTTTTAAGTTACACCAATCAATATAGCAAACCATTTAATGAAATTAGTTCAGTTATGAGCGAATACGAAACAGCTATCTTTTCACTTAAGCGATTGAATAATTTCTTAAATGAAGAAGATGATCTTGATTTAGGCACAAAAGAGATTTCTAACATTGAAGAAATTGATTTCTCACACATGGATTTTTCTTACGATAAAAATGTGCCATTGATTAAAGACTTCAATCAAGTTATTAAAAAAGGCCAAAAAGTGGCGATAGTTGGACCGACAGGTGCCGGGAAAACTACTCTTATAAATGTGTTAATGAATTTCTATTCACTATTAGGTGGCGATATTCTTTTTAACAAAGTAAGTCAAAAAGATATTAAAAAGTCCTCTTTAAGGAATAATTTTGGAATGGTTCTACAAGAGAGCTGGATTTTCTCTGGCTCAGTGATGGATAACATTCGTTATGGAAAACTTGATGCTAGCGAAGAAGAAGTCATCGCTACATGTAAAGCTATCCATATCGATTCTTTTATCAATACTTTGCCTTTTGGTTATAACAGCAAAGTATCGAATAAAGAAGGACTTAGCGAAGGCGAAAAACAATTGATTACCATCGCACGAGTTATGCTTTTAAAACCTGATATTATCATCCTTGATGAGGCGACAAGTAGTGTTGACACCCGTAGCGAGAAATTAATTAATGAGGCTTTTGATAAAATGATGAAAGGTCGAACCTCGATTGTTATCGCTCACCGCTTATCCACGATTGTAAGCGCAGATATCATCCTTGTTTTAAAAGATGGAAAAGTAGTTGAACAAGGCAATCATCAATCTTTATTAAAAGAAAAAGGCTTTTATTATAAGCTTTACAATTCACAGTTTAATAATGCTTAATGCTTTATAAAATTTAGAATTTGATCAAGAAGAGATTCATCTAATAAATTGTCCCATTTATCGCGATTTAGAATGTTAGAAGCGTATTGCTCTTTTTCCTCTTCACTCAATTTATTAATTTTTGCGTATTCATTTAAGACTTTATAGAAAGAATCGACATAATCTTTTCCATCTTTTGACAAATAAATAGTTCCATGACCTCGAGAGGCAAAGCGTAAAAATAGGAAACGAGGCTCGTTTTTAAATTCTTCTTCATAAATATCAATTCCCGCTTTAGTGGGAACTGTTCTATCATCATCGCTATGAACGATAACTATTTTTGCATCGCTATTTCTAAATGAGTCGACTGCAGAAGAATCTGCATCTTCTTGGAAGAGCAATCGTTCGTAATTATCGACATAATGTATGAATCGATCATCTAAAGATGGCGAATAAGTGTCGCTATTGGCTTTAAAGATAGAAGTGGCTTTATTAAAGCCAGAGAAGGCGATAAGCCCAATTACTCTTTTATGCCCTTTGATGGCGTTACTCATCGAATATGCACCCCATGAGTGACCAGCGCATACAATCGGATAATTTTTATATTCTTTTAAAACTTCGACATAATTTATCGCTTTATTTGCATCAAGATATCCTTGAGTAAACCCACGAATATCATCGCCTTCGCTTTCATCGTTAGCGGTGGCATCATAGGCAAAAACATAAAAGCCATTGTTAGCAAAATAGTGGATTAGATTTAGATAACGGTTATGGCCACCTTTACCAAAGCCATGAGCAAATACCATGACATAGTCTTTTTTAATTGAATCGATGTAATAGATATAACCGACGAGTTTTTCTCCTCGATTATTTTTAAATTCATGTCTTTCTCTTTTTAAGGAAGGGAAATCGGTTAAAGAATAGCCTAGAGCTTTTGAAGAAAAGCGATGATGTTTAAAAATCGAGTCGTATATCTTTTTGCAAACTAAGAAGGCGGCAATATTCCCTCCGATGTTAATTAGATCTTTTTTATTCATAAGTGTTTAAATATTTCCTTCACACATTCTTGAAGTTCTTTAATGACTAAATCAAATCTAGAAGTATACCAAGGGTCTTCAATTTCTTCTAAATTAGAATTATACATCGTTATAGCGAATATCTTCCTGCTATTAGGGAAGAATCGGTCAAGATAATATTTGTTTTCTTTATCCATATAAAAGATAAAATCAGCTTCATCATAATCTTTTTTGCTTATTAATGTTGCTCTATGTTTCTCGAATGGAATTTTATTTCTTTTTAAAGCCTCTTTCATTCTATAATAGATGTCGTTTCCGATTTCTTCGGTTGAAATTGCTCTAGAAATTATCTTGAATTCATCGCTTCTATTTATTGATTTTAGATATTCTTTAGCGATTTCTTCTGCGGCGATACTTCGACAAATATTTCCGTGACAGACAAAGATGATTGTTTTCATAAAAATAATTATCTTTATTTTAAATGAAAAGACAATACGACAATTTATGAGTTTATAGAAGGCTTTAAAATGATATACAAAGCAAACATATTTATTACTAATAATGACATATTCAAAGACAATAATTGTCTTTTGAACAAATATTTTTATATTTTAGATTCTAGAAATACTTATGAAACTTAGTGAAATCTATATTCGAGATCCGTTTGTCTATGTTGAAGATGATATTGCTTATTTATTAGGCACGACTGATAAACAAGCTTGGGGTGGGAAAGCTGATGGTTTTCTTGCATATAAATCTAACGACTTAATTAATTTTGAGGGGTCTTATCTTCTTTTTGAAAATAATCCATCCTTTTGGGCTGATGAAAACTTTTGGGCTCCTGAACTGCATAAGATTGATGGCAAATATTATTTATTCGCTTCGTTTTATAAAACTGGATGTCATCGAGCTTCCCAAGTTTTAGTTAGCGATTCATTATTGGGAAAATACACTCCAAACGAAAAGCCATTTACGCCAATTGATAAGGATTGTTTAGACGCCACATATTATCAAGAAAATGACAAACGTTATACCATTTTTTGTCACGAATGGACACAAATCCATGATGGTGAATTTACTCTCGGAGAACTTAACTCAAATTTCTCTGGTCTTAGAAGTGAAAAGATATTATTTAAAGCTAGTCAAATAAAATGGGCAGTACCATGTCCTGAAGGAAATCGTAAAACCGATTATGTAAGCGATGGTCCGTTTCTTTTTAAGGGAAAGAATAATTTGTATTTACTTATTTCTTCTTATTCTAAAAATGGCTACGCAATTGGCTATGCAAAAAGTAAAGATGGTATTTTAGGTAAATGGATTATAGAAGATAAACCATTATTCAGTAACGAATGTGGACATGGCATGATATTTTCTTTTAAAGAAAAGACTTATTTGATTTGCCACAATAACAACAACAATCATTTATTTGAAAGAGCAATTATTCATGAAATTTATGAAGATAATGGTTCGCTATTTTTAAAATGAGGTGAAGACTATGGATTTAAATAAAACCGCAATTGGTATTGAATTTGGCTCTACAAGAATTAAGGCTGTTTTAATCGATTTAGACGGAAAGGTTTTAGCTAAAGGAACTTATCAATGGGAGAATCAGTTTGAAAATGGTTATTGGACATATTCTTTAGACGCTATTAAAGAAGGCTTGCAAGCTACATTTAAATCTTTAAAGGATGATTATAAGAACACATATAACGAAATTTTATATACAACTGGTTCGCTAGGTATCTCGGCGATGATGCATGGATATCTTGTTTTTGATAATCATGATAATTTACTAACGCCTTTTAGAACTTGGCGAAATGTTAATGCTGAAAAAGCCGCTTCTAAACTTACTAAATTATTCAACTACCATATTCCAGCTCGCTGGTCGATTGCTCATTTATACCAAGCAATTTTAAATAATGAAAAACATGTTAAAAATATATCTTTCATGACAACTTTAGAGGGATATGTTCATTATTTACTAACTCGTCAAAAAGTTATCGGTGTTGGCGAAGCGAGTGGAATGTTTCCTCTTGATGAGATAACGAAAAACTATGATGAGTTATGTTTAAAATCCTTTAATAAGATTATTAAGGATAATAATTACAAATTCAATTTAGAAGATGTTCTACCTAAAGTCCTTCTTGCAGGGGAGGAAGCTGGCATTTTAACAAAAGAAGGAGCTCTTCTTCTTGATCCAACGGGTGAATTTAAAGAAGGCATCAAACTTTGCCCTCCAGAAGGTGATGCCGAGACCGGAATGGTAGCTACAAATTCTATCAAGAAAAATACAGGTATTATTTCAACAGGCACCTCGATATTTTTAGAGGTTGTATTAGATAAAAAATTAAAGAAGGTTTATCCAGAAATTGATTTAGTAGCCACCCCATTAGGCGATTTGGTTGCAATGGTTCACGCAAATAATTGCACATCTGAAATCAACGCTTGTATGAGCCTTGCTGATGAATTATTAAAGACTTTTGATACTGATGTTGATAGAAACGATCTAATTACAACTTTATTTAAGAAATCTTTAGATGGAGAAGATAATGCCTCAAATATAATTTCTTTTAATTATCTTTCAGGAGAATCCTTGACAAAAGTCTCAAAAGGACACCCTTTAATGTTTAAAGAAGCTGATTCTAAATTCAATTTAGCAAATGTTATGCGCTCACTTATATATTCATCTTTTATGAGCCTTCTTATCGGCTATGACATTCTATTAAAAGAAGGAGTTAAAGTTGATGAAATAGCTGCTCATGGAGGATTACTTAAAACTAAGGGAGTCGCTCAAAAATATTTAGCTTCTGGATTAAATTCAAAAGTTACTATGAATGAATTAGCTAGCGAAGGTGGAGCTTATGGCATCGCTGTTCTTGCTGCTTTAATCAATGTTAATATGTCCCTAGAAGATTATTTAGATAAAGTTATATTTAAGGACAATAAAATAATTGTTGAACTGCCTGATAAGCAATTAGCAAAAGGCATCAACGCATACAAAAATAGATTTAAAAAAGCTTTAAAAATTGAATGTATTTTGTCGGAGGAATTTTAATGTTAGAAGAATTAAAAAAGCGTGTATATAAAGAAAATATGCGCTTAAAAGAAAGCGGATTAATTATTCTTACATGGGGCAATGTAAGTGCAATTGACCGTGATAAAGGCTTGGTGGTTATTAAGCCTAGCGGTGTGCCTTATGAATTAATGAAAGAAGAAGATATGGTGGTCACTGATTTGGATGGTAATGTTGTTGAAGGTCAATTAAAACCATCATCCGATTTATTAACTCATCTAGAGCTTTATAAAGCTTTTCCTCATATTAAAGGAGTCGTTCACACTCATTCAACTTTCGCAGTTAGTTTTGCTCAGGCTGGGAAAGAATTAAAAGCATATGGAACAACCCACGCGGATTCTTTCTATGGAGATGTACCTTGTACAAGGAAGTTAAGCAAAGAAGAAATTGATAATGGCTATGAACTTAATACCGGTAAAGTTATTGTTGAAACTTTTCAAGATAAAGACTATGAAGCTATTCCTGCTGTTTTAGTTAAAAACCACGGGCCATTTACTTGGGGAAGCAGCGTTGAGAATGCAGTTGAAACCGCTATTATCTTAGAAGAAGTGTCTAAGATGGCCTATCTGAGCGAAACACTTAATAACAACATTGAAAAGGTCGATAAATATCTTCTAGATAAACATTATTTTAGAAAACATGGAAAAAATGCCTATTATGGGCAGAAGGAGCATAAATAAAATGAAAGCATTATATTTTGTTGTTGGTAGCCAAGATTTATATGGTGAGGAAGTTCTAAAGCAAGTCAGTAAAGATGCTGCTGATATGACGACTTTCTTAAAAGATAAGCTTGTCGGAGTGGATGTAATCGTGCAACCGACTGTTGATACTTCTAAAAAAGCTGAAGATATTTTATCTAAAGCAACAGTTGATGAAGATTGTGTTGGCGTTATTGCTTGGATGCATACTTTTTCACCGGCGAAAATGTGGATCAAAGGACTTCAAAAATTAAGCAAGCCTCTTTTACATTTGCACACTCAATATAATAGAAAACTTCCATATGAAAGCATTGATATGGATTTTATGAATTTAAATCAATCCGCGCACGGAGATCGGGAATTTGGTTTTATTTGCACAAGGCTAAATATTCGTCGACATGTTATTGCTGGCTATTATAAAGATGAAAATGTAATTAAAAATATTCAGATGTTTGCTGATAATGCTAGAGCGATAGCGTTTTCTCATGAACTACGCGTTGCAATGTTTGGCAATAATATGCGCGATGTAGCAGTTACTGATGGTGATAGAGTCGAAAGTGAAATCCGTTATGGTTGGAATGTAAACTATTACGCTGTTGGTGATTTAGTTAATTTAATCAATGATGTAACAGATAAAGAAGTCCAAGAAAAGTTAAATGAATACAATCAAAAATATTTGATGAACACATCTAATTTAAATGCTGTAAAAGAACAAGCTAAATATGATGTTGCTTTACATAAGTTTTTAAAAACAGAAAATGTTGGAGCTTTTACTGATACGTTCCAAGATTTATATAATATGAAGCAAATTCCCGGCTTGTCTGTTCAAAATATTATGGCAGAAGGCGTTGGTTTCGGACCAGAAGGGGATTATAAAACTTCAGCTTTGATGGCCACTTTATGCGAGATGGCTAAATATCGTAAAGGTGCTACAGCATTTTTAGAAGATTACACTTATGATTTAACTCTAGGAGAAGAAGTTGAACTTGCCTCTCATATGCTTGAAGTCTCTCCGGCGTTTGCTAAAAACAAACCATTGATTGAAGTTCATCCCTTAGGTATTGGAGGAAAAGAAGACCCGGCCAGACTTGTCTTTGATGGCATTTCTGGAAAAGGAATCGCAGTTTCGATGATCGATTTAGGAACGCATTTTAGACTTATCGTTGCTGATATCGAACTAATTGAGCAAAAAAAGCCGATGCCTAAACTCCCTGTTGCCCGCGTTATGTGGAAGATTTTGCCTTCATTTAGTGATGGAGCAGAACGTTGGATATATGCTGGTGGTGCACATCACGCAGTTGTATCTACATCATTAACTAAAGAAGATATTAAACTGTTTGCAAAACTTACTGATACTGAATTAGTTGTAATTGATTAGTTATAAAAAACATCCATTTCTCTATGATCATCTTATTGGAGTTAGGATGTTTTTATTATTAGTTAGTTTTTAACTTATTCGCCCCAGCCTACTAAACGGAAGTTTGAAAAGTTGCGAGGATAATCGGAAGCATCGCCAATTTGCTCGAAATTAATGATTCCTTTTCTGCTAAATGTGCCATCGTCATTCTTTTGCTGGTCAAAGATTTTTATTGCTAAACCAATTTCGCCAAATGGGTTAACATCGCTAGTCTTATTATAATTATTTATAAAATCAATTGCATATTCAACGCTGTATTTGCTATCACTTAAATATTTTGATTTTATTTGCGTTGTATTATCAGCTTCCGAGTGGCACTTATTCGACATCCAGCCGAAATCAGAAAATACGCAACCATATTGATTATTATATCTTTCGCTTAATGAATATCCGGCCGCGACTTGGAATATGCCTTCGCAAGCAAGACCGTTTTCATAAAAATCTTTGCGGTAATTTGCACCCATTTTACCATCCCAGTCGTCTTTCGCTAATTTTTCGCTATGAAGGGTATCAATTCTAAGTTCTACGCAATCGTTGTTATCGTATGACCAAGCACTTGGAGTTGTAAAATCTCTTGTACATTTTGTTGAATCATTTACTTCCATATAAATGTAGAGAGTCGTATTTTGCCAAAGCGTCTCAATCGTTGCTGTAACATCTGTTCCTTTGTCTTCCGAATATTTTGTACTAAATGAATATTTTTCAGCGGTGTCGTAATAAGAGTCACGTTCCCCGTCAACTGTAATTGATTTACCGCTATCAAGCTTGTTCACGAAATGAAGTTGTAAATCTTCATCGTTATGCCCACCTCCAAAGCGAACGCGATCATCTGTATAATAATTTTCGTCACTTGAATTTTTAGGTGCGTATTGATTTACCTCTCCATTATCTGTCCAATTGATCGGGTTATAGTTTTCGATATCTTTAGTTCTAAAATAGTGAGCATCGCATGTGCAACAGTGCCAATATTCATAATATCCATTGAGGCCTTTAGCCTTAGAACCATTAAAATCATCCCAACATTTTCCAGTGTAATGATTGCCTGAGCATACATGGTCTAGACTTCTAGCATTTATTACCTTTTGATTTGTCATATTTATTGTAGAAAGTGCAATTGCAGTTATTGCAACTGCGGTTGTTAGTAATGTACCAAAGATTATTTTTCTAGATTTTTCCATTTGAAAGCATCTCCTTTTTTGAAAATTTAGTTTTTTTAGAAAACGCTTTCAATGCTAAAAAAAGACAATACTTTTATATATTAAAGCGTGGATTTATATATATATCACTGAAATTTAGAAATTTAGGTATATAA
>CAVDXG010000005.1:0-56806 GCA_963612925.1 Coriobacteriaceae bacterium | reverse complement strand
TCCTTATGGACATCCATCCCGACGTAAACTAAACTTTTCATTGTGATCCTCCTATTGTCGTAATGTGCTAAATGTAGGTTTCAGTTAGCAACAATAACTTTACACGAATTCACGAGATTTGCGAATTAGTGAGGGTCACATCATATTGTCTTAAGAAAGTCATCTCCAAAAAAGCAGCAAATTGGAAATGGCTTTTTTAATAACGTTTAAATAATCTAATTTTTATAGCATTTAAGTTTCCAAGTAGCTAAAATAATCTTATCAAAGGGCATGCTTAAAACAAATTTGGAGGGTTCATAAAATTTTTATCTCCAAATTTCAGATTTAGTCCAATTCCTGCCTTTTGGTGATTATTTTCTAAAAAGTGATGGATGCAGAATCACCTTATCTGGATCCACGAATTGATACTCGTTCAACCCGAGTATTTTTTCGTCTAAGAACACTTTTGCTATTACTCCGGGACAATTTCTATTTAGTATTGCCCTTGGTTCAGAATTTACATTTGATAAAGCAACATTTATTTGCGTTTGACTAAAATGTGAAAAGTCGCATCCTTTTGGAAATATTTTCCTTAATTCAACATGATTCTTCTCGATTTTGCCTTTTTGACCAGATTTACCGGGGTCACAATAGAATAGGTTACATATCTTTTCGCCATTTTCATAATCGTATTCAATGCTATATGGATCAGCGAATTCACTTCCATTATCGGTAAGGACAACAGCGAATGTTTTCTTATAAAGTTCGATGCCTAATTGTTTCTTTATCCATTCAAATACTTTAGCTACTTCTTTCGCAGTTTTTTCTTTGAGCAAGAATGCGAGCATAAAATTGGATTTTCTAAACAATAAAGTCAATAAACAAGTGCTCACGCCTTTACACGATAATACCGTATCCATTTCAACAACATCCATAAATTGGTTATCGCTTATAAAAGCGACGAAATCATCATATGTTCTATTTGTAAGAAATGCTGCGTTTGTCGGCTCATTATCGTTTTTCTTGTAGTGAATTGGATATCGAACTCTTTTAGTTAAATCGATATTCTTCAATCCAGCAATTAACCCTTTATCAATGAAACTAAGAATAGTTGGATAGCTCCATCTTATTTCCTCTTTATGAGTTAAGAATATCTGTGGCAAAGACTGATGTTTATCTTTTATAAGAGGAATTAAAAGATCTCCTAACCTTTTAAATTCCATCTCACTAGCATGACTTCCTTTTCGCGATTTGCTTCTTTTATTGATCATGCTTTTCCATACATCAACAGGGTCATAAACAAAGCGATTTAAATAGCAGTAATTACGGTTATCGCATCCATTACAAACATATGGAAACTTTTTAAGCCTATCGCATTGAGGAATAAGCGTAAACAAAGAGCAAGATTGATTGCAATTGTTCTTACTACAATGAGAGCAATGCTTTGGCTCTTTACGATAATCGTTCGCAGGGCATCTTTTGCATAATGATGTAATTTCACAATTTACTTTTCTTCCACATTTGTTTTGAGCGGATGTTTGCTTGATTTGTCTGTATTTTTTAATATGCTTTATCAATCCTGAAACATCTACTTTTAAGTTATTTGCCAATTCACTTGCGGATTTACAAGTTGATAATCCATTGCCGATTGATTCGATCATTAACTGATCATATCTAACATAATTTGCCATATGGCCTCCTTTCTACGGCAGGAATTGGATATAACTATTTTAAAAAAATTTGGACGTGAATTTTTTATTTCCTAAAATTTGGACATGACTTTTTTATTTAACACATTAAGAAATCTTTAATAAAGTTTCTTAACTTTTACTGCTATTTGTTTATACTTAAAAGTGCATGAAAAATAGCATTCACGCGAACGTAATTGTCAATTTGATTCGAACAGTCGCCATGACACTTCTTTCATTTATCACCTTCCCGTTTGTTTGCCGTATTTTAGGAGATTCAGCCTTAGGAACATTTTCTTGGGCAACATCATTTGTCTACTATTTCATCATTTTATCCAAAATATCTATTCCAAATATTGCTGTTAGAGAATGCACAAAAGTAAAAGACGATCCTGAAAAACTTTCGATGAAAATTCAAGAATTTTTCATTCTTCAGGCGATTATGACTTTGATTTCATTTATTTTAATGACAGTTTTAGTCTTAACAATTCCGACTCTACACGAAGGCGACAATCAATCGATTATTTTTATAATTTCACTTAATTTTTTAGCCAGTGTCTTTGCCTTCGAATGGGTGTTTACCGCTTTAGAAAAACATACCTATTTAGCAGTTCGTTCAATCATTATTTTAGGCATTGTCGATATCATTATTTTCAGCGCTGTGAAATATAAAGAATGGTTGCCTTTATATACCTTCATTACTACATTGACGACTCTATTAACAGTTGTCTCAAATCTTTTTTATTTACCGCATCTAGTTAAATTTAAGAAAACAGGCCCTTATAATTTCAAACAATATTTTCCAATTTTAAAAATTTTATTTTTTATCTCCGTTGCCTGCGCAATATACAACAAAACTGACACCTTCATTTTAGGTTTAATCGATGACAGCAAAGCCTCAGTCGGTTCATATTCAGTTGGTATGAAAGGTGTCGATATAATCATCGGAATTATCATTGCTTTATCTAGCGTTTTCATGCCTCGAGCGGCTTATTATTTAGCGAAAAACGACGAAAAGAATTATGAAAATTTAAATAAATATTCAGCGAATATCTGCTTTATGATAGTCGTCCCTTTTATTGCGATGATGTCAACACTTGCTAATCCTATTACTTATTTAATAAGTGGAGGAAATGGCTATAAAGAGGCTAGCAAAGTTTTGATCGCTCTTTGTCCGTTGATGCTCACCTTTTCTTTATCCAACATTATTTACACCCAAATATTGGTTCAAAAAAAGAAAGAAAAATATTATCTTTTCGTGATGATCGCTGGAGCAGTTGCTAATATCCTTTTATCGCTTCTTTTTGCTTTGACAATATTTAAAGAAACACCAGCTTTTGGAGTGGCTTTAGCCACCTCAATTGTTGATGCAATTTGCTTAATTGTTTTAATTATTCTCACCTATCAAGATTCAAAGAAAATGATTTTCAATTTGAATAATCTAAAAATTCTATTAATTGGGATTGTCCTAGGCATAGCATCCTACTTTGGAAGCAAATTAATTTTTGAATTAACATACCATATGTATATCGACTATGCCTATATAATCGAAATATTTGGGGTTTTTATTTCAGTAGTTATAATCTATTTAACTCTTCTTGTTGTTACACGCGAAAAATTAACAATGTCATTTATCCATCGCCATCGTTAATTTATAAATTATTCGCGTTTGTAAGTTCTAGAAAATCTGGTAAAGTTTCGCACCACGCGCAGAAAATATGCCATTCTTTTAATTTGTGATGCTTTCGTTGAATATACATCGTCTTTAATTGTTGATAATTCGTAGTCATGCTTGCACCTAAGCAGAAACCACAAGGCAAAGACGCTACTAACTCTCGCCACTTATTGACACGATTTGGATCTTTTTCATCCAAAGAATTGTATTCAGAAATTAGACGCTTCATAATCGCGAGGATTTCTTTATTAGTATCGCTTACGCATTGACTTTCAACATCAAATTTTAATAAGCAATGCATTGTCGATTGCGAAGAGATGAAATCAAACCAATGATATCGTTGGGCTTGCTTCCAAAAATACAAAGGAGCTGTTAAGTCTAACTGGACAATAATTCCTTTAAGGAAATTATCGTGTCCTAATCCGTTTCGACATGAGCCTAATTTTTGAGCTCTTATCTTATCTTTTTCATTAACTTCGCCATTATCGATAAGCGTTCTCATCGGGTTACCGCTAGCTTTATAAGCCTTATCAAGGCCATATACTTGCGTGTTTTCAATTTTAAATTCCATCTTCGTTTTCCTTCGCTATCTTGTATAAATTTTCATATAGTGCTAAGCGAGTCAATAAGCCAACTCCTCCCGGCACCGGTGTTTGTAAGGCAACTGGCAAATTATTAATAGCGTCGCCATGAAGACCTTCACTATCGCGATTTATTCCAACATCGATAACCACCGCATCTTTTTTATATTCAAAGCGATTATCCAATAGATGCTTTTTACCAACAGCAACGACGATGATATCCGCATATTTTATATAACGATGCATATCTTCAAATTTTGTTTTGGAATGCAAGACTGTCACATTTGCACTTCTAGCCAAAAGCATTTTAGCCATCGGCTTGCCTACAATATTACTTCTTCCAATGACCACAGCATTTTTCCCTAATATTTGAACATGTTCATGATCAAGATAATTCATAATCCCTTGAGGAGTGCATGGGTTAAGTGAAGACAAAGGATTGAACCCATCGACATCTTTTTTATAATTCACTAATTGTTTAACCCTCTCTTCATCAATTTGCTTAGGAAGAGGCATTTGGACTATAAAACCAGTTACTGTTTTATCCTCATTCAGTTTTTCAATTTCATTGCTGAGATGTTCCATCGATAAATTGCTATCAAGATGATGCAAAACAGCATTAACTCCAAGCTCATTTGCGTCTTTGAGTTTGCCTTTAATGTAAATATTGCTCGCTTCATCATTATTCATTTGAACGATGACAAATTTTACCGGTTTTTTGAGTTTTGAAAAATCATCTTTTAAAGACAATTTTCTTTCTTTTACATATTCTTTAACAGTCATATCAAAATTATAGCAATGAAATTTCAATAAATATATAATATTTATAAACTTTCAAATAGAAAGAAAATATTCAAAAAAAGCACAAGCTAAAAAGATGGATTTTGTTGGAATTGATAAGTTCTCACTTCTTGACTACGATGGCCTAATTTCTATCGTCTTATTTTCACCTGGTTGTAATTTTGCTTGTCCATATTGTCACAACAAAACCACCATTGTAGATTCAAAGCAATTCATTCCTTTTGATGAAATCTACGATTATTTAAAATCTAGAAAATCGCTCGTGGACGCGGTCACTTTCTCTGGAGGAGAACCAACTTTAATGAAAGAGCTGAAAGATCGGATTAAAGCAGTAAAAGAATTAGGCTATAAAATTAAATTAGACACAAATGGTTCTAATCCTGATGTTTTGATTTCTTTATTAAAAGATAATCTTTTAGATTATGTGGCAATGGATATCAAATCATCTTTTAAAAATTATGATTTAGCCGCAAACTCCAAAGTAGATATCGCAAAAATTAAGCAATCAATAAAACTTCTTCAAGAAAGCGATGTTGATTATGAATTTAGAACAACTTTAGTCAAAGAATATGTCTCTATTCAAGACATTGAAGATATAGCTAAAGAACTTAAAGGTTCGAAGAGATTTTATCTACAAAAATATGTCTATCGCGATGGTATATTAAATAAAAATCTTCACGAAATAAGTGAAGATGAAGCAAATGAATTTGCTAATATTTTAAGAAAGAGTATTCCTTTTGTAGAATTAAGAGGTTATTAACCTAAATATTTTAAGATAGCAATTGAGGCAGTTGCGCCGTCGCTACAAGCGGTAACGAGCTGACGAACATCTTTTTTTCGCGAATCGCCCACCACAAATAAACCTGGAGTTTTGCTCATCATCTTTTCATCAACTAAAGCATAACCTTTTTCTAAATCTAATAAATCCGAAAATTTATCATTATGAGGAATCTGGCCAATGCAAATAAAGACATTATCAGCATCAACTTTTATCTTTTCATGGGTCTTAGTGTTTTCAAAGACTAATCCTTCCAACTTTTTATCGCCAAGATATTCAACTAAATTTAGGTTGTGCTGGTAATCGATTTTTGGATTAGCTTTTAGCTTATCAACTAAAATTTGATCAGCGAAGAAATGGTCAAAGAGAGTATAAACATGAACTTTAGAGCAATAATCAGTTAATAAAAGTGCATATTGAAGAGCGGTATTTGCATCGCCAATAAGGTGTGCTTCTTTATCTTTTAACATCGGTCCATCACAAAGAGCGCAGAAAGAAATGCCGTTGCCAATGAATTTCTCTTCATTAGCTAAATTCATCAAGCGATGAGAAACTCCATTAGCTAAAACAACTGTTTTACCTTGATAAGAATGGTAATTAGTTTTAACAATAAATACATCGTTTTCTTTTTTGATTTCTAAAACTTCTTCAAGTTCAAATTCAAGGCCTAAAGATAAGACTTGTTCGAATAAATTATTGCTAAATTCTAAACCAGAAATTTGCTTAATAGATGGAAAATTTTCAACTTTCGGAGAGTTGGCAATTTGCCCTCCAACATTTTCTTTTTCAAGTAACAAAACAGATTTGTTATTCCTAAGTAGATAAAGAGCAGAGGATAAGCCAGAAGGTCCACCTCCGACAATAATAGTGTCGTAAATCATATTAATTTAAGGTTTTTAAAGATTCGATATAGCCTTTGATATTTGAAGCATTTTCAAATGTTTGAATTCCAGAATCTGATGCAACTAATAAAGTTGGAACCTTTTTGATTTCAAAATATTTAGTATCTTCTACATTTTCTTCGGCGTCGATAAAGCGGTATGGAATATGAGCTTTATCAAGAAGCATCTTTGCCATATGACAATTAGGGCAAGTCTTGGTGCCGAACAATAAGTTCTCGCTAATTACTTTCTTGACTGGTGCTTTCTCCTCTTCACATTCTTTGCCCGCAACAATTGGAGTGTTCGAATTTTTCAAATCATATTCTTTACGATTTTTATATTCTTCAGTCTTTCCGTCGTTCCAGTTTTGGATTGGTCGATAATAACCAGTAATACGGCTATAAACTTCGGTTTTTTCATGACATTTTGGGCAAGTGAATTGTTCACCATCTAAGTAACCGTGATTCTTGCACACTGAATAAGTAGGCGACATGGTGTAGTAAGGAATATGATAATTTTCAGCAATTTTTCTAACCAAGTTCATGCAAGATTTATAAGATGGAAGCTTTTGGCCGAGGAAGCAATGGAACACTGTTCCAGAAGTGTATAAAGTTTGAAGCCCATCTTGAATATCTAAAGCTTTGAAAATATCATCGGTATAGTTGACTGGAAGATGCGATGAATTGGTGTAATAAGGTGTGTGACCTTCTTTAGAAGCGGTGATGATATTTGGATATTTTTCTTTATCATGCTTTGCTAAACGGAAGGCTGTTGATTCAGCTGGTGTCGCTTCAAGGTTGTATAAATCGCCATAAAGTTCTTGATAATCAGACAATCTTTCACGCATATGATTCAAAACATTTTTAGTAAATTCAATCGCTTCTGGATGTGAAAGATTTTTCTTAATCCAACGAGCATTTAAGCATGCTTCATTCATGCCAACTAAGCCAATTGTGGAGAAGTGGTTATTAAATGTCCCTAAATATCTTTTGGTGTATGGATATAATCCCGCTTCTAGAAGAGTGCTAATAGTATTTCTTTTCACCTTCAGTGAACGGGCGGAAATGTCCATGATTTTATCGAGTCGAGCATAGAAATCAGCTTCATCAAGTGCTAAATAGGCGATGCGAGGCATATTGATGGTGACAACACCAATAGAACCAGTTGATTCACCGCTTCCAAAGAAACCACCAGATTTCTTTCTGAGTTCTCTTAGATCAAGCCTGAGTCTGCAGCACATGCTTCTAACATCGCTTGGTTCCATATCAGAATTAATGTAGTTAGAAAAATATGGCGTTCCATACTTAGCGGTCATCGTGAACAATAATTTGTTATTTTCGGTCTCTGACCAATCAAAAGTTTTAGTGATTGAATAGGTTGGAATTGGATATTGAAAACCTCTTCCGTTGGCGTCTCCTTCAATCATTACTTCGATAAAGGCTTTATTAATTAAAGCCATTTCATCGACACAATCTTTGTATTTAAAATCGACTTCTTTGCCTCCGACAATGCAGTTTAGCTCCGCCATATCGTTAGGCACAGTCCAATCGAGTGTGATGTTTGTAAATGGTGCTTGCGTCCCCCATCTTGATGGAGTATTAACTCCATAAACAAATGATTGAATGCATTGTTTGACTTCTTTATAGGATAAGTTGTCAATTTTCACAAATGGGGCTAAGTAAGTATCAAAAGATGAGAAAGCTTGTGCGCCGGCCCATTCGTTTTGCATGATGCCTAAAAAGTTGACCATTTGATTGCATAAAGTGCTCAAGTGATTAGCTGGAGAAGAAGTAATCTTGCCAGGAACTCCACCTAATCCTTCTTTGATGAGTTGCTTAAGCGACCAACCAGCGCAGTAGCCAGTAAGCATCGAAAGATCGTGAATATGAATATCGGCATTTCGGTGAGCGTTAGCGATTTCTTGGTCATAAATTTCACTTAACCAGTAGTTGGCGGTAACAGCTCCGCTATTAGAAAGGATAAGTCCACCGACTGAATAAGTAACTGTAGAATTTTCTTTTACTCGCCAATCGTTAACTTTTAAATAGTTGTTGATGATGTTTTTATAATCGATATTCGTGCTTTTGATTTGACGAAGATTCTCGTGCTGTTTTCGATAAATCATATAGCTTTTAGCTACATCGATATAACCAGCTTGAATCAAAACAATTTCCACCGCATCTTGAATGTCTTCGATGTCAATAACTTCATTCTTAACATTCTTGTTGAATTCCGCGCTCGTACGCAAAGCGAGCATCTCGATGATGTCGTCATTAAAAAATTTGTGTTCTGCCATGAAGGCTTTTTCAATCGCGTTTTCGATTTTTTTAATATTAAATTCTTCTAATTTTCCATCTCTTTTTTTAACATTTAGCATAATTTAACAGCCTCCATTTAAAACACGCTTCGACAACATTTAAGTTTCAAGCGATGCGCTCAATTTTCCTTTGAGTTGTGTTAATTATAATCAATGTAATTGAAATGAAAAATAAATAAATTTTGATAATCTTACACTGTATAAGTTTTTTAAAAATATAAAGCGAAAAATCACTATTTTAAAAAAGAGTATTGAAATAGGACTTTTCTCTTGTTCTAAATTTCTTAAAATTTGAGAAAAATACTATTTAAATTTTCAAATTTAATTAGATTCTATCGAAGGAAAATATAACTTATTAATCCAGTTAATATCGAAAGTATTCCCGATATAAAAGCTGGAGAAAAGATTTTCCAAGCAACTACTAAATAATTCTCTTCTAAAGGATTGTTCCAATTTTTAGTTTTTTGTCTAATTCGTCCGCGATATAAATCCTGGACGATGAAACCAATGCCAAATATAACAACGCCCGAAAAAAGGTAAACATAACTGATATATTGTCGAGGCCAAAATGAACTATCGTTAATAGCAAAATATGGGACAAGGGCAACAATAGTAACAACGCCAAGTAGGCCAAGAGCAATTAGATAGACATGCCATGTTTTAAATGCTTTTTTCATATGCTCATATTATATGGATGAATGTTAATTTCTTTCAACTGATTAAGCAGTATAAGTCTTCTTTCTCTATTTAGAGATATTGAAGTGTTTAGATTGTGAAACTATAATTTTTTTATGCTAAATCCTAATTTAAAAGAAAATAAATTAAAGCGCTGTATTGCTGTTCCTTTAAGAGGAATAATTAAGAAAGTATCACCTATTGGTTATGTTAAGCTTCAATATAAATACATAACTCATCATAAACTCAATTTAAAAAATCCAGTAAGATATACCGAAAAACTTCAATATCTTCGACTTTTTGTATATCCAAAGATGCCGTTAGTCAGCAAATGTGCATCGCGAGATGGTGTCCGAGATTATATAAAAGATTTAGGACTAGAAAAATATCTTATTCCAATTTATGGAGTCTACGATAACTTTGATAATATCGATTTTTCTAAACTCCCAAATCAATTTGTCTTAAAGTGCACGCATGCCTGTGCTTTCAATCAAATAGTGCTTGATAAAACTAAATTCGATAAAGAAGCCTCGCGTAAGCAATTTAAAAAATGGCTAAAAACCAATTACGGAAATAAGACTCTTGAAAGGCATTATTCTTCGATAAAACCACGAATTATCATCGAAAAATATATCGGAGAATTAGATGCGCTTCCTTTAGAATATAAAATTCATGTCTTTAATGGAAAAGCAAAATCTTTATATGTTGTAAGTGGCAGAAAAAAGGATATCCGTTACAACAATTATTACATCGATTGGACACCATTTGATGGGAGTCAATTTAATGGTTGGGAGAAGACTGACTACGAACTAAAGAAACCAGAAAATTTCGATGAAATGGTCACACTTGCGGAAACACTAGCTCAAAACTTCCCATTCGTAAGAGTGGATTTATACAACATTGACACAAAAATATATTTCTCGGAAATGACTTTTACGCCCGCGAAAGGGACACTCATTTTAGATGATGATAAATGCGATTTTGAAATGGGGAAATGGCTAGATATATCAGCTTATCAAAAATAATTATTGCCAACTAGAATCTGGAAGAAGTACTTCATAAAGCATTAACGCCACATGAGTAGTCGCTTTTTCATCTTTGTTCGCACTTGGATCGCCAAATTGTTCTAAATCTTTTTCTAGCTGCGCTTTTGCTGAATCATCTTTTGCTAAAATCGAATTCTTTTTATAGCTAAATGACATCGCGGTCACGCCTTTAAGTTTATTTAAATAATCTTTTCCAAGTATGTCCTCAAAATAGAAAAGCATAAGCGAAGCACTTCCGCCGGTGTTAATTGGGACATCAAGAGAATTAATCTTCACAACATATTTATTGTATTCGTTGCTTGTAGAAGTGTGCTGATAAAATGAGATTTCTAAATCCATGTTAATGTATGAACCAGCATATGCTTTATTCGCATTTGCGGTCGTTTTATTAAACATTGACATACCAAAATACTTGGCAGAAACCAACTCTTTTGGGAAAAATGTCGAATATCCAGACTCCGTTAATTGAACACGAGAAAGCTGGTAATAGCCGTCGCAACGGACTCTTCCATCATAAAGTTTAGAGAGATATCCATTAGCAAAGGATTTGTCTATTTCGCTTAAACATTTCGTCGGTCCATAACCAGTTGAGATATCAATAATTGGTGTGTCGTAAGTCCAATCTAAAAGTTTTTTCTCACCGTTAACATTGATGTATTGATCATCATTTTTTAGTCCATCGAGTTTTCCGTTTACGCCAGGATTAGAAAGATAAACTTTATCCGAATCAGCAGTAAAGGTGGCTTCGCTTATAACTTTTACAGTGTCTACATTATTTTGCTCAGTGTAATAGTTAGCATCAAAATCAGGATCGTTATAATCGGTAGGTTTGTATAATTCTTTGCTTTTCGCACAGCCAGCAAGCAATAAAGAGAAAGAGCAAACTAATAATATTTTCTTTTTATTCATCGGTAGTAATCTCCTCGAAAGAGTAGTCATCTTCGTATTTCTTGTCTTCTTCTTTTTCGCTGGTGGAAGCAACAACTTTTTTGCCATATTTTTCATCGTCTTTTAAGAACAACGGAGTGTAGATGTATCCAACTAAAAATAGCATTACTAATGGAAGAGGGCTTCTAAAGAAAGAATTGTATCGCGACAAATCCCAAAGAAGACCATCTCTTATTTCGCTTTCATGTGAGAACGGGAAGGAGGCGTAATCAAATGACATATAAAAGAAGAAAGATATGAGCAAAGAAACTAAGATGATCTTTGAATAATCTTTGTCTTTAGACACTCTTAAGTATTTAGCGATGAGGAAAGCAGCAATAACGACGAATGCAACTATGAGAATAAGAGCGAAAAATCCGCCTTCTTTCATGAGCTCAATTTCAAACATCTTGGTATTGGTATTAACCGCAATCTCTGTATCCCAACTTGGAGTTAAACCAAAAAGATAATTGCCATTAAGAAGTGTAGATAAAACCTCAAAAGTTCCATTAACAATTCGATTAGAAATGAAGAAGCGATTTAAGAAAGCATTGGCTTTAACAGATTCATATAATGAAGTATTCATCGCAATAATTACCATTATAATGAAGAAGATAAATGCTAAAAAGGCAATGCTAATAAGTGCATATTTTATGACTTTTCCAACTGTCTTATTCGCGTATAAAAATTTGTAATAAAGTGTAACTAATAAAGCAGGGATTAAAAATAAGAAGGCTTTTAAATATGGAATGCTTATTAGATAAATTAAGCCAATTAAGCCAATGGCTAAGAAAAGATAAAATGTTCGCTTGCTTTCTTCCTTTTTAGGGCTGATGAAAAAGAGTCCAAATAAATAGCAAGTTAATAGAGTTGCATAAATACTAGAATAACTTAAGAAAGTTTCTTTAAAGTTAAATCCATTGAGCCAATAACCTTCAACAGAAATATCATAAGTAACTCCGTAGTAAAAATATCGCAATCCTTTATATCTAAGCGCATAAAATAAGCCATATTGACTCCAAGTAAAAACCATCGATATTATCACCATAATTGCTATAGCAAAGCCGATAGTTAATAGAAGCGTTTCACTTTTAAAATCTTTAATTCGTCTCGCTGCAACGCCGTTAAACAAGAAAGCATTAATCGCTAGAAGAGTAATAATGTTAAACGCCCCGTAGTAGTCGCGAAATAAATTGCCAAAAGAAACTAAGATGGATAAAACAAACATGATTCCTAAAAAAATTAATAGAGAAGGTAGTTCGTTTTTAGAAAATCGTGTGCAAGCAACAAGCACCGAGAAAAGACCTACGATGATGCCGATTGCATAGAAAATAATGAAGTTGCCACCTAGTGCAAATGAGACGATTGCAATCATCTCTAAAATTAAAAAACTCAATAGAGAATCGCTTTGGTTTAGTTTATCTAAAAATTTCATAAAACAATTATAAAACTATTTATGATAAGTTTCATTCTTACTTATTTTAAATGCGCGATAAATTTGCTCAAGGAGGATTAGCCGACTCATTTGATGAAGGAAAGTCATTTTCGATAACGACAACGAATCATTTGCTCTATTTTTAAGTTCATCACTTAAGCCATAACTTCCACCTATTACAAAGGAAATTCTGCTGCCATTTTCTCTTAATTTATCCAGCATATACCTAGAAAATGAAACAGAATCCAACTCTTTTTTATTCAAATCAAGAGCAATTAAGTAATCGTTACTATCTAATAATTTGAGCACTCTTTTGCCTTCATCATTTTTAGCTTTTTCAATATCAATTAGACTATTTTCATTTTTAATCGGGGAATCGCTAACCTCAATTATCTCAATGTCAGAATAGGCTTTAATGCGTTTTAAATATTCAGAAATTCCTTCTTTGAGATAGACTTCTTTAATCTTTCCAATGCAATAAATTTTAATTTTCATGTCACAAGTATAAGCCAGAGTATTATTTTTATCATCATTTGACTTATCAAATTTCTATAGAATTGCTATTATTAATAGCATTATTGGAGAGCAAATTTATGAAAAATGAATTCAAAAGCAAAAAATTAATAATCTTCGATATGGATGGGACTATTTTAAATACTTTAAACGATTTGATGGATGCGACTAACTATGCATTAAAACTTCACAATTTTCCTTGTAGAGACTATGAACAAATTCGTAAAGCAGTCGGAAATGGTGTTGCAATGCTCATAAAAAGGTCACTTCCCGATAATGCAGAGGAATTAACATATAAAACTGTTTTATCAGATTTTGAAAAATATTATTCGCTTCATAGTAGTGATTTAACTTCACCTTATTCCGGCATGAAAGAATCTTTAACTTATTTAAAAAAGAAAGGATACATTCTTGCCTGTGCGACCAATAAGCTTGAAGAGGTTGCAATCGAACTTATAAATCGCTTTTATCCTAATTTGTTCGCCACTGTTTGCGGTGACAACGGAATAAGAGAAAAGAAGCCATCAAAAGAGCCAGTGGAAGAAATTCAACGAAGGCTCAATGTTCAAAATAAAGAAGACATTGTATATATCGGCGATAGTGAAGTCGACTATCAAACCGCCCTTAATAGCGGAGTTGATTGCCTCTTGGTAAGTTATGGCTATCGCAATAGAAATGAGCAAATTGCTCTAGGATTAGAAAAAATTCCTTCGATATCATCACCTAAAGAATTGGAACAATTTTTCTAAATTAAATATTATGGCGATTAATCATCGCCTTTTTTATTGGTGTTAGAAAGTAAATCCGTAATCGCGGAATCAAAATTTATTATCAAATAAACCTTTTTGCCATAGCGATCATTGATAAATAAAAGCAAATTATCCTTAAAACTATTTCGGGTAGCTTCGCAATCAATATTGGAAGGTATGATCAAATCAAAAATAAGATTGATTCTTTTCTCACCTGAAAGAATTCGAAAATCATGAAAGTGATAGCCTTTATTTTCTTTATCGATAAATTCTTTTACCAGCTCTTTATATTTATTGGTGTCAGGATCATCAACAAGAATCGGATCCATATGTATAGTGAGATGAATTTTAAGTTTATTTAAAACATCTTTCTCGAGTTCATCGCACATTTCATGCGATATCATCACATCTTTCTTTGCATCAACTTCCACATGAATGACAGCATATAAAGCCTTGCCATAACTATGAATTTCTAAATCATGAACTCCTAAAACATTTGAGTTAGCAGTGATTAATTTTACAAGCGAATCCACAATCTCTTTGTTCGGCTTCTCTCCTAAAAGAATATTTGAAGCATCTTTAATGATGGTTATGGAAGAATAAATGACTAAAAGGGAAACAACGATGGAGAAGAAGCAATCAATTTTATATTCACTAAGATAGGAAATGATTAAGCCGACAATAATTAATGACGTTGAAATGCAGTCATTTAAAGCATCCTTCCCTAATGCTTTTAATTGCATCGAGGAAATTGCTTTTCCATACGAAAAATAAATGAAGGCTTGACAAACTTTAAGTAAAATCGCAAGAGATAAGACCACTAATGTGACTATAAAGTAGGTTAACGATAAATTAGTTTTAACAGGCTCACCACTATTTTGAATAGATTGGATAAATTCGACTAAATCAAGAATTCCTTGGTATAGAAGGACTGCACCTAAAGCGAAGATAATAACTCCAATAAATAAGGAAATGATGTATTCACTTCTTTGATGGCCATATGGGTGATCTTTATCAGCGGGCTTGAAAGTTAATTTCACTCCAAAAATGCTCAAGGTGTTGTTTGCAAAATCGCTCAAGTTATTTAAAGAATCGCTTATGAGTGAAAACATATTTATTATCAAGCCAAGAACAATCTTAAAAGAGAAGAGGATGAAATTAGTAATAAGCCCGAAAAAGGAAGCAACTAAGCCATATTTCTTTCGAACGTTTTCATCTTGTACATTTTTATAATCTTTAACAAATAATTTAAGCAACAATTTGCTCATTTTCCACCCCTCGTATAAATGTCGCTGACATTAAAATTATATCTATAACTTTAATTTTGCAATTTCTTTCTAAAACGATAGTATTTATCAATACTAATGCCGAGTTCACGCGCGGCATTAGAAGAAGTAATTTCCTTTTTTTCAACTCGTAAGAGAGCATCACGGAATTTCACCTCATCCACCGCTATCGGCTTCCTGCCTTTATATCGATTAGTTGCCTTAGCGGTTAAGATGCCTTCTTTTTGACGTTCTTTTTTGAAATTGTACGATCTTAAATATAAATCAATAAAGATGTCGTGAAATATTTTGCGATTGCTATCATCAATTTTTTGATTATTGATGACAATATCATTACCTAAACAAATATTTTGAAGAATGGTTTTTATAAGTGAGGTATTCGTCTTACTAATATCTTCATCTAACACAATAGTTTTTTTATCTTCATAAGAAAGCACAAATAATTTATCGCCAGAATATTGCTTGTTAGTTTTTATTAAATATTCAATTGGATCCATGTATTCCATATTTACTTCTTGAAGAAGTTCGAAGTAATCAACTCTATTTTTAGATGGCACTCTTTCAGAAATGAAAGTAGGCAATCGATTATCACGAATGTATTCATCTTTTTTAAACTCTAAATTTAATCCAGGAATGCCTTGAAAATATTTCGAATCTAGCAATTCAATAACACAATAAGTAGGTTTAAAAATGTATTTAAAAGAATCGTCACTATTTAAATAATAAAAAATGTCACAAACTCGGTAAGTCAAATTAAATGGACCGTTAAGGCAAATAGACCCTTTTGAAGAATATGTATTCATTTCTTTTCACTCACTAACTTATCATATGAATATTTAATTATTTTTTCGTATCTATTTTTAATCATTGTTTTATAAAACTTCTTATTAATTTCATCGATTATATCTATTTCATCTATAAGATTAAATATTCTAGTTAAATCGATGCGAGGATATATTTTTAATAATGCTTTATTTATTTCTTCAAATTCTAAAGAAGATATTACTTCAAAATAAGAGCTCTTTTTTCCATTTAATTTTATTTGCGAAGTTGGAAAAGTGTACACTCTTTTATCAATTTCGACTTCATCATTCAAAATGAATTGAATTTCATCTTTATCTACCATATTAGGATAAAGGCAAGACCCGTTATCAAATACGGGAGCTAAATAATATCGATTATCTTTCTTTATAAATCCCCAGTTGCCCCCATGACGATCGAAATTGCCTAAAAGAGCATCAATGATATATATTTCAAAAAATGACGAAATTGTTTCTTCGACTTTTGTAAGTTTCTTATTAGATTGCAACAATTCAATTATATCTTCATAACTATATTGATAACTTTCCTTGTCTTCTTCAATTGTTGACTCACCAACATCGTTAAAGGGAACAAATTGATACTCATCAACAACAAAGTCCTTACATGCAACAACATTTTCACCGCAATAGGAGCCAAGATAAGTGTCCTGACAATCAAAACCGAGCATTTGATAAATATGACTTCCAAGATATTCAGAAATAGTGTTATTTCTCGTTCCAAAAGGCGTTTTGTTTTGGAATTTAAGCATATAAGGAAAACCATTTACTAAAATGCCAACCTTTTTCTCAGAGCCTCCATAAAACCTGTTACTCAATTTATAATTTGTAAAATCAAAGAATTTCATGTCTACAATTATTGTATTAATTAAATGAATATTTGCAATAGGGTATGCTTATATTTTTGCAAAAAATTAATCAAAAATTGAGTTACATTTAAATTACAACAAGTTAATTTATTTCGATTCTAGCAAATGTTTGAACCATTTATTTAGCACTTATAGGACACTTTAGTTTGTATGTTTGAGATTGCTACTAGACTAGGCGATAAATAAAAGGACTGATTCAAAATCAATCCTATCAGTCTTGTTTGGTGGAGCCGGCGGGAGTTGCACCCGTGTCCAAGGAAGGTTCTTCAATAACGTCTACAGTTTAGACGATATTTAATTTTAACTAGGAGTTAGATATCGTGCCTATCCTAGCGAGACTTCTTTAAATTCGGATAAATTTAGCAAGTCAACTGATCTATCCTATCCTTTTGGTATGACACCTTTATCAAGCGTGAAAGGCTAAAACCTTGAGAGGCGCTCTGCCCGGCGCATGGCGTCGGAACCCTATGTCGGGAGCAATTAAGCTAAGCAGAGAGATTGAGCTCTAGGAGCTCTCATATAACTGTTGTCAGTTATTTTTGTTTCGATGATAACGTCATCACTCGACTGCAGTTAGAGACAAACTAACATCCCTGTCGAAACTATGTCGACCCCGTGAAATAAGTTTAACATCTTCATTAAAAATAAGTCTAGTTTTTATCTATTGAAGACTTTAGAAAATTAGACGCAAAGATAAATTAAAAATTTATACAATTGAAATTAGCGTTGCTTTCATTTATTCTAATAAAGGTTTCAAACATTATGAAAAATTTTAAATTAATTCTTAAATCACTAATAAGCAACGAAGCATGCGTCGAAGGTGGCCGTCACCGCCCGTGGTGGATTGCTTTAATACTCTTCTTTTTCTCCACAATCGTGGCTATTGTTCCAGTTTTTGTTCAAACAATTACCAAAGCGGGTTCATCTTTTGTTTCAACAAATTCTTATGGCATTGAAAATGGTCTACAAAGATTTGTTGAAGATGTAAAAACTCATGATGAGCTAACAATGGTCATCAAAACCACTTCTGATGGTGAGAAATATTTAAATCTCGATCAAGAAAAATGGGATAAGGTCTACACTTACACTAATAAAGATGGCTTTAATGCCTATCAGCACAAAAACGAATCTGGGGTAGTTGATTTAGATGTTTTCTACATCGCTGATTTCGCTAACGATGGAACTGCCAAAGATGCAGCGAGCAAAATTGCCAGCGATAAGGCTGTTGTTAACGAAGAAACTGGCGAAACAACTTATACAAAAAGAAGCACAAGCTTTGTAATCTTTGGAAAAGATTTATTCGTGGCTTATTTGTATAACGGCACCTCAACTACGTTGCAAGGAAGTGTCATCGGAGATTATAAATCTATCGATGACGGCTTTAATTTTGTTTCTCTATTAACTGTAAAAATTAATGATAAAGAAGTCACAAATGATACAGTAACTCCAGAAGAATATAGCGAATATCGAAAAGGTGTTTGGGCTAATTGGAAAGATTATTTTGATAAAGCTTATCTATATAATCGCTCTCAACTCACCTGGCAAACCACTTTATTGATGTTTGGCATCAATGCTGGCTTAGTTATCTTCATGGGCTTTATGATTTGGGTATTAACTCGAGGCAAAAATAATCCATTCAAGATTTATAAATTCTATGAATGTGAATTCATTGCTGCTTGGGCTGGACTTACTCCTGGATTATTAACATGTGGCTTCGGCTTCTTATTATCTAGCTTTGCCAATGTGATGTTCCCGCTTCTACTTGGCGTGCGTGTAATGTGGTTATCAATGAAAACACTTCGACCGCAATACAATTATGCGCCTCAACAAAATCAAAAGAAGGTCGACAAAGTAAAAACTGTCGATGTGAAATCGAAAAAGAAATAAAAAGTTTTAGATAAAAAAAGGCGATTCAATCGCCTTTTTCTTATACCTCTTCTTTATAGGTGTCGTGCGTATCTGGATTATAGATGTGGCTAATCCACATAAGAGTCAAACTATTAGAGGTGCCAATATTTTTAATCGAATGAGTGTAACAAGGAATAATGTCTACAAATTTAGGGTCTCTACCATCAACTACATTAATAATCGTATCGTTATTTTTGATATTCCTTTGCTTGATTTCACAAGTTCCTTTCACCGTATAAAAGATTTCTTCTTTATAGGTGTGATAATGGCCACCTTTAGTAATATTTACAAAGGAGATATTTTCGCTAATTTGACCATATTTTTCTGATTTGTATAACTCTTCAAATGAGCCTCTTGAATCGCTAGCAAAATTAAGTGGATATTTATCATCGTTAAGATAATTAAGAAATGTTTTAAATAATTTATATTCAAAATCAGAATGAATGATAGGCAGGTGTCTCTCACTTTCTACTTCCCCTTTAAAGTAATAAAGTAAGTCAGCTAATTTGCCTAATGAGCAATCATAAATAGGATTAACCGATAATATCGAACTACTTGGTTTAATATTTCCTTGAAGGCAATCAAGGAATGAAGCAACAATATCATCAACATAGTTAAAATGAACAATGAATTCTCGATCGCGAATTTGAATGTCTAAATTATGAGCAATGTTATAGCAAAATGTTGCACAGGCTGAATTATAATTTGGCCGGCACCACTTCCCAAAGACATTATTAAGTCTAAAGACATAGACTGGCAATCCGCTTTGGAAAAGATAATCTTCCGCCATCTTTTTAGATTTGCCATAGTCATTATCTAAACTAGCTTGAATTGAGCTAGAAAGAATAATCGGGGTTTTCTTTCCGCTAGAAATAACTAAATCAACAACCTTCTTAGTTAAATTAGCGTTTCCATCATAAAATTCTTCCTTGCTCAAAGGGCGATTAATGCCCGCTAAATGGATAATAAAATCAGCTTCTTTAATGAATGTAGTTAAATCTTGCTCATCATTATTTAAATCAAAAGAAAGAGGTGTGTAGCCATTCTTTTTTAAAGCTAGGCAAACATGTTTACCTAAAAATCCATTAGCACCAGTGACAAGAACTTTCATTTTATTCTTTTCGCCAAACCATTTTATTAACAATGCCAGTATAAGATTGGATAATCTTTATAACCTTATCAGAAACATTTAGATCAACATAATCCGGAACTGGAATCGAACCATTTTTATTTTTAAGAGCAACTTCTACAGCCTGCAGAAGATTTTTAGTATCAATTCCTGCGAGAACAAAGCAAGCTTTATCTAAGGCTTCTGGTCGCTCGGTGGATGTGCGAATACAAACTGCGGCGATTGGTTTATGAAGCGAGGTATAGAAACTACTTTCTTCAGGAAGCGTTCCGCTGTCGCTTACGACGCAAAAAGCATTCATCTGAAGATTGTTGTAGTCAATAAAGCCTAAAGGCTCATGCGTGTGAACTCTTTTGTCTAATTTAAAGCCAGTTTTCTCTAATTTTTTCCTGCTTCTTGGATGGCAAGAATATAAAATTGGCATATCATAAATTTCTGCTAATTTATTAATCGCAGTAAATAAAGATAAGAAATTCTTATCAGTATCAATATTTTCTTCTCGATGAGCACTTAATAAGATGTATTTTCCTTTTTCCAAATTTAATCGCTTCAAAATATCACTTTTTTCGATTTCTTCAATGTGCTCAGTTAAGACTTCCGCCATCGGAGAACCGGTGACAAATAGTCTTTCTTTTGGCAAACCACATTCGATTAAATATCTTCGGGCGTGCTCACTATAAGGAAGATTTACATCAGAGATGATATCGACAATACGACGATTAGTTTCTTCTGGCAAACATTCATCTTTGCATCTATTTCCGGCTTCCATATGGAATAAAGGAATGTGAAGACGCTTGGCGTTAATCGCAGATAAACAACTATTGGTGTCACCTAGCACTAAAAGAGCGTCGGGTTTAGTTTCAGCCATGACCTTATATGACTTAGCAATGATATTTCCCATCGTCTCGCCTAAATCATCTCCTACTGCATCAAGGTAAATATCAGGTTCAGCTAAATTTAAATCTTTAAAGAAAATTCCGTTAAGATTGTAATCGTAATTCTGCCCTGTGTGGACTAAAAGTGTATCGAAATATTCACGTGCTTTTTTTATTACAGATGAGAGTCGAATGATTTCAGGTCTTGTGCCAACGATAATCATCAACTTTAATTTGCCATTATCTTTAAAATTCATAATTTTCCTCACTATTCGTGCTGTTTAACCGGACCGCCAAAGAGTTCTAGTTTCTTAAGTAATTCTTTCATACCTTCCTCATCAAGTCGATGAGTATTATGAGAAGTGTAGGCTTCACTCAAATTTAATTTTTTATTTCCTTTAGAGAAATATTTATCGTAGTTTAAATCGCGATTATCAGCTTTTATGCAGAAGAAATTTCCTAAATCTACAGATTTGAGCATCTCTTCTTGGGTGACTAATGTTTCATATAGCTTTTCGCCATGACGAGTTCCAATATAATTGACACCAGTTTTACTGCCAGTTAAAGAAATGATAGCTTGAGCTAATGTCTCAATTGTCGCAGCCGGAGCTTTTTGAACAAATAAATCGCCTTGTTCACCATGTTCAAATGCATATAAAACTAAATCAACAGCATCATCAAGAGTCATCATAAAACGAGTCATCTCAGGATTAGTGATTGTAATAGGCTTTCCTTCATGAATTTGATTCAAGAATAAAGGAATAACCGAACCGCGAGATGCCATAACATTGCCATAACGGGTCAAGCATAGAACTGTATCGCCAGGAAGGAGTTGACGGCTTCTAGCAATAACATTTTTCTCCATTAAAGCTTTGCTTATTCCCATCGCGTTGATTGGGTAAGCCGCTTTATCGGTTGATAAAAAGATAGCTTTTTTAACTTTATTTCTTACGCAAGCTGTGATGACATTATCAGAACCTAAAACATTAGTTCTTACGGCTTCCATCGGATAGAATTCGCAAGAAGGAACTTGCTTAAGTGCAGCAGCGGAGAAGACATAATCAACGCCTCTAAAAGCATCGATTATTGAATCGATATTTCTAACATCGCCGATATAAAATTTAAGTTTTGAATTGTTGTAGGCTTTTCGCATATCATCTTGTTTCTTTTCATCACGTGACAAAATGCGGATTTCCTTAATATCAGTCTTTAAAAATCTATCAACAACTGCGTGGCCAAATGATCCAGTTCCTCCGGTGATTAATAAGATTTTATCTTTTAAAATTGAAACGTCTTTCGCGGCGTATTCCATCAATTTTTCTTTCATTCTTTCAAGCTTGAGCTCATCGGCATGAATTTCATCGCTTTCATAATTTACATAGGTGCGAAGTGGCACTCCAACGACTTCACTAGCTTCTTTTTGAGTTAATTTGCAGTTTTTGCGTATTTCTTTTAAGTTCATAAGGTTACTCCCGTCAATAATATAGCAATATTCTTTTTATATGAAAAGAGTAAAATGCAAAAATTGCATATTTTTACGATAGTATTAATCAATTTTTCTACTTGTATGGCAAGTAAAATAAACTATCTGCCTACTAGAGGCTATCTTTTTAAGAAGTTCGCTAGCTTTTAAAAGATTGTCTTTGTCTAAATAAGCAAAAACATCATCTAGAATTATGAATGGCTTATCTTCAGTAAAGATATTATCGAGAATCGCTAATTTATAACAGAATAACACCAAGGTTAATTGACCATCTGATAGATGGCGATAATCTCTTTGCTTTCCATCTTCAATAAAATAGAGATTAAAATCAGCATCTAATCCGAGTTTTTTACCCAAGCTTTCTTCTAATGGACTTATATATTTAATTAAAGAATCTTTAATCGGATCGATATATTTTGCTTTTAAAGAATCCTCGGCTTTCTTTAAGCAATCAATCGTCTTTTTAGTAATTTCGTATTTTTCCTTTAATGTATTAAGTTCATCGTTATATTGATCTAAGAAAGACAATTTATCTTTTTTATTAGAAATTTCATTTTCAATTGTATTTATTTGTTGAGCAATTTTCGCTCTTTGACTCATTAATTCATTATTTTTAGAATTGAGATCTTCAACATCGATTTTTTGAGAATTATTAGGTCTATCTTTTAAAGGATGCTTATCAAAATATAACTTAGACTCATCTTGAACTTGAGTTAATTCTTTTTGATAAACATCTAATTGAACTTTATCTTTTTCAAGCTTTGAGAAATAAACATCTAGATCATTAATAGAATATTTGCCTTTAAAAGAGGCAATATCGTCTTCATAATTTTTGTTAATTTTAAGAAGAGACTCTTGGCTACTCTTTAAATTGTTAATCCTTTCATTAATGTTTTTATAAAGAAGGATGTCTTTATTTAGTTTTTCAAATTTAGAATTTTCATCACCGAGGTAATGGAATTTATCGTAGAAATTAGTGAGTTCTTTTTCAAGCTCATTCAACGCGTTTTTCTTCGCTATATTAGCGTCATCAACCGCCTTTTGAGTGCTTTTCGCTTCTTTATAGGCCTTAAAATCTGAACTAAATGTGGCGTAAATTTCTTCTAAATTTTCTTCATTTAATAATGAATAGCCAAATTTATCTAAGGCGTTGGATATTTTTAAAAACAGTTTGTATCGATCCTCTTTTAATTTAGAATTCGCTTCCTGGTAAGAAGACGCGTTTCCTTTATTATTAATTTGATTTTTTAAATAGATAAAGCCAGCGAACAATAGTAGAAGAAAACCAACGCCTGAAAGAATAAATAATAATGGGTTAACAAATATGCCTAAAATAACGCCGAGGACAATAACAATAAATCCAATAACGCCAAAAACAATTTCTTTGATTGGCTTACTTTTATCGCCACTCGCCATTGATGGTGAACTGCTAAAAGAATAATTAACATTTAATTTTCGATATTCTTCGACATCATTTTTTAAAGCATTTTCGTCAATATTTTTGCCGTCAAATTGTAAGATTAACTTAGTTTCTTTTTCGGTTAAAACATCATCTTTTTCGTTTAATAAAGTTCGATATTTTTCGTGCTTTTCTTTGATGGATTGAATTTCTAGATCGCTAGGAAAGGCCTCAGCAAAGTGACGATTCAATTCGCTTAGCTGTACCTTTTCGCTATCAGTCAATTCCAAGGCTTTTAATTGACTATTAATTTTCTCTTTTTCTTTCTGTTTGTTCTTAATTATTTCAATTTCTTCATCAAGAGGTATGCCTAAAGGATAAGATGATTTTATGTGAGCGATATTAGCGGTAAGACTATTAATTTTTAACTGATAGTCATCATATTTTTGCCACTCATTAAGTAAATCATTTGCCTTAATCGCATCGTTTATTTCTTGTTTATTTTTCTCAATTTTTTCATCGTAACCATTAATATTTTCTTTCAATAAATCCAAAGATTTGTTTAATTCATTTAACTGGCTCTGTTCATTTATTAAATCATTAATTTCATGCTTCTTCTCAGCGATTAGACCATATTTATCTTTGTCTTTATCTGGAACAAAACTTTTTCGATATTTTTCAAGCTTTTCAATTGCTTTAACAAAACTAGTTGTCTCTTCATCGCTAGAAACATAATGCCCTAATTTACTTTTAAGTTCGCCTTCCGCGGAAAAACCTAAATCTTTGCTAGTTATAAAAATCGTCTTATTAAAAGATTCTTCATCAAGATTAAAAACTGTAACGCCCGGAATATCGCCAAGCTCTTTTGTTTCTTTGCCATTAAGATAAACTGTCAAAGTATCATCAGTATTACTTTTTGCAAAAGTTCTTTCGATTTTATATATCTTTTTATTAAATTCAAAGATTAGATAGCCGCCGAACTGAACTTTAGAATATGGCATTACTCTTTTGCGGAGAAATTGATTTTTACTGCTTTTAGGTAAGCCGTAAAACATCGATCGAATGAAATAATTAATCGTGCTTTTACCGTAGCCGTTTTCATAGCAATAAGAGTTAAGACCATCAGAAAAATCCAACTTATAATCGGCTAAATTTCCAAAAGAGCTGATGTAAATAGATTTTAATTTCATTCAATAACAGCCTCTCTTCCTTCTAAAACTTTTAAGCCAAGTGAGATGATTTTTCTTTTGCTAATTTCATCTAAGCTATCATCGCTATAAACTAGTCGAACAAATTCGCCTTTAAGCGATAAATCGTTGATAAATTCATTAGGATCAATTAGAGGCAATGTCTTATTTTTTACATTGATAAAATAAGCTTTTTCTTTTAAAGCAGTAGCAATATCCTCTTCATTGAATTCAAGTTCATAATCTACATCGCCAATAAGAGTAATTCGATAGATATCTTTTTTATTAAAACAAACATTTTCATCAATTAAGCTAACAATATCTTGTTGAGACTTTGCTCCGGTGATATCTACTTCGACCTCTAAAATATCTTTTGAAGAAAAGTGAATGAATTTGGAACTAACTTTTCCATCTTCAATAGTTATTTCCACAAAACCTTTTTCGCCGATTTCATCAAAGCCTCGACCTTCGAGACAGCCAGGATAAACATATATGCCCCGTTCATCGATTTTTCCTTCTTTAAATTTATGGATGTGTCCTAAAGCAAGGTAATCAATATATTTCTCTTTTAATTCAGAAATTTTAATGCTCTCTTTAGCAATTGAACCACTTTCTTGTCCATGAAGCATAACGATGTTTATCTTGCTTAGATCTAAAGAAAGTGATGAATAAAAAGTAGAATAATTGCTTTCATCTAATTCAAGGCCGGAAACTGTTACATTTTCGCCTAAATCATAGCTTGTCCAAGTGTTAGTAAATTCTTTTAAATTCGCATGAAGAGTAAGGCTATTTTCTGCTTCATCATGATTGCCTCTTAAATAATAAAAAGTTATATCAGGATTTTTTTCAATTACGCCGTAGAAGAAATCTTTATCTTTTTTAAATGGTTTATCATCATCAAAGACATCACCGCTTAAAAGAATCGATGATATTTGATTGTTTTTGGCGTAATCGACCAAACGACGAAAAGAATCTCGAACAGCTAATTTGCGTTCTTCGCTGATGGAAATAAATTTCGCTTCAATCTTTGAACCAAGATGAAGATCGGCGGCGTGAATCAGTTTCATAATTTATAAAATTATTATCTCTCAATGAGGCTATATTTCAAAGAGTTGGATAGCAAATTAGTCTCAAACTTTTTAAGATCTAGAAACTTCAAGTTTTTAGTTTAAGCAGTTGACATTATAATAATAAAAAAGAAAAGGATTATGCGAATGAAGAAATGCCCTTACTGCGGATTTGAAAATGAAGCAGATGATAAATATTGTCCCAACTGCGGAAAATCAACTTATCACTGCAAAAAATGTCAGCATGAAATCGTAGAAAAAGTTGATAAATGCCCAAATTGTGGCGAAGCAATAACTGATTTTGATAAAGTTACCTCTCCAAGAGGATTAAATGTTAACAAACTAAAAAACCTCCAAAGAATTTTTGATCGCATCGCTACTATCGCTACTTTAGTAATGCTCTGTTTAGCTCTTTTTGCCTGCTTAGGAAAATATTTGAATATAGTTAGTAGTTCTATTGACAGCAAATATTTGCCGGGAACAGCTTATTATTACCTACTAGGCTCTTTCCTTAATAGCATTGATAATGGAGCGACTTCTTATTTTGGTAAAGTATCTTTAATCTATCAGGTGATTCGTTGCTTAATTGTGCTCAGCAACATCATCATCGTTTATATCTTTGCGATAAAAGGCATCATTCATTCTATTAAAGATTTAAAAAGAGGCGAAAATCATTCGCATAAATACATATTCATCGTATATTTAAGTCTTTTAATATGCAGTAAATTGTTACTAATCTTTGAAAACGTCATTCTAGATACATCTGCCTCATTAAGCACATCGATTATCAATCTATTAGTCTTTATGAGCGTCCTTATCTTATTTGAAATTGTGACAACAGTTTTAATTTCTTATCGCCGACATCAAGTCATTAGTTTAATTGAAAAAGCAATCTATGGCACATTAGCTATTTTTGTCATTTTGCTAATCCTTGGCATCAATAAAGCCGCCTTTGTGATTAACGGATTTAGCTATAGTAACGCCTCAATTCAATATTGGCATTTGCTTTACATATTTAATGGCTCGGTCTCAAATAACTGCGTCACGATATTTGTTGCTTCTACAACTGTGATGTCTTTACAAGTTGTTGAATTGATTGCCCTAGCCTTATTACTTGTCTTCTTCACCTCTTCATTCTTCAACGAAAAAGACAACTTCAAACTTAAGATGACAACCTATATATTCTCTTTATTTGTTCTTATTACAGTATTGATTCAATTCGTCACTTTAATTGCATTGCTCATACTTTTGGTGGTGAATTACAAGGAAAACACCATTATTTTTGGCTCATATCTTCCTTACAGTTTAATCGTCTCAGCCCTCATGTTTTCCCTTTCTGTTTATTCCTTTGTTGTTTCGCGAAACAAAAGAATTAAAAGTAGAGCCACTTCAGAAAATTGCTCCCATAACAACTAGAAGCAATAGCATTTAATTCCGCTTTCCTAAAGCATTTTTATCCAACTAGATCGCTACAATGCTATGGTAAAAATAAAATTGAAATAGGCTAGAACTACACTTGACAAATTGTTTTCTTTAAATAAGCAATAACCATTTCTAATCGGTGAAAATTGCGTATCAAGATATAGTTATCGCGCCTAGATAATTTTTTTATATATTCATTAAAATTCATTCGATGGCCACTCATCTATTTCCTTCGTTCATTGATATATATATATATATAGGACAATGAAATCATCTCAAGAGCATATGTTAGGGGCGTGCTCTAAAAGAAAGGAAAATAAAGAAAAATTTTTATGAGAAATTTTTGCAAAAGACTAGCTGGTCTATCCTTAGGTTTGCTTATGGCTTTAGGTATAGGCGCAGCTGTTGGACAACATGCTGCTATTAATGTTAAAGCAGACGAAGAAACAGTTACCACTATTGAAGATGTTTATTCAATGGAGTCAAAGTCTAGCGTAACTAATGTTTATGGTTATTATGTCGGAGCGATAAGTGGTTCTTCCTACATTATGGATGGCGAATTAGGCATGATGCTTTATAAAAAATCGCCTGAATCAGCTTGGAAAGTTGGCGAAACATTGCTTAAAGTAACAAAAAGTACATTAAGCATTTATAACAGTGTTTATGAATTAACATCAGTCACATGCGAAGTAAGCACTGATACGGCAAAAGCCAAAGTTCCTGTTACCTATCAAATTACCGGAAGCGAAGCTGCCACCGATTCCAAATTATGGAATAGATTAGCCAGTGCCACCGGAGTTCCAAGCGGAATTACTGCCACCTCATATTCTGCAGCAAACACAACTTTTAAAATTAAGGTTGGAACTAATGATGTCACAGTTCACATTAAAAGTGCTGATTATACTGAAGATATATATAATTCGCTTAAAAAAGCACAGGATGCTTCAACTGAAATAACCGTTGTTGGCATCACAAGTGTTTATAATAGCAAATTCCAGCTCGGCGGAATGTATGTAATTGAAAAAGATACATCCTATACGGCGGATAAATTCGCTGAAGAATTATTATCTTCAACCGATGAAGCCTGCACGTATTCAAAAGAACACAGTTGGGAAGATGTTAGCAGTCAACTCGGCTCAGTTTGGACAACATTAGAAACTGATTTCAAAGGTAAATTAGCAGCCACTGAACAAACAAAATTAGTGGAAGCTAGTGCCAAAGAAGATGGCACTACCATTGAAAAAGCTGTCCATCGCTATATCCACATTGTTAATCGCTATAAATTAGCCAACTTCATGAATAGAACTGATGTTAATAAATCTGTTAGCCAATTTGTTAGCAATAGCAATAATAACTTAACCATTTCAATTATCATCTTAGTTTCCATTATCAGCGTTTCACTAATCGTTGGAACAACATTAATCATTCGTAAAAGAAAAGTTAACTAACTCTCTTTCTTAGTTAGTAAACTTGCTGTTTACATATTTAAGGACACAATATCCCCTTGCATATTGTGCCCTTTTCTTTATGCAATTATGTGATATAAAAAAGGCAAAACCTAATCCAGTACCGGGAAAAATTAAATGCAGTTTTATAAACTATTTCTTAAATAATTTGTATAAATCTTCGCGATCAGATTCGCTCTTAAGAGGAGCAATATTGTGAAGTATCGTATTGCATGCAGTCACAAGCATATCGTTCACATCTTTATATTTTTTGTTCTTCAATTCATCTAACAAATTTTTAAAGATATCAATATCAGGATTTTCTTTTAAAGCTTCTTCATAGGAAATCTTGTTATCAAGAATATCTTCCAAAACTTTTAATTGACGTTTAAGTCGAGCTGGCAAAATAAATAATCCAGCCGCTTCAATAAGTCCGATGCCTTCTTTTTTAATTGGTAAGAATTTCTCTTCAACATGGAAAAGTCCTTCTGGATGCTTATCATCAACGCAGTTGTTTCTAAAAGAAATGAAAGTCTCGTATTCATCATTAACTTTGCGAACAATAACTGAAGCAGTGTTATGTTCTTCACTGTCTTTAGCGACAAATCCTAAATCAGGACGGGAATAGTTTTTCCAAATAGAAACTAAGCGATCAACTTCTTTGATAGATTCCTCTTTACTTTTAGATACAAGTTTAAGTGTCAATGACGGCCAATTGATTGTATAGGCTTTAACATTTTTATTTGAAATATCAACTTCGCCAGTGACTTTAGCTTTCATCATCGCAAAGTTGTATCTTCCGCCTTGGAAATGCTCATGGGATAAAATTGAACCGCCGACAATTGGTAAAGCCGCATTGCTACCTAAGAAATAATGGGGAAATAAGTCGACAAAATCATATAAAGCCGTTAAATATTCAGTCTTAATTGCTAAAGGAACATGCTCTTTTAAAATTACAATTATGTGCTCTTGATAATAGCCGTATGGAGAATATTGCATAAACCAATCTTTATTATTAAGTTTCAAGTTGATAACTCGAAGGTTATTTCTTGGAGGAGTTTTGCTACTTCCAAAGCAACCTTCATTTTCATAACAAATCATACACTTAGGATAATTGGTGGATTTATTTTCTTTTTCTTTACGGACATCTTTATTGTTTTTTTCAGGTTTTGATAAATTGATAGTCACTTCCAAATCATGGCCTTCAATTTCACTAGCCATAAAAATATTGCGTTCTATAAAAGTTTTCTTAACATAATCATTTTTAATGCATAAATTGTAAAAATAATCAGTCGCTTTTAATGGGTTAATCTTATATAGTTCATTAAATTTAGCGTTAACCACGCTTGGCAAAGGTGTGAGCACGCCATAGACTTGAGTGATCAATTTATCGATATCGCTTTCACTTTTTCCTTTTAAAAGGAAATAATCTTTCATCGCATTAGTTAATTTATCAGGAACCGTGTAGTTATCTATTTCATCTTTATTAACTTCAACCAATGAAAAATCATCTGCTTCAAAGATGTGAAGCAATTGGTTTTGGCAATACATTAAATCATCTTCTAATAAATCAAGATGTTTTTGGGCGTAATAAAGTAATGAACTGATTAATAAATTAGTTTCCATAGCGGCAATTATTTTTCCTTTTTATATTTTTTTAAGTAAACAACTTTCAATTGAATGATACTCGCAAGTGCTCATATCTTCAACCTTAAAAGGTTTCTTCAAACAAAGATTTGGCTTAGCCAACTAAGAAATTAAATGTAGTTTATTATTATTCAAATTTGTATGTGGCATTTTAATCGCCGTAATCCGAGCCGCGCGATTTATCTTCAATATAGATTTTTAGTAAGTCAGTTAAATCAGTGAGTTCTAAATAAATAAAGCCATCTTTTTTGACATATGGATGTTCATAGTCATAAGTAAAAACAACTTTTTTATTTCTTTTAGCAATCTCAAGCATTTTATTGACGATGTTTTGATAATCAGTTAGAGAATACATTTCTTTTAAATTTAAAAGTTGAGTGATAAATGCTGGCTCAACATAGAAGATTGAGTCTTCATATTCATAGCAATCAGAAAAAGGATGATTTTTATCCTTTATTTGCTTTAAAGTAGAAAATTCTTCTATTTTATTCATTTTCCCATTTTCACCATTTCATGTTGTGATGCACATTTAATGGAAATCTTTTCTAAATCGATATGACATTTTTTAAATTTCTTATGAAATGCTTTTAACGCAAGTTCAGGCGTATTAGTTTCATCCGAAAGATGAGCTAAAACGATTTCTTTAGTTTTATCGCCTACTAAATCAACCATATAAGAAGCAGCATCTTCATTTGATAAATGTCCTGTATCGCTGGCGATTCTCTCTTTCAAAGAAAGAGGACGAGAACATTCGAAAAGCATTTTTACATTGTGATTAGCTTCAATGACATAATAATCGGCGTTATGCATATAAGTTAAACTCTTTTCAGGAATGTAACCTGAATCGGTTAGATACACCAATGATTCCTTTCCACTTTCAAAAAGGAAGCCAACAGGATTTACTACATCATGAGATGTTGAAATCGGAGTTATCTTAAAGCCGTCTAACTCAAAAGACTTATAAGGCTTGATGTAGTTAACATTTAAAGCCTCATATGTGCCTTTTGTGCAATAGATATCTAGAGGTGGAAGATATTTCACACCTTTGGTGTGGTCGCTATGACAATGCGTCAATAATAAAGCATCGATATCATAAATATTTTTATCGATTGAATTTAAAGCTTTTTCAAGCGAACAGAGCGAAATGCCCATATCTAAAAGGAGGAGATGGTTATCATTCTCTATTAAAGTAGCGTTCCCTTTGGAACCAGATTCGATTACATATATTTTCATTAGTTACTGGAATAATAGTTAAGGCGTTCGTTATTTAAATTGTCGAGCTCTTCTTCAGCTTCTCGAGAAGGAGAATCGAACTTGCAAACATTCTTACGGAACAATAATGGCACATTCCCGCATCGACCATTACGATGCTTGGCGATGTTAACATTGACGATGCAGGCATTTTTCCCGCCATCGCGTTTAGCAACTTTATCTTGGGCAGCATCAACTTCTTTGGTGTTTTTTTCAAAGATATTTTTGCTGTCTTTGGCGTCGGAAATTTTTGGTTCATGTAGCAATAAAATCAAGTCAGCATCTTGCTCTAATGAACCAGATTCACGTAAATCCGAAGCCTGTGGTTCACCGCTTTGACGATCTTCGACTTTACGGTTAAGCTGAGCAACTCCGATGATTGGAATATTTAATTCAAGTGCTAATTTCTTTAAAGATTGAGAAATAAGTTGCATCTCAAGCTGTCTAGGAACATTACTATTTTGTTTTGATAAATTGGTGGTAATTAAGCCGATATAGTCAACAATCACAAGTGATAAATCTGGTTCGCGATTATATAAAGTCCTAACTTTAGCAATTAAGTCGTTTAATGGAATGCCAGAGGTACCATCGACATAAAATTTTATTTTTGAAAATTTATCACAAGCTTCTTTAATGCGAAGTCTCACATTCGCTTTATTGAGATTATAGCCAGTAAGAAGGTCACTAAAATCGACATTAGCTTCGCCAGCGATGATACGTTTTACAAGTTGATTTGATGGCATTTCAAGTGAAAAATAGGCAACTGGTCGGTCTCTAAGAGCGGCGTTATAGGCAAAATTAAGCGCTAAAGCAGTTTTACCAACACCAGGGCGAGCGGCCATAACAATGAAGCTACCCTTTTGGAAGCCATGAGTTATGATATCTAATTTTTGAAAGCCGGTTGGCGTTCCGGTAACAGTGCTAGCTTCTTTGATGTCATCGATTTCTTTTTGAACATTTTTAGCTAGTTGCGAGGCACTTTCAAAATCGCCAACGCGTCGTTTTTCAGTGATTTCGTCAAGCAAATGTCCGGAGTTGCCTAAAAAGGTCGTGACATCTTGAATATCTTTTGTGTAATATTCATTTTCAATATTGCTAATAGTAACTAAAAATTTCCTTAATAAGGCTTGATCTAGCACCATTTGAACATAGTTTTTGAAATTTGAAAAAGTGATGGAAGAGTCAACAAGTTCGCTTAAATATTCTGGCCCGCCGGCGACATCGAGTTCGTTAGCATTTATGAGTTCATTGATAATTGATTGAGCATCAATTGGTTCACCCCGTTTGTCGATGCGGACCATCGCTGAAAAAATCGCTCGATGGTTCTCATTTTTTTCATAGAAATCGGAAACATCTAAAAGTCCAAAGCCTTCGTGTCGCTTTTCGATTGAGCGAATCATCGCTCCTAAAACTGATTTTTCTGCCTCAGTATTATGAGGCAAACTTTTACGCCAGGCCATATTTATTTTTTCTCGCTTACATGAACTGTAATCTTGCCAACAACGCCTTTATACAATTCGATCTCTAAGGTTGTATAACCAAGTCGATCAACGCTCACTTTAGAAATGATTTTTCGCTTGTCGATGTTGATGGAAAATTTGTTCTTCAATTCTTCTTCAATTTGTTTAGTGGATATCGCCCCAAACATCTTGCCATCTTTTCCAGCGTTCGCACTGAATTCGACAACGATATCTTTTAATTTATCGACTGTTTCAAGAGCTTCTTGATTTTTCAAAGCTTCTTCTTTAGCTTTATCCGCTTTTTGCTTATCTAAAATTTCAATGCTTCGCTTTGATTCGATAACAGCTAAATTGCGCGGCAAAAGGAAGTTATTCGCGTAACCATCTTTAACTTCAATTATTTGATTGGCTTTACCTAAGCCTTTAACATCTTTTAATAAAATAACTCTCATAATTGCCCCTTTAGTTTCTATCTTTCACAGTTCGTGCATCATTTAAGTGCTCATTTAATTCATCTAATAAACGATCTTTAACTTGGTCGATGCTCATATTCTTAAAGGTACCAGCCGCCATCGTGAAGTGGCCTCCTCCATTAAGCTGTTCAGCAATAAGCTGAACATTAATCGTTCCATCGCTTCTGCAAGAGATCCGAACTTCATGCTCGCTAACTCGTCCGATAACAAAGCAAGCATTTACACCTTTCATTTGCATGCATTGATTGCCCACTTTTGCTAAAGTAGCCGGTTCAATGATATCATCATCGTCCGCTAAACAATAGACGACACCATAATATGGTGTTTTCAAAGTGGAGATAATCTTTGTTATAAGCGTGTATTCTTCAAATTCGTCTTTTAAATAATCATCTGCTGTCGCGTTATCCGCGCCAAATTCTTTAAGAATCATGCTAGCTTCAAATGTTCTAATTCCGGATGATTTAGCTTTAAAGTAATTGCTATCCATAAAGATGCCAGAAAGCATGATAGTTGCATAGCTACTAGGAATTACAATGCGAGGGTTAACTGAACAATAATGTATCAATTCAGTGACCATTTCCGAAGCCGATGAGGCGCTTGGCTCAACATAGCTGAATACTGGCGTTTCGATAAATTCTTCGCTTCGACGGTGATGATCGATGACCATTACCTTCGTAGCTTTATCTAAAACTTTAGGAGCCATTGTCATGCTTGGACGGTGGACATCGCAGACGATAATCAATGTATTGGATCTAATTTTATCGATTGCGTCAGATGGACTAATCATCATCTTTTGCACTTCTTCGCGAGAGAAAGCTTGGGTTATCGCTCCACGAGTCTTTCTTTCAGTTGCTTTTTGATCGTAGATAATTAAAGCTTCTTTTCGACAATAATCGCATATCGCCTTCATGCCTAAGCATGATCCTAATGCATCCATGTCCATCATCGTATGCCCCATGATGAGCACATTGGAGGAATTGCGGATAAGAGATAATACGGAGTCCGCCATAACGCGAACTTTAACTTTGTTACGATTTTCTTGCGCTTCAAATTTGCCACCATAGAATTGCAGTTCGGCACCATATTTTGAGACAACAACTTGGTCGCCGCCTCTACTCATGGCGATATCAATCGCATTTTCCGCCATTTCATTTAATTTAGAAACATCAGGGAAACCGTGTGCTAAACCAATTGATAAGGTTGGAGGAGTATCTTGCTTTTCACCTAAGTGGTGGATTTGCTCAATAAGAGAAAATTTATCTTCTTCCATTTTGGCTAAAGATTCGTAATTGCAAAGAGCAAAATAGGCATCATTTCGATATCTTCGAACCAAAACATTGTATTCTTTAACATAGTTAAAAATCGCATTTCTTATCTTTGAGATGACATCGTTTGAATCATCAGCCGTGCCACTTATATCCGAATAGTTATCAATCATGATAATGCCAACAACAATCGCCTGTCGTTTAGATAAATCAAATAAAGTCTCATATTCGGTCGTGTCTTTAAAGATAAATAATCCAGCGTCGCTGAGATATTTGACATCGTAGTTACGAGAATTGATTTCAATTTTGACAATAGAGTCGCGCGATAAAGTAGCAAATTCTTCTAATTTAGGTTGCCATTCGTAGATGTTGCTATCTAGGATTTCTATTTGTCTTTCTTTAAATAAATCATTGACCCAAATAACTGTATTATTATCATCAACAATGACTAAACCAATCATGCCAAAGTTATAGGCTTCTTGGATGTCTCCGCCGATTAAATCGGCAGCCTTTAAATCATTTTTCTTTCGAATATGAGAAAAAACGCTCGCTGTTATCAAAACAAGAAGAATATTAATTCCAACAATTGAAGCTAGAGTAATGTAGAGCATTTCATTGCTGATGTAGTCTTTAAAATTAAACAAATTTAGATAATAAAAGATGCCGAAAGCAATCACTAAAGCCAGTTCAATGATAGCGAATATATAAGCGGCTCTTTTATATCTTTTTAAATGCTTCTTCATAACTTGATAGTAATTATATAACAAAGTAAACTTAAATATAATCGTTTCACTGATTATAATTAAAGCCGAACGAATTTAAACAATATAATCGAAGAAAAAATCTTTTAGAATTCTCAAATTCAAAAATAAATTTCTTCTTTTTAGCTGACCGACTTTTCAGCGGATTTTAACTATTTTTATCAATTTCCGCTTTTTCAATTTAGAATTTTAATAAATCAATAAGTGTTATTTCTTTTACAAATACAGAAGAATATTCGTTTCTTTTTAGTCCAAATGTTGATATCAAAGTGTTCATAATAGAATATTTTTTGCTGATGTGTTCATAAAATAAATTAGTGCGGCGATTAACTTTTAGAAAATAATCTTTATCCACGCTAAATTCATCAGAATAGAATTTAATCTCGCAGACATTTATGATGTTGTCTTTCCTTTCTAAAATTAAGTCAATTTGGTATCCCTCATCTTTATTAAAATAAGCTGATTCTTTTGTTGAAACTCCCGATATTCCTAATGCAAATTTTATTTGATCAATATGATTAAAACATACATTTTCAAAAGCGAATCCTCTCCAAGAATTAAGGCATGGAGAATAAAGATTTAATGTCCAAAAATTCCTAATTGATTGATTTTTTTCAACGAAAAATAAATAGAACAAGCAAAATGGGTCGACTAGTTTAAATCGTTCTTCTTTTTTTGAGAAAGTGAAGGAAGGAACTCGATGAATAAAATCGCTAGAAACAAGAGCACTTAAGTAGGAAGAAAATGTGCCGCCATCAGAAATATTTAATTTCTCTATCATTTCTTTCCGGGTGTAACCTTCTTTTTTTGTAAACAATAATTTAACAATCTCTTTAGCGCGTTCACTGAAAGAGAACATCGATTTAAATAAACGGTCGAATTCAAAAATGAGTTGTCCGTTTTTACTAAAAAACAAATGATCAACACATTGGGCAAGCGACTTATTTTCTTCTAAATAGTTTAAATAATATGGTATTCCGCCAAAAATCATGTACGCTTGAGCAATATCGTAAGAAGAATAAGAAATATTTTTCTCCTTTAAAAATAATGCGGTTTCATATAATGAAAACGGCATTAATTTTATTTCATAAGTCACTCTTCCATATAAACCGCCATGATTGTTAATCAAAGTGTTTTCCATCCAGGATGTCGCACTTCCGCAAACAATAATCATAAGATTCGAACAAGTCGAACCAAAGGAATTCCAAAAACCTTCAAAAGCAGATATAAAATCGCTTCCTTTAGTAGCCATCCATGGAAGTTCATCAAAAAACATGACTATTCTATTATTAGACTTTTCACTTTTAATTAGTTGTCGTAGCAAAGTAAAAGCTTCAAACCAATTAGTTGGGCTTTTTCCATCTTTTAAACCAAATTCAAGTAAGGATTGATAAAAATGCTTTAGCTGTTTTTTTAATTGATCATTTTTATCATCATCCTCTAATGACAAACCAGTATGAGAAAAAAACAACCTATCTTTAAAAACAGCATTCACAAGATATGTTTTTCCGACTCTTCTTCTGCCATAAATTGCAACCAATTCAGCTTTATTCGAATTATAGAGTCTTTCAAGTTGTTCAATCTCATTTTCTCGACCAATCATAATACCCGACTTTTTAGCGGATTTTAACATTTTTTATCAATTTCCGCTTTTTCCTTCCTAGCATTATCTTATGATAATAACTACATTCAGTCAAATATTATTTGTAGTTAATATGTCTTAAATGTTACTGAAATATACCAGACTTATCAGCGGATTTTAACTATTTTTATCAATTTCCGCTTTTTCAAATTGAAATAACAATTTTAAAGAGACTCCAAAAGGCAAGACAATAAAACTGACTTGCACCTCTAGAGGCAACTCGTTTATTGCTAGAATACTAAACCCATTTTTTAAGATTTCCAAAGAATAATATATTGCTAAAAATTAAATAAAACGGAGGTCCATTTAATGAACGCTCCGTTTTTTCTAATAAAATTTCAGCTATCTCAATTAGATTGCGTAGAAACGAGCTGGGAAACTCGATGTATCAAGTTTTTCATCATTTAAGAATGACGTTTTCGAATAAGATAAAGTGTTGAAAGTACTTCCCTTTGAGGTCGAATAGTAAGTGCCAGGATAGTATTCAGTATCCTCCGCTGTGGTGAATAATGTTGAGTAAGTTGAATTAAGAGTAAACACTGTAGTGGCTGTATCTCCATAAGTAACGTTTATATGAGTTCCACTAACAGTTAAGTTCAAGTAAACTATGCTATTATCGCTCTTTGTAACTTTAACATTGTAACCGCCCTCGGCTGTGACGAGCTCAACAGTAGCCGCTGAAGCAGGGTCTTTAACCATTTCTCCGTAATAATTATTCTTTAATGAACCGGTGACGTAATAATTTGATCCTAAATCGGAATCTTTTGTATTAACACCAAGGTGATATTTGGTACCAACGACAGGTTCAGTAACCCAGTCAACACTAGGCGTAGGATCTACTGAAGATGTTTCACTTGAAGGTGTCACTTCTGAGGTTGGATCACTTGAAGGTTTTACTTCTGATGATGCATCTGATGTGTTTCCGCCACAGGAAGCAAGAATCATCATCAAAGCAGGTAATAGAATTAATGATTTTTTATTCATAAATATGTTAATTTCCTCCTTTTTCTATTACGAATTTATATTTGCTTTCAATACGAAAAGCTAAATACCAAAAATAAAAATGATGCACTAAAGGCATCTATAAGCAAAACATGAAGAAGTGAGATAATAATTGGAATTAACAGCTAATGCCACTTTTGTCATATCTGCTCTAAATAGATTTTATCTTAATTTCATTAACTATTAAAGCGACTAATAAGTTGTTTCGATGGCATCAATCTTTTATAGAGCATTTTTCTTTGCTAGAACATTTAAATTTAGCCATGAATAAGAGAATAACACTTATAAAAAACACAACTGTCTCTGAAATTGGAAAAGAAAGAAAACAACCTGTCATCTTAAAAAGATATGAAAATAGAAAAGCACATGGAGTGAGCACGATAAATCCTCGCGATAAAGAGATGATGTGCGATTGAACGCTTCTTTCACTGCTAGCAAAATAGGTTTGACTGACAATGTTAAAGCCGATCATCGGCGTAGCAATAAAGTATAGTTTTATTCCTAATGTTGCTAACTCTTGTAGTTCGGCATTGTTATCTGAATTGAAGATAGAAACAATATTGCCAGCTAAGAAGAAGAGAATAAGATAAATTGTGATAGCTAAGAAAAAAGCAGTTAAATAAGCACAAAGCAATAAATATTTACTCTCTTCCTTGTCATTTAAAGCATAGCTTTTCGCTAGAAGAGGTTGTAAGCCTAAAGCTAGACCATTAAAGATGGACACAACTGTTAATGAAATGACTGAAATGACGCTGTAGGAGGCAACACCGATGTCACCTTTAAGAGAAAGAATGATGAAATTGAATAAGAGCATTACAACGCCAGAAGTTAGCTCAGTTAGAAAAGAAGCAAAGCCGAGCAGGATGATATCTTTAACATAACTAAAAGAAGGCTTGCATAATTGAAGATGAAAATTATTTTTCTTTCTAAATAGATGTATGGAAAGAATGGATAAGCTTACAAATGAAGATAAGCCGAAAGATAGAGCCGCCCCAACCATATTTAGTTTTAAAACAATGATAAATAAACAATCTATTCCAATGCCACATATGCCACCAAGCGACATTGCAATCATCGATAGTTTGGGATTGTTGTCGTTACGGATAAAGCCATGAAAGATTTGATTTAATAAAAAGATAGGAGTGAAAAGCAAGAGTACTTTAATATATTTACTCGTGAAATCTATAACCTCGTTTGAAGCACCTAAAAGACTGGCAATTTCTCTAGAAAGAAATAATCCTAAAAGCATGAAGATAACCGAGATAATTAGTGCTAGATATAAAGAATGAGTGAATACTTTATTAGCTTTATCATCATCTTTTTGATTGTGGTAGATGGTGAACTTAATTCCTCCTCCGACTCCTAATAGACAAGCAATTCCGTTAATAAAACAATAAATAGGAAAAGCCAGATTAAGCGCAGTTAAGCCATCCGCGCCTAAAGAAAATGAAATGAAAAAGGTATCGCAAAGTGAAAAACATGAATACATAATTTGAGCAAAAATATTTAGCGATATGTATTTTAGGTAGTTCTTTAGGACTTTCTCTTTCATTTTTCCCACTGTGTATCGACTTAAAAGTTTAGTTTTAGCAACTATATTTATCTAGATAAAACTAACTTATCTCGATTGTCTCGCATGAATTTTCTGCTTTAAAAAAGTGGATCCCTTAAGAGAAATCCACTTTTGAATGATTAAATTAACAAATGATTAAGCGGCTGGTTCGTATGTAATGACGACATGAGTTAATCTGACTTGCCCAGCGGCAGCAGCAAAGGAAACCTCGCTTACGTCGGCATCAGCGTTAACAACGACAATTAAGTCGTCTTTCGAAGAAGCATCGGCATCAACAGTTCCACCTGTGAATGTGGCTCCAATTAAATTAGGATAATATTCAGTAGTTTCCCCACTATATGTTTCACTTGGTCCGCTGGTAAACACAATCTTTTTAATTGTTCCACTTAATTTAATTGTGAATCCTGCATTTTTATAAATTCTAATATGATCATTGTCTTTTAGTCTAATATCGCTAGTGTTAGTCTTTTTATCAAGAGTAAATTCAACTCCTTCGGTTGTATAGGTTGCTGACTTTTTATCGCTAGCAAGAGTGAATAATGTACCACTTAATGCGACATCGGCGACTTTTTCGGTTGAAGATTCATCAACAAGAGTAACAACGACCGCGGTATCACCTTTAACAACAAATGAATATGTTCCTTCTGCTTCAGCAAGAACGGTATCGCCGGCTTTTACGAGACTAACTTTATATCCAGATTCTGGGGTAACTGTAAATGTTGCTGTAGCTCCGTTAGCATATGAATCTTCTAAACCAGTGATGGTGCCATGTTCAATTGTCTTTGTAACAATAGAAGTGCCACGAGTCACAGATTTAATTGCTGGAGAATCAGTATCAGTATAGTAGATGCAGTATGCCTCTTGATATAATTCCGCAAGACCGCAAACGACGACTGTATCATTTTGATAAGGTTCTTCAACGCCTGTATCAAGTTTAGCTCCAGTAACTTTAATTCCATCAGCATCTTTACTATCGCTTAAAGTGAACATATATGAAGAGTATGTGCTATTAAATGATGGAACGGTTTTAGCAAGTCCTTTGACATAGAAATGCTCAGTTGACATATTCGTTGTCTCATCAAGTCCTAGTTTAGCTACTTCGGTATTAAAACTTGCGACTGTTAACGGATTTTCAGCTGTTCCATAGTTGACAACACTTGGGTCAACTGATGTAGTTGAATCACTTGAAGATGATTCGGCAGATGAAGGTGTTTCACTTGATGGTTTTTCTTCTGATGATGCATCTGATGTGTTTCCACCACAGGAAGCAAGAATCATCATCAAAGCAGGTAATAGAATTAATGATTTTTTATTCATAATTATGTTAATTTCCTCCTTTTTCTATTACGTTTTAATAGATTGAGGAAAACAAACAATTCAATCAAAAAATGTCGCATAAAAAATGCGAGCAAATTTAAATGATTGTGTTAATTGTGTTTCCCCAAACATATTTAACGCTTTTTATTTTAACACATTAAAAATTCTTTTGTTTAATATCAAGGAATGTGCAAGCACTATAGAACTGCAAGAAGTCTTTATTTTCCAATCTATTATTTACTGCTTTTTCTTAGCAAATTCTTTTAAAGCAATATATATATATTTCTTTTCATTAAAATGAAAAACAAATGCTAACTGACCCAGATTTGGCGTTTGAACTGAACCGAATTTGACGCTAAAACTGACACAGATTTATCATTTGACAAAGAAAAGCAAGCCCATAGGCCTGCTTTCTATTTAAGGTTGTTATAACGGTTATTCAACAATATAAGTAACTTCGATTTTTCCTAATCTTCCATTAGCGACTGCGTTAGAACATATCGAGAAATATTTATAGTCATCGCCATCCGCAGCATTATAAGAAAGTTTTGATCCTGCTGTTGCATTTTTAAATTCATCTTCTGTCGGTTTCGTGATGGGTTCACTAGAAACAGATAATTGATATTCAGCACTCTTAGCAGCACCATTTCCAATCGTAACGACGATAGAATAGATTTTTCCCAAGGTTGTACTAGAGGCGACAATATTATCTCCGGCAGTAGTATTGAATAGCATTAATGTTTTACTGTAAAGATATGCATATCTTGTATCGATTGTTACTCCATCACTAGGATCGCTTATAAAAGAATGTATTTGACCATCAGTGCCAGTTTCTTTATCAAGTTTATTATTTTGAGATATAACTTCGAAATCAAAGGTTACATCTTTTGTAACGATGCTGCTATCGATTGTAGATACGCTAATCGTGGTATCTCCTTTAACCACAAAGGAATAAGTTCCTTCACTTTCAGTTAATGTGCCATTTAAATCGGCTGAGACATTGTTTACTCTTAATCCTTCAGCACATGTAACTGTAAATGTTGCCGTTTCACCATTTGTATAGCTTTCTTGTAAACCTGAAATGGTGACTTTTGTTGCATCGACATCTGATTTAACAGTTGATGTTCCTCTACTGACTGATAAAATTGTTGGATTGTCTGCAGGAATATCACCGCTTTTACTTCTATTAAATAAAGAATAATAGCCATTATAATATTCACCTAATCCTTCGATGACAACTGTGTCATTTTGATAGATATCAGTGATGCCATCAGATAAAGTAGCTCCGCCGACATTGATATAACTAGTGTCGGTCTTATTATCGACTAATTTGAAAATGTTGTAGGCCTTCGAGCTCTTTAAAGATGGAGCGCTTTGAATAAATCCTCTAACAAAGAAATGCTCATCCGAGAAATCTCCTTCGCCTAACCCTAGCTTAGCAGCTTCTTCATTAAATTTAGCCACCGTTAAAGGTGCTTCAGCACTTCCATAATCAACTTCCACTGCTGGAGGTATAGAAGTTTTAGAAGTTGATTCTTCTGATGAAGAAGAAGAAGAATCGCCACCACAACCCGCTAAAGAAATAGCAAGAAATGGCAATAACATAAATATAGTTTTTTTCATAACTGTCTTTTTCCTTTTCTTTGAAATATTTTAAACGAAAAATAGTTTTGTGTGTATCTTGATTTCTTCACATTGTAAGTTGTAATACTAAATTCCGTTTTATAAAGTTTTCAAAACCTCCCTTGAAATAGCGGTTTTAATAATAAAAAAGCTATCCATTTGGACAGCTTAGTTTTTTAGAAAGTAATTAGTCTTGAACGTATGGAAGAAGTCCCATAAAACGTGCATTTTTAATAGCTTTAGCTAATTCGCGTTGATATTTCGCACATGTACCGGTAGCTTGACGAGAAGCAATTTTACCAGTTGGGGTGATGAATTTTTGAAGCAATTCAACATCCTTATAATCGATATATTTGATTTTATTTTTTGTGAAATAGCAAACCTTCTTGTGTGGTCTAATTTTCTTGTATCCCATGATATTATCCTTTCTAGAAAGGAAGATCGTCATCAGTTACATCAAGTGTATCGAGATTTTTTTCTTCTTGAACTGGAGCTTCATCAATTGGAATTTCTTCGTTAGGAATTTCTTTGCTCTTTGGTTCAAGGAATTGAACAGAATCAGCGATGACTTCGATTACTGAAGCTTTGCTTCCATCTCTTTTTTCGTATGTTCTTTGATGAAGCCTACCATCAACGCCGACGAGCGAACCTTTACGGCAATATTTGCTAACATTGTCCGCGGCTTGGTTCCAGACAGTGACACTAATAAATGTGGTTGTCTTTTGACCATTTGCATCTTTTAGTCTATCATCCACCGCAAGGGTAAATGAGGCGACTGGTGTCTCATTGGTAGTTCTTCTTAATTCTGGATCGCGGGTTAGTCTGCCCACGAGAACGACTCGATTCATCATAAATGAATTCCTCCTTTTTAGTCTTTATCGACTGTAATTAAATGACGTATGACATGTTGGTCGATTTTGGCTAAACGAACAAACTCTTTAAGTGCGGCTTCATCGGCACTCACTTTAATGACGACATAATAACCTTTAAGCAAATCATTGATTGGATAAGCAAAGGTTCTTAATCCCCATTCGTTGACATTGGTGATCTTAGCACCTTTGTTAGTGAGAATGGCGTGGAGCTTATCGATTTCAGCTTTTCTAGCTTCTTCATCTAAGTCCGCTTTCACGATGTACATAATTTCGTACTTTTTCATTTTTGCACCTCCCTTTGGTCTTCTGGCTAATATCTTCTATTAGCAGAGAGAAACGCGATTTCTCGCCCAAGAATTATAATATAAATTCTTCCTCCTTTTCAAGTTTATCATTTAGCTCATGCGTCAATGGGATAGATTGACCACACTTATTATTTTCTTTTTACGAAATATCTAAACTACTTTTATGAGACTAAAAACAACTCCCTATATTTATAGGAAAGTAGCTTTTTTAGACTAATTATTAATTTATCAAGCCAAAATTCTTAACACTAGAAAGTTTGGACTTTCATTGATTTTCTAGTGTTAAATCCGATTTTATCAAAGCAATGTAGGGGAGATAGAGTTCCAACTTAAAATATTTCGTCTAAGCATTCAGTAAATCAAAATTTATTGCTAGTTAATAAAAAGAGCAATGCGACTTATTACTTAGTCAACCACAAAATAGTGACTTTAAAGCAAATAAATCGATTGCCCTTTAAATTATTAAAATAAAGTGTTATTTCTTCGCAGAATCTCGCATGCAAGGGAAAAGAATTACTTCACGAATGCTTGTTTGATTTGTCATGAGCATTACAAATCTATCAATGCCAATTCCAATTCCTCCAGCTGGTGGCATGCCATATTCAAGGGCTTCAAGGAAGTCATAATCCATTTCATTGGCTTCTTCATCGCCTAGTTCTTTAGCTTTTAGTTGAGCAATAAATCTCTCTTTTTGATCAAGCGGGTCATTTAATTCAGTATAGGCATTGCCATATTCCATTCCTCCGATAAACAATTCAAATCTATCGGTGAAATTAGGATTGTTCTTTTCACGCTTTGTAAGAGGGGAAACCTCAATTGGATATGAATGAACAAAAGTAGGCTCTTGTAAATATGGGTCACATTTTTCTTCAAAGAAGGCATTGATAATAAAGCCAATGCTAGTCCAGTGTTTTTCCACTTTGATGCCGTTTTTCTTAGCGAGTTCAACAGCTTCATCAAAGCTCATCTCTTTAGAGAAATCGATGCCTGTAGCTTCTTTAACAACTTCAATCATTGAAAGATATCTAAATGGTTTTGCTAAATCTAGCGTTCCATCTCTATACGGGATTGTTGTGGAACCAACAACTTTCTTAGCGACAAATCTAAAGAGATTTTCACAAAGATGGCGCATATCTTGAAGATCGCCATAAGCTTGATATAGCTCGACAGTAGTAAATTCAGGGTTGTGTTTAGTGTCCATTCCTTCATTTCTAAAGAGGCGGCCAATTTCATAAACCCGTTCCATACCTCCAACAAGAAGTTTCTTTAGAGGCAATTCCGTGGCAATTCGAAGGTAAAAATCTTTATCTAAGGCGTTGTGATGAGTGATAAATGGTTTTGCCGCGGCTCCGCCAAGTATTGGTGAAAGTACGCTTGTTTCAACTTCAACAAAGCCTTCGCTATCGAAATATTCTTGAATTGCTCGAATGATTTTTGGACGAGCCATGGCAATTTTAAGTGAATCATCGTTCATGATTAAATCGACATAACGATGTCGATAACGCTCTTCAACATCAGTCAAACCATGGAATTTTTCTGGTAAAGGTCGAAGGGATTTAGTTAGATGAGTATATTTTTCTGCGCGAATTGTCATCTCGCCAGTGCGGGTTAGCATAACCCGACCATAGACGCCGACGATATCACCGATATCAGCTAATTTGAAAACATTGTAGGCATCTGCACCAACTACATCGATTCCAACATAGACTTGAATGCGACCAGTTAAGTCTTTAATGTTCATAAAGGATGCTTTGCCCATGCGTCTAAGCGACATGATTCTTCCAGCAACAGTGACATACACCTTTTTTGCATCGAGTTCTTCATTAGTTAAACCATCGCATTTTTCATGTACTGATTTAACAGTATCTGTGCGAATAAATTTTTCGCCAAAAGGATCGATGTTGAGTTCTTTATATTTATTAAGCTTGTCTCGACGAGCTTGTTGTTGATCAGTAAGTTTTTCTTCCATAATATACCTCGCGTTAACTATGTTAACACAAGCAAAAATACTAAACAATTGAAATAAAGGGCTAAAAAAGCCCAATATCTCAGCAATTTATTTCTAATATAAAGTCCAAGTAAATGTTGTAGTTGTCTTTATTATTAACGCATCATTATCTGCAAAAGTAGTGGTTGTAGTTTTGATTTCTTTTTTCATTAAACCATCACTTCGATATTCGATGTATGCATTGTATTTAATATTTCCAATTTGGCCTGGCTCTTGATCAATTTTATTAGTTGCTTCAAGAGTAAGCGCGGTGCCATCAAGGGTGTATGAAACATTTTCATCGCCTAATAGCTTTATGTAATCCGCATTTATAAAGAAAGTGTCATATGGACCGTTACTAAAAATAGTTTCTTGGCTAGTATTGACAGTTATTCCTTGAGAACTAAGCAATGAAATTTGACCTAAGGCTTTCTCTCCATTTGCACTTATCTCATTGTAATTAATGACTCTTTTGCCTTCTTTGATATTTAAATCAGATAATTTTAGATTGCTTGCAACTTCTATTGCTTCTTTGGAAGTAACTTTTCGTGCACAAGAAAATAGCAAACATGTTGATGATATTAAGATGATGATATTTGCTATTTTCTTCGTAAATTTGCCCTTCATTTTTCTGACTTCATTATATACCTTATTAAAAAAAGCTTTACATATCGTTTTTAAGATAGTTTGCCTTCCTTAAAAGCTGCGATGATATCTAACAATGACTGCTTTGTAGTAAGTTTAGAAGTAAGTTCAAATTTAACTTTTTTAGTGTTCGGATAACTACTAAAAAATCTCGGGGCGATGCCTCTTAAAAATAGCATTGCCCGATATTCGCCTTTTTCTTCAATCATCATATCGGCTAATTTTAGTAAATTATCGATGTTTTCCTCAAGTGAAATAGGAGGTAATATAGTCCCATCTTTGAAATATTGATCTATTTGTCTAATTAGATGAGGGTTTCCAACTCCTCCACGGGCTACCATGACGGCTGTAGCTTTGCTGATTTCTTTAGCTTTAATGGCGTCATCTAAAGAAAAGATATCGCCGCTTACAATTAAAGGGACGCTCATCTTTTCTCCTAAATTTTCCAATAATTCATAACGAGCTTTCCCACCGTAGCACTGCTTTGTCGTTCTTGCGTGTATAGCAATAGAAGAAACTCCTGCTCGTTCAAGTGCTTTAATGTTCTCTAAAAAATTGATGGAATCATCATCCCAGCCTAAACGGATTTTCGCCGTCACAGGTTTAGGTGAATGCTTAACGATTTCGCTCATAAATTTTTCAAGTTTATCGGTGTCTTTTAACAATGCTGAGCCCGCGCCTGTATGAGTTACCTTTTTAACCGGACAACCTAAATTTATATCGAAAAAATCAAAGTTTGGATTTTCTTTCATGACGATATCCATCGCCTTAATAATTGTCTTGGAGTCACTACCAAAAAGTTGAATAGCAACAGGTCTATCTAAAGAAGAAGTTTTTATGTAATCTAGGGTTAATTGATTGTTATAAATAAGCCCGCAGTCACTAACCATTTCAGTAACTGAAAGCCCCACTCCAAAAGGTTTCATAAAATCGCGATAAGAAAGGAAAGTTATTCCCGCCATTGGGGCGAGAACAACATGACTTTTAATTTCAATATCAGCGATTTTCCACATCAATAATTATTATACTGATTTGATTAAAAATTATTTGTCTTAAGCAAAAATATGAACTGCGTCTACCTTTATTTATAATCAATTGAATTATCTAAATAAATTGTAACATTGTAATTCCCGTTAAGACCAAATTTAGGGCATTCAGTAGAGTCTACTAAAGTTAATGACTTATTAAGATTTTTAGAGAGTAAAGAATAGCCATCACCGCTGACATTTTTAGAATAAACAAACAATGTCTTGCCATCTGTATCACTAGTAAGGTCAGCTAATTTCATTCGCTTCCCATCGCTTCCATCATAGGCTAAATATTTGCCTATATTTTCATTCATTGTTTCATCTTGGACTTCAATTAATTTAAAGCGGTATGTTATATAGGTGCGCTCATCAACATTTGTAGTTTCAACTTCTTCAATTTCAAATACGGCTTTTCCTCGAGGAATATCATTAAATTTCTCACTTTTAATGCCATCGGGAAGCACTTCATAGTTTTGACCATCCACATTCGCACCAAAGACTACATGGTATCCTTTGTGAAGATGATCAGCTTCTACTTTGAAATTAGATTTTACGACTGAGTCGAGTATGTATGAAACTGATTTACCGTTATATGTAATTGTTATTTCTTTTGTATCTTCTGCAATGGTTTTTGGGGAATAATCAACTTTAGAATTATCGATTGTTATCGATTTTTCTACGCTAGTTTCACTATCTTTACTTATTGCTTTTATCTCAACGCCAGAAATATTAACGCTATCGCCAACAACATAATCTTTAATGGCGTTATCGCTATTAAGTTCGAGCCTATCTAAAACAAAATGAGTAATTGTTAAGCCATCTACAATTACACTCTTTTCTTCAGTCAAGATACTGACTGTTCCAGAAATTGAATTATCAGAAAACGCATTAGACCAGTTAACTTTACTAGTTACATCTTGGTTTCTAGAGCCTAGTGACGTGGAATAAGTTGCAGTTACAGTTAATCCGGTTGGGTCAAATTTTTCATCATTGTTATATGTTGATTTAAAATTCGAGGATTTTGTTACTTCAATATTTGTACATGCTGTTGGAGAGGCGATGATATCAACTGCCTTTTTAGTTGTAATAGCAATGTAATTTTTGCCTTCAGTAGCGCTGCTTTGAGGTTGAAGATAATAAGTCGCTCCACTTATTAGAGTAGAAACATAATATTTGTCGCTTTCTAGTGAAACAGTCCAAACAGCTTTTTTACTGCCAAGAACTACTCTACTTTGAGAACTAGATTTACTAAGGTAACTATTATCGTAAGAAATGTAATAAGTGTTATCGCCTTGGCACGCTTTCTCAAAAGAGAAATAAATAGCAGTGTTTTCGATATCGTATGTAGTCGCGATTTTGCAACTTTCTGGATCTAATAAATAATTTCCATCACTTGAAATTGCATATTTTGAATCGTTGAGTGTGTATTTATAGCTAACTACATTTAATTTGACTGATGCAGAGACAACTTCAGTATTGTTCTCATCATATGCTTTGGCAGTAAATGTAACTTCGCCTTCCTTATTTTCAGTAGTAATTTTGAAGTTTTCATTAGTTCCTTCAATTTTGGCAATAGTTTGGTCGCTACTTTCATATTTAATGGAGGATGGTTCAAAGCCATGAACTATTAAACTATTTTCATATTCTAAAGAAGTCGATAATGAATTGCCTTCTTCATAAGGGAAATTGATTTGCTCCATTCCAGAACTATATTTATATAGTTCAATTTCCGCCATGTCGGCTGAAGAACTAGAATAAGCAGAGAAGAAACTCCCTTGTGAGTTATATCTAAGGAACATGCTTGTGTCTTCACAAGATGTAATAACAGCAGCATTATTAGAAAAAGCAATTGTCCAAGAAGATGAATCACCTAATGTATCGACTTGTTTTAAATTTTTATTCCCGCCGTACTGAAGATATTTATCTTTATAATTAAGCGAATATGTGCCCGCTTTGTTTCCAGCTTTTAAAAGGAAGGTATAAACATTATTACCGACTACATCTATTATTTGATTTGTATCAGCTGTGTTACGAGTGACCTCAACTGGATCACACTTATCACCTTCGGAATTAATAGTTGGCGACATCGCCTTATTTGTATCTTTTGCGACTAAGATGTAGCGCGTATCCAAAGTTAAATCTTCTTGTTTTTTAACAAGATCATATTTCATTTTTAAGCTGTAATCGAAGTCAGCGACAACGCTGATATCAAGCGAAGCAGTTACTTCATCTGCTTTTGCAGTTAGTTTAGTGCTTCCTACATGGTTGGCTTTGATATTAATAGTGTTACCAGTGCCAAATGAAATTACATTATCATTGTTAACCGACCAAGTAACATTTTTGGTGTAGTCGCCTTTTCCATTAACTGTTGCAGTTAACGAAACGCTTTTGTTTTTCTCAAGTGTTAAAGGCCCATTTAAAGAAAGTGAAATTGATTCGACTGTAGCAGGTAAAACTGTGATTGTTGTGCTATCAGTTTTACTACTATCTCCGTTTGAAGTGGCAGTTAATTTTGTCGTGCCTGCTTTTAAGGCTTTAATTTGCGGATGGTTTTGATTCTTTTCTACTTCAATAATTGAACTATCTTCAACTGTAAAGGTGACATATTTATTGTAGGTACCAGTCCCCTCCACTTTGGCGGATAATTTATCGGTGGTTTCTCCGACGTAGAACGAACCAATGTTGTTATTAATTGTTACTTTAGTAACTTCATCTTTTTCCGGTTCAGGTGGTGTCGGCTCATCGCCTCCCTCATCGATAGAAGAAGAACTGTCTTCATCAGCAATAGAAGAAGAGCTACCTCCATCAACAATCGATGAAGAGGAAGTATCTATTGTTGAAGATGAAGCATCGCTATCGCTAGATGAATCACTAGAATTTGCCCCTCCTCCGCAGCTAGAAATTAAAAAAGCGGTAACCGCTAATAAGAAGATCTTTCGATTTTTCATGAATTTTTGCCCTCGAGATAGATTATATACAAATGAACGCTTGTTTTCATTACCTTTTGTATGCGCTTTCTTTGCATTAATTGAAAAATAAAATGCAACAGCAAAAAGTAAGAAAATTTCAATAAAAAAGGCAACGAATTTCGCTGCCTTTATATTTTATATAAGAAGATTATTTTTCCTCTTCAGAAGTTTTTGACTCTTTAGCTTTTTCTTCTTTAACTTCAGCCTTTTCATCTTTCACTTCTTGAGTAGGAGTGGCAACAGGTTCAACCTTTTTAACCATTCCTTCTAAAGTGCGATGCTCAAGAAGATAATTAATTTCTTCAGCGGTGATAGTTTCATTTTCAAGAAGTGTCTTGGCGATTAGTTCAAGGTCTTCTTTATTATTAGTAATTATCTCAATAGCTTTGTTATGCGCAGAATCGATAATCTTTCGGACTTCGGTATCAATTTCATAAGCAATTTGAGTTGAGAAATTCTTTTGTGTGGAAGTGTAGTCTCTTCCTAAGAAAACTGAACCAGAATCTCTTTCGTATTGAATTGGCCCAAGTGAACTCATGCCATATTCAGTGACCATGCTTCTAGCAATTCTAGTTGCCACTTCAATATCGTTTTGAGCCCCGGTAGAAACATCTTTGAAGAAAATTTCTTCACTAGTTCTTCCACCTAAATAGCCAACAATGCGAGCTTGAAGTTCAGCTTGTGAAAGTAAGAAACGATCATCTTCAGGTGTCATTAAGACATGGCCACCGGTTCTTCCACGCGGAATAATCGTAATTTTTTGGACTTTATCGCTATGAGGGAGCTTAAGACCAATAATCGCATGTCCAGCTTCGTGATAAGCAACTCGGCGTCTTTCTTCGTGGTTCATGCCTTTTGAAGATTTAGCCGGGCCAGCAATTCGCCTATCGATAGCTTCATCGATATCTTTAATAGTAATCATCGGCTCATTTTGACGAACTGCAAGAATGGCAGCTTCGTTTAAGATGTTAGCAATATCTGCACCAGAGAAACCGACTGTGCGTTTAGCTAAAACTTCAAAATCAACTTTCGGGTCGATGAGTTTGCCTCTTGCGTGAACTTTAAAGATAGCTTCACGGCCTTTTTTATCAGGAAGATTGACTGTGATTGTTCTATCAAATCGGCCAGCACGTAGTAAGGCTGGATCGAGAACATCTTCTCTATTTGTCGCGGCGATGACGATGATTCCGGCGTTATCTTCAAAACCATCCATCTCAACAAGAAGTTGGTTGAGTGTTTGCTCTCTTTCATCGTTTCCTCCGCCGAGCCCAGCGCCTCTTTGTCGACCAACTGCATCGATTTCATCGATGAAAATTAGACAAGGAGCATTTTGTTTAGCTTTTCTAAACATATCGCGGACACGTCCGGCGCCGACACCAACAAACATTTCAACGAAGTCAGAACCAGAAATTGAGAAGAAAGGAACACCTGCTTCACCTGCTACCGCTTTTGCGAGCAAGGTTTTACCAGTTCCAGGAGAACCAACAAGTAAAATACCTTTTGGCAATTTGGCGCCATATTTTGAGAATTTTTTAGGTTCTTTTAAATAAGAAACAATTTCTTGCATCTCAGCTTTTTCTTCATCGCAACCTGCTACATCGCTAAATTTCACTTTGCTTGTATCAATTTTGCGAGCGCGACTCTTATTAAAATCAAGTGCTTTGTTATTAGCGCCTCCAACTGAAGAAGATAATCTTGAAAAGAGGAATATGGCGATTAATAAAGTGACACCAGCGATAATAATCGTTGGTCCCCATTGATCAAACCAATTTACTTCGAAAGCATATTTTTCTAAGAAATAAGATTCTGATGCGGAATTTGGCCAAGCGACTTTATATTCAGCGATGCTTTTTTGAATTAAAGCTCGATATGGAGAATGTTCTTCTTTCACAATGACTACATTGTTATTTTCATCAACACTTTTCACATAAGTTTCAAAGGTGTTGTTATAAACATAACTATCTACTGTAACTGTGTAGGAAACAGCTTTATTTTCAGACTTGCTCATCGCTACGCCTTCAATTGTTGTGGATGTTTCCTTGTTATAAACAGTCGCAGTCTTGATGTAGTATTCATCTAATTTTTCATCTAAAACATCAGCAGTCCAAGTCTGACGAGTATTGAGCGAACGAGAAACAACAATAGCAATAAAACCACCGATGATGGCCGCCATTAAAATATAGGGTAATATGAGTGACCAGACACTTCTTTTTCGATTCTCTTCCATAAACTAAACCTCAAGCTTTATATATAAACATGTTTAACAAGTCTAAACAAAATAATAACAAACTTCTAAACTTTGTAAATGCAAAACGCATTTATTTGAAATTAAATTATCATTTTCTAGACTAAGTTAGACTATCTAGCTGAATTTTGAAGATTGAGCCTTCTTTTTGAACATATTTTTCTCGATATCGAGGAATATAAATTACCTCGCCAAATTTATCAACAATTAAAGGCCACATTTTTCTTAAATGAAGTGGCATTTTCCAATCGATAAATAGCCTTCGAACTGAACAATTGTAGCTTTTTATTGAATATCTATCGAGATTATCAGCCGGCCGAATAGTTAAAGGATAATCCATATTATCTTGCTTAATGTTAGCTAAGTTAACATCGAATTCTTTAAAAGAATATTCGCCAACTTTGCTGATTAAATATCGATATGGAATTAAGTTTTTCAAAACATAAATTTTTCCATATTCTTGGAAATAATTAACATCGTTATTTAACTTAACTTTGATGTTGGCTTTTGTTGAATCAAACATCCTAATAAAACTATCAATCCTTTTTTTAGAAATAGAATAGATATCAACTTTGTTTAAAAGGCTAAAAAGAGCATATGCAAAAGCATCTTTATCAACGCATTTCAATTCTTCAACTAAAAGGTAATTATCGTGAATTAAATTTTGGCTTTTTTCTCGTATTTTTAAAAGGTTTTCATTGTCTTTTTTAATATCTTTTAAATATGCTTCTCTTTCCTTAACTGAAAGCTTCTCAATCACAGAATGTCTAATCTTATTTCTTCGATAATCATCGCTTAAATTCGAAACATCAATCGAATAAGGAACATTATTTATTTTGTTATATTCTTCAAGCTCTTTTTTAGTTTCATCTAATAAAGGTCGAACAATTTTCATGCCTAAGAAATTAGATTCCTCTTGGATACCGAAATAACTCACATAATTGTTCCGATTTTTCTGAAGAATATAAGTTTCGATTAAATCATCTTGTTGATGGGCCACGAATAAAGAGGCGGCACTATATTTTTGATAACATCTTTTAAAGAATTCATAACGAATATTTCTCGCCCAAGCTTGAAAATTGCCCTCGATTTTTAAATTTGTTGTGTCTAAAACCTCAAATCTAACATTGTGGAGCGAACAATACTTTTTTAATGAGTCTTCCTCAAAATTAGAGATGTCTCGTTTGTGATAATTCACATGGCAAACAACTATTTTATATTTCTCTTTTAAAAGTTTATCTAAAAGAGCCATTGAGTCTGGGCCGAAAGAACAAGCTAATAAATAAGTTTTATTTTTATCTAAATTTAACTTTTTCATGCTAGTTCACTGTACATACTTAATGCATCTTTTTCGGTGGCGTGATTTAAAATCTTTTCGATTCTAAAAGACTTTCCGTTAATTGTTAAAATGTCACCGACATTAACTTCTTTACTTGGCTTTACTGATTTATTGTTTAGTAAAACATTGTCTCCAATAATATTTTCTTTTGCGACACTTCTTCTTTTAATTATTCGCGATACTTTTAAGAATTTGTCTAATCTCATAACTTCCTTATTTATTATATTTTGAAAATAAATCAACGATGATGTGTACAACGCTTTCAAGAACTTGCATGTAATTATCTTTTTTATTAATCCTTATTTTTAAAGTCTTTTGAGAATAAGAAACACTTAGATAATCAAGTAACGGTCGAAGTGCTTCAAACATCGGCGCGCCTATTCCATTAATAGAAGAGAATTTTTTAGAAAGAGTGACTTCAATATAACCATAAATTTCTTTAATGCTATCAAAAGCTTTATCGGTGAGAAGAATATCGATCTCTCTTTTCTTAAAAAGAAGTTCAACTTCACTAGGCAATTTCCCATACATTTGCCGAACTTTTTTCTTTATAGAGCCAAGTTCTGCCACGTTTTTGGCGTTTTCAATCTCTTGATACAATTGAATTTTATCTTCTTTAGAAGCATATTCTCCTGGAATATAGGCATTGATTTGGAGCAATTTAACTGGTTTAGGAGGCTCAACTGGAACGCCAGTTTTTCTCTCTTCAATGACTTCATTTAGCATTTTTAAATAGAGATCTAAACCAACTGAATCAATAAAACCGGCCTGCTCAGGCCCAAGGATATCTCCCGCCCCACGAATCATTAAATCGCGTTGAGAAATTTTATAACCGCTTCCGAGTTCGGCAAAATCTTGTATGGCTTTTAATCTTTTTGAAGCAGTTGGAGTTAATTCCTTATTCTCTTTATAAAATAAATACGCGTACGCGATGCGATCTCCTCGCCCAACGCGACCTTTAATTTGATAAAGTTGTGATAAGCCAAATGTATCAGCATCTTCAACAATTAATAAATTTGCGTTTGGAATATCAATGCCATTTTCAATAATTGAAGTAGCGACTAAAACATTTATTTCTCCTGAATAAAACTTCATCATAACATCCTCGATTTCTTCTTTTTCCATCCTTCCGTGAACCACGCCAATAGAGGCAGATGGAATGATTCGCTTGATGTGATTAGCTTTAAAATTAATTGTAGAAATATCGTTATGAACATAGAAAACTTGGCCTTTTCGAGAAAGTTCTCTTTCGATTAGTTCGCGAGCTATTTCATCTTTAAATGGTGCAACATAAGTTTGAATTGGGCTTCTATTTAGAGGCGGAGTGTTGATAAGCGAAACTGGACGAACTCCGACAAGAGATAACTGAAGAGTTCGAGGAATCGGAGTGGCACTTAAAGATAAAACATCGACATTATTTTTTATTTCTTTAAGCGACTCTTTTTGCTCTACTCCGAAGCGCTGTTCTTCGTCCACCACAAGTAAACCAAGGTCTTTAAAGACCACTTTGTTGCTTAAAATTGTGTGCGTTCCGATGATTAAATCGATATCACCATTTTTGATATCTTTTATATATTGTTTTTGTTTTGAAAGAGGAACAAGTCGCGATAAAATCGCAATTTTAATTCCGTAATTAGCAAATCTTTCAACAGCATTTTCATAATGTTGTCTTGCTAGAAGAGTTGTAGGACATAAAATGGCGGCCTGCTTATTAGCTAAAAGACATTTAAAGACCGCTCTAAAGGCAACTTCGGTTTTCCCGAATCCAACATCACCGCATAAAAGTCGATCCATCACGGTGTCGCTTTCCATATCATCTTTTATTTCTCTTAAAGTCGTTTTTTGATCAGGAGTTAATTCATAAGGAAATTCATTTTCAAATTGCAATTGAAGTTCATCATCTTTAGGAAAAGCAAAGCCTTTAACTCGAGCTCGTTCAGAATAAAGTTTATAAAGTCTATCGGCGAGAAGATTGATTCTTTCCTTTATTTTTGACTTAGTCTTCTCCCAGCCATTTGAACTTAAGCTACTCAGGTGAGGTGCAGCACCTTCTCTTCCGGAATATTTTCTTACTAATCTAAACTGCGTTAATGGAACATATAATTTTTCTTCTCCAGCATACATGATGCAGAGATAATCACGATTTATTCCCTCAACTTCTAAAGTAACAACATCTAAATATTTACCAATACCATAGTATTCATGAACGACATAATCACCAGGTTGTAGTTCTTCATAATTCTTAAGAATGTGAGCTTCTTTAAAGCGATTGATGAATCTAGAAGCTCGACTTTGATAGCCAAATAATTCTTTTGCAGAAATATAAACTATTTTGTAATCCGGTAATTCAAATCCTTCTTCAAGCGAAAATAAAGACAATCCCAACTTTCCTTCAGGAAGAGTTAAATCACTTACGATTTCATAAGAAATATTGTCTTCATTTAGAAGATTTTTAATAGTCTCTAACTG
>CAVDXG010000004.1:0-65272 GCA_963612925.1 Coriobacteriaceae bacterium | reverse complement strand
AAAGAAAAGAGCCCGAAGGCTCAATTCTTTATAATCCGAACTTTTTAATTCTTTCGTATCGCTCTTTCGCGCAACGCTCGCTCTTATTTAAGAGTTCTTCTGCGTGAGTAGGATTAACGATTGGAAGTTGTGAGAAGCGGGTCTCACCCATCACAAATTCACGGAATTTGCTGAAGTCAGGTTCTTTGGCGTCAAGAGTTAAGGCTGGCAATCCTTTTTCAAGATTTCTTGGATCATATCTAAATGGGACAAAGTAGCCACATTCAACCGCTTTCTTCTCAACTTTCATGGAGTTGGAAAGTCCGCCTTTGATACCATGGTTTGCGCATGGTGAATAGCAGATGATTAAGGAAGGCCCATCATAGCTTTCAGCTTCTTTAAGAGCTTGAATTGCTTTAGCAGGATTAGCACCTAAAGAGATTTGAGCAACATAGACATGACCATAGCTCATCGCGATAAGGGCTAAGTTCTTCTTTTCGCCAGTCTTTCCAGAGGCAGTAAATTTAGCGATGGAACCAGTTTGTGAAGATTTAGAAGATTGACCACCGGTATTGGAATAAACTTCAGTATCAAGCACAAGAATATTAACATCTTGGTCGTTAGCGATAACATGATCAAGTCCGCCGTAACCGATATCATAGCTCCAGCCATCTCCGCCGATAATCCAAACTGATTTGTCGAGTAAATCGCGTTCATAAGCTAAGACTTCTTTAATTTGTTTATCTTTGCTAGCTTTAACTAATTCAACAAGATGAGGCAATAATTTTCTCACTTCTTGTTTGTTTTTAATGTTAGCTAAGTAAGTTTTAATGACATCTTTAAGTTCTTTTTCAACTCCACGTCGTTTAAGCGCTGCTTCAAAGATGGAAGCAATTTGTCCTAAGCGATAATCAGTCGCTGCACGCATACCATAGCCAAATTCGGCATTATCTTCAAATAATGAGTTAGCCCAAGCCACACCTTCACCATTTTTATCAGTGCAGAATGGAGTTAATGGAGTTGAGCCGGAATAAATTGAAGAACATCCGGTAGCGTTAGCAACGAGCATATCTTTGCCAAATAATTGACTGACAAGTCGATAATATGGAGTTTCTCCACATCCAGCGCAGGCACCACTGATTTCCATATAAGGCATTAAGAAGCCAACGCCTTTAACTGAACTTTGTAAGGCTACTGGAAGAGCATCTGCTTTATAAGAGACGTGTTTATATAAATAATCCGCGCCTTCTTCTTGAGCAAATTGCGATTTAGCTTCAGCCATGTAAAGAGCTTTCTTGCCAATCTTATTGGCGTTACATTCGGTGACACAAAGTGAGCATCCGACACAGTTTTCAGGTGAAACTTGTAAACGATATTTTAAATTTGGAACGCCCATCGCTGGTAAGACATCTTTTTTAACAATTTCAGGAGCGCTTTTAAGTTCTTCATCGTTGAGTAAGAATGGTCTAATCGTGGCGTGAGGGCAAACAAAGGCGCAGTTATTGCATTGAATGCAGTCAGCGCTATTCCAAACAGGAACTCTGTCGGCGATTGAACGCTTCTCTTTGAAGGTGATGTCATTATTCATCGTGCCGTCGAGCAATTCAAATTCAGTGAATTTAGAGACAGGAAGAGTATCACCATCAAGCGTACCTATAACATTGACATAGCTATCAAAATATTCATCACCGCTATTTTCGCGAACTCTTAAGTGAGGAAGTTTAGCCCATTCAGGATCAACTTTGACTTCTCTTAAGCCTTCAGTTCCGGCGTCGATTGCTTTGTAGTTAAGTTGGACAACTTCTTCGCCTTTTTTGCTATAAGTCTTCTTAGCAAATTTCTTCATCCATTCATTAGCTTCGCTGTAAGGCATAATGTTTTGATTTAGATAGAAGAATGAGGCTTGAAGAATGGTGTTGGTGTGTCGACCCATACCAATTTCAGAAGCAATTTTATTCGCGTCGATGACATAGAATTTAAGATGTTTGCTAGCTAATTGATATTTAACACGATTTGGAAGAGATGCTTTTAATTGTTCATCGCTCATATCAGTGTTAAGCAAGAATGTACCGCCATCTTTTAAATTCTTAAGCATGTCAAATTTTAAGACATAAGTATCAAGCGAGCAGGAAATAAAGTCCGCATTCTCGACATAATATGTTGATCTAATCGGAGAATGGCCAAAACGAAGGTGCGAACGAGTGACGCCTCCAGCTTTTCTTGAGTCATATTGGAAATAAGCTTGAGCATATTGATGAGTGGCATCGCCGATAATCTTAATTGAAGATTTATTCGCGCTGACAGTTCCATCAGATCCTAAACCATAGAATAAGCAAGAGGTGTAATCTGCTTTAACATGGAAGGAATCATCGACTGGAATGGAACGATGTGTGACATCATCATCAATGCTGACAGTGAAATTGTGGAATGGTTCTTTTTCTAAGAAATCGTAAACTGCTTTGATGTGTTTTGGCTGAGTGTCTTTGCTAGATAAGCCATAACGGCCTCCATAGACTTCAATATTTTTACGGCCAACTTGTTTAAGAGCAGCAACAACGTCTAGATATAAAGGTTCTCCAGTTGCCCCCATTTCTTTAGTTCTATCTAAAACTGCCACGCGTTTAACACTTCGCGGTAAAACTTTAGATAAATAGCTAGGTGCGAATGGACGATATAGATGAACTTTAACTAAGCCAACTGAACGACCGTGTTTAGTGAGTTCATCGATAACTTCTTCAGTAGTTTCAGTGACTGAACCCATCGCCACGATGACAAATTTAGCTTTTGGATCGCCATAATAGACAAATGGTGCGTATTTTCTTCCAGTAATCTTGCTTGCTTTCTTGAAATATTTATCAGCAATTTCAACGACCTTATCATAATGAGCGTTTTGAGCTTCACGACCTTGGAAGTAAATATCATCGTTTTCAGCTCCTCCACGAGTAACTGGATGAGTGTGAGGATTTAAAGCTCGAGCTCTAAATTCTTCCACTTTATCCATTGGAAGCATTTTTCGATAAACTTCAGCATCAACAAATTCGACATTTTGAATTTCATGTGATGTTCTAAAACCATCAAAGAAATGTAGAACAGGAGTGCTAGATTCAATCGCGATTAAGTGAGCAATTGGAGCTAAGTCAGCAACTTCTTGCACCGAGTGGGCGCAGATCATTGTCGCACCCGTTTGTCGGCAAGCATAAATGTCTTGATGATCGCCAAAAATTGAAAGTGAACGAGTAGCTAAGCTTCGCGCGGAGACATGTAAGACCGCCGGGAGAAGTTCGCCACACCACTTATAAAGGTTTGGAATCATGAGCAATAAACCTTGCGATGCTGTATAAGTGGTAGCTAAAGCACCAGCTTGAAGAGCACCATGGACAGTACCAGATGCGCCAGCTTCAGATTGCATTTCCACAACTTTGACAGGAGTGTTGAAGAAATTCTTTTTGCCTTGAGAGGCATAAACATCAACTAATTCCGCCATCGGGGAACTTGGGGTGATTGGATAAATGCCGGCGATTTCAGTGAAATAATAACTGCCAATCGCTGCAGCAGTATTTCCATCAACAGAGAGAAATGTTTTTTTACTATTCATTAAAGTAAACTCCTATAAAAAAGATTACTTAAATTATAAATTTAGCAATATGTCTATTCAATAAAAAAATCGGCTTTGAAACCGATTACATAGACTAAGTTTTTACAATTATTTCTTTTTTCGATTGGCTAATTCTTCGTTAACTAATTTTCTTAGAACTTTTAAATCCTCATCGCTAAGAACAATTGACTTATCAACTAAGCCATTAACCACGGTCATCTTTTTATAGACAAAATCGGTTACTCCATTATATTTTTTGCTCTCTTTTTTAGCTTCAAAATGCTTAACTTTTTCTTTGCTAGCTTCTAAAGAAGCAATGTAATCTTCGATTTGAGGAATTAAGTCTTTTAAATTGTAGGAAGGATCCATCGCAAGCATCGGTTCAAAATAACTTAATTCACTAGAAATAATCTCTGGATAAATGCCATTAATTCGAGATAATGTTTCGCTTGTTAAATATTTCTTTTTGTAATTTTTGATACTTGAAAGATATTTTTTTGCTAAGGTCTTGTTCATAGATGACTTTATTATAGCAAATAATTAAGGCTTATAATGGAACGATTCTTTTACCTTGCTAGAATTAAACCATTTATAGATGACGATGTATTCATCATATTTATCGATGACTTCTTGTGTAGGCTCTTCAAAAGTCCTCCACATTCTTTCAATGACATCTTCAGGAACAATCTTATTTTCATTTCTTTGTTTGTTTTGTCTAAGTACAACATCATATGGCTTTTTAATGACCACAAGTATCTTGCGATCGAAACCGACTGTATTATCGGCATAAAAACTTCTAAATTTATTCTCTAAATTAGTCGCATCAGCGATAACTGTGGAATCTTCATATTTTGCGCCATATTCATTAATGCGTTTTAAAAACAAATCCCACATCTCTTTTTCGTGTTCGAAGTTTTGATAAACGCCAGTCAATTCTTTTCTGAGCTCATCGCTAGAAACGACAAAAACATGTCGATGAGTTAAGCGATATTGCTCCGCCCAAGTGGATTTTCCGGCGCCCGGAACGGCGGAAAGAAGAATAAATGTTCTCATAATTGACGAGCAAATTATAGCATCGCGATTGTTTTCAACTAATTGAAATTGATTAATAAATCCATAAAAGCGATTACATAAAAGAAAACCACATCGCTGTGGCTAACTTTTAGTTGGTACACCATGCAGGGATCGAACCTGTGACCCACTGATTAAGAGTCAGTTGCTCTACCAGCTGAGCTAATGGTGCAGAGCACTTATTAAATATATACTAAAGTATCTTTTCTTGCAACGAGAAAAACGAAGGTGAGACTAAACAATAAAATTGATATTTTTCTTCGCTCTTAACATCATTATAACCATCAATAAGAATGTATTGTCCGCGATAGATTTCGTAGAACCATAATAAAAGGCCCACGCCGAAGCGTGAGCCAATTTAATATGTACTTAATTAGGCAAGAGAAATGTCAGTTACGTCAAATGGAGTAATTGTCCAGCTACCATTCGCGCTGATAGTATTATTGCCACTAGCGTCAGACCAGCGCAATGTTCCTCTAACTTTAATTTTTGTACCTTTTACAACTTGATCGAAAATAGTTTTATAAGCTGTTCCGGTTTCATTTAAAGTTGATTTATCAGGAGTACCAGAGTGGTAGTCATAAGCAATTGTGATGAAGTTTCCATCAGCGCCATCGAGATTTAATTTTAAAGTTGCACGGACAATTCCAGAGAAAGTAATTTTAGCGTTTGCAGTTCCAGTGAAAGTTGTAACTGCATTAGAAATGCCAGAGAAGAAGGATTTAAATCCTGCATCACTTTTATTGTTTAAGCCATTTGGAACTTCTTGTTCGACTAAATCAGCAATAGCACTATGATCGCTAAGCAATTCAACTTTGCTAATATAGGCTAATTGAAGGTTGCCATAACCATTAGACATATCGCCAAAAACTTTGACATAGTTTCCGACTTCAACAAGGTCTTTATCGTTAGCTTCATCAACACGGTAGAGTTGAAGAACATCTTTGCCATTAGCAATTAAAGCCCAGTTCTTATCGACAGCCACATAAATTACTTTTCCAGATACAGAAACATAATAATATTTTTGATTGTAATTGGCCTTAATGTAGCCAGTTGTTTCATCGACGATTTCGAAGTTAGTGCCAGCCGCATTTGTCTTGTATAAACTAGAAATAGAGACATCATCATATTTAAGTGTTGTGTGGGTTAATAAAACATTAAATGTTTTTTCGGTGGATTGAGAGCCACATTTTGCCACAACTTTGAAGGTAACGCTTAAATCAGATTCGTCAATGCCAGGATAATTGAAGCATAAGTGTTTATGATATTCATCATCTTTAAGATCTCTTATGGAAATTACATCCTTGAATTGATTGTCCCATTTCCATTCAAAATTAACAGTGTATTGGTTTCCATTAACTTTGGTGATTTGCTTTGAGGTGACGCTTAAAGATTCGTTCTCATCGCCTGTCATCGAGGTTTCATTTTTTTGATCACCATCTTGAGCGAGAAGTGGAGTACCAGAACTAAACGATGATGCGATACCGCCATCAATGACTTTAGCTAAAGCCTTTTGTTCCTCTTCAGGATTTCCACATGATGTTAGAATGCTCATGGTTAAGCAACCGAGCAATAATCCAATAACTCTTTTTGTTTTCATAAATTTTCCTTTCAAAAAGTTATATAGCTATTCAGCAAGAACAACATATCCATTTCCTTTAGCAGGAGAAACTAGATTTCTATTAACAAAAACTAGTTGATATGTTTTTTCATGACGTGCAAGTTGACCAATAACATAATAAGATTTGTCAACTTCAAAGTTGTCCTTACCGAAATAACCAAGTCCATAGTCAACACTTCTTAAAGAGATTTTCACTCCAGAAGAAGTCTTGGCAAAGAATGTCAAACTTTTACCATCGCTATCGTAACGGAAATAGTCTTCAGTTTGCTCATTCATCGTAGGTTTTTGATCATCTTCATCGCCTTTGCGAACAGTGACTTTGATTTTCAAAAATCCACCTAAGTAATTATCAAATGAAGAAATATCGCTAATTTGATTGAAGGTATCGACGCAATCATAAGCATTTAAATCATAGCCATAGCCGAGTTCAGCTGCTGCATCTTTAATTTGCTTATAAATATCTGCATCATCCCATTGCTCTTGACTGATGTTAGCTAAGGTCGTATTACCAGTAATTTTACGAACCACAGTTCTTGGATCGAAGACAATTTTGATTTTGTCATCGTCGCTTCGACTGGTAGTAACATTCTTAACATCAGTTAATTGTACATTGTTTTTATATTTTGTCGCCTTACAAACTAAGGTAACAATTTGTCCAACTTTAAATGTCTTAGCAGCAGCGGTAACTGTTAAAGCAGTATAAGCATAAATGGAAGCATATTGTCCATCGCTATCCGGATCTTTAACATCTCTAAGAAAGAGATTATCTCCGCTGAAGCCTAGTATAAGAGCGGTAACTCTAAGTCTATTTCCGGAACTAGATGATTCGCTATCATCGGTATCAGAAACGCCTAGAGCTTGATAATTTTCGCGAACATATCGAATCGTGACATCCCAAATTTTATCGGTGTAATCATAATCAGGATCTTTTTCGCCATTTACTCTTTTTCCACTTTGTTTAGCGATACGAGCAGCTTCAACAAAGGAAGAATAATATGGACAATAATCTGAATATGCATTCAATAAATTAAGTGAATAGCATTGTTCGATAATTTCTAAATTCAATAATCGATAATCAGAATCTTCAGTCATCTTATACCAAACAAAGCCGATATAGCGTTCACTTGTTCCATCGATTTGCCCATAAGTAGCAACATCGTTAATTAGAACAACGCTGTAAGGTTTTTGCTTTTCGTTAATAGAATCCCAAAGAATTGATTTCACATATTGGCTAGCTTTAACACCCCATGGTTCAATTTTTGCGGTACTTTCAGGTGTGTTAATGCCGTTTAAGCGAACGGTGTAACTAATATCTTTAGTCTTTTTGGTGTCAACATCTTTTCCATTGTAGAAATCAAATGTATCTCCATCGACGACATTGCAGATAGTAATTTCACCAATCGCGTGGACGCCATCACTAGGCGAAGTAAAGATATCAGTTTCGCTAAAAGTTTCGCTGAGCTTTAACTCATCCGTCAAGGGAGTGGCGTAAATATCACTTCCGCAAGAGGATAAACTTGCAATTGAAGCAAGGCTAGCCAGTAACAGTGTCCACGATTTGTTTTTCATAAATTATTTATTATTTTTTAGTTGGGTCGTAGTTAGCTAATGTAGCAATACTCTCATCGAGAATTGTCTCAGGTGTTTTCTCTTTAGCCAAGACGATACCCATAATGGTGCCAACTTCAGTTCGAATAACTGATGAACCAACGAATCCTGGATCGACGAATTTCTTCCAGCCAGATTCTGAGTTCATGTAATAATTTTCGTTGAGTTGAGCTGATTCCATATAAGTTCTCTTGGTTTCATTATCGATGCTAGCGGTACCATTGATTAATTCTTGGTAAACTGCGCTGTTAGTCGCAGATTTGCTAGCTGGATAATAACCAGTTTCAGCCGCCCAAGCACCTTGGAGGTCACCAGTTGTAAAAGCCACCATCGCATTGAAAGCTTGTTGTTGCTTTTCTTCACTATCTTGATCAAATAGTCCTAAGCTAGTTCCTTGTGAGATGACATATTTCTTATCAGCATCTTTGTAAGGAATTGGAGCAACTTTAAATCTAAAGGTTCCGATGTTGTAGCTTAAACCACCAGATGAACAAATGGTGAACATGCATTGATTGGCTTTGAAAGCCGTTGAAGAATATGAGCTATCGGAAATATTTCCTGGTAAACCAAAGATACCATTGTTATATAAATCGAGGAAATAGTTGAGAGCTTCTAATGTTTTCTCGCGATTTTCACCGCTGGCAAATTCTGCCCAACCGTGTTGATATTTTTTGGCGTCTTCAGATGTATAGCTTGTGTATTCGCCACCCCATTGTCTAACAATAGTGATGAACATGTTATCAGAGCTATCCCAGCTTAAGAGTCGGAAACGATCTTTGGTAACTGTTGAGCAATCAAGTAGTAATTCTTTACCATCTGGACCAGTTGCTGAATCCATAACTTCAAAATTAGAAATCTTATCTGGATCAGAGGCATCTACTGTGCCGAATAAATATTTGCCATAAAGATTTTCCATGACTTTAAGCATCTTAGGTCCTTCTACTTTCCATTCGTCCCATGTTTCAGGAACTTTAATCGAAGAATCGACGCTTTTGGCATATTCCATAAAGTATCCGTTGTAACCCATGACTTCGGTAGACTTATTAAATGGAAGCCCCATGATATAACCTGTGCCATCAGCTTTATATTTAAGCGTGGTGTTTTCGGTCATATATTCTGGATAATAGTCAGCGATTAAATTGGTGCCATGTTCTTTATCATAAGCAGCAATATAATCATCAAGAGGAACTTGAATGTTGCTCTTAATATAGCCAGCAAAGTGATCTGGATAACCATTAGCAAAATTAGGATAACTCTGTGTTGAAATGGAGTTATTAATGTTTGATTGAAGTTTATCGTATGATCCTTGGCTTTGGTTTTCAATTACAATACCGGCATCGGTATTATAAGGAGTGACCAATGTGCTATTGAGCATTTGCGTGTATGCAGCACCGAAACCTGTCCAAAGAATGAGGTCAGCACTCGCTCCACAGCCAGATGCACCTCCCGCAATGAGAGCACCTAGAATAACTGCGGTAGTAATTTTTGCATTTCTATGCATAAATTCTCCTTTCAATTTATATTAACGCCTAAGCGATAATACCATATTAACCTTTAATTCCGCTTCGCGATACACCACGCATGATGTATTTTCTAAAGCAGATAAAGAAGATAAATAGAGGGGCTGTAACGACCATGGAACCAGCAATCTTAACGGCGTCTTTTCCTTGACCTTGAGTCGAGGAGAATAAAGACATAAGACCGTTAGAGACGAGTTTCATATCGTAAGATTTGTTGTATTTCCAATAACCGTTAGCAACTAGTGTTGGCCAAACGTAGCTATTCCAGCTTCCCATGAGCGAAAGAATGACAATTGTCATAATCGCTGGCATCGCAATTGGAATCATGACTTTCCATAGATAGCCAATGTCGCTAACGCCATCGACTTTCGCGGCTAGATATAATTCGTTTGGAATTTGTTGGAAAGTTTGTCTTAGATAGAAGATATAGAATACGCTCACGCCGTGAACAAAGATCAAGGCCGCGAAAGTGAACTTCCATCCAAGTTGAATAGTAGTTTGATAGTTAGTAATAACCATCATTTCCCCAGGAATCATCATCGTTGCAAGAAGCAAGGTGAACAATAAATTCTTTCCTTTAAATTCAAGTCTAGCGAAAGCAAAGGAAGCTAAAACCGCTGTTACAATCGTGACTAAAGTAGAACTTATAGCAACGATAAAGGTGTTTAAGAAATATTGAGCAAAGGAAGGACGGGTAAGTTGAGTTCCAGCTGTTTCATAAACAGGTGAGAAAATCGTCTTATAGTTATCTATCGTCCAATTCTCAAAGCCTAATTTAGAGAAATCACCAGTTGCTGAGAAAAGAATAAATTCGTTCGCATCGATAAAAGATGCAACAATCATGAAGACGAAAGGAAGTAACATGAACAAAGCAAAAATCGTAATAAATAAATATACGAGAACTTTTTTAATAACAAATTTTATACGATAACGACGATATTCACTATCATCTTTAAAGTACATCGCGTGTTCTGCCATTTTGTTAACTCCTTTCTAATAATGGACTCGTTTTTTGCTTACAGCAAATTGCACGAGCGTGATAAATAAGATGATGCAAAGCAAAACAATTGAGCCAGCTGCCGCAACACCTGGTTGAAGTTGACCTTCAGGAGAACGAAGTTGTTCATAAATCCAGCCAACGATTGGCATCCATTCTTTACCTTTAGCACCACCAAAGTTATCTAGACCAGTTGATAAGGCTGGTTGAGATGAATAGACAGATAGAACACCTGTATACATCTTGAAGGCACCGATAAAGGATGTGATGGTAATGTATAAAATTTGAGGACTTAATAATGGAAGAGTGATTCTTCGCCAAATCGTAAAGCTTGAGGAACCATCAATTTTAGCAGCGTCATAATACTGCTTATCAATCGTAGCTAAGCCCGACATGAAGATTAAAATCTTAAAAGCTAAACCATTCCAAATTGCATAGGTAACAATAACAACACCTTGATGGAATCTAGAGGCCGCTCCTTGAGTATCGGTAGTAAATCGCGACAACCAGTTAATTGGATCAACATTGAATAATCCTTTTAAGATGATGTTGACGATACCGCCTGAACCGTTAGAGAAAAGTATAGAGAATACTAATCCAAGAGCGATTGTATTTGTAACATATGGCAAGAAGAAAATGGTTTGAAATAAGCCTCGCAAAGCCTTAATTGAATTAAGGAATGTCGCAATTAGTAAAGCAATAATAATTGTGAGAGGAACTTCAATGACGACTAGCTCAACAGTGTTAAGAATTGTCTTAGGAAATACAGAATCCTGGAAGACAATCGCAAAATTGTTAAAGCCAAAAGAAGGATCAGTGAAGTTGGCGTTTCGATTTACCAAAGAAGAGATGAAATTTCCTAAGGCAAAACTACCGGCACCGACTGACCATCTGAAGTCTTGAATGAAAGCCATGAAGAAGGTGTTTAGAATTGGATAAAACATAAACATCACTAGGAAAATCATCGCTGGTATCAAGACAAGCCAAGCGGTAGCCCATTGAGGCAAGCTCACGCGGCGTCTTTTAGAGATGAGACGTTTTTTTGTCGCATCGCTAGCTAAAGAGCCGTCGGCATTCACAACTAATTGTTCATTTGCTAATTGTTCAGTTTGAATTTCTTTTTTCTTGAACATAATTTTTAAGCAAATAACTTAAGTTATTTAATCCTTTCACCACTCTCTTCAAAGACATAGAAGCGTTTTTGAGAGAATTTGAGTACATCTTTACCTAAAATCTTATTGCGGAGTTCGCTAGGAATGATGATTTTGACTCTATTTTCTTTTTGATTGGTGATAGAGCCAACAACGTTGATGTCTCGACCAATGTTTTCAATTTGATCGACATCGACGCTGATACGTCCATCTTTTTCATCGTAGACGAAAGCTTCTGGACGGACAGCAATTTTGACTTTGCGGTCGCTAAGTCTCTTCTCAACTTGAATAGTCTTTTTAACGACTTCACCAGTTTCAAGAGTTTCTTCAACTTCTTCATCAAGTAGTAAAACATGTTCTTTTTTATAAACTGGATCAGCATCAAATAAAGCATTGTTAAGATATAATTTTCCACCTTTAATTTCGCCGTCGAAAACATTGATAGCAGGAGATCCTAAGAATTTAGCAACGAAAAGATTAGCTGGTTCTTCGTAAACCTTTTGAGGTTCGTCAATTTGTTGAATGACACCAAGTTTCATGACGACGATGGTATCAGAAATTGACATAGCTTCTTCTTGGTCGTGAGTGACGAAGACTGTCGTAATTCCTGTTTCACGTTGAATTCGTTTAATCTCTTCACGAGTCTGTAAACGAAGACGAGCATCTAAGTTTGATAAAGGTTCATCAAGAAGTAAGACGCGAGGTTTTTTCGCAAGTGCACGAGCAATCGCCACACGTTGTTGTTGACCACCGCTGAGCTCTTTTGGTTTGCGATCAAGATAAGGCACAATATCGACGATATTAGCCATCTCTAATGCGATGGCGTCTTTATCTTGTTTAGAAAGGCGAGTTCTCGCTTTTAAAGCAGCTGCTTCAGGATCGCTCAATTTTAGTTCTTCAAAGGCAACTTTTGCATCTTCAAGGGCTTGTAAAGCGTTGGCTAATTCGCCTTCAAGATATTCTAAACGCTTATGAAGTGAGGCGACTCTTTCTTCTGATTCAGCAATAGTTTCTTTAGACAAAGTAACTAAATCGTTAAGATGAGTTGCTTCTTCTTCATCTAGAAGCTCTCCACTTTTTTCTAATCGAGCTGTACATTTCTCAATTTGTTTATTCGCTTTAACAATCGCTTTTTCGTTGGCTTTTAAATCCGCGAGCGTTTGTTTTTGGTCATGCTTGATGTTGGCGATTCTATTGTTTTCTTCGCCAAAAGGGCCAGGAAAGCGAACATTGTCTAGAGGGAATTCGATGTTTTGCCTAACTGAAAGATGAGGATATAGAGCATAGTTTTGGAAGACTAAACCAATTCCACGATTTTCAGGGGGTAAGTTTGTAACATCTTCATCGCCAAACCAGATATGACCGTCAGTCGGTTTATGCAAACCTGCAATCATGTAAAGGGTTGTCGACTTACCGCAGCCAGATGGGCCCAAAAGACCGACGAGTTTGCCGTCAGGTATAGTGAAAGACATTTGACTTACAGCAGTTGTTTTAACACCTTTTCGACCGACGAAGGTTTTCGTAAGATTTTCGATTCTTACTTCCATGTAGTTAATACCTCCTATGGTGTAAATTACGTAGCTGTTTACTACACGGAAATTTTAACATAGATATATTCTAATCTCCAATTAAAAAAAGAAAGCGCTTTTATTAATAAAAGAAGGGATTTTCAATTTGAGTTAAAATCCCCTCAAAAGTGCAATATTTTATTCTTTTTCGCTCTTTTCTGATTCTTTAGAAGCTAAAAATTCTTCTTTAACTTTCTCGTTTACAATCGTTGAACCAACTTGAATGATGTTGTTGTTTTCAACTTTTTGGGATTTATATTTATCTAGTTTAGCTTGCAGTTCTATTTCCGCTTTTCTTTCCTCATCAGCGTTTTTAAAGAACACCGATTTATCCGCATCGATGACAAGAGTGTGAGCAGCGTAGTCATGTGGCGCTCTTTTATCTTTATTTATAAGCGTAAATATCATCAAAATAGTTAGACCAACTCCTAAAGTGATGAAGCTTGTCGTGCCGATGCCGATCACAAATAGGCAGAATGATAATTCAAATAGAAAAACGAAGAAGCGGAAAAGTATCTGTCTTTTTTTCGCGGCATAACCGCTTTTATCGATAATAGAAATATGCATAAAGCGTTTACCAAGAGTTACTCCATCTTTTAATAACATTGGAAACAACAGATAAAAGATGCCCATCACAAAAGCATATGGGACTAAAATCATAAATAATTGAATACGTTTGAGTTCATTATTTAGCGATACAAAATAGTTTCGAGAATAGAAGTCGCTACTGGCACTAGATATCAAATTGATGAGATATTTTTTAGCTTCAGTTTCATCGACTCCTTCTTTAATAGAGGCGATTTCATCTAATGAATTAACTGAAAAATATGCACTTCCATCTTCCTCAACTTTAAGGATATTTTCGTTAAAATATCGCTCTGTATAATATTCAGAAGGATATTTATTAGAATCGCCTACAAGATTTTTATAATCAGCTGAGACATAATGGTCTTCTACCATATCATAACTTTTAGTTGATGTATTGTTAGGCAGTTCAACGTTTTCACCAGTTAAGAAAGAACGGTAATAATAGCGAAGATGCTCAAAATAATAGTTAGGCGTAAAATCGCTCAGTTTAGTTAACGAGATTACTTCACTAGTCAAAGTTAGATTCACCTTTTCAGTAAAATCTTTCACTTCAATCGTGGAAATATCGCCGTTTTCTTCTTGCTGTTGATAAACATATAGATGGGTGGCGATTTGATAATTTAGCCCAAGTGACATCTTCTTAGAATAGTTCATCGTCGAATTAGCAATTGGCGACATCACAAGCATCAAAAGAGTAAACCAAACAAAGATAGCCAGTAAAAAATCAATCGCGGATGCGACGATGCGACGAACAAAAGAAGCCTCAATAATCGAGGAAATCTTCATTTCGTTATCACTTTTCGTATCTAAGTTCAGGCTCTTCTCCGCCATGAATGATCTCCTCTTCTTCTTCATTAACTAAATATTTTTCTTCTTCAATTACATCCGAAAAGATAATTGATGACTTATTATCGATGACGATAGTTCTAGCTAGATAATCGTGAATAGCACTTTTCTTCGGCGAAGCCATCATTAAGCCAAAGGAAGACAATAAGACAATAATCGGAATTAAAACCATGATTACATAATTTGTGGATAAAAACATCACCGCAAGTGAAGTAATAAAATAAGGAATAAACCGAAGCGGAATCTGATATTTTTTAACCGCGTAACCTTCAAAATTAGCTAAGCCTAATTTAAAGAATTTCTTGCCAAGGGTGGCTCCGCCTTTAAATAGACAAGGGAAAAGAATATAGTTCACCATTCCAGCGACATTTATAGCTAGTGTTGCACTTAAGCCATTATAGAAGTTGCGTGGAAGTTCATAGCTTTGATAGAAAGATTGAGCTTTAAAATGTTTATACGCTTCAATATATTTATTGGTGTAAAACTTGGCTAAATCAGTTTTAGTAACCTCTTCGACCTTTTCGGTGCTCGTATTGTAATATTTGCTTTTTGGCACCCCAAGTTTACTCTTATCGAATTCGCCATTTTCATCTTTATAATAAGTAAATAATGCCGTCGACTTTTCTTCATCGAGATTTTCATCATTAATCTCTAAAATATTTTTGTTATACCATTCAATTGAATAATAATCTTTTGGTAAAACTTTTAAGCCATCATCAAGAGTTAATTCTTCATTATAATTAGGCGCAGCATATAAATAGATATTAGATGTGTCTCCGCCTTCTGGAACTATGATGTTTTCCCCAGTTAAATAGGAGAAAAAATAATATGTCATCGGAGTTTCATAGACTTTATAATCCTCAGTTGAATTATAGATTTGAGTCACTCCTTTTTCATCCTCATAAACAAGATGAGAATTAACTTCAAAAGTGTGCAGTTTTTGATCGTAGTAATTAATCGTGCTGTTAAAGATGAGATTAAAGCAACCGAAAAAGAAGACCATGAAAAGCGCCAATGTTATCGCGGCATCGATTACAAAAGCTCCAATTCGAGGGCCTTGTGAAGCGAGTAATGTATGCTGGGGCAATGTTTGTTTTTTCATGTATATATAATTGTCTTTAAAATTCGACTAAATGCAAATTAAATCGAAGAAAAAAGGCCACCGAAGTGACCTTATAGATTTTTTTCCTTATTTAAGGATTTCAGTGACTGAACCAGAGCCAACTGTACGTCCACCTTCACGGATGGAGAATTTGGTTCCTTTTTCAATAGCAACTGGGTGAATGAGTTCAACAGTGAGCTCAACGTTATCACCTGGCATAACCATTTCAACACCGCTAGGAAGGGTGATGACACCGGTAATATCAGTTGTGTTGAAGTAGAATTGAGGACGATAGTTGCTTAAGAAAGCAGTGTGACGTCCACCTTCTTCTTTCTTCAAAACGTAAACTGAAGCAGTGAATTTGGTATGAGGAGTGATTGATCCTGGTTTGGCAAGAACTTGTCCACGGACGACTTGATCGCGGTTGATACCACGGAGAAGAACACCAACGTTATCTCCAGGTTCGGCGAAGTCAAGAAGTTTTCTGAACATTTCTAGACCAGTGACGACGGATTTTTGAGTTGGACGAATACCAACGATTTCAACTTCGTCGTTGAGTTTGACAATACCACGTTCAACTCTACCAGTGACGACGGTTCCTCGACCAGTGATGGTGAGAACATCTTCAATAGGGAGAAGGAATGGTTTGTCTTTATCGTGAGTAGGAAGTGGGATGTAAGCATCGACAGCGTCCATGAGTTCTTTGATGCAGGTGTCATCACCGCCATCAAGAGCAACTTTAGCTGAACCGCGGATAACTGGAACATCATCGCCTGGATAACCATAGCTAGTGAGAAGTTCACGGACTTCCATTTCAACGATGTCGATTAATTCAGGATCATCGACTAAGTCGCATTTATTTAAGAACACAACAATGTAAGGAACACCGACTTGACGGGCAAGTAAGATGTGTTCACGGGTTTGTGGCATAACACCATCAGTAGCCGCGACAACAAGAATTGCACCATCCATTTGGGCAGCACCGGTGATCATGTTTTTAACATAGTCAGCGTGTCCCGGGCAGTCAACGTGAGCATAGTGACGATTGGCTGTTTGGTATTCAATGTGTGCGGTATTGATTGTGATACCACGGGCTTTTTCTTCAGGAGCAGCATCGATTTGATCGTATGCAGTAGCCACAGCTCCACCTTGTTTAGCAAGGTATTTTGTGATAGCAGCAGTTAAAGTGGTTTTACCATGGTCAACGTGACCGATAGTACCAATATTTAAGTGTGGTTTGCTTCTATCGAATTTTGCTTTTGCCATAATTGAATTTCCTCCTTGTTTGTTTCGTGTTTTAATTCAACGAAATCATAATATAGCAAGTTTTTTGTAAAATCAACACAATAGTGTTTAGATAAAATTATCGATTGCTCATTCCAGATTTTTTGATAATTTCATCTTGGACAAAGCGAGGACATTCACCATAATGATCGAACTGCATTGTGTAGTTGCCTCGACCTTGGGTGAAGCTTCTTAAGTCAGTGACGTAACCAAACATTTCGGCAAGAGGTACTTCCGCTTCAACGATTTTAGCGTTTCCTCTTTGTGATTCGCCGGTCATATTACCTCTTCTTCGAGAAATATCTCCGATGACATCACCATAATATTGTTCAGGAACGGTGACTTCGATTTTCATGATAGGCTCAAGAATTACTGGATTGCACTTCTTGGCGGCTTCTTTTAAAGCCATGCTAGCTGCAATCTTATAAGCAGCTTCCGAGCTATCAACATCGTGGCTTGAACCATCGAAGAGGGTCGCTTTGATATCGATTGCTGGATAACCAGCGATCAATCCTCTATTCAAGGCATCTTCAAGTCCATCTTCAGTTGGGCGAATGTATTCTCTAGGAACGCTTCCTCCGACAACTGCATCGACGAATTCAAAGCCTTTGCCTGGGTTTGGTTCAAAGCGAATCCAGACGTGACCATATTGTCCACGGCCACCGGATTGTTTGATGTATTTGCCTTCACATTCAGCGCTTTGACGAATGGTTTCACGATACCCAACTTGTGGAGTACCGACATTGACTTGGACGCCGAATTCTCTTCTCATACGATCAACGATGATATCGAGGTGAAGTTCGCCAACACCAGCGATGATTGTCTGTCCAGTTTCAACGTTGGTGTGAACTTTAAAGGTTGGGTCTTCTTCCGCTAATTTTTGTAGAGCAATTCCCATCTTCTCTTGATCAGCTTTGGATTTTGGTTCCACCGCTTCTTCAATAACAGGTTCAGGGAATTCCATCTTCTCAAGAATCAATGGACTATTTTCATCGCAGAGAGTATCGCCGGTTGTGGTATTTTTCAATCCGACAACTGCGCCGATATCACCAGCGTGAAGAGCATCAACTTCTTGACGATGGTTAGAGTGCATCAAGACGACACGAGCGATTCTTTCCTTCGCACCTTTGGTGGAGTTAAGGACATAAGAACCGGATTTAAGCGTGCCAGAGTAAACTCTAACATAAGCAAGACGACCAATGAATGGGTCAGTCGCAATCTTGAAGGCAAGAGCTCTAAGAGGCTCATTGTCATCAGGAATGCAAGCGACTTTGTTGCCGAGTTCATCTTCGCCAACTGCAGCTGGGATATCAAGTGGGCTAGGTAGATAGTCAACGACGCCATCAAGTAGCAACTGGATACCTTTATTTTTATAAGCGGAACCGCAGAAGACTGGGAAGAATTCGCCAGTTAGAACAGCTTTTCTAATGGTACTTTTAATCATCTCAATTGGGACATCTTGTCCATCAAGAACAAGCATCATTAGATCATCATCGAAGGCAGCAAGAGCTTCGAGAAGTTTTTGACGAAGTGTTTCAACTTTGTCTTTGTATTCTTCTGGAATAGCAGCTTCAGTTGGAGCCTCATCCTTATCGGTATGATACATCCAAGCTTTTTTTTCGATGATATCGATGACACCGATGAAATTGCTCTCAGTGCCAATCGGATATTGAACAGCTTCCGCATTCGCGGCTAAGCGTTCATGTAAGGAAGCAACGCACATATCAAAGTCGGCGCCGATTGCATCGAGTTTATTGACAAAAACGATACGAGGAACACCATATTTTGTGCCTTGTCTCCAAACGGTTTCGGTTTGTGGCTCGACCCCGTTTTTACCATCTAGAACGGTGACAGCACCATCAAGAACGCGGAGTGAACGCTCAACTTCCACAGTGAAGTCGACGTGCCCCGGAGTGTCGATGATGTTAATTCGATTATGTTTCCAGAAAGCAGTTGTCGCAGCGGAGGTAATTGTAATACCTCTCTCTTGTTCCTGCGCCATCCAGTCCATCGTGGCCGCCCCTTCGTGGACTTCCCCGATTTTATGAATCTTTCCGGTGAAATAAAGAATTCTTTCAGTCGTTGTAGTTTTACCAGCATCGATGTGAGCCATGATACCGATATTTCTGGTATGGGCTAAATCATATTCACGAGACATAAATCAGTCCTCTTACCAGCGATAATGAGCATACGCTTTGTTGGCTTCTGCCATCTTGTGCGTATCCTCTCTTTTCTTAACAGATGCACCTGTTCCATTAGCAGCATCGATAATTTCATGTGCTAATTTTTCTTCCATCGACTTTTCGTTTCTTAGTCTTGAATAAGTGACTAACCATCTTAAGCCGAGGGTAACTTTTCTTTCATCGCTAACTTCAACAGGTACTTGATAGTTAGCCGCGCCGATACGACGAACTTTTAGTTCGACTTCAGGCATTATATTTTTAATCGCGGTTGCAAAGACATCCATAGCAGGTTTGCCAGTTGTCTTTTCAATAATCTTAAAGGCATTGTAGAGAATGGTTTGAGCGGTACCTCTTTTACCATCGAGCATAATGCGATTGATTAAACGTGTGACCAATTTGGAATTATATATTGGGTCTGGTAAGACTTCACGTTTAGCAACACTTCCTTTACGTGGCATATTATTTTCTCCTTTCTAAATTTATTAACTAGCTTTTTTTGGTTTTTTTGTACCGTATTGGCTTCGACCTTGACGACGAGCTTCAATACCAGCGCAGTCAAGCGTGCCGCGGACGATGTGATAACGAACACCTGGCAAGTCTTTAACACGGCCTCCACGAATGATAACTGTGGAGTGTTCTTGTAGGTTGTGTCCTTCACCGCCGATATAGGCCGTAACTTCGTATCCATTTGATAGACGAACACGAGCGTATTTTCTTAAAGCAGAGTTAGGTTTTTTAGGTGTCATGGTACCGACACGAGTGCAAACTCCTCTTTTCTGAGCAGAAGGTTGATTAGTTTCACGGCTCTTAAGTGAATTCCATCTTTTACCAAGAGCAGGTGTCTTCGATTTCTTTTCTGCGCGGGAACGACCATTTTTAACTAATTGGTTAATAGTTGGCATTGATTGTCCTCCTTTCAATCTAACTATCTTATGCACACATTTCCCGGTGTGTCTTTATTATCCGTAAATAATAAGACCCGTAGGGCCATGCGTTATGTTGATAATTATAATTATCTTTTTTTACTAGTCAAATTCTTTTTTTAGATATTTTTTCGCACAATTTGCTTAACATCTATTTTCATTCGATTTTAACGATATTTTGTATTTAAAAAGTGCCATCCGAAGATGACACTTAATAATGTAGATCTAACTCTTATTCAGTTTCGTCAGGACGATCGTGAGCTTCAATATATTGTTGCTTCACTTCTTTCATCTTTTCAGCAACTGAGAAGTCTTTGAGATGTTCAGTAGCTTCTTCTTCGCTTAATAGACCTTCGCCAGCTGGGATGAGTTTACCAGTGATGACGTTTTCTTTTAAGCCATGAAGTGGATCGTTTTTCGCTTTAATGGAAGCATCGGTGAGAACACGAGTTGTTTCTTGGAAGCTAGCCGCGGAGAGGAATGATTTAGTTTCCAAAGCCGCTTTAGTGATTCCGAGAATCAAAATCTTACCGGTAGCAGGACGCTTGCCTTCAATTAAAGCATCTTCGTTTTTCTTACTGAATTCATCGATGTCGATGCGTGTGCCTGGGATTAAATCGGTGTCGCCATTATCGATGACAAGGATTTTCTTAAGCATTTGTCGAATGATAACTTCAAGGTGCTTATCAGAAATGGAGATGGATTGTTCACGATACACCTTTTGAATTTCTTTAAGCATGTAGTTTTCCACATCCACAATGGTGGAAACTTCAAGAAGTTTCTTAGGTGCGATGGCTCCAATTGTGAGCTTTTCACCGCTTTTGACTTCATCGCCAACTTTAACACAAGCATGAGCTCCGAAAGCGGAGACGAATTCTTTTTCTTCTAGATCGTTAGTAACTGTGAAGGTGTATTTGCCATTATTTTCTTCAATCTTGGTTACTTTACCAGCAATTTCACTGATTAAAGCTTCGCCTTTAGGATTACGAGCTTCGACAAGTTCTTGGACACGAGGTAAACCAGAAGTAATATCGCTTCCAGCAACACCGCCAGTGTTGAAGGTTCTCATCGTTAACTGTGTACCAGGTTCACCAATTGATTGAGCAGCCATAATACCAACTGCTTCGCCTAAAGAGACGACTTTGCCAGTTGCGAGGTTACGACCATAGCAGTGCACGCAGACACCATTTTTGGTTTCGCAGCCAAATAAGGAACGGATTTCAACCTCTTTAATGCCGGCAGCTTCGATTTCTTTAGCTTTGAGTTCATCGATCATTGTGTTACTAGCTACAATGACCTCACCTGTTGAAGGATTGACAATATCATGTAGTGAGAAACGGCCAACTAATCGGTCATATAAAGGCACAATGATGATGTTTTTGACATGGTCAACAATTGCTGAGACTTTAAAGCCGTGGTCAGTGTGGCAATCTTCTTCTCTAACGATGACATCTTGGCTGACGTCGACAAGTCGACGAGTCAAATAGCCAGAGTCAGCTGTCTTTAAGGCAGTATCCGCGCCACCCTTACGGGCACCGTGAGTACCGATGAAGTATTCACCAACTGTCATACCTTCTCTAAAGCAAGACTTAATAGGAAGTTCGATGGTTTCGCCTTTCGGGCTCTGCATCAAACCTCTGATGCCGGATAATTGAGTTAAGTTACCAATTGAACCACGAGCACCGCTATCTTGCATCATGAAGATTGGGTTTCGTTTATCTTGCTCAAATTGAGCAGACAATTTATTAGTGATTTCACCTTTGACATTGTTCCAAACATCGCAAACTTCTTTATGGTGTTCTTCTTCGGTGAGTAAACCTTTGTTATAAAGTTTATTCAACACTGCGACTTCTTTATCACCTTTGGCGATGATTTCTTCTTTGTTTTTAAGAATTGGGACATCGGTAAATGAGATAGTAAATCCGGCACAGGTGGAATATTTAAATCCTTGGTCTTTCATCTTATCAAGAACCGCACTGGTCTTAGATGTGCCATAACGATGATAGATTTCATCGATGATATTGGCTAAATCTTTTTTCTTAAATGGAGCGATGACTTCGCGTTTAGCGATTTCTTCTTTAATGTTGCTACCAAATGGAACAAAGAATTCATCTAAGTCAGCTTTGAGATTTCTCTTATCAGGACTATTTAGATATGGGAAATCAGCTGGGAAAATGAGGTTAAAAATCACTTTTCCAACGGTGGTTAATAAATAGGAATGATTCATCTTTTCAGTGAAACCAGTCTTATTTAGACTTGAACCACGGATAGCGATACGAGTGTGAAGGTGAGCTTGCTTAGTTTGATAAGCCATGATGACCTCATCAATGCTGCGGTAAACTTTACCTTCGGCATTACCATAAATGGTAAATAGTTCGTATTCTTCTAAATCACCTTTCGCTTTTCTTCTTCCAGCTCGAGCGAGAAGATTCTCTTTAGTCTCTTCTAATGTGAGGTAATAGTTACCAAGCACCATGTCCTGAGATGGAGTAACGATTGGTTTTCCATCTTTAGGACCGAGAATATTGTTGCTAGCTAACATCAATTCAAGAGCTTCTTGTTGAGCAGCTTTTGATAGAGGTAGATGGACCGCCATTTGGTCGCCATCGAAGTCAGCGTTAAATCCAGCGCAGACAAGAGGATGAAGTCGAATAGCACGTCCTTCCACTAATTTAGGTTGGAAAGCTTGGATACCTAAGCGGTGCAAGGTTGGAGCACGGTTAAGTAACACTGGGTGATCGCCAATGATTTCTTCAACGATATCGAAGACAACTGGCTGATAATGGTCAATGCATTCTTCCGCTGTTTTATGAGCAGTTGCAATGCCACGATTAATTAAAATATTGATGATGTATGGCTTTAATAATTGAATAGCCATTTCACGAGGTAAACCACATTGATACATCTTTAAATCTGGACCAACGGCAATGACGCTTCGGCCGGAATAGTCGACACGTTTACCAAGAAGGTTTTGTCTAAAGCGACCTTGTTTACCTTTTAAGCTCGATGATAATGATTTAAGAGCTCTTCCAGAAGAGCCTTGAACAGGTTTATTTCTTCGTCCGTTATCGATGAGGGCATCAACAGCTTCTTGAAGCATTCTTCGTCCGTTCATCAAAATGACATTAGGAGCGTTTAAATCGATCATCTTTTTAAGACGAGCATTACGAGTGATAACTCGGCGATACAAATCGTTTAAGTCGCTCGCGGCAAATCGACCGCCGTCGAGTTGAAGCATTGGGCGTAGATCAGGTGGAATCACTGGAATGACATCAAGAACCATCCATTCAGGGCGATTGTTTGAATTTCTAAAAGCATTAATTGCTTCAAGTCGCTTAATGTATTTGGCTCTTTTTTGACCAGTTGAATTAGCAACTTCTGCGCTCACTTCAGCAAAGTCTTTATCGAGGTCAACTTCTTTTAATAATCTTTTAATAGCTTCAGCACCTTCGCCAAATTCAGCGCCGGTATATTTGCTGATGAATTTAGAAACAGTTAAGAAGTCGAACGCTTCGTGCTCATTGCTCAAATTTTCAATATATGTTTGAGCGTTTTCATAATCAGCACTTTCTGGATCGATATTAGGTAAAATTTCTTGAATAGTGGCTACAAAGATTTCTCGAGCCGTTTTCTCATCGAGGAATTGACGGTATTTTAAAACCTTGGAAGTTCCAGGATTTAAGCAAAGGTGAGAGATGAAATAAACCACTTCTTCCACTTGCTTAGGTGGAATATCAAGTATTAAACCGATGCGGCTAGGAATACCTTTTAAATACCAGATGTGGGTGCAAGGTGAAACCAATTCAATGTGACCCATGCGTTCACGACGAACATCTTTCGAGATTACTTCGACTCCGCATTTTTCACAGACGCGACCAGCGTCTTTAATCTTTTTGTATTTACCGCAGTGGCATTCGTAGTCTTTGCTAGGACCGAAAACCTTTTCACAAAATAAACCATCAGGTTCTGGCTTTTGTGAACGATAGTTAATGGTTTCGGCTTTGGTGATTTCACCATGTGACCAGCTGCGGATGCGCTCAGGGGAGGCAAGTCCAACACTGATTGAAGCTAAATTTTTGACATCAAACATTTTTCATTTCCTCCCTTATTTGATATCTTCGTCAACGTCGTAGTCTGTGGCGTTAGCGAAGTCGATTTCCTCATCGCTGTGGCTTGAGCCAGTTATATTGCGAATTGCGGAATTAATTTTTCTTTCTTCTTGTTGAGCTTCCATCGCTAAGGCATCGGTATCGATGATGTGGTTGTCTTTATCAAGAAGTTTGACATCCATGCAGAGACCTTTAAGTTCTTTAACAAGGACTTTGAAGGCTTCTGGAATGCCTGGTTTTGGCATTTTCGTGCCTTTGATAATCGATTCGTAAGCTTTTCTTCTTCCGACGCGATCATCTGATTTAATGGTAAGAATTTCTTGCAAGGTGTTGGCAGCTCCATAAGCTTCAAGAGCCCAGACTTCCATTTCACCAAATCTTTGACCACCGTTTTGAGCTTTTCCTCCAAGCGGTTGTTGAGTGACTAAGCTATATGGTCCTGTCGCACGGGCGTGAAGTTTATCATCGACCATGTGAACAAGTTTAATCATATACATCACACCGACGGAAATTCTTTCGTCGAATCTTTCACCGGTTCGGCCATCGTAAAGAGTGGTCTTACCATCTGGATCAATTTTGGCTTGTTTCATCAAATCAAAGATTTCTTCGTTAGAGATGCCATCAAAGACTGGAGTAGCAACTTTTAAGCCAAGTTTTTTACAAGCAAGGCCTAAGTGCATCTCAAGAATCTGACCGATGTTCATACGAGAAGGAACGCCAAGAGGGTTGAGCATGATGTCAACTGGAGTTCCATCCGCGAGGAACGGCATATCTTCCACTGGAAGAATGCGAGAAATAACGCCTTTATTTCCGTGACGTCCGCTCATCTTATCTCCTTCGGAGATTTTTCTCTTTTGAGCGATGAAGACGTGGACGGATTTCTTAACGCCGAGTGGTAGTTCATCGCCATTTTCACGGCTGTAAACTTTGACGTCAAGAACAATACCAGCTCCGCCATGAGGGACGCGTTTAGAAGAATCCTTCATGTCTTTGGTCTTTTCAGCGAAAATAGCCATCAAGAGTTTTTCTTCTGGAGTTGGTTCACTTTGACCTTTAGGTGTGACTTTTCCGACGATGATATCATCTTCGTGGACTTCAGTACCGACGATGACAATACCTCTTTCATCAAGGAAAGCTTTCTTGCTTTCTTTAATGTTAGGAATATCGCGAGTGATTTCCTCAGGCCCAAGTTTAGTGTCGCGGCAATCGACAACATATTCTTCGATGTGAATTGAAGTATAGGTGTCATCTTTTACAAGTCTTTCAGACATGATGACCGCATCTTCGTAGTTATAACCATCCCAAGTCATGAAGGCGACAGTGACGTTTTGTCCTAAGGCTAGATCGCCATGATCCATAGCAGGACCATCGGCAATGATTTGTCCTTTGACTACTTTATCACCAACTTTCACGATGGCTTTTTGGTTAATGCATGTGCCTTGGTTGCTGCGTTCAAATTTTTGTAACGCGTACTCGCGCACGTTCTTTCCTTCTTTTACGCGTATGCGTTGGCTATCGACATAGCTAACTTCACCATCGCCGGCTGAGACGATAGCAAGGCCGCTATCCTTGGCGACTTTTGATTCTAAACCAGTTCCCACGAATGGAGCGCTTGGTCTAAGAAGTGGCAAAGCTTGACGTTGCATGTTCGCGCCCATCAAAGCACGCTTAGCGTCGTCATTTTCTAAGAAAGGAATACAAGCAGAAGCGACCGAAACAACTTGTTTAGGTGATACATCCATGTAATCGATTAAATTGGCATCGACTAAGATATTTTCACCATTGTGACGGGCGACAACTTCTTTATCGATGATGTAACCATCCTCTAAATGGACATCATCGCTAGCGATATAGTGGTCTTTTTCCATATCCGCGGATAAATATTCATATTCGTCGGTGACTTTAAGACCATTTTTATCTTTTTTAACAATACGATATGGAGTTTCGATAAATCCATATTTATTAACTTTCGCATAACTTGCTAAGTTATTGATCAAACCAATATTTTGACCTTCTGGAGTTTCAATCGGACAAATTCTTCCGTAATGGGTTGGGTGAACGTCTCGAATAGCCATTGAGGCGCGTTCACGGGTAATACCACCTGGACCTAACGCGGAAATACGACGCTTATTGGTCAATTCTGAAAGAGGATTGACTTGGTCCATGACTTGCGAGAGTTGGTTGGTGGCAAAAAATTCGCGAATTGAAGAAGTAAGTGGTTTGATGATGATAAGCGATTGGACAGATGTGGTAGTCAAATCAGAAATCGACATCTTTTGTTGAATGGTTTTCACCATCTTTGATAGACCGATTCTAAATTGAGTTTGCACAAGTTCGCCGACGCATCGAATACGACGGTTTCCAAGGTTATCAATATCATCGACATCGCCAAATCCCGCCATAATGTTCATCAAATAGCTAAACAAGGCGATGATATCGCTAAATCCCATCCATTGAATGGTGAGATTTAAATCAGTTCCGATGATGTTTTCGACTTTATCTTTTTTATCATCAACATAAACTTTGAGCATGTTGACATTTCCAGCAAAGGTTTGGTCGAGCTCGGATTTTAAAACTTTATCTTTCTTGCCTTTTGGAGCGCTCTTATAGAGAGCCTCAATTAATTCTTTATTAGCTTTTAGATGTTTTGTGTGATGTTCGCTATTTTCAAAGACTTCCTTGTCCATGAGTGTTAAGACATCGCTCTTGGAGAGATAATCGCCTTTTTTAAAGAGAATTTCGCCATCATTATTGACGATATCTTCAGCTATATAACGGCCAGGAAGACGGGCATAAATTCCGAGTTTGCTACGACATTTGAATCGGCCAGCAGGACCGACGTCGTAACGTCTATGGTCGAAGAATTTTTGAATGAGGAAAGTTGCCACACCTTCTTGAGTGATTGGCTCGCCAGGCTTAAGTTTTTTAAAGATGGTGACCAAAGCATCGAAAGCGTTGACGGTTTCTTTATCTTTTTCAATGGTATTCTCCAACATTTCGTTATTACCAAATAACTTAATTAAAAGTTTTGGATCTTCTAAACCAATAGCTTTGAGTAGAACTGTCGCCGGCATCTTCTTTTGTCTGTCGATGCGGACATTGATCATATTCTTTTGATCAGTTTCAAATTCTAACCAGGTTCCACGAGTTGGAATTAAATCGGCGTTATAGACATAACGGCCTGATTTATCGAGTGTTTTAGATAAATAAGCGCCTGGCGAACGAACGATTTGGCTGACGATGACGCGTTCTGCACCATTGATGACAAATGTGCCGGATGCGCTCATCAAAGGAACATCGCCCATAAAGACGGTGGCAGGTTCTTTGATTTCGCCAGTCTCTTCGTTTCTAAGGCGAAGTTTGGCATATAACTGTGAGCTATATGTATAGCCATGAGCTTTGCATTCTAAGAAAGTATGCTTTGGCTCTTTTAGTTCGCTAGAAACATATTCGACAAAGACATTTTCAGTGTAGTTTGCGATTGGAAAAACTTCACGCATTACTTCATCGATGCCTTTTTCGAGGAACCACTGATAGGAATCAGTTTGGATTTCGACTAAGTTTGGGAGTTCCAAGTTACCAGAAATTTTGGAAAAGTTAATTCTGTCATTTGGTAGCAATGGATAATTTTTGTAAGTATTGCTCATGTAATGGCTCCTTTATAATGAATTCACTTTAGTAGCTTTCAGGATGTAATAACCTTTGCTTCTTTTTAAGACTTCGGAATTTCCGAAGATTTCTTCTAAATATGCTTTGACGGATAATGCACCTTGTGCTTTTCGCACGACCACATAAAGTGAACCGCCATCAATTAAATGAGATTTCGCACCGATGTAGATGGCATAGGTAACTTTCTTACCAGCCCTTATCGGCGGATTGCTCACAATTGAATCATATAATCCTTCAATCTCTACATAGATGTCACTTTGAAGGCAGGTGACTCGTTGGCTTAACTGGAGCTTTCGCGCATTTTCTCTACATAATGCCAATGCGCGCGTGTTGATATCGGAGCATGTGACTATAAGATCTTTGTTATAGTAGGCCAGAGTTAAGCCAATAGGGCCTATTCCACAGCCGATATCGAGCATCTTTCCTTGAAACGGATATGGGAGCAAGGTCTCGATGAGGAGTTTACTCCCATAATCCAGTTCATTTTTTGAAAAGACGCCAATGTCTGAATTAAGTTCAAACATTTTCCCATTAATTTGATACTTAACAATTCTCGGCTTGCTAGCTAAGGATTTATCGTTAACAAAATAATGAGAGTTCATTCAAATGCTTATTTAATTTCAACTTCAGCACCAGCAGCGACAAGAGCTTTCTTGTGTTCTTCTGCTTCGACTGGTGAAATCTTTTCTTTGATATTGCATGGTGCAGTATCAACAAGTTTCTTAGCGTCCATGAGGCCTAAACCTGTAATGGCTTGAACTGCTTTGATAACAGCAACTTTGGCTGCTCCACAGCTCTTTAACACTAAATTAACTTCAGTTGGTCCAGCTTTAACTTCTTCTTCAGCTGGTGCAGCAGCAACAGTAGCGACAGGTGCTGCAGCGGTGACGCCGAATTCTTCTTCGACGGCTTTGACTAAGTCATTGAGTTCAAGAACAGTCATTTCCTTCAAGGAAGCGACGATTTCTTCTTTTGTAAGTTTTGCCATAATAATTTCCTCCTAATTAGGCATTTTTGCTATCCGCGACTGCTTTGACTGTGCAAGCGAAACTGCGGATAGGTGCTTGCAAGCACGATAAGAACATGGCTAATAAGCCTTCACGGTTTGGTAGTTTAGCGACTTCTTTTAAGCCGTCTGCATCTACGAAATTGCCTTCCACTAGACCTGCTTTGAGAACGAGTTTGTCATTCTTCTTAGCAAATTTAGCTAATACTTTAGGCATTCCTGTGGCATCGCTTGAGAAGACATAGGCATTGCTACCAGAGAGGTATTCGTCTAATTGCTTGTGTCCAAGATTGTCACTGGCTCGACGAACGAGAGTGTTCTTGTAGACATTGAATGAGGCGTTAACCGCTTTTAGAGACTTTCTCAAATCACTAATTTCAGCGACTGTTAGACCGCGATATTCGACGATTGCGAATGATTGAGCATCTTTTAGAGAATTCTCAATGGAACTAACAATCTCTTTTTTAGAGTCGAGAGTTTTCTGATTCATTGTTCTACCTCCTTTGTAAAATTTGATGGAGAGTATCAATATACTTGGGATTACCTGGGCAACATTATTAAGCCCCGTGGCCGTTGCTGTCTATGGTATATTGTGCTCTATTACATTCCTTCGAAATTGAAACGAATGCTTGGACCCATAGTTGTGTGAACAACTGCGGATTTGATGTAGCTTCCTTTAACAGCAGCTGGACGAACTTTAACTAATGTAGTTGTCAAGGCTTTTAAATTGTCTACTAGATCATCGGTTTTGAAGCTGACGCGTCCAATGCTAAGCGCCATATTGGCATCTTTGTCAAGGCGGTATTCAACTTTTCCAAGTTTAATTTCCTTGATAGCTTTGGCGATGTCGACGGTAACTGTTCCGGTCTTAGGATTAGGCATCAAGCCTTTAGGTCCTAATAGACGTCCCATCTTACCTAATTCACCCATCATTTCAGGTGTGGCGACGATGACATCAAAGTCAAACCAATTCTCTTTTTGGATCTTTTCGAGCAAGTCTTTGCCCCCGGCATAATCCGCGCCGGCGCTCTTAGCTTCATCAACTTTAGTGGTGATTGCACAAATCTTTTTAGTCTTACCATTTCCATGAGGTAGGATGAGTGTTCCTCTGATTTGTTGGTCGGCTTTTGTCGTATCCACATTTAAGTGGAATGAGACATCGACTGTGGCGTCAAACTTGACGGTTGATGTTTTCTTAACAAGTTCACAAGCTTCTTCAAGAGAATAAACTTTGCCCGCTTCAACAAGTTCAAGAGCTTTCTTATAATTTTTGGAAAGTTTCATAATTACTTGTCAACCGCGATTCCCATATTGCGAGCGCTGCCTTCAACGACTTTCATCGCTGCTTCAACGTTGTCACAATTTAAGTCTGGCAATTTGTATTCAGCAATTTCTCTAAGTTGAGCTTGGCTGATATGACCAACGATGTTTTTAGGATTCGCTGAGCCTTTCTTTATGCCAGCAGCTTTTAATAATAAGCCTGCAACTGGAGAAGTCTTGATTACAAAGTCATGGGACTTGTCTTCATAAGCTGTGATGATGACTGGAACGATTTCTCCACGTCTATCGGCTGTCTTAGCGTTGAAGTCCGTGCAGAACTTTGGCATGATGACACCGGCAGAAGCGAGTTTTGGTCCTGGTTTAGCTTCGCCACCAGGGAGTTCCATCTTCACAACTTTGACGATTTTTTTACTCACGTGACATTTCCTCCTTCTTTTAAGATTTTGTCCGTGTTGTGGTCCTTAATGAGCTAAATCTAAGCTCTTCCACAATACGCATTACACATGTGCGATTGCACGCTCATCCCGTGAAATCGATATATGCGAAAGTGATTTTATCAAAATATATACGCGTGTGCAATAAGAAGTTCTAAAGTCGGGGACTAAATTCCATACAATCGAATAAAAATCCTATCAAATAAGAAAAATTGGCTCCCATGATTGAGGTAACTTGCTCTAAAAAGGGAGAATGACTTATGCTTCGGCCATTCCAAAACAGTCGGTGAGGCTTTAACTGGATTGAACTTAGAGGCAATGCTTTCCTGAAAGTTAGGCGGAGATAAACTTTTATGACTTAAAGCTGATCAAGATAGTGCATGTTCAAACCTTTAAAAGTTTTTTACTACTAAAAAAGGCGAACGAATCGCCCTTTTTGGAATAAATTGAATATTAACTAATCTTGCGATAAATGAGTAACAAGGAATTCAAAGTCATCAAAACTGTAAGTCCGGTATCGGCAAGCATGGCAATCATCATCGCATTGCTTCCAAGAATTCCAACCATGAGCAAAACGATGACCGTCACTTTAACTAATAATGAGAAAATGATGTTAAATAATGCGATGAATCGAGTCTTTTTTGCGATAACAATTGAATCATAAATCTTTAATGGATGATCTTGCATGATGACAACATCGGCATTTTCAACAGCGACATCGCTTCCAATTCCGCCCATTGCAAAGCCGACATCCGCGCGAATAATTGATGGAGTATCGTTAATTCCATCTCCTGCAAATGCGACCAACTTTTTTGTCTTATTTTTCTCAATTTCTTCCTCGACAAATTTAGTCTTATCTTGAGGCAACAATTTGGCGTGATAATACTTAATTCCAACCTCGTGAGCAACATATTCAACGGTTGATAATTTATCACCAGAAAGTAGGACAGTTTTAACGCCTAATGAATCCAATTTTTTGATGAGTTCTTTGGCTTTATTTCTAATCACATCCTGAAGAAGGACATAACCAATATATTTTCCATCTTTTGCCACATAAATGAGTGTTCCGGCCGCTTCGATATCAGGAGCAGAAATGCCATGTTTTTCTAGCAATTCTTGGTTACCTGCATAAATTATGTGCCCATCATATTCGGTTTTTGTACCTAAACCTGCAATTTCTTCATATTTGCTTTGTTTTAAGGCTAATTCTGAAACATTTTGATGAAGGATAATGGCTTTGGCAATTGGGTGATTTGAACGCGATTCCGCGGCGAGTAAAGAAGTCTTAAGTTCTTCTTCACTAACTCCATTTGGGACCATTTCTTTCACTTCAAAATTGCCATAGGTTAATGTGCCTGTTTTATCAAGGAATAAAACGCCGATATTGCACAATGAATCAAGATAGTTTGCGCCTTTAATAATGACTCCTCTTTTACTAGCTAATCCGATGCCGGCAAAATAGGCTAGAGGAACCGATATTACAATTGCGCAAGGGCAGGAAACAACCAGTATAGCTAAGCCATAAAATAGCGATTTAGCCCAATCTTGGCTAATTAAGCCAGAGATAATGGCAAATAATACGCCGATTACAAAGACAGTAGGAGTATATATTTTTGCGAATTTATCGATGAATTTCTCCACTTTGGCTTTGCGTTCACCGCTAGATTCGACGAGTTCAAGAATTTTCGAAATCGTAGAATCTGCGAAGACTTTATTGATGCGAACAGTGATCGAACCGCTTCTAAGAATTGAACCACTTAAAGCATTTGAACCAATTAAGGCATCAACAGGCATTGGCTCGCCTGTTAAAGAGGACATATCAAGCGTTCCTTGTCCTTCAATTACTTCACCATCAGCCGGAATAATTTCGCCAATTCTAACGATGATGACGTCCCCTACTTTTAATGTTTCAGGTTTAACTTGAACGATTTTATCGTCGCATACTAAATTGGCGGTATCCGCCCGTAAATCGATAGCTTTTGAAATTGCGGCTTTTGACTTTCCGGTTGCAATAGCTTCGATTAATTCGCCTATTTGATAAAGAATGACAACCATCGCACCTTCGTGCATTTCAATGTCAAAGTCAGTAACATTTATGATGTTATAAGCACTTAAATAGGCTAAAACAAACACTCCAACGCATGAAATAGTTAATAGTAAATTCATGTCAATTGGGTTGCGTTTATGAATGATATTTTGAATGAGCTTCCAAGTTATGTCATATAGCATTATCAATGCTGATAACATGTATAAAATATTCGCGACCCAGTTATAGACGTTCCACATGCTTGCCATTCTCATATCGTGCATGCCTTCACTATGTGAGGCACCAACTGTATGCTCTAAGATGATGGCAACCGTAAAGAAAATAATTGCTAATATAATTCGCGATAAATCAAAGATAAATTTCTTCGTTAATATCTTAGTTTTTGATCTGACACCTTTATTGATAAGTTCAATGCGAAGAGGATCGCTTTCCACTTCTTTAATCTTCGCTTTTAGCTCATCAAGAGTGTAAGGCTCTTCTCGATAATTGATGTAAAGTCGATCGTTAGCAAAATCTAATGTTGCTTCATTAATCTTTTCGTCCTTATTCAAATATCGCTCAACTTTAGCTGCACAGTTAGGGCAATCAAATCCAGAGATATGGTAGACAATTTTTTTCATAAATGTTAACCTCGCTTAACTTTCTATATAATAGTATTAATAAAATTGCTGTCAAGCGAAACGATAAATTTCTTTTTTCTCGCTTTATGCTAAAATTCAATTTAATGAAAAATAAATACTTGAATTGGATTGATAAAAACATTCATAAAGAACAATTAAAAAATAAAACCCTTCTAATCACCGGAGGTAACTCTGGAATAGGCTTAGAAGTTATTAAATATTGTGCTTATTTAAAGATGAACATTATTTTAACTGTTAGATCACCATCTAAAGGAGAGAAAACGGTTAAAGAAATAACCTCGTTGTATCCAAAAGTGCATATACGTTATCTAATTTTGGATACATCATCTATTGAATCTATTAATCAATTCGTAAATAAAATCAAAGATGAGGAAATTGACTTTGATTATTTTTATAACAATGCAGGAACCTTCAATTTACCAAAAGAGTTAACTAAAGATGGTTATGAAAGAGTCATAATGACTAACTTCCTTGGTCCATTTTTATTGATTAGTAAATTAGATGACTACTTCCTTACTTTAAAGCATCCTTTAAGAATAATCTTAACCACTTCTATAACTGCAAAACATGCAAGAATATGCTATGAAGATTTTACTGCCCTATCAAAGACAACTAAATTCAATACTTATGCTGAAAGTAAGCTAGCAATCGTTCATTTCTATTTGTATTTATGCAAATTATATAAAGATAGCAATGTAATTTCTCAATTAGTTCATCCTGGTGTCACCGCGACACCATTAATCTTTAAAGCCTATCCAAAATGGTTCGCTAATATAGCCGTTGCTTTTATGAAATTAGTGTTCCATTCCCCGAAGAAAGCAGCGTTATCAACAATTGCTCTACTAGATAAGGATGAATCTTTGTTTATGGGGCCTAGAGGAATTAATAATATGTCTGGCTATCCAAAAGAAAACAAGATAACTAAACACATGAAAAAGAATTATATAAAGACAATTGAAGTTTCTAAACAATTATTAAAGTTAGATTAGCTTAAATTACTTTTTTATGCTTATAACAACTATAAAAATAAATCGAAATAGCGATAGTTCCAACAAGTGTTACTGACACCATAATCATTAAATAAAGATCTTTTTTGTTATTTAAATAAGAATTAGAAGAGGCGTTACTAGATTTTCTTCCCATGTAATCCTCGAAAGAATATTTATTGACGATATAATCGTATTGATAAGTGCATTTTCCTAATGGGATATCCTCAATATTTGCAGTAGCACTTTTAAGAAGTTCTTGTTCAGCGCTATTTAAATTATTAAACGACTCTTTTGTAATATTCCAATTATCTAATGAAGCTTTTCTAACGCCAGTAGAGTCGCAGTTCATCGTCTTTAAAAATTCTTCCGCAAAAACGTTAGAAGAATATAAAGAATAATTAATTGTTATAGATGCAACGCGAACATTTGCTCCGCTGAAAGCGATTTGGAAATATCCGTAATTATCATTATCATTATTAATAGTTACAGTTTCTCCAGCAGTAGCAGGACTGCTAGAATCAGTTACCGGCGTGCTCAAAATAGAATCAGAAAAAGAAACTTTGTATTGTCCATAGTCAGAAGACCCTGAGGCAAAAGTGATGGATACGCTTGTTATTTTTCCTAAATTATCTTTGTTATAGATATAGGGATTTTTGTCCTTAACAAATATCCAGTATCCAGCATTTGATGATGATCTGTATGCCCCTGAGATAGCAAAAGTAAGTTTTGAAGTATCTTCTTTATAATCAGCTAAAGCAAATTGCTCCTCTGTTATTGTGTTGGATGCCCCTACAGGAATAGATGACGACGTGAAAGTAGACGATGGAGAAAGCGTTATATCTTTATTTTCTATACTTCCTGAATATGATTTTTTACGCACTGTTATCTGACAAGACAATGTCGTTTTCCCATCAGTCGCAGTAACTGTTGCTTCACCTTCACTTAATCCTTTAATAGTTAGAGATGTTCCGCTCGTGGAAGAAAGAGAAATGATGTCACTTGAAGAAGTCGACCAAGTAACTTCTTTGTTAGCTTCAATAGTTCCTTCATCTCCAACATAAAGAGATAAACTTTCTTTATCTAATTGAAGATTTTCATTAATAGTTACGCTACATGAGGCAGATACAGTTCCATAGCTCGCCGTAATTAGTGTGCTCCCTTCTTTCAAAGCAGTTATTATTTGACTGTTGCCACTTCCTGATAAAGAAATAATATCGCTATCAGTAACTGTCCAAGTCACACTTTGAGAGCAAGTAGCATTTATCGTAATTGTTTCACCAACGCTTAAATTAATTGCGGTTTTATCTAAAGATATTGTGAAATCTTCGCTTATATTATTAATTGAATCAGTCGCTGGATTAGCGTAATTACCAGTTGTATTTTTATCTCCCCAAATCAAATCCGCCCATTCAGGGAAATCAACAAATGGATTGCGATTGTATTGATAGTTGTTATAAATTAAGTTATTTCGATGTATCTCATAATCATCAACTGGATCGAGTTTGTTCCATTCTAATAAATCGGAAAGGATGCCATAGGTGGCAGGACTATCTTTTGTTGATGAAATGGTTTGCCAGTTATAATCGGTGGGATTGCTAGAAATAGCTAAATTAGGATCATATGCAGTCGGAGTAGAATCGTCATAACTGTTATACATTGCACACATATAAAAGATAGCTCTAGCAATATCGCCTTTATCCTGGTCTAAAGGTTCAAAAACTGTAGCAGTGACTTCAGAATGAACGCTTTTGCCCTTTTTATTAGCTTCTGTAGCATATGTAGTAGCGCCAGAAGTATACTCTAATGTTGTGTCAACATTGCCGTAGAAATAATTGCCATGAAGGTTTTGATTAACCGCATCATCCGCGGCTATTAAATGATGAACATCAGTTCCGGCTGGGCCTTTTTTGTATGCTTCAGCATCATGATCAGATTTTGAAAATCCATATGATTTAGGCCATACATGCTCACGATTTAAATTACCTCTAGATTGATCTCCATAACTTGCACTATGTCCGTCCCAAGCATGAATGACTCTTTTTTCACTAGTTTGATCGCGATATAAAGCGCGAACATATGGATTATCACCGGTTGGGGGGCTTACATTAGTGCCGTATGTATAATTAGATAAATAATTAGTCGAAGAATCGTATGTTCCGGCTGTGGATTCACTTGCAGGCGATAACACCCAATCGCGATCAGTTATTTCATAAATTTTCCAGACATTATCATACTGATAATATTGAAAATTTTTTCTTAAAATACCTTTAAGATTTTTAAGTAGATTAGTTCCTCTTTTCTCGCTCTCATCGTAAGAATTTAGTTCAGAATAATAGCTACGAATGTCATCATCTTCTGTATCGTTTAGATTTATTGATTTAGGAAGAGAGGGGTAAGAATAGGCATCTACATCAATTAATCTATCCGTTATATTAGAAAAAGAAACACTGGCAAAAAGTAGAGATGTTGTTACAGACAATAAAACTAACTTTATTTTATTAATCATGAAATGAGGATACAAAAAGCCTCAACATTTTGAGGCCCCTTATATATTATAAACGTTCAATCTCGGAGAATTCCACATCAACTGGTGTAGGTCGACCAAAGAAGATGGTTTCAACTCGACACGCTCCAGTATCTTTATTGATGGAGAGAATCTTGCCTTCGGTACCTTCAAGAGGTCCGCGGATAACTTTGACTCGATCGCCAATATTGTAGTTTTCATACATTGAAGAATCGATCAAGTTCATGCGTTTTAAGACAGGTTCCATTTCCACGCGTGAAACAGGTGTTGGCTTTTGTCCTCCACCGGCGGAACCAGCAATACCGGTAACTCCTGGAGTGTTTCTAACATCATACCAAACCTTATCAGTCATAATCATTTCCACGAAGATATAACCTGGATAGAGGTTTTTGGTTTTTGTCTTTCCTGGTTTAGGAAGTCCACTATCTTTGTCGATAACTGGCACTTCTTGTTCGGCCACGAGGACATTGAAGATATAATCTTGAAGTCCTAATGTTTCAATTCTTTTTCTTAGATTGTCAGCCACTTTCTTCTCGTGTTGAGAATAAGTGTTAACAATATACCAATGCTTTTCTGCTAGCTCTGCCATAATTACCTCCCAAGGAACATGCGTACAATTCGAATAGCAGTTTCTACTGATGTGCTATCGCTACTTGTTCCATCATTCTTTTTTAAACCTTTAAATAATTCTTTTAATTGACCAATAAGCGTTCCGGCTCCCCAGTCTTCAATCGTCAATATTAAAGCGGTAAAGGCGCAGACAACGATAACCGCGATTAAGGTTGGAAAGAATTGTTCTTTCTTTGGCCAGCGAACACGCTTACCTTCTTTGATTACTTCTTGACTATATTTTTTAACACCCATGAGTAACCTCCTTTTATTTGCTTTCCTTGTGCAAGGTCATCTTGTTACAAGTTGGACAATATTTTTTGATTTCAAGACGTTTGTTATCTTCTTCTTTTTTGCTAGTCGTATAGTTTCGCGACAAGCATTCGGGGCAAATTAAAATTATTTTCTTTCTCATTTAGCGTTACCCTATTAACATCTTGCTTATAAACTTTACGACTAAAGTAATCTCAAAGTCAAATAGAATTTGAAGAACATCTTAATGAGCCTGTTTCTCCTTAGCAATATCTTCTTTTGTTTTGATGCCATAATAATGCAAAATTCTTCTTAATGAACGAGGAGAAAATCGAAGAAGTTCAAAGCCTAAAGCCTCTTTAAAATAAAATTGATGATAACTCCAATCGAGTCAATATCTCAGTTAATGACTAAACAAGGCATTATAAAAAGTGCGTCAGCCAGAGCAAGGATAAACGAACCAAGCAAGACTAACACAACTTTTTTAGAGATGTTATAAAGTTTAACTTTGTTTTTAATTGACATATTTTTATCCTCCACCTTAAACCTTTTAAATAAAACAGCAACGGCCAAGCCACAACTGTTTTCTTTTTATTGTATTAACTTAAAATTGCTCCATTATCTAGGCAAAACACCTAAAAAACGGTTATTTTATTCGGAAAGAACTTTTTTAAGTAGTTTCTTCAATTCAGTGGTTTTATATTCTTCAATGCGCCCTTCATCGACAAATTTTGCTAGAGATGGGTCAATCGGAAGTTCGGCAAGAATATCAAGATTGTGTTTTGCGATTTCCTTTTTATAGGAGGTACCAAATACATTAATTTTCTTATGGCAATCAGGGCAAGAAATATAAGCCATATTCATTGCCACGCCGAGGAGATTAATGTTCATCATCTTAGCCATATTGACTGATTTAGCTACCACCATGGAAACGAGCTCTTGAGGAGAGCTAACCACTAAAGCAGCATCGATTGGTATCATTTGGAAAACAGTTAAAGGAATGTCGCTTGTTCCAGGTGGCATATCGATGAGCATATAATCGATATCGCCATAATCAACATCGGTGAATAATTGTTGAACAAAGCCAGCGACAAGTGGCCCCCGCCAAATAATTGGAGCTTCATTATCTTGAAGCAATAAATTCGCGGACATAATTTTGATACCAGTTTTAGAAACAACTGGATAAATCGTGGTTTCATCGCTATAAGCCATCATCCCTTTTAGTCCGAAGGCCTGCGGAATACTTGGTCCAGTCACATCGGCATCGACAATCGCTACTTTTTTACCAGCTCTAGCTAGTTCAACAGCAAGTAAAGAGGTAAAAAGTGATTTACCAACTCCACCTTTGCCACTTATGATGGCAAATATTTTCTTAATTGAGGTGCCTTGATGAGGCTTAATCTTTTCAAATGTTCTCTCTTGGCAGTCGGAGACTTCACAGTTTCCACATTCATGATTGCAATCAGACATAAAATTAACCTTCTTTCTAAAACACAATTATTATACTAAAAAGAAAGATAAATTATTTAAGATCAAGCTTAATATCTTTCAAGCGAAGGTCGCTATTGGTGTCAACTAATCGCCTGACTTTGGAAATTGAAGTCGCTAACTTCTTCGCTATTTCTTTATAAGTTAGTCCGTCCGCGCGAAGCATTAAAGCTTTATATCGAGCATTCCCTCTTCTAGATTCATCTTGAATTGCTTCTTTTAAAACTAGTTTGGCGTTATTAACTCTAAAACTGCTCACCGGGTCATCCGCATTCCTGTTTTCGATTAAATCGAACAAAGATGTTCCTTCTTCAATTTGAAAATTCAAAGAAATAGAGTGATCCAAGGCATCTCTAGATTTAATTATTGAGAGCATTTTAAGAGTTACTTTTCTTTTAAAGATAGTTTTAAAAAAGGAATAAAAATTCCCTTTAATTGAATCGTATTTTACAAATGCTTTGTGAAAGCAGGTGTAGAATTCAAAGAAATAATCATCAACCTCGTAATGCTTTTGATTGAGTGTAATAGCAACATCATGAACAATGCTTTTAAAATTTTTGAGATATCGCTTCAAAAGTAAGTCATAACTTTCTTTAGTTTTTCCTTTCAGGATAATATCTTCATCACTTAAACTTGATAGCATACAATGCCTCCTTTATCAATTGATATTTGAGTGATGGAAGGAGAATTAATTAACGATTTCTAATGCGACTTAACAAAATAGCTGTTGCTACACTAACATTTAGCGAATTAACGTGACCAGTCATAGGAATTTTCACGATGAAATCAGAATTTTTAAGAACAAGTGAAGATATGCCTTTCCCTTCAGAGCCCATTATCAGGGCAACTTTACCATCATAAGAAATTTCGGAATAACTCTTTTCGGCTTTGCCATCGCTAGCATAGACCCAAAATCCATTATCTTTCAAAACTCTAATCGCGTTAACTAAATTGTTGACCATCGCAATCTTAACAAATTTGCTAGCTCCAGTGGAAACTTTAACTACTGTCATATTAACTGGAACTTGATTGCGGGATTTGATGATCAACCCATCGACGTCAAAGGCGTCACAAGAACGAATGATGGCCCCAAGATTATGAGGGTCAACTACCTCGTCAAGGATTACTACAAGAGGTTGTAGTTTGTTTTTAGCTTTTTCGATGATTTCCTGTAGAGATGAATATTGAAATGGCTTAACAGAGGCCGCCACACCTTGGTGGTTGCCATTTTCCGTCAGCTTATTTAGCTCGCTTAAAGATAAATAAGTGAAAGGTATATGTCTGCTAGTGATTTCATCCAATATTCTTTTATCGGAAAAGTTATTTTGCAGATATACCTCCTGGATATCTCCACTTGCGATAAAACTCAATAGAGGATTTCTCCCGTATATTAAGTTTCGCATATTTTTGTCTAATTTAGTCTCAAACTTCATTTTTATAGTATTTTATTTTTAATAAGTATTTTTCTTAATTCATCGCTTTTAGCAAAATCTTTAGCTTTCTTTGCTTCTAAATATTGGTTATAAATATTCTTCAATTCATCGTTTAAAATAGGATAATCAATCTTTAATCCTAAAATAGATAGCATGTCTTTTAAACAAGCGAAATAATCTTGTATAACATCTAAATCCAATGGGTTCTTTCTCAGTTCAATGTTGACATCTTTAACAACTGAATAAAGATAGCTTAAAGCATTAGAAGTATTGAAATCATCTGCAAGACAATTTAAAAAAGGTTCAATCTTAGTGGTCTTAAAATCTAGTGAACGGTTATTGATTTGTAAAACTACCGCGGCTTGACAATAAGCTTTACTAATTTTCTCTAATTCGTTTCTCGCTGAGCTAATCGTCGCTTCAGTTAAGCTTACCGGCGAGCGATAGTAAGTAGAGATAATAATTAGTCTTAATAGATTTCCTCCATATAGATTTATTGCATCTTTAGCTAAGATGACATTGCCTAAAGATTTTGACATCTTTTGATCATCTAAATTAACAAAGCCGTTGTGCATCCAAAAGTTAGCAATGTTTCGATGGTCATGGGCTTTTTCTTGAGCGATTTCATTCTCATGATGAGGAAATTTTAAATCAAATCCTCCTCCATGAATATCGATTAATCCTTTAAAGATAGAATTGATCATCACGCAGCATTCGGTATGCCAACCAGGTCGGCCTTCTCCCCAAGGAGAATCCCATTTAATGCCTTTATCAGTCTTTTTCCATAAAACAAAATCAAGAGGATTTTCTTTGTCACTATTTTCTTCAATGCGAGAACCGATGACTAAATCATCTTTATTGATGTTAGATAAAACTCCATAATCAGGAACTGATGAGACTCTAAAATAGACATTTCCATCTTTTACATAGGCAGAACCATCCTTAACTAAATCAGCAATGTAATTGATGATATCTACAATATATTCGGTGACACGCGGGTTTTTGTATTGTGGTAAAACATTCAATTTATCTAAAGCATCTCGATACGCTTTGATGTAGCGATCAGAAATTTCTTTCTCACTTACCCCTTCTTCAAGAGCTTTGTTGATGATTTTGTCATCGACATCGGTGTAGTTAGAAACATATTTAACTTTGTAGCCTAAATATGTAAAAAAGCGAGCTAAGGTGTCAAACACTAATGGGGGACGAATGTTACCGATGTGAGGATCATTATAAACAGTAGGACCGCAGCAATAGATGGAGACTTCTTTCTCTTTAAGTGAATGAAAAACTTCCACTTTATTAGTTAAGGAATTAAAAAACTTAATTTCCATCTTTACGAGTCCTCCTCTTTTTATTGTTTAAAAAATAATCTTTCGCCAAACCACCTTTAGAAGTTTCGCGATATTTCTTTTTCATATCTCGGCCAGTTTCCACCATTGTTTGTACGATGGTATCGAAACTAACTCGATGAGATGAAGATGCATATTCAGCTAGATAGGTTGAGGCTAATGCTTTTGTTGCAGCAATGGCGTTACGCTCGATGCAAGGAATTTGAACATAACCTTCCACTGGATCACAAGTGAGCCCTAAAGAATGCTCCATTGCAGCTTCTGCAGCATATTCGATTTGATCGAGATTAAAACCTTTTAGATATGATGTCGCCGCCGCGGCCATCGAGCAAGCAGTGCCAATTTCAGCTTGGCAACCTGCTTCAGCCCCTGAGATAGAACCATTAGCTTTAACAACATTGCCAATTACTCCGGCGACCGCTAAAGCTTTAACGATTTTATCGTCATTATATTCATAACGGTCAATAAGATGCATCAAGACAGCTGGAAGAGTTCCAGAGCTTCCACATGTCGGGGCAGTTACAACCACTCCGCCAGAAGCGTTTTCCTCGTTCGTTGCAAAAGCATACGCATCAATCATTCTATTAGATCTAGAGAAGCTAGATTCCTTTAAATGTGAAGGAAGTAAAAAGCTATTAGCCCGGCGATGAATGTGCAAATTTCCTGGCAATTCACCTTTATTATGCATTCCAGCATCAATGGTTTTGCACATTTGATCCCAGATGCTTTTTAGAAACTGCCAGATGTCTTTGCCTTCATAATGTTCAACATATTGAGGCAAGGTAAAATTGTTTTTTTGACAAAATTCTTTAATTTCAGCAAAGTTCTTTTCTGGATAAACTTCAGCTTCATTTTCTTCTACTTCACCTTCAATCGATATTGCTCCTCCGCCTAATGAAAGGACTCTTTTTTTAACATCTTCTTTGTCTAAGAAGTGGATAATCACATCAAAGGTATTAGGAAAGTCTACCTTACTTTTATAATCAAAAACTACTTTCGTTGGAATAGGCGAAAAAGTATCGATTATAACTTTATCTGTTAAGTGACCTTTTCCGGTGAAAGCAAGTGAACCATATAAAATGACATCAATTGATGTGGCATCGCTATATTTGTTCTTTAAAAATTGGGATGCTCGTTCAGGACCAATGGTGTGAGAAGAGGAAGGTCCTCTTCCGATTCGATAGAGATTTCTTAAACTTTTCACGCCCTTAATTATACACGCGCTTACTAAAATTAAAAGCAAGTCCATAATGAACTTGCTTAATTAATTCAATTTGTCTTAGCGTCTATCGCTAGCGACTTTATCGTGAACAAATAGAGCCATGACTGCTTTCGCGGTATGAATTCTATTTTCAGCTTCTTGATAAATTACGGAATTTGGCCCGTCGATAACTTCATCAACAACTTCGTTGACTCTGTCAGCTGGAAGAGCGTGCATATAACGGCAATGAGGTTTAGCAAGTGCCATCTTTTCTGGTGTGCACTTCCAAGATTTTAAAGCCAACAAAGCATCATCGACTACGGTCGTGGATTGATTTGTAACCCATGAACCCCAGTTTTTAGGGAATACGACATCGGCATCGCGATAAGCGGCGTCCATATCATGAGTAATAGTTAATGAACCGCCATTTTCAGCAGCGTTCTTTCTCGCTTTTTCAATGACCCAATCTGGTAAATCATAGCCTTCAGGATAGGCAAGGGTGACATCCATTCCATAGCGAGGGAATAAAAGCACTTGGCTAACTGGAACTGAGATTGGTTTTTTATGAGTAGTTGCCATCGCCCAAATAACAGAAACTTTTAAATGCTTAACTTCTTTATTGAATTCATCTTCAATGGTCATTAAATCCGCTAAAGCTTGCATAGGATGGAATAAATCGCATTGCAAATTGATGACAGGAACTGTCGACCATTTAGCCATTTCACGAATATATTTATTGCCTAATCCCCAGTTGCAATATCTACAGGCAATCATGTGACCAAAGGAAGAAAGAATAACCGCGGTATCCTTCGCGGATTCTCCGTGAGCAATTTGCATCATAGAAGTGTCTAAGAATGTGGCGTGCCCTCCAAGTTGAGCCATGCCAGATTCAAATGAATTTCTTGTTCTTGTTGATTGTTCAAAGAACATCAAGAAACCAGTTTTTCCAACTAACCATTGAGTTTCTTCATTGCGGTAGAAAGCATCTTTTAAGTCATGCGATACTTGAAGCATGTAGTCGATTTCTTCTTTAGAAAAATCTTCCAAAGTGATGAGATGACGACCAGCAAAACGAGGTTCTATTTTTTTCATTTTTTTACTTTTCTCCTTTTTCTAAATGTTCTAAATAGATATTAGGTAAGACTGCATACATTGCTGCACATATTACCAAATCTTGTTTTCGTGTTTTTTCGTTTGGAGCGTGAGCTTCTTCCTCATCTCCAGGGCCAAAGCCAATGCAAGGTATATGATATCTTCCCATGATGGAAACACCATTGGTTGAGAAGGTCCATTTATCGATGACAGGATCTTTTTTAAAGAGTTTTTGGTAGCCTTCCTTCATCGATTGACAATAAATCGATTCTTCTGGAATGACCCAGGTTGGGAAATAGCATTCAATTGGATAGACAAGTCCGGTATAAGATGGACGAGAATATTCATACATGCTAACTTCTGCTTTCGCTGCTTTAACAGAAGGTAAATTTTCAATTTCAGCAATGGAAGTTTTATCATTTTCACCAACTGTTAGGCGTCGATCAAGACTAATCCAACAGCCATCTGCAACTGCACATCTAGATGGAGATTTATGGAAAATTTGCGAGATGGTAACTGTACCTTTTCCGATAAATGGATCGTAGGCAAGTCCTTCTTCATTGAGTTTTTTGATATCCATAATGATAGGTCCCATCTTGTAGATGGCGTTATCTCCACGTTCAGGGGCGCTACCATGGCAAGAGATGCCACGGACATTGACTTTGATTTCCATTCTTCCGCGATGCCCACGATAAATTCGGCAGCTAGTTGGTTCAGTCGAAACGACAAATTCCGGTCGGATTTTGTCTTCCTCGATGATGTATTTCCAGCACAAGCCATCGCAGTCTTCTTCTTGGACAGTTCCGGTAATTAATAAGGTGTAATCATCTTCTAAATGTAAATCTTTGATAATCTTCGCGGCGTAAACCATCGAAGCCATGCCACCTTCTTGGTCGCTAGCTCCACGTCCGCCAATATAAACATCATCTTCAAAGCCTTTATATGGATCAAATTTCCAGTTTTTGATTTCGCCAATTCCGACAGTATCGATATGGGCATCCATAGCAATTAAGTGCTTACCATGACCAACATAACCTAAAATATTGCCCATTCCATCGATTTCGACTTTATCAAAACCAACTTTTTCCATTTCTTCTTTAATGCGAAGAACGACTTTCTTCTCATCGCATGATTCGCTAGGGATAGCGATCATATCGCGAAGGAATTTTGTCATGTCAGCTTTATATGATTCAGCTTTTTTAAGTACTTCTTCAAATGAAACTTTCATTATTTAACTTCCTTTCCACGCATGTCTTTAATTTTCTTATCGTAGGCATGAATTTTGTTGTATTCATCTTCCCAGAATTCTGGCTTTCTCATCGAATCAAGATATTCTTGGGAGTAACCGAATTTAAGCCAATCGCGTTCTTTTTGTTTGAAGAGTTTTTCTTTGGCTTCTACGCCACGAGTATCGAGAATATAACGAGTATCTGCACCTTCGAAAACATCTTCAAACCATCTCTCTAAAACATTTGGAGTGACTTCGAGTTCGCGTTTATGTAAATCTTCCATAACTGATGGATATCTATCAAAGCTATCGGTGGCAATGGTGACGACGTTATCGTCAGGTCCAAGTTTAAGATATTTAGCCATCTTAATTGCTCCTAAGATGTTACAAATGCCGGATACACCGAATAAATTGACCATCGATTCAGCAACTTTTTTATCAATTCCATGTTTAACAAGAACATCAGTTCCTTCATGGATTACTGCTAATCCGCGGACGCAATCTTCATCGATGATTTGAGTGATAAAATCAGTGGTTAAAACATTGTGAATTAAAGTGATCATCTTATCGCCAATACCTTCGATGCGGTGTTGTCCTAAACCTCCGTTAGTGAGAGTTGAACATTCATGCGGTTCTAAGGCGACAACTTTACATTCTGGGAAAGCGACTTTGATTTGATCGCCGGCGGCTAATGTGCCAGCACTTCCAGGCGCGCTGCAGAAGCAGGCAATTCGAGAATTGCCAATGCCTTTAACTGCTTCAACACAGCTATTTCCAGTCACATGGCGATGGAAACGATAGTTTGGAAGAAGTTCAAATTGGGCAAGTGTGCGATTCTTCGGATCTTTTTTAAGTTCGTATGTTCTTTCAAGGGTAAGAATAACATCAGATTCGCTACCTGGAGTTAAATCTAATTTCGCTCCATATTTTGAGATGCGTTCATATCTTTCCTTGCTCATGTTGTCAGGCATGATAACGATCGCATCATATTTCATTAAATTAGTGATGTAGGAAACACCGATACCAAAGTTACCTGTTGAAGGTCCTAAAATGGTATGTTTTCCTGGAATAATTTCCCCATCGACACAGCCTTCCATAAGCGTCGAATAGGCTGGTCCAACTTTATGTGAACCTGATGGGAAATATTTGCCAAGTAAAACGACAATGTTCGCCTCGACACCGGTTAGTTCTTTCGGTAGAACTATCTTATTAACTTGATCGTGCTCATTTTTCCAAGTGATGTTGAACAAGTTAATTGGATCAAGCTCATTTTCTTTGAGAGCTTTTAGAGCTGCTGCTCTGGTTTTTGGATCTTGATGTGCTGGATTTAGCATTTCATCATAGGTCGGTCCAAATGGAATTTTTGACATGTTAAATTGCTCCTTTTTCTTTCAAAAATTTATCCAATTCTTCTAGATTTGGTTTCATTAATTTAGGTTGGGTGATAGCTTTTTGGGCATTTTTAGGATCTTTAAGTCCATTGCCCGTTACAATCATTGTTACACTTTCACTATTTTTGATGATGCCTTCTTTAATTGCTTCTTTTATTCCAGCAATTGCTGCCACCCCTGCAGGCTCACCAAATATGCCTTCGCTTTTACCTAATAAAGCTTGTGCTTTAATGATATCATCGTCGCTTACTGAAATCCACGCGCCGTGAGATAAGCTAATCGCATTTAAAGCTTTTATAGGATTGCGAGGTATTCCCACTGCGATAGAATCGGCAATGGTGTTTTCATCGCATTCTTTTAAAGGCTCGCCAGTTTTACTAGCGACTACAAAAGGTTCGCAGCCTTTGCTCTGCACGCCTAAAATCTTAGGAATTCTATCGATTAAACCTAACTTATAGAATTCTAAAAAGCCTTTATAGACGCCTCCAACTGTGCAACCATCGCCAACGCTTACAGCTACCCAATCGGTGACTTTAAAATCGAGCTGTTCAGCGATTTCCATCGCTACAGTTTTCTTACCTTCAATCATGAATGGATTAATTGCCGCGTTGCGGTTATACCAACCATATTTTTCAATAGCTTGTTTCGACAGTGAGAAAGCTGCTTTATAATCGCCGTCAACGCAGATAAGAGTAGCGCCATATAAAGCAATTTGTGTCACTTTACCAATAGGTGCTCTTTTCGGCACAAAGATAACGGCGTGAAGTCCCATTCTGGCAGCTTGACAAGCACAAGAGCTAGCCGCATTGCCGGTTGATGAACAAGCAATAGTTTTCGCACCAGCTTCAATAGCTTTTAAAACCGCCACTCCGGAAGCGCGATCTTTACTAGAACCGCTAGGATTAAGGCCATCATCTTTTATATAAAGTTTCTTTAGATTAAATACTTTTTCTAAATTGTAAGCTTCATATAGAGGAGTCCAGCCAACTCTTAGCATTTTATCGATATTATCCTTTTCGATTCCCATGATTGGATAATAACGCCACATCGAATAATTAGAGTTATTCTTAAAGTAATCTTTAGTAAGAATTTTCTTTAATTCATCGTAATCGTATTCGATATCGAGGATTCCTTTTTCGCCACATACAGGGCAAGTTAAATCGACCTCATCAGGACGAAAAAACTTGTGGCATATCGTACAACGATACCCTTTGATATAATTCATCTATTGCCTCCTTCAATTACCTTATTTAAAAACATTCTCGTGATATTTTTCGCTACCTCTTTTCGATAAAATCTATTTGATCTTTGATCATCAATTGGAGAAATAAATTCACCATATTTATCAACATATTCTTCAACTCTATTCTCTAATTCTTTAATCGATAAGCCTTTAAGTTCTTCTTCAAGAGCATAACTTCTTATTGCTTTAATAAAGACTGAGCCATAAGAAAGACGAATATCTTTTATGATTCCATTTTCAAGCATATAAGCTCCGGCGAAGGAAACCTTTGAGATAGATTCGGCTTTTCTAGAGCCAACTTTGAAGAAAACAAGTTCATCAAAATCATATTTAGGAAAAATAATTTCTTCGATTAATTCATTCTTTTGTAAATCAATTTTTCGAACGCCTTTAACAAAATCAGCAGCTTTTACAAATCGACTTCCATTAATGGAAGTTAACTTCAATGTCGCATCTAAAAGCACATCCACGACGATGGTGTCGCCAGCTGGAGAGGCATTAGCAATGTTTCCAGCTAGAGTAGCAAAGTGACGAATGTTGGCGCTCGCAAGTTCACTGATACAATCTTTTAAAACTTTAGGAGTGAATTCATTGTCTAAAATTTCCTCCAAAGTCATTGTCGCACCGATATGAACGCCATCATCTTCAAGCACTTCATAATGCAATTCTTTTAAGTTTGAAATAAAGAGAACATCGCCTGAAAATTTAGGCAATTCGCCAGCAACATTGCGTTTTTGTAGCATAATATCGCTTCCACCAGCAACGATGGTGCAATTATGACTATCTAAAGCAATAAGAGCTTCATTAAGTGAATTTGCTATTATTTTTTCTCCCATGCTTTATCTCCAATCTTGCTCGCTAATTTAACGGCATTAACAATGGCTTGATAGCCAGTGCAACGGCATAAATTCCCGGACATCGCTTTTCGAATTTCCTCTTCGCTCGGATGAGGGTTATGTGAAAGAAGTGATTCGGCTGCAATAATCATTCCCGGTGTGCAAAATCCACATTGTGAACCGCCTTCTTCACTAAAACAGGTATATAAAATATTGAAACGTTCACTCTTTTTGTATTCTTCAATGGTGATAATTGAGTGATTCATAACATTAGCCATCGGTATGAGGCATGAATTTACGGAATAGCCATCAAGTAAAACGACACATGCTCCGCAGCTTCCTTCGCCGCAGCCTTCTTTGGTTCCAGTTAAGTGCATATCCTCACGAAGAAAATCAATCAATCTTCGACTTGGGTCGACATCAACTTCCATTTCAACATTATTTAAATTGAATTTAATCTTTGCCATTTTTAACTAACTCCATGATGTATTCTGGGTTGCAAGGAATGTCATTAACTTTCCTATTTATCGCATTTTCTATAGCTAAAGCAATCGCGGGAGCTCCTCCAACAAGAGTTAACTCGCCCATTCCTTTCGCACCATTAGCTCCATAAATAAATGGATTATCAATAAAGGCAGTTTCCATCAAAGGAGCATCTTCGAAAGTTGGAACGATATAATCGCTTAAAGACTTCTGTTGAAACTTTCCATCTTTAACTTTCATCGTCTCCATATAGCCATAGCCTAAACCTTGGAGCAATCCTCCATCAGCTTGGCCTACTGCGATGCGTTCATCGACGACTCTACCAACATCATAAGTCGAATAGGTATGCAGAATTTGAATTTGATATGTGATTGGATCGTATTCTACTTCCACCACATTTACGCCCCAAGAATAGGAAGGATAAGCATCGCCTTGCATACTATCTTCATCCCATTTGATGTAACTTGGTCCTACATAAGGTTCAACATGTTCTTGATAGACACCACTTTTCCATATTTTCTTTAAATTTTTCGCGGCCTTTTCCATTAAGAAGCCAACAATAATAATTGTTCGACTTGCGGCGGTAGGCCCGCTGTCGGGGATAATTGATGTATCAGGATTATCAAATACAACTTGATCATCAGGAATTTCAAGATTTCTAGCTACAATCTTTTTAAGGGTGGTCTTATTGCCTTGCCCCATGTCAACGCTAGAAGCATAGACGTGAACTATATCTCTTTTATCTTTTATCAATTTAACTTTTCCTTTGATGATGTCGCTTTCACCGCTTCCAGTAAAACCACATCCATGTAGGAAGAAACTCATTCCAATTCCTTTATTGCAACCTGGTTTTGAATATTCAACAATTTTTCGCTTGTAATCGCTCATTTCCATCGCTTTATCGATGAGCTCAGGAAGTATGATTGGATCGTGGAATGTACCGCTATTGGTGGTAACATCTCCTTCTTTCACAAGATATTTAAGTCTAAATTCTAATGGATCAACGCCTAAGCGTTTAGCGATGTGATTCATAAACATTTCAATAGCAAAAATAGTTTGAGGAGAACCAAAGCCTCGGAAAGCGGCAGTTGGAACAGTATTAGTCATATAAACATCACCTTTAACATCTAAAGAAGGAATGTTATAGACATTGACGCAGGCAATTAAAGCACGCGATAAGACAACACCGCTACAACCTTTAAATGCTCCGCCATTAAGAGCGACCTTAACTTCCATGCCTAAAATGTTATTTTCTTCATCGATATAGGCTTTATAATGCGTCTTTGAAGGATGACGTTTTGTCGAATACATCAAATCTTCTGGTCGTTCAAAGCACATCTTAATTGGTTTATTTATTTTTAATAAAGCTGTCGCTAGTTGAGCAGCCATCATCGAAGGATAATGTTCTTTTCCTCCAAAGGCTCCGCCGACGGCAGGTTGAATTACTCGCACTTGATCGTTATTAAGTTTACAAGCTCTCATGACCGCTCGATGGACATAGAAAGGACATTGAATAGAGCCAACGCAAGTTAATCGATGTTCATCATCAAAATAGACAAGCATTCCCTGCGGTTCAAGATAGGCTTGCTCTTGATAAGAAGTTGTATAATCTTCTTCAATAATTTTTGTAGCTTCTTTTTTAGCAATTTCAATGTTGCCTTTTTTAAATTCTTTATGGATGTAGCTATCAACTAAATCATATACAGGTTCTTCTTCAATATATTCGATTTTAACTTCATTTACTAAGCGCTCGAGTTCACCTTTATTTGGTCCAACGATTAAAGCTATTGCCTCTCCGATATAGTTGACATGTTTTTCGGCGAAAACCGGCCAATCAGAGAAGATGATGTTGGTGACATTATCACCGCGTATATCGTGATAATCTATCCAATAATAGCCATCAGGTAAATTTGGCTTAGTGATGCTAACAATATCGCCTTTTGCGATGCTACTTCGCACCGTTTTGGCGTAAAGCAAATCTTTAAAAGTAAAATCATCGGTGAATTTGGCTTCACCACGTACTTTTATATATTGATCAACCTTGGTTGTTGAAGTTGGATATTTGCTTTTAAATGGAAGCATGCTTATTCCTCAACTTTAATGTAGTTAAGTGCTTTAGTTGGACATTTTGAAACGCAAAGTCCACATCTAAAACATTTATCGCTTTTAAATATTGGTCCATCATTGCTCATATCAATAGCAAAATAAGGGCATATTCTTTCACATGTTCCACATTTTATGCATTTCGCTTTTTCAAGTTTAGGCGTATCCCCTTTGCCGAAAACAGCATGATTATTAAGCTTTGTATCAATGACTTCTTGCACGGAATTAAAGCCGTATTTCGCTAAAGATGCTGGCAAATCGCCAATAATTTTACGATATAAGCCTTTTCCTTTAAGCATCGCCGCGGATAGCATTTGAACTCCGCTTGCCCCGGCTAAAAGGAACTCGACAACATCATCTGCGCTTTGAATTCCGCCAACACCGATGACAGTTAAAGATGGCTCAGCTTGCTTAATTGTATAAACAGTGGCTAGAGCAATATTTTTAATATATGGTCCACTAGTCCAAGCGAAGCCTTTGCTGTTTCCATAAATTATCGATCTAGAAGCAATATCAATCTTCATGCTTGGTCCAAGTGAATTGACTGCTACAACACCATTCGCCCCATTTTCTTTTATCGTTTTAGCAAAGCCTTCTGGATCAGGCATATGAGCGCTGATCTTCATATAGATTGGCTTTTTAGTAAGAGAGCGAATCGTGGCTACGGTCTTGCCGATTTCAGATAAGTCATTGCCGACATAATGAGTAGAAACTTCGAAGGCATCGGCAAATTTATCTAAAAGAGGAATCAAGATTTTCATATCCTCTTTGGTATAACCAACCGAGATAATCAAAGGTCTTCCATCGCTATGTTTCTTAAAATAAGGAAGGAATTCATCTAGCCATTTTTCCTTAGTATATTCAGTCCAAAGTTCACAGTTAAGAATGTAATCTTTATCGCCGTAAATGCATGGATGAGGAATATGGGCGTCTTTGGTGGAAATCGTTTTAGAAACAATCGCCCCACATCCTTCTTTTTCAAGCCAAAGCATTTTTGTAGCATCGCCAACAAGTGGTCCGGCGGCTGGCATAAGCGGATTAGCTAATTCTAATCCATCAAAAGTGGTCTTAATATCCATATGTTTAGTTTTCCTCCTTAAGGCTCTTCCATAATTTATCTGAATAAGCATTTGCTTTATTTAATTCGTTAATTAATTTAATTCTCACCAATTTATAATTTTTCACAACTTTCTTACCATCGATAAAAACATCGCTTGGCTTAAAAGATGGGAATAAACCGAAGAAAACATGTCCAAAAGCATTAGAATTATCAATGCGAGTAAAATTCTTGTATGGCGTTAACATAAAGTCCGCGCAGTAACCTTTTTCGATTCGGCCTAGTTTGATATTCAATCTATTTGAGACATATTCATAGCTATTTAAAATCATTTCTCTAACCTCGTTTAGTGATAACTGAGTTGGAGATTCATTTCTTAAATGGGAAGTGTAATAAACATTCATAAATTCGCTAGCCATATTCGAATTAAGTCCATCGTTTCCGACCATCACTTTAATGCCTTTATCTAAATAGGCTTTTACATTCGGTAAACCGACAGCGTTGTTCATATTGCTCGTGGTGTTAACCACCATTAAACAATCATGAGCTTTAATGATATCTAATTCTTTATCCGATAAAGCGACTCCATGAACGAGCAAAGAGTCTTTGCTAAGCAACCCATATTTTTCAAATCGTTCAATGATAGATGTTGAATATTTATCCATCGAATCAATTTCATCCATCTCGCTTTCTGCGACATGGACATGAAGGGGAATCTCACCTAGATTTCTTTTAACCATTTTTAAGGTTTTATTAGATAAGCTCATCGAGGCGTGCATACCAAATAAGCCAGAGCAATGACTATCATGATTTTTTAAAGCAAAGCGTTTATTTTCTCTGATGCAATCTTTAACTTGATATCTATCGCTAGTTTCAAAGCAGAATATTCCTCTTAATCCAGCTACATTGACCACGCTCTTTTTTAAAGCGTTTAAGGAATTAATTATTTCGCCTGAAGCGTGATGGTCAACGACTGTGCTAACCCCGTTTAAGAGAAATTCGCTAGAGGCAGCAATGCCGCTATAATAGGTCAATTCATTCGTTAATTTTGCATCTAATTTCCACCACATTTGTTCGAGTATTTCATAGAAATTATGTGGATTGAATGGCAAGGAAAGACCGCGAGCAAAGATAGAATAGATGTGAGAATGTGCGCAGACAAAATTTGGAAGAAGTAAAGAACCTTTTCCATCTATAACGGAATATCCTTCATCGTTAAAATCTTTCATCGCGCCGACTTTAACAACCTCTTTATCAAAAATGACATAACCATTTTCGATATAGTTAATATAGTCATAAATTCTTACATTGATTAAAGCTTTCATTTTGTCACTCCACAGATTATTTCTTTTCCTTTGTGAGGAACTATTTCTCGATTCTTTAAAACAAACTCGCCTCTAACAAGCGTATGAATAAATTCGCCATCAGCTAAGATACCTTCATAGATTGAATAATCGCATTTCCCGTGATTAGTGTTATTAATGAAATAATTATCATCTTCTTTAAAGATGGAAATATCAGCATCTAATCCAACTTTTAAACTGCCTTTAGTCGGAAAATCTTCAATTTTTGCCACGTTTTCGCTCATCTTTGCGATAACTTTATCCCCGAATCTTCGATACATTGTAGTGAAAGAATATTCAATTCCTCCAACTCCAAGTGGGAAGTCAATAAGAGTAGGGTGATTCTTATCAGCTTTACTAAAGGCGCAGTGATCGGTGCCAATTGTATTAATATCATCAAAATTCGCAACAAGTAGTTGTCGCTCTCTCTCACTTCTTAAAGGAGGAGCAAAAGTAAATAATTGTCCATTTTCTTTATCCAAAACGGAGTTATTGAAAATGAAATATTGAGGACAAGATTCGATGAATAGGTGTTTATTTATTAAATCACCATATTGCTCTTTTAAATCATGAAGAGTTTGACCACTTGAGCAATGAACCATATATAAATAACCGCCGTATTCTTTAACATATGAAGCTAATTTTAAGGCTTCTAAAGTTTCCGCATATGATGGTCTAGAGGCACATAAATCCTTATACGTATATTCGTTTTTGATAACAATCTTATCATCCGCTTCGATATGAGCAAGTATCAAAACATCATATTTTTGACTCAACTTTAATAATTCAATGATGTCTTTATCATATGTTCTTCGCCCGGTGTCGCTATAAGTGGTAAACAATTTAATTGTTCTCATACCAAGCTCTTTAGTAGTCTTCACATATTCTTCTAAATCGCCATTTGGCATCTTTATGCAGGCGTGAAAGTGATAATCAACTAAACTCTTCTTGGCTAGTAAAGCTCGTTCATAATAGGACTCGCGAAGTTCATCGGCGTTTCTACTTGGATCGAGGAAATCAACAATGGTAGTCACTCCTCCATAGGCGGCAGATACGCTTCCAAAATAAAAATCATCAATGGAAGTTAACTTTCCACAGTTGAGTTCAAAATGAACATGCGGGTCGATAAGCCCAGGAAGGATTTTTAATCCTTTACAATCGATAATTTCGCCTTCAGGGAAAACTTCATCGCCAATATAAGCAATCTTTTCTCCGCTTATCGCGATATTTTTCTTTTCCCAAACTCCGGAAATAAAAGCTAAACCATTGATTAGTTGTTTATCAATTTTCATTTCGAATTCTTTTCTTTCATTGCCTCAAAAATCTTTTCAGGAGTAATCGGTAATGAATGTAGTCTTACTCCAAGTGCATTATAAATGGCGTTATCAATGACGGCTGGAGGAGTATCAATTCCAATCTCACCAACCGATTTTGCTCCAAACGGACCGCTTATTTCATAAGAATCAGCAAATTCAGTCGTCAATTTATTCACTTCCATACAAGTTGGAACGTGATATGTGTCAAATGTATTTGATAACAATTTTCCTTTAGGCGAATATTTAACTTCTTCATAAGAGGCCATGCCTAAACCTTGGATAATTCCACCTTCCACTTGTCCTTTAGCAAGTCCCGGGTTAATCGTGGTTCCACAGTCGACAACGCTTACATAATTTAAAACTTTATATTCATATGTTTCGGTGTCGATTTCAATTTCAGCAAAGCCCGCCATAAAAGGAGGTGGAGAAACTTTTCCGTGATAGCTTTCGACTACCGCTATTTGATGAGTGTCAGTGTTATAAAGTCGACGAGTGGACAATTCATCAAGACTAACTTTCTTATCGCCAGAAGTGAATTCTTTACCATCAAATTTAACTGTATCGACCTTAACTTCTAAGAAAGAAGCAGCTTCTTCTAATAGGCGTTCTTTCATCTTGCAGGCTGCTTTATATGCGGCATTTCCACTTACATAAGTAGTAGATGAAGCATAGGCTCCGCAGTCATAAGGTGTTAAGTCGGTATCGGAAGAATAAACAAGCACTTTATCGATGCTAGTTTGTAACTCTTCCGCCACAATTTGAGCAATGGCGGTGTCGCTTCCTTGCCCGATATCAGTCGCTCCAACAGTGACCATGAATGAGCCACCATCATTTAATTTAATTGAGCAACTTCCCATATCAAGGAATGGAATGCCACTTCCTTGCATAGCAATCGCCATACCAACAGATCTAATTGTGTGAGGTCCGACTTGCTTACAAGGATATTTCTCATCCCAATTGATGAGATCTTTTCCGCGCTTAATGCAATATGGGAGCTTGCAACTTTCCATAATCATCGGAGTGCCTTTAGTTCCTTCACCCATGATTTCAAAAATTGGGGAAGTTTCTTTTTCTTTCATCGAATTATCTTCTCTTAGCTTCACTGGGTCAACGCCCATCTTTTCAGCTAGAATATCAATCGTTGACTCTAATGCAAAATTTCCTTGAATCGCTCCATAGCCTCTAAATGCCCCAGCGGAAACATGGTTTGTATAAACTACCAGTCCGCCATAACGAACAGCTTTAACTTTGTTATATAAAGGTAGTACTTTACTACCAACAATCATAAAAACAGTTAAGGAATGTTCACCATAAGCTCCAGTATCGCTTAAAGAATGGCAATCGATAACTTGAATTTTGCCATCTTTTGTAGCCCCGATTTTCATGGTGATTCTCATCGGGTGGCGAGTATAAGTTGAGCCAAATACTTCTTCACGAGTGTAGACGCACTTGGAAGGTTTTTTCGTTCTTAAAGTTACTAATGCTGCAAACATTTCGCCATGGAAAGCTTGTTTTCCTCCAAAGCCACCGCCGACACGCGGTTTAATAAAGCGAATCATTTCAATTGGTAAGCCTAAAGTTTTAGCCATGATTCGACGCATATGGAATGGCGTTTGAGTAGTTGAATAAATCACTAAGCGATTTCTGACATCAAGTCTAGCGTTACATGCATGAGGCTCGAGCATGGCGTGGGCTTGGGCTTGTGAATAGAAAACTTCTTCAACGACATAATCACATTTTTCAAATTCTTTATCGACATCGCCGACATGCATTTCATAAGAGGCCGCCACATTGTTTTTAGGATCAAAGCCAATTGGGAACATCTCATTTATGCCGTCCTCAGGATGAATAACAGATTTATTCTTATAAGCTTTTTCAAAATCTAAAACTGGCTCTAAGATTTCATATTCAACCTTGATGAGTTTTAAAGCTTCTAAAGCTATTTCTTCATTTATTGCGGCCACCGCGGCGACTTCATCGCCAACATAACGGACATATTCATCAAAGATGAATTTATCATGAGGAGAAGGTTCAGGATAACCTTGTCCAGCCCGAGAATAGGATACATGTGGGACATTTTTATGAGTTAAAACGCATTCTACACCTGGGAGTTTTTCAGCTTCAGTCGTATCTATATTTTTGATGTGAGCAAAAGCATGTGGGCTTCTTAAAATCTTGATGATAAGTGAGTTTTTCTCTGCTAAATCATCGGTATAAAATGGCCGACCCATCATAAGGCCTTTTCCATCTAGAGAAGGGGTTAAATTGTTGACTACTTTGAATTTCTTTTTCATTTATTTAGACCCCCTAAATATCTTTTAACAGCTTTAAGTTGAGCATAATAGCCAGTGCATCGACAAATATTGCCTACTAAATATTTTTTAATTTCTAAATCAGTTGGATTATTTAGCTCTTTTGATAAAGCGAAAATTGTTAAAGCAAAAGAAGCATTACAATAACCGCATTGATCGGCGCCTTCTAAAGCAAAGCATTCAGCGATTTTGCTCGCTTCTTCTTGAATGCCCTCAACGGTGGTAACCTCTTTTCCTTCCACTTGTAAAGATAGAATCGAACAAGATAAGGCAGGCTTACCATTAACTAAAATAGTGCATGCTCCGCAGGAAGAGCCATCGCATCCTTTTTTAAGCGATTCAATGCCGATTCTCTTAAGAGTATCAAGAAGGTATTCATTAGGTTTAACATCCACAGCTCTATCTAAACCATTTAATTTAAAATTCAATAACATTATTTATTTACCTCCTCAAGTCCGCGGCGAACATATATTTTTGCTAAATGTTCTCGATAATCCGCTTTCGCAGATAAGTTATCGGTGAATTTAAGCTTACTAACTTCTTCACTTGCTTTAGCAAAATCTTTTTCGCCATTATTAACTAAATCCATCACATCTTTAGCTAGAGTGGCTACGCCTGCTCTTGAGCCAACAGCGATACTATATTGGTCATGGCGAATGCAATGAGTGATCGCAACATTCACAATCGGATAATCTAAAGCAGTCAAACACACTTTCTTAAAATAAGAACGGCGATGACATTTACGAATTAAAACATGAGTGAGAATATCTTTATTCATCGCAGCTGAATTTAGAAATTCTTCTAACGAAATTTCTTTATATGGATAGAAAACTAATCTAGCATCTGTAGCTAAAAGGGCAGTTAATAAATCCGAGAAACCAAATTTTCCCATGATTGAGCCTCCGATCGTGGCACATTCTCGAAAAGCTGGCCCCATGATTTGAGAAGTTGCCTCAGATAGCATACCTGTGAAAACTTCTTTGATAAGTGGACTAGTTTCAAATTGTCTTTGGCTCACTAATGCACCCACTTTGATATAGTTATCTTCCTCTTCAATCTTATCTAAGCCGAGCAAAGATAAATCGATTAAAGTATCGATGGAAGCGTTACCTTTTTTAAGCCAAAGTCCACCTCCTAAAATTTTATTAAGCGGACTAGCGCAATATAAAGCGTGAGCTTCCTCTAAGCTTTTTACGCGAACATAATTTTTAACTTTCATCTTCATTTCCTCGCTTGTAGTAAATCTAGATAATCTTCAATTGTATCAATATCATTTAAGACATTTTTATCATCGACATCGACTTCAGTAAAACCAACTCTATCGCGAAAAGCTTTTAAGGATGAAGAAATGTCTTCTTTCAATAATTCCTCTTTTAGCGATTTATCAAAATAGAGGGGATGACCATGCTTTCCATTGTAGGTTGGAACGCGTATTAATCCCGATGAATCCAATATTTTCTTAAAAGTATCAGCTTTAACAAAAGGGCAATCTCCAGGAAGGATGAGAAAATCTCCTTCAGCTTTTCTTACACCAGTTAGCACTGATGAAAACATTCCTTTTTCATAGTCTAGATTATAGGCAACATCATAACCTTTTAAGGCTTCGGATAAATCGTCATGATATCTACCAGTGACAATCACAATTTTATCGACAATGTTTTCCACGCTTTTAATAGTTTGCTTGATTAAAGGTAAATCAAAAACGGTGAGAAGTAATTTATTTACCCCGAAACGCGTCGATTTTCCACCAGCTAGAATAATGCCTGTAATCATCAATTAAACTCTACTGAATTATTTTACTAAACCGCTTACATGCATGCAAGTGTACGCGCTAAAATTAACCTTGAATTTTGAAAACGCTTTAAATAGAAAAACAATATTTTGCTTTTAAAAAACCAAGCTTTGCCAAGGAAATTAAAAAATAAGAGACAATATTGGCTATAATATAAATAATTTTAAAGGAGCAATACTTATATGCGTTATGTTGTTTCACTAGGCGGGAACGCCTTAGGAAAAAATCCTATCGAACAAAAAGAATTGTTAATTGGTGTAGCTAAATCCATTGTCCACCTCATCAAATTAGGTCACGAAGTCATCATCGTCCATGGAAATGGACCACAAGTAGGAATGATTAATCTAGCTTTTACAGAATCTACTTCATCTCCAGATATGCCATTTCCGGAATGCGGAGCGATGAGCGAAGGTTATATTGGCTACCACATTCAAAACGCCATTGATAACGCCTTGAAAGAAGAAGGCTTGAAAAGAAATGTCGTCACACTTGTTAGCCAAGTATTAGTCGATAAAGATGATCCATTATTTAAAAATCCAACTAAGCCAATTGGTTCCTTCTATAGCAAAGAAGAAGCCGAAAAAATCGCCAAAGAAAAAGGTTATACGATGAAAGAAGATGCTGGTAGAGGCTATCGCCGAGTAGTAGCAAGTCCTCTTCCAATCGATGTCATCGAAAAAGAAAGCATCAAAACCTTAGTTGAAAAAGGTGATATCGTCATCTGCGCCGGCGGAGGCGGAATTCCCGTTATTTTAGAAGATAATAAACTTCTCGGCGTGGCCGCGGTCATCGATAAAGATTATGCATCTGCGAAAGTAGCAGAACTTGTAAACGCCGATGTCTTAATGATTCTTACTGCCGTTAGTAATGTCTACATCGATTTTAATAAACCAACACAAAAGAAATTAACAAATGTAACTTTAAGCGAGATGAAAGACTATCTTAATACTGACTATTTTGCCAAAGGTAGCATGTATCCAAAAGTTAACGCTTGCGTTAAATTTTTAGAAAGTAGCCAGAATAAAGTCGCGGTCATTTCTTCTTTAGAGAAGGCAAATCTAGCCTTTGAATTAAAAGAAGGCACAATAATTCGCTAAATTTAAAAAGAGCTCCATAAGAGTAAATCCTATGAAGCTCCCAAGGAAGGACTTTAATCCATTAATAAGCGAGCTTTTAAGCAATATGGTTTAATTAATCCTACATCAATTGCTTTTTCAAGTTCAAATAATGTGGCGCCAAAACCACCTTTACTGCCTGATACAAAGGCTTTAACAACGACATTGTCATCAATAATTCTTTTAATTTCGCCTTCTTTATCGGCTTTATAAAGAACAAGAAGTCTTATTCCATCGCGTTTTCCTAAATCTAATCTAGGGAAGTTTACTGAATTGATAATGTTGCCATTTTCCAGATAGTTAACAAGTTCTTCACTAGCCATGAAAGCGCAGTTATCTTCAGCCTCTTCAGTTGAAGCACCTAAATGTGAAATAGCGATGACGCCTTCCATATTCGCAGTCTTATGATTTGGGAAATCAGTGACATATTTTCGAACTTTTCCTTCTTTTAAAGCCAGCGATATATCATCATCATTTACTAAAGCATCGCGAGCAGCATTAATGATAACAACACCATCTTTCATTTTAGCGAAGGCCTCTTTGTTAAGCATTCCGCGAGTGGAATCAAGAAGAGGAACATGAACAGTTATGAAATCAGATTTAGCATATAAAGTATCGTAATCGACTAACTCAATATCGCTAGGAAGTAAGTGTTTATTTCTATTAATTGTGGCCTCGCTTGGCTCGACTGCAACAATGTGCATTCCAAGCGCTCCGGCGGCTTGAGATACCAAAGCACCAATCGCACCTAAACCAATAATTCCTAAGGTTTTGCCAAGAATTTCACTTCCGGCGAAGGCGCTTTTAGCTTTTTCCATCGATTTATTGATGAGCTCATCGCCTTTATTATCTTCAACCCATTTCATGGAGCCTTTGATGTCGCGACAAGCTAAAAGTAACATTGCGATAGTTAATTCTTTAACCGCATTCGCGTTGGCTCCAGGAGTGTTAAAAACAACAACACCTCGTTCGGCACATTTCTCTAAAGGAATGTTATTAACTCCCGCGCCAGCCCGAGCGACAACCATTAATTTTTCAGGCAAGTCCATTTCAAGCATATTGAATGAGCGAACTAAAACTGCCTCAGCCTCATTAACATCATCAGTAAAAGAATAATTAGAAGGTAGAGCTTTTAAACCGACTGGAGAAATCTTATTTAAGCAATGAACTTTGTAATTCATTTATGAGCCTCCTCAAATTCCTTCATGTATTTAACAAGGGCTTCAACGCCTTCTTTTGGCATGGCGTTATAAATCGAGGCCCTTAGTCCGCCGGTAGAACGGTGACCTTTTAAATTGGTGAAGCGATATTTTTTCGCTCCTTCTAAGAATTCAGCATCGAGTTCATCGCTACTAGTTCTAAATGTCACATTCATGATTGAACGATTGTTCTTATTGACATAAGGAGTAAATAATTTACTTCGATCTAAATAGTTATAGAGAATTTCCGCTTTTTCTTTATTAGCTTTTTCTCTAGCTTTTAAGCCGCCATTTTTAAGTAGCCACTTAAAGACAAGACCGCAAATATAAATGCCATATGTTGGAGGAGTGTTATACATCGAACCATTTTCAGCATGTAGACGATAATCAAAATAAGCTGGAAGAGGATGACGAGGAGTCCTTGCTAATAAATCATCGCGAATAATAAGAATAGTTACGCCAGCTGGACCGACATTTTTCTGGGCCCCAGCATAAACTAAGCCAAACTTTTTAATATCAATTGGCTCTGATAAGAAGCAACTAGACATATCGCAGATAAGAGGCACATCACCAGTATCAGGATATTCTTTAAACTTAGAACCGTAGATAGTGTTGTTATCGCACATATAAACATAATCTGCATCTTTATCAACTTTTAAATTTTTAACATCCGGAATAGTTTTAAAATTATCTCCTTCACCTGTAGCGATTACATTGACTTCACCAAAAAGTTTCGCATCTTTAATCGCTTTTTTAGTCCAGACGCCGGTGTTGATATAATCAGCTTTTCCGTTCACCATGAAATTAAGAGGAATTAAAGCGAACTGCAAAGTCGCTCCTCCTTGAAGGAATAAAACCTTGTAGTTATCAGGAATGCCAATAAGTTCACGCAAATCCTTTTCTGCTTCATCGATGATGGCTTGATAAACTTTTGAACGATGGCTCATCTCCATCACTGACATGCCTGATCCTTTATAATCAAGCATTTCATTTGCTGCAGTCTCCAGCACTTCTTCAGGAAGCATAGCTGGACCAGCCGAGAAATTGTAAATACGATTTCCTTTCATTTTTAAAAGTTCCTTTCTATGTATTTATTTTATTTTTTTACCTTCTAGATAATATCGCTTTTCACTAGCGTGCCCCATGGAAAATGTTTTCCTAGGCAAGACTTCATCTTTAGCGATGTAGTCAAAGACATCTTCTTTGCTAAGTGATGGCATCACAATGGCCAAAGAATGTTCATTCTTGTTGGCTACATTGATAAGTTCATCTTCATCGTGAATATAGTCAACTGAACTATTTTTATGACTAGCTAAATATTCATCGATATAATCTTGCACAATCTTATAGCACATCGGGGCATTTTTCATCATCTTCAAAGGCGTTTTTCCACCTTCTTTTGAATATAGATAACTTGTAGCCTCGCCATTAAGTCTAGCCTTTAAGCCAGGTATAAAGTCATTCTCGGCATTAAAAATAATTCGATGAATCGGCTCAAAGATAAGACCCCTGTCATAGATGTTAAGCGCTTCAACAAGCGCAAATCTAGCAGGGTGAGATTTTCTTTCTTCACTAGAAAGATTCTCTTTAGTCTTATCCCAATGAGCCTTTGCCGTCGCGAGCGAATGATTTCCATCGCCGACGATAAATAATAAACCGTTGTTATTTTTCTTTAATAAGGCCTTAAATTTATCAATTACTTCTTGAGTGTTATCGACCTTATAGCCAATAATGTGTCCCCCAGCATTATTGAGCTCAAAATCATAAACTTTTGGAAGTTTGTCCTTATTTTCATATAGCTTTTCGATAATCTGTTTATCCTTATCATCAAATAAGAAGAGAATGTGTGGGAATTCCACCGCCGCATTTTCTCGAATTTTAAGTCGAGGAGGAATGCGTTCAACAATGGTCGCTTCACTTGCTCTAATCAAAGACTTCACACCTTTTTGATAAGAATATTCTTCTAAATCAACAGCGATGATAAGTCCTAGTCGATGAGGTACAACTGAGGTGCTTCTATCGACAAGAATAAAGCATTCTCCGATATCCTCTAAAGAGCCATCTAAAAGATTTTTCTCAATGTTTTTATTGATATTATCAATATATTTCTTCTCATCGACTTTTCCTAAATAAGCTTCTGGGAAAATCATGTGGTAAGTTGATAATTTATCTTTGGTTAACTCTTTAACACCATTCCAATAATCTAGATTAGAAGTAAACTGGTCGCAGGCAATAGTTGCATATGCGTTTAAATCAGTTCCTTTTTTAGGAAGAAGGATATGAGGAGCTTTAACAACAGTAAAAGACATTAACACACACCTTGAGCAAGCATTGCTTCTAATACTTTATTAAATCCAGCAATATTAGCTCCTAACGCTAGATTATTAGGTTGACCATATTTAACTGCTGTCTCATGACATTTCTTGAAGATGTTTTTCATGATGTCTTTAAGTTTGGCATCAACTTCTTCAAAAGACCAGCATAAATGAATAGCATTTTGGCTCATCTCTAAGCCTGAGACAGCCACGCCTCCGGCATTGCTGGCTTTACCAGGAGCAAATAAAACACCATTTTCGTTAAAGTAACGGATGGCGTCAACATCAGTTGGCATGTTCGCTCCTTCCACTAGCATATAGCAACCATTTTTCTTCAATAATTTGGCGTCCTCTAAATGGATTTCTCCTTGAGTCGCACATGGTAAGGCGATATCGCAACTTACCGACCACATTTTATGTGGATCAGCAACATGGCTAACACCTTTATGATCTTTAACATAATCTAGCGAGAAAGCACCTTTCTCTTTAGCTTTTTTAACGATGTAATCTACATCAAGTCCATCTGGAGAATAAACATAACCATCGATGTCGCTCATGGCGATGAGCTTGGCGCCGAGCTCTTTGGCTTTTGCTGCGGCCATGCCACCGACTTTTCCGCTTCCAGAGATGATAATTCTCTTTCCTTTGATGGAATCATTTTTATATGTTTTTAGCATTTCCTCGGCAAAATATAAAAGGCCATAACCAGTTGACTCAGGTCGACCAAGTGAGCCTCCATAGGAAATGCCTTTGCCGGTGAAGACGCCGCTAAATTCATTTTGGAGTTTTTTATAATAGCCAAACATGTAGCCAATTTCTCGTGCTCCAAAACCTAAATCTCCAGCCGGGACATCGGTATTTGGCCCGATGTGACGAAATAATTCGCTCATAAAGGATTGGCAGAAACGCATGATTTCGCCATCGCTTTTTCCACGTGGATCAAAATCTGCGCCCCCTTTTCCGCCACCCATCGGGAGTCCGGTTAAACTATTTTTAAAGGTTTGTTCAAATCCTAAGAATTTAAGAATTGATAAGTTGACGGATTTATCAAATCGCATTCCACCTTTATAAGGCCCAATTGCCGAATTGAATTCCACGCGATAACCAGTGTTGACTTTAACATTTCCATTATCATCGACCCAAGGAACGCGCATGGTGATAATTCTTTCAGGAATGACAATTCTTTCTAAGATGGCGTTTTTCTCGATGCGAGGATCTTTATCAACTAAAAAATCCATCGAATCAAAAAATTCTTCCACCGCGGCGATGAACTCTTTCTCTTCGCCACATTTTGCTTTAACCTCAGCAAGTACTCTATTTAAATAAGCACTTTTATACATTTCTATCCTCTCTTTCCCTTTAAACTTAAAAACAGC
>CAVDXG010000003.1:0-74078 GCA_963612925.1 Coriobacteriaceae bacterium | reverse complement strand
ATTTATAAGAAAAGAAAGAATGATTAATTACCAACTTTTTTCTTTACTCCTAGAAAACATTTTCTTAAAAATTGCCATTACATGGTTAATTTTTAGATGTACAAACAAACATCATGCAATGATCTAACATCATATGAATATCTTCAACAATTTGCATATTGTTGACATTGACATGAAGGCATATGTCTGAAAGTTCTTTTACTTTGCCACCATCGTAGCCACATAAACCAATAATCTTATTGTTCTTCTCTTTGGCTACTTCCATAGCCCTTACAATGTTTTTAGAATTCCCTGATCCTGAAATAACAATTAATAAATCTCCTTTTTTCATTCTGCCTTTAAGTTGATAGGAGAAAATTTCATCATAAGAGATGTCGTTGGCTATCGCAGTTAAAGTCGCAGTATTATCGCTTAAGCACACAAAATTGGTGTTCTTGTTTGAATCGCCGCTGATACCTTTATTGAAATCACAGCAGAAGTGACTAGCTGTCGCTGCGCTTCCGCCGTTGCCACAGATGAAAATTGTGCTTCCTCTTTCTTGCGAAGCTTTAATCTCGCATATAATTTGATTGATCGCATCAACATCAAGAGATTTTATTACTTCAATTTCTTCATTAAAGTAATCTTTTATATTTTTTCGATAGTCCATATTTTTATTTTCTTTCTATTATTGTAGTTATCAACGATAAATCATCGATTATATAATCAGGCTTAACTGGATACTTACCATCTTCCCCTTTGTTTCCAGTTTTAACAAGAATGGTTTTCATGCCGGCGTTTTTGCCAGTTTGAATATCCATCGTGCTGTCACCAACAAAATAACTTTTCGATAAGTCAATATTATATTTTTCTTTTGCTTTTAGCAATAAACCAATTTTCGGCTTTCGGCAGGTGCAATCAATCTTTAATTCTTTAACTTCGCCTTCATAGCCAGAATTCGGGTGATGTGGGCAATAAAATAAATCATCATAATATGCCCCATCGTTACCAAGAAGAGTTTCAATCTTATTATGGAACAAATTTAACTCTTTCACTTTTACTTCACCTCTAGCTATAACCGGTTGATTGGTGATGATTATAGCTAAAAATTTGCTTTTGTTGATGCTTTTAATTCCATCAACAGCACCATCTTCTAATTCAATAGAATTGATATCTTTAATAAAACCTTTGTATTTGTTGATAGTCCCATCTCTATCAAGGAAAATGCATTTTTGAGGATTCTTCAAATTTTTAGCTTTGACTACGCCACGACTTACATCATCCGAAACAGAATGAAATCTATCAGGCGTGCCAGCATCTTTTACATATTCAGTCGAATGATAAGAATAGACTGTTTTATTTAAAAGCTCATTACTAACTATATCCTTTTCAAAATCCACTTTTGCAAGCTTTAAAAAATGATTATCAAAAATGTGGTGAGAAATTACATATACGCCGGCATTTACTAAATTATGGTAGTAATAGTTTCGGATGTTATGTTTTGAATCAATTGAAGTAACTAAATCATTTTCATCGGTAACTATTAAATCGCTATCAAAAGGATGAGAATTAGGATGAGATAATAAAGTAATTATTGCATTATGTTCTTTATGAAATTTAATCATTCTTTCAAAATCGATATCTAACATTAAATCCCCAAAAAGAAAGACAAAATCATCTTCGATGATATCTTTTAAGAAAAACAGTGACCCAGCACTTCCGAGGGGCTCTTTCTCTTCGATGTATTTAATTGAGGCACCAAAATCTTTTCCGTCTTTAAAATAGTTTTTTATAACATGTCCTAAATGGCCGATAAGAATATATATATCATTAATATTGTTTTCTTTAAGACATTCAATTTGATATTGAAGAATAGGCTTATCAAAAATTCTAACCATCGGCTTAGGTATATCCGATGCAATTAAGCTAAGTCGAGTTCCTTTGCCTCCGGCAGTGATTACTCCAATCATTTTATTTTAGCCCGTAAATTACTTTCGCGCCTTCATAATCAATTTTAAAGTCGAGTTCTAAATAATCTTTCAAGGCTTTTCTAACTCTTTCTTGGCGTTCAGGCTTGACATAAAAAAGCATAAAGCCACCTCCGCCGGCACCTAAAAGTTTCCCTCCCTCGGCTCCAGCTTTCATCGCAGAAGTATAAATCTTATTAATTAATGGATTGGTAACGCCAGATGAAAGAGTCTTTTTTATTTTCCAGCTCTTTTTAAGAACTTTTCCTAAATAATCAATGTCACCATCTTCAAGATGTTTTTTTAAGTATCTAGCCATTCTACATAGACTTAATTGAGCCTTTATCTTACTCTCTTTAGAAACTATATTTTTGGATTGCTCAGCGAGTATAGCATTTGCGTCATGCTTTAAGCCGGTATAGAAAAGCATTAGATTGTTCTGCAATCTTTCCTCTCCACCATCAGGAATCATCAAAGGTTCGATGCTGACTTTTCCGTTTTTATGAAAAGTTATAAAGTTGAGGCCTCCAAAGGCAGAAGCGAATTGGTCTTGCTTGCCGATTGGAGAACCAGCTTTATTCATCTCAACATCGCAGGCTTCACTAGCTAAAGCATAAGTTGAAAAACTTTTCTTTTGATAAGCTTTTAAGGCTTTTAAAACCGCAACTGTGAAAGCGGAAGAACTTCCTAGACCCGTTCCAGCTGGAACATCCGCCATTGAAGTGATTTCCACACCTTTAATGCCATAGTCTTGAAGCATTACCCGAAAATATTTATGCTCAATTTCATCAAATTCATTTACTTCTTCAGTCTTTGAATATTTTAAAGTTATAGTTTGCTTATTAAAGGATTCGTGAATGGTAATGTAAACATATTTTCGAATTGAACAGGAGAGAACGCATCCTCCATATTGTTCATAAAAAGATGGTATATCACTTCCTCCACCGCAAAAACTAACTCTAAGCGGAGCTCTAGTAATTATCATAAGTAGTTTATCCTTTTCATCTTTGATGATAATATATCAATATGTGCAAAATTTCAATTATTTGTCCTACCTATAATGTTGGTCCATACATAGATAAATTCTTAAATTCATTAAAAAGTCAAACATATCAAAATTACGAATTGATCTTTGTATATGATGAATCTAATGATGATACTCTTCAAAAAATTGAAGACTTTGCAAAACAAGAAAAATACAAAAATGGAACTAAAATTATCATAAATAAAGAGAGAAAAGGAACTGGCTTTGCTAAAGATTTAGGGTTTAAAAATTCCGACCCATCATCACAATTTTTGCTTTTTTTAGATGCAGATGACTTTTTTGATAACGACTACTTTGAAACACTTGTTAAAAAAGCTGAAGAAACAAATGCTGATATAACTTGCTGCGGCTTTTCTAGAATAAACTCTGAGGACGGTTCTTTAATCTGCAAAGAAATGGTTAACAACCCTAAAGAAATAGTTAAAATTGAGAATTGCTCGTTCCCTCTTTTCTTAATCAACACATCCGCTTGGAACAAATTATATCGTAGAGAAATAGCAAATAAATGTTCGTTCAGCACGGTAGAACATGCCGAGGATTTATATTATTTATTAAAAGCACTTGCCAACTCGAAAACTATTTCTTTTATTAACGAATCAAAATATTCTTATCTCATCCATTCCGGTTCATTAATTGATGCATTGACATACGAAAAATATCAAAATACATGCTCATATTTTTTAAACTACGCCAAATATAAAAACAATAAGAAATTATTTGATTTAATTTCTGCTTTTATCTTTCTAAGGATTGGCATTGGAACAACGATCAGAGTTTGCCAAAGCAAAGAAAAGAAAAATCGTTTAGTTGTCAAAGAATCAAAACTATATTTAAAAAATAATTTCAATGTTTTTAAAAGAAATAGATATTTATCTTTTCTCTTTTTAGCTAAATCCGGCTTAAAAGGCGTTGCAATATGGATATTAAAAGTTATGTATAAACTTGGAATATTCAATATTGCTGTTAATTTATATATTTATAAAACAAAAAGAAGTAAAAAAGAAATTAGATGGTAATCTAATATTTGCTCATCCAATATTCAACTATATCTTTTAAAGTATCGTAATAATTATATTTTTCAACCCAGCCAAGAGCTTTAATTTTATCGCAGTTGCCAGCATATAAAGCCTCATCTGCTGGTCGAAGAAGTTTTGCATCAGTAACAAGTTGATACTTTACCCCCATAATCTTTTCAAGACATTCAACAACATGACTCATTTTAAAAATGTGAGATGAACAAATATTATACGCCTCACCAGGGACACCTTTATTTGCTAATAAAAGTAGGCCATGACATAAATCTCTTACATCAAGAATTGCTCGTTGAGCAGTTAAATTACCAACAACTAACTTGTTGTCATTTTTTCTTTTAAGTTCCACTGCTCGTTTAGCAAAATCAGATGATATATCACCTATTTTTCTTGGACCTGTGCAGTTGAATAGTCTAACTCGTATTGCTTTCAATCCGTAATTTTTAAAATATTGAAAGCACAATAAATCTTCTGCAGCTTTGCTCACACCATAAGGGTGAAGTGGTTTCATTTCACAATTCTCGTCAGGCAGATTATTAACATCATATTTTAATAACGCTTCGCCATATATTGCTGAAGAGGTAATAACAACAATGGTAGGGTTATAGGATGCATCATTTTCTTGCACTTTCCTTATAGATTCAAAGATGCCAACCATGCCATTAACATTTACATCCATTGTGTAATATGGATCTTTCCAACTAATAACCGGAAAAGACTGCGCTGCTAAATGAAAAATATATTCAGGTTTTTCTTTTTGAAGAAAATCATACATCTTGTCGTGATTTCTAATATCTAGTTCAAAAAAATTAACATTGGTAAAGTCGATATCATTGATGTCAACTGTTGGATGAAAATAACTACCAAAAACCTCGAATCCTTCTTTTGCTAATAATTCAATTAAATGAGAACCGACCATTCCGCCAGCGCCAGTAACATAAGCCTTCATATTCCGCTCCTATTTACACGAATTTATTTTATATGTGATCCACCCATTAATGATACAAAGAGCTGATAATATTTATTTTTCATCTCTTGCAAAGAATATTTCTTGGCGTCTTCCATAATCGCTTTTGGATTATAATCAGCTACCTTAAAATTTAAAATTGCATTATATAAGGCATCAACATTATACGGCGGAACTTTAACGCCATTAATTTTATTCACAACTTCAGCTGTTCCGCTGATATCATAAGCGATAATTGGTTTTCCCATAGATATAACTTCTAAGTTAGTAGTAGGAAAATTGTCCGCGATAGACGGATTAATAAACACATCGCATTCCTCGATTTGCTTTAACACATCGCTTTTATTCATTTTCTTAAATCTAACAATATCAGAATTGGTTTCGTTGCTATCTTCTAAGCCAACCAAACGGATTTCATATTTATTAGAATCTAATCTTTTAGCAAGTTCATTAAAAGCATTCAATCCTTTGCGTTCATCCCAAGGAGAAGCAATTCCTAGTAGAATTATTTTGTTATTGCTAACGCGAACTTTAGGCTCATAATCATTTTGCATTTCAATGCCGTTGTTGATGAGCTCGCACTTGCAAAAGCTAAGTTGCGATTTTTTAACCTCATTCATGATCCATCTAGAAGGACAGGCAATAACTGGATTTATTTCTTTTAATAGTCTTATTTTTTCTTTCAATAATTTTTTAGATTTATCAAATAAAAGAGTTTTTGGATAACGATGCTTGTATTTACAATTTCCGCATCCATGTAGCCAATTAGAACATTCAAATGGATAAGCGCACCTACCAGTAAACAAATAAAAATCATGAACTGTAATAACCGCTTTTATATGGTTCTTCGCGGTATATTCTAAGATTTTTACTAGATTAACATAATTGCCATGTAAATTATGGAAATGAATTATATCCGGTTTAAATTTATCAAGTTCATGAATAATGTTTTTAGTTTCTTTCCAATGAAGATGACCAATATCGCCAGTCAAAGCAACTAAAACATCAATTAATTTGTTTTTAATGTTAGAAATTCCTGTATAAACACCAGGCCCATCGTTAAGACATCTTCCATAATATAAAGCAGTGTCTCCGCCGTTCTTTTTGACTTCATCTAAGACTTCTAAAGCAATTCGCCCGGTAGAACCATTATTAAAAGTGTTGATAAAAGCTACTCTCATTTTGCTTTCTTCTTTCTGAAGTTGAATAGCCTTAATCCGTTTTCATGCAATATTTTTATAACAGTATTTAATAGGAATGCTAAAAAGATAAATATAACTAATAAAAATGCGTATAATTCATTAACAACTAAGAATATTGAATCAATATATAACGGAGTACAAAATAGTAAAAATAAGGTTATTACAAATTGCGAAATTACAATATAAATAAAGTTATTTTTCTTCATATCCTCAAGTAAGATAGACCAAATTTTAAAATGGAGCGCAAAAATGCCTCCTATAAGAAGAATCAGATTACAAATTAAATAAGATATAAAGAAGTTTAGCACTTTTTCTGATTCTCTAAATGTTTCATTAGGAAAAAATATTTGTTCGGTTAGCTTCGAATATTCATGACTACCTATACTTTCATTGATATAAAAATCTAAAGGAAAATATATTATGTTGTTGATATAAACTTTATTCATCACGATATCGTCAGCAAAAAGAATATTTAAATATTGGCAATTCATCATGTTTTGCACATCAGTGCTCCAATTTGTGAAAGCATAATTGGCACTGCTAATATAGTCTTTGTAAACCCCTATACTTTCTTCATCAACAACGCCGGCGATATGGACATCTTTAAAAGTGCTTTTAGTTGCCTCGGAAGAAAAATAATTCATCCTTACTGGCAAAGAAAAGTCTTTAATGTTATCAACAGTTAGATTTAAGCTGTTCGCCAATGATTCAGAAATATATAAATATTCACAAGCACTATTTAATTCCGAAGAAGAAATCTGCTCGCCAAATTTCAATTTAAAATCAAATTTATAAGAGGCATCTAAATATGGATGTAAAAACAATGATGTTTGAACATAATCATCTCCAACTTTAACAGAAAAAATGCTTTGATCATTTTTAGTTTCATACTGATAAAAGATACTATTAGCATTTGGATCATCAGAATATAATTTTGCTAAATAGGATATGTTATAAAACGATGATGATGAATAGTAATTAGAAAATTCATTTTTAGAATCAACAAATGTACCCGATAAAAATTTTGAATTTGTTTCTTTTTGGGCTATCTCAATGCCTTTGGCAATGCTCCAGCATTGACCTGTAGTACTAATGCAAAGCAAATCAAAGAAAGGGAATAAAATCAAAAAACAAATAAAAATATTTACCAAACTAGTTATTAAATGTTTAAAAAATTTGTTTTTCATTATAGATAGAACCCAAATTCATAATTTGACACTGTCAAATACCCTGATTTAATTGTAGCAAAATAAGCATAAATAATTAATCCGCAAAAAGAAGCAAAAAGTAATACTTTTTCAATTCTCTTGTTGCCCACTCGATTAAACAAAAATGCATAACTGAAGCATATAAATGGGACAAGATACATTACAATTCGCTTAAAAACAAAACTGACGCTAAAAAGAGTAAGAAATAGCAAATACAAAACTGATAAATTTTGAGACATTATTTCTAATTCGCTATTGTTATTGCTCTTTTCAGTTAATGGGTTCATTAAATATGGCTTAATCTTTGGATACCTGCTATAGAGCGTGTCGAACTTGCCATTAGTAGAAGCCATAAGCAAATAACTAACCAACAATAAAGCGTATGTGATCCATGTTGAAAACCCTAAATTTAAAAAGAATTTAGATCTTGAAGAGTCGATGATATTGCGATTTAAAAGATTATCAATTATTCCATAAAAATAAGGCGATAAAAGCGAAAATAATAGCATAACAGCTATTAACAAAAAAGGGTTTTTAAGTAATCTATTTTTATAAAGGCACAAAAGAGGAACAACGATAAAAATTAATGCACTTTTATGAAAGAAGTAAGCAATAGTAATAAATATTATTTGAAGAGAGATTCCAATTGAAAGATGCAATATATCTTTCTTTTTATAGAACAAATAAAACAAGAAAAATCCGAAGAAGCATATTCCTATTGATATCGATTGTCTAAGAGCGGACAAAGCAAAATTAGTAAACAAGAACAAAAATAAACTAAAAGCCACTAGCGAAGGTTTATTAATCCACTTATAAGATATAAGAATAAACGGCACATAAACAATCGAATAGCAAACAAGCATATAAATTGTTAGAGGCACTTTTAATCTAGCAAAAATATAGCTAAATATATGAAACCCTTTTTCAAAATAACTAGTTTGATATTCGCTTAATTCTTTAAGCCCCCAATAATAGTTATAGTATCCTCGTGTGTCATTACCAACACTTATGTTTTTAAAGGAGCACAATAAAATTAATGGCAAAAATAAAGCGATGCAAAAAATAATTTTATATTTCTGTTTGATGACATTTTTAAAATCAAGGCAAATTGCGATGAAATAAAAAACTATTAAGCCAATGTAAACAAACATTTTTTGAAGTACCCAATACTAACAAAATCTCCCTAGGGATGAAAATATTATAAACTAATATTTGATAACGCTAAATAAATACACCATCATTTTATACCAAATTGGTTAATTCGGTTATTTTTCATTAAGACTTTTTAGCGATGAAACAACATTCACAGAGTTAACTTTGTCTAAGAATACTTTATAAGCGGAATGATAATCCTTATCCATTGAGCAACATTTATCTATCGACTCTAGGAGCGATTCTGGTGACATATCTTTAGGATAAATAAATAGATTATCTAATTCTTTAGGATAACAATCTAATTTATAAGTAATGATCGGCTTATAAAAAGACATGTAATCGCAAATCTTAGAAGGGAATGAATATTTTGTGTATTCCTCACCAGGGAGTCTTGGCGATAAAAATATATCAATATTATGCATTGTTTTAAAGGCTTCATTAGGCGAAACAAAGCCATGAACAATCAAGTTGTCTAATTTTAATGTCGACAAATATTCATCATCATCTCCGCTGCCATAAATATCAAAAACAATATTCTTCGGGGCGATCTTCGCGGCTTCAACAATAATTTCTATGCCATTGCGTTTATCCGTCTTTCCAAAGAAACCGCAGTGAATTTTTCCATCGGTTTTCTCAAGTTCAAAACTTTCTTTATCTATTGGAGTATAAATACAAGGGAAGATGATGCTCGGCTTGTTGCTTGGGTTTATCTTTTTATTAATCTCTTCATTTAAGCAAAAGAATGAATCAATATAATTTTTTGTAAGAGCAGAGATTTCAGCGGCATTTCTTTTCTTAAAAAATTTATATAGAAAAGATGAATGATAATAATCCATATTTTCTGTTAAATCAGGAACAATGAGAGTAGAAAAAGAACTCTTAAAAAGTTTTTTGACTTTTTTAACTCCTAAAAGATATGGTTTATGGCTCTCACAAGCTATAACATGCACTCTTTTATTTTTTGGAAATGTCTTTTTTATTTTTCTAATTTCTCTTTTTATGGCAAGTCCTTTAAAAAAATTACATAAACCATATGGTGTTAAATATGAAACCGGATGAATTCTCTCATCACCATGGAAACCTTTAACAACCAACTTTTTTGATAAAAAAGGCCACTTCCCAACTATTGGGGCAGAAAGAAAAATATAATCAAGATTTAAAGCGTCAAATCCAGTAAGAAGTTTCCCTTCAAAAACAAGGTTAGAAATGGCTACACTTTTTTTATAAAAATTAGTAATTGCGAAATTAGAATCTTCGCTTAAATAATATGAGCCAATAATTATATACAAAACGTCGTTTTCTCTATTTTGCATTGTTTTTTTAGTAGAAGATATTTCCATAAAAAAATAACTTAGAAAATAATATCACTTTTGATGTTAAACATATCGAATTTAAGAATCGCTCTTACATTAAACGATAAGAGAACCATCTTATTTGCCTTTCTCGCTTTTAAATATACCAAATACTGTTATAAAAAAGACTTTGACATCCATCCAAAAAGACATATGGCTGATATAATAAGAATCCAATTTAGCCTTTTCCTCAGGGCTGTGGTCTCTTTTCATCTTTACTTGAGCATATCCGCTTAATCCTGGTTTGACTAGAAATGCACTTGGCTGATATTTTTCTCTAAACTGAACAAGTTCTTCTTCATTATGAGCCGCACCTGGTCTAGGGCCAACAAACGCCATTTGCCCTACAAATATGTTTAACAATTGAAGCGTTTCATCAATCGATGTTTTTCTTAGAAATTCACCAAATTTGGTTTTCATATGTTCTTGCTCTATCTCACTCATCTCAGACGGCGCTAAATTTGGGTTTGCATCCAATTTCATTGATCTAAATTTAAACAAGTCAAAAACTTTTTTGTTTTTTCCAAGTCTCTCTTGGACAAAAATTGGATGCCCCTTAGTCACAATTGCATTAATTGGGAACACCCACCACCAAAGAAGAGCTAAGCAAAAAATGATTCCAAGAATAGAGCCGAAGAAAGATATAAATCTTTTAAAGGGCAAATATATCTTTTGTGAGGTGCTAAATTTGTAAGTAACAGTATTTATATTTTTTTTCATAGAATGAATTATAACAATTATTTATTAACCAATATACAATCATAATCTAAATCTTTAGTAGCGATGGCCTTTTAGTATGAAAATCATTTTAAAAAGAAAGTAGTAAAGTTTCGGCAAGGCAGTAGCGATTTTAAAATTAAAAATAACAAAATTGTTTTTATGGTTTCTTAGTTGCTTAGGCACCATAGCGTAAATGGCCTTAAGTTTATTTTTATCAATTTTATGTAAATGATAATCCTTAATAGATGATACTAAAGTGGATAAAATTACACCATGAAAATAATTACTATAAAGATGTGCTCTAAGTTTCTCTTTATAGTAATCTTGAGTAAATAAAAAAAACATTAATTGCATTTCTCGCGTGCTAGCTGTCGTAGATGAAGCCTGGCCACTATATTTTCTATAATCAAATAAAACATCGCCAAGAACAGCGAGGGTGCCTCCGAAACGTTCAGCTTGCATGTAAATAAAATTATCGCCAGATGGGCCGGCTCTTTTGTCTAAAAATTTGCTTATGTCTTTAAAAAAATCTCGCTTATACATTACTGTTGGTAAAAGAATGTATTCATCCCTTCTTTTTTCTGTATAATAATCAATCAAAAATTCGTCTTTTTTATAAGTAACGACTCCATTAAACTTTTGCGGACAAAAGCCATAATCAGACCCAATGACACCATTTTCATCTATAACATTGTAAGAGCATGATAATAAGCAATAATCATCATGTTCCTCTAAAATAGAAAGCATCTTTTCTAAATAATCTTCATGCACTATATCGTCATCATGGAAAATAACGACATACTTAGTTTTGCAAATTGAAAAAGCAAACTCATAATTTGTCAAAGTGTTATTTTTGCTACTTCTTTCTAAATAAATAAGTCTATCATCACCAAAACCTTCAACAACATTTTGAGTAGAATCTTCTGACATATTGTCAAGTACAATCAAATAAAAATCTTTATACGTTTGTTTTAAAACGCTATGAATAGCCAAAGATACATAATAAGGTCTTTTATGCGTAGTTAAAAAAACAGTTACGATATGATTCTTTTTATTTACATTCTCATAATATTTTTCTAAACGTTTATTTATTTCTGCTTCTGTCATTTTGCTGTATTCCTAGGTAATAGGGTTAATTCATTTTAAATTAGATTATATTGACGCGCTAATTCTAAATCAAAAAAGTTTTCAGCTTTGCATTTATCTTTGTTATTTTTAACTATATTGATTTCACCAGTTTTTTTATCGGTGAACACAATTGAATTATCAGGAATTGGTGTTCTAAAAACAGTTGTATTAGCTCCAATAGATACCCTATCGCCAATTTTTTCACATCCAATTATCATAGCCCCCCCCGATAAAAAACAAAATTTGCCTATAGGTTCGGTCGTAAATCTTCTATCTCCAATAGTAACGTTTTGCAAAATTACTAAAAAATTATTATAAATTGCGTGCCCAATAACCGAACCAACAGGATGACCTAATAAAAAAATATCAGGCAAATTAACTTTATATGTATACCAGCAGCAATGAAGCATTTTATTAAGCAAGATTAGCTTGTCGCAAATATAGCTTCGATGCGGATACATTTTCCACAAACTATTTGATAAAAAATAAAGGAATTGGGCGTATTGATCGCTATTGGTGTGCTGAAAATAGGAATGTTTTTCGCCATTACTATCTATCGATGAGTATCCATTCAATTTGATGAAATGAAAACAATAATTAACTCTTTTAATTGCGTCTAAAAAAGCATCATTAAATTCTTTGTCGTCTTCTTCTAATGTGCTTTCATCAGGAAAAAATGTATTAATTTGCTTAATCACATATTTTTTAATTTTATCGAGTGGTATTGATGTTATTAAATCGTTCATATAGCACTAACTCCTTGCTCGTAATACTTTATAATCAATGTGCCTAATGACATACAACTTTTTATTAATGCATAAAAAAGGTTAAAATCGAAAAAACATTATTTTTATTTCACATTAAAAACAGCATTTTTCATGATATCTCTTGGAGTAATAATATTTAACAAAACATAATCATCATTGATAACCGGAATAAACGATAAATTTTTAGTTTTGAATATATCAAAAGCTTTTTTATAGTCAGTAGAATTCAAGTAAATAAAATTAGGGTTATAAATATCTTTAATCTTGCTATAAATATCGCGCCCATTAGCTAAAGCCGTAATGATATTACCAAGAGTTAAAATACCGCAAACTTTATTATACTCAATAACTACAACTCCTCTTTCACGATACTTTTCGATAACATCTATTACCTGTTTAATAGAATAATTAGGATTAACACATAAATTCTTATAGTCCATGAAATTCGCTTCGCTCCTATTTAATATGTTAAATGCTTAACTAACAATTTATCATCAATATCAGTATTTAAAAGCAAATCTAAAATTCGCTCTGAAGAGTGGCCATCACCATAAGGGTTATCAACATTTAGAGTTAAATAATTTTTAAATTCACTTGATGTAGCTTTTTTAATTGCATTAACAATAGCTGCTTTATCCCAAGAAACATCGATGACATTATTGCCTCTAAAACGCATAAATTGACGATTTCCAATATTAACGGCAGGTGTTCTAAACGTTGGGGCTTCTAATAAACCTGAACTAGAATTACCAACAATTGCAGAACAATATTTTAAAAATCCAAGATAATCTTCTCTTTTAAGATTGGCAAAGATATGATAATTTCCTTTTTTATATTTATTAATCGCATTTTTAATATCATTAGAACCTGTATCATTGTTTGGCAAAATAAGAATCTTAGGCATAGCAATATCATTCAATGAATTAATGAAAATTTCTGCTTGTTCACCGGCTTTACTACTTTCTTCAGTCACAGGATGCATAACCGCGAGTAAAAAGCCTTTGCTTAAGTCTAAAGCAAAATTATTTTCTAATTCTTTTAAAGGAGTATATTTAGCCTCAACAAGTTCGTCTAATTGAGGAGCACCAACATTAAAAACTCTAAATGGTTGTTCGCCTAATTTAATCAATCGGTTTTTAGCGTCCTCATTAGAGGCGAAATGTAAGTGTACAAGTTTTCCAATCGCGTGTCGTGCCATTCCATCAATATTGCCAGACACTTCGCCAGCTTGAATGTGTGCAACTGGGGTATAAGTATAACTTGCAGCAATCGCCCCCATAAGTTGTTCACCCCGATCACCAGCTAAAAGTAACCAGTCTGGTTTTTCATTCTCTAATATATCCGGCAATGAGGTTAAACAAATTCCTAAAGATTTAGCCATCGTATAATGAGTATCACCTTCAAGATACATATGAATTTTGTAATGAATCTTGAAACCATCGTTTTCTATCTCTTTATAGGAATTGCCATACGCTGGAAGAAGATGCATATTAGTCACTACTAAGCGATATTCGACATCATCTCTTGATTCAATAAGCTTTAAAAGTGGCCTAATATAGCCCCATTCTCCTCTTGAACCAGTTAAAATCATTATTTTTTTCATATGAGTTCCTATTCGAAGTCATCAAAAGATAATAAAACGTTTTCTTTTATATCTCGTTTAGCTTTCTTTCCTAAAACTTCATTCATTCTATATGAAGGAATGCCAGTGCCTGGTCTTTTTGACCAAATCATTTCTTGGCTAATAACTTCACCTTTTTTAATGGGTTTAACACTTACTATGCTACGAAAAGCCCAAGCTCTTATTTGATGTTCTTTTTCACGAACTTTTTTCTCTTCACCTAAAGCTAATTCTACTTTTCTTACCCCGTCAACTAAATTATGCAATTCATGAAAATCAATTGAGACTGATTGATCAGGCCCAGGAGTTAATTTATTTAAAATAACATGTTTTTCAATTATTTTAGCTCCAAACGCCACCGCTCCATAGCAAGTATATAAATCTGGTGTATGATCTGAATGACCGATTACAACATCAGGATAATTTTCTTTCATTTTTTTAATAACGCCTAAATTAATATCCTCATATACCGGCGGATATTCTGACAAACAATTAGTAAATGCTAAAGGTGCACCAGCGTCTTTTAAAGCATTGTAAGTTCTATTTATTTCTTCAAAAGTGCACATACCTGTTGAAATAATCATTGGTTTACCAAATTTTGCAATGCGAAGCAAAGAAGGAATATCAGTCATTTCACCTGAACCAATTTTAAAAGCGTAGGCCAAACCATTTTCTTCGAGTTCGCATGCGGCCTTATAGCTAAATGGAGTGCATAAATAGATAATGCCAATTTCATCGCAATATTTTTTCAATTCGATATGTTGTTTTAATGTTAAGGCGTGCAATTTTAAAAAATCATATAAAGGCATATTAAAATTGCTAGAAATAGGAACATCTTTTAGCATTTCTTCATCAGGCAGGTGGTGCTGAAACTTAATGCAATCTGCACCGGCAAGTTTAGCTTGAAGTGCCATCTCTTTAGCAACTTCTAAATTGCCCATATGGTTGTCACAACCTTCAGCGATAATAAAGCATTTTTGACCTTCGCCAACTAGTCTGTCTTTTATTTTAAATGTTGCCATTGACTTATTTCTCCTTCACATAATTATCAAATTTTGAATATTTATCATACACCTCTTTATCCAGGAATGGATACAAGTCATCAATAGGAGGTGAGACCATCTTACCATCAGGAAGTGATTTACTTTTGCACTTTGGAATAATGGGTTGAGTTGTATCTGAAACTATTTCACAAATGCAATAAGAAGGACTTGAGATAATTTTTGGCAAAGTTTCATCGAGCTCTTTATGGTTTCTGCATCTATAATATGGAAAACCAAATGCATCAGCTATTTTAGAAAAATCTGGCATGCTAATTCCGGTGCTCTCTGTACAGCCAGATAAACGATGAAAGAAATTTGTATGCGTTTGAACTATGGCAAAATAACCGTGATTAGAATGGATAAATATTTTGACAGGCAATTTATTGTAAACAATTGTTTGTAATTCCTGCAAATTCATCATTATGCTACCATCGCCAGTAACGCAATTAACTGGACCACGCTTTGCGACGCAAGCCCCAATAGCACCTGGTAGATCATAACCCATGGTTCCGCAGTTAATATTGCCCCAAATTCGTTGGCCTTCTTTAGCAATACCAATTTGTCTAAGACAGTCACACGCGCAACTATTGCCAACGACTGTAAGCATATTTTCATCAGAACATTCAAGCAATTTTTTAGCAAAATAATATGGGTTAACACATTCACTTTTATCAAAAAATGATAAATATATCGGGAATTTATCTTTTAATTCATCACAATATTTCCTCCAGAGAGGATCTTGGTTTTCTTTTATAGTTTTATCAGCAAAATAAGTGAAGAAATCAGATAAATTCATGTTAACAGGAATATCGATTTTGATAAGATTTTTCTTCAATTCGTTTTCATCTACATCCACAACTATTTTTTTGGAATTTAGTGAAAAAGTTTGATAATTAAATCCAACATGTTTAAAAGCCATTCTGCAACCTAAAACAATGAGCAAATCAGCATTTTGCACTAAGAAATTGCCACATCTTCCCCCAATGATGCCAAAATTTCCATAATAATTTCGATCATTAACAGGGAAAATATCCGCCACTGCGGTCGCAACTACAACAGGAATATTGACTTTTTCAACAAATTTTCTAAATTCGCGATACATTCCTGATGTTCTAACTGCTGTGCCAGCCAATATTAATGGTCGCTTAGCGGTTGATATCGCTTTTGCTACATCACTTAAAATAGCTGTATCATTCTTTACTTTTTTAGGTACATATCCTTTTAATTCATCAGGCTCGATTTGAGAACCTTGAATATCTAAAGGAATGTCAATCCAACAAGGCCCTTTTCTTCCATTAGTTGCCTCATAAAGAGCTTTTTCAAGATGATAACGAATATCATTTTTATTTTTTACCGTAACGGCATATTTTGTAATATCTTTAACAGTCTTAACGATGTAATGTTCTTGCTCTCCGAATTGCCTTAAACACAATCCAGTTGATTCCACCATTGTATCGGTACGAACTTGTCCGGAAATAATTAAAAGTGGGATATTGTCTTGCCAAGCACAAACGACACCAGTGATTGTATTAGTCCCACCAGGGCCTGTAGTCACACAACTCACAGCGATTTGATTATTAAGCCGTGCATAGCTTTCCGCCGCCATGGTAGAAGCTTGTTCGTGGTGATTATAAATCACTTTTAAACCCTTTTGATGAGCAAACGAGTCGTTAAGGTGCATCGCGCCGCCACCGACGACAGAAAAAACGGTCGTAACGCCTTTATCAGTTAAAAATTTTGCAACATAATCAGATAATTTCATTGTTTAGTCCTTGCTTTGCGATTTAATTTGAATCTTAATTCCTTCAGTTATAGAAATGCTAGGCTTAAAGCCGCTTTCCTTGAATAATCGTTCTCCATTCGCGGTGTATTCTAAATTATAACCAGGCTTTAAAACAACTATAGGTAAACTGCTGTGCATCTCTTTTTTTACGATTTCAGCAATTTCGGTTAAATATAAATGCTGTCCGCTTGAAACATTATACATCTTGTGCTTCAAATCAGCATCAATCATCCATAACAAATATCGAGCTAAGTCAAAAACATGAATGAAATCAAATTTGCAATCTTGATTGATAGTAATCTTGTCACTACTTTTGCAACAATTTATACAATGTGTAATAAATTTATTTTTAAAATCACCTGGTCCATAACAGCCAAAAACGCAACAATTAAATACATTATCAGAAAGCAAAATTAATTTATTCATAATGTGTTTGGCCAAGCCATATGAATCAACAGGCAAGCGATTAAAAACATCACTTTCTTTAGCGTTAGAAATATCAAATCTTTTATCGTATTCCGCACCAGAACCAATATATATCATTTTTTTATAATGATCCTTTAACGAATATAGATTTATAAACATTCTTAAACTATCTTCAAATAATCTATCAAAAGAATCACATTTTTGGTTCTTCACTGGATTTGGGTTGGCGAGATGGACTATAACATCAATAGAATTATCTTTAATATAGGAAAGAATAGAATCTCTATCAAATAAATTTAAAGCTTGTCGATTAGGAGTAAAAACAACATGTCTTTCTTTTAAAATAGGAACAATATTTGTTCCCATAAAGCCAGTAGAACCAGTAACTAAGATATTCATTTTATAATCCAATAGATTTATATGTACAATTTTATTAAATTTAATTTCCTTTTTCATCGGTTAAAAAGGCTTATCCCAACATCTAATTCGTTCATATAATTCCTTAATGCAAGGATTTGAATATCATCACCGATATTTATGGTGCTAGTTCGATTATAAACAATAATACCATATTTCATATTATTGATTTACTGCCTCTTTGATAATTTTAGCCATGTAATCGATCATTTCATCGCTCATGCCAGGATAAACGCCTACCCAAAAGGTATTGGAAACTATTTTATCGCTATTAGATAATGGGCCAACGACTCTATATGCTTTAGTTTCTCGTATATCATCAAAGCATGGATGTCTAATAACATTTCCCGAGAATAAGAGTCTGGTTTGAATATTATGGCTTTCAATATAACTAGTTATTTTATTTCTATCCAATCCATCCTTAACAGTAATTAAAAAACCAAACCAAGAAGGATCACTATTTTCTATAGGTTCTGGAAGAATAATTTTATCTTGAATATCTTCTAACGCTTTATGTAGTCTATTCCAATTATTTTTCCTTCGTTCGATGAAATGAGGAAATTTCTTTAATTGTTCGCAGCCAATCGCGGCTTGTAAATCAGTGACTTTTAAATTATATCCAAAATGACCATAGACATATTTATGATCGTAACCATGAGGAAGTAGACCAAAATCGCCATCAAATCGTTTTCCACAGAAATTATCTTTCCCAGATGGGCAAATGCAATCCCGTCCCCAGTCTCGATAAGATAAAATCAATCTATTTAACAACGGATTATTTGTGTAAACTGCTCCACCTTCTCCCATTGTCATATGATGAGGGGGGTAAAAACTTGATGTAGCTATATCACCCCATGTTCCAGTGTATTTTGCAATGCCATTAATTGTGTACTTACTTCCTAATGCGTCACAATTATCTTCAATAAGCCAAAGATTATATTTATCGCAGAATTCTTTAACTGCCTTTAAGTTAAATGGATTGCCTAAAGTATGAGCAATCATCACAGCTTTAGTCTTAGGAGAATAGGCTTTTTCTAATTGAGTAACATCAATGTTATATTGAGGAATAGTAACATCCACAAAAACTGGTACTGCACCGTATTGCAAAATAGGACTAATTGTAGTCGGAAAGCAACAAGCGACTGTGATGACTTCATCGCCTTTGTTAATTCGTCTTTCGCCTAGCTCAGGCGCGGTAAGAGCCATAAACGCTATTAGATTCGCGGAAGAGCCACTATTGACTAAATGAGCAAATCTAACGCCTAACCACTTCGCAAATTCTTTTTCAAATTGTTTAGCAAATCGACCAGTGGTCAACCAAAAATCTAGCGTCGCATCAGTTAAAGCCATCATCTCATTTTCATCGTAAACTCTTGATGCATAAGAAATGCGATCGCCTTCTTTAAAAACTTTTCTATTTTCCTTAAAATCGTGAAAATATTGTTTAACTAGTTCTTTTATCTCTTTGCGAGCTTCTTCTTCATTATTCCACATCTTTGATAAATTCCATTATTTGTTTTTCCATTATAGCATTAACATCTTTATTAGACTGCCACCACTTCGTCCATTCAACTACTTTTTCAATAGCTTTATCTAAATTCCATGTTGGCTTCCATGAAAATGTCTTTTTCAATTTTGAGCAATCAAGTTTAAGAAAAGCTGCTTCATGAGGGCCTCCATCATATTTATTAATCCACTTTAAACTGTCACCCCAATATTTCACGAATAAGTCAACAAGAGCACCGGTTTCAAAGCAATTATTGTCGTCTGGTCCAACATTATAGTAGCCTTGCAAAGATGAATTCTTATATTGCTCTTCAGCGATTAATAGATAGGCAAACAAAGGTTCAAGAACATGCTGATATGGCCTTGTAGAATAAGGATTTCTTACAACAATATCTTCTTTTTTTATAGCCGCACGAACGCAATCTGGAATGATTCTATCGTGAGCGAAATCTCCTCCACCGATAACATTGCCCGCTCTTGCGGTAGAAACAGCAACATCTTTTAAAAATGATTTCTTATATGAATGAGTTACAAGTTCAGAACAAGATTTCGAATTTGAATAAGGATCATAGCCATCAAGTTTTTCATCTTCTTTAAAAGCATGTCCATCCACATCATTGTTTTCATAAACTTTATCAGTAGTTACATTTAAAAATGACTTAACGCATTTATTTTGCCTTACACATTCTAAAATATTAACCGTCCCAATTACATTTATTTCATAGGTCTCTTTTGGATTTTTATATGAATCTCTCACGATTGGCTGAGCCGCTAAATGGAAGACGATTTCTGGCTGAGCCTTATCAAAAACTTTTTTCAAGTGCTCATAATCGCGAATATCGCCAATATGCGAATCAACGATTTTATCAATATTAGCTATTTCAAATAGAGATGGATTAGTAGGCGGATTAAGTGAATAACCAGTTACAATAGCGCCAGCATCGAAAAGAATCTTGCAAAGCCAACTACCTTTAAAACCGGTGTGGCCAGTTACAAATACTCTTTTTCCTTTATAAAAATTCAAATCAACTTTCATATTTATTTATTCCATTTAATCCAAGGAGCTCTATCTAGTTCAATCAATCTTTCAAGCATAGCTTTCTCCCTTAAATTATCCATGCATTGCCAAAAGCCTTTATGAATGTAGGACATCAATTGCCCGTCTTTAGCTAATTGAGTAAGCGGTTCTTTCTCAAAGACTGTTGAATCATCTTTAAGATAGTTAAATATTTCCGGATTTAAAACCATAAACCCAGCATTTATAAGAGAGCCATCGGATACATTCTTTTCTCTAAAAGATTTAACGGCATTATCTCCTCCGATATCTAAAATGCCTTTATCTTGCTCTATTTGAACCGCGGTTAAAGTGGCAATCTTTCCGTGCGATTTATGAAAATCTAATAATTTTTGAATGTTGACATCGCATACGCCATCACCATAAGTCATAAAGAAAGGTTCGCTTCCAACATATTTTTGAATGCGTTTAATTCTTCCACCTGTCATGGTGTTAAACCCGGTGTCAACTATAGTTACTTTCCATGGCTCTAAATTAGATTGATGAACAATCATTTCATTTTTATTATTTGTGTAGTCAAAGGTGATGTCGCTGTTGGACAAAAAATAATCCGCGAACCATTGTTTAATGTATTCTTGCTTATAACCAGCGCAAATAACGAATTCATTAAATCCATAATATGAAAATGATTTCATGATGTGCCATAAAATAGGCTTTCCACCAATTTCAATCATTGGTTTGGGCTTAAATTGGGATTCTTCGTTTATTCTTGTGCCGTGACCACCGGCTAATAATACAACTTTCATATAAAACGCACCTCAATATTATTTGAATATTATTTTTGATAGTATTCTTGCAAGACAATAATTCTTTAAGAAAAAGTTCTTAATAACGAATATTTTCAAAGAAGAAAATTTCATTTTTATAAATATTTTATATTTATTGAAAAAATTATTCTTTTTTAAAATGTTTTTTTGCTCAATATACAATTGTTTATCATTTACATTAACAGCTATGATAGCGGCAAGTAATCGACGATAAAGTACATTGAAATCATAATATTCAAGCCGCTGGCTATCCATATTAAGAGAAATTGCAGTTTCCTTCATTTTCTCTGCTAAATCAATATCATCAATATAATGCTGAATTTTAAAATAGCTTTTAGACATGCCAGAATTAGAAGTCCGATAAGAATAAAGTGGTTCATTAACACAGCCAAAGGATTTACAACTAGCAAGCACGAAATCATAAGATCCTTCTTGGATATGCATTTCGAGATATTTGTAATTAATTTTGTCTAAAATTTCTTTTTTAACAATTTTATTCCAGTGTTGGCCGTTATTGTCGATAAAAAAACAATCGTTTTTGCCATTATAAAGTTTAAACCATTTATTTTTTAACCTAGATTGTTTTGGAAAAAATCTATAATCACAATACACGCAGTCATAATCGCCTTCGTTTGCTTTGGCAATTAATTTTTCAAACATATCAGCATCAACAATATCATCGGAATCAACCCAACCGATATATTCGCCTTTTGCACGAAGATATCCAGTAACTCTAGCGTTAAATAGTCCTTTATTTTCGCTGAGGTTAATCAACACAACTCGATTATCTTGCTTAGCAAATGCATTTAACTGCTCAAGTGTATTATCTTTTGAACCATCGTTCACGATGATTAATTCAAAATTAGAAAAAGATTGCTTTAGTATTGAGTCAATGCATTCGAAAATATATTTTCCTGCATTATATGCTGGGACAATTATTGATAATTCGATTTCATTCATAATAATTAGATTCACTTATCATTTTATCAATTAATAAAGACAAATAATTAAAAATGTTAGGCTTCATAAAAATTGATAGCAGGATAAAAGTTATAAAAAAGCCACCTAGTTGAACAAGAAATAAATATGTTCCATTAAGAGGTATAAACTTTAAAAGGCAAGCAACGCAGAAAGATAGCAATACGGTTATAACCATTGATATTTTCGCTGAAGTTTTGTTGCATTTAGTAGCAGAATCAGAATTTTTGTTAAATAAAGGGATTTTTTTAAGTAATTTTAGGAAAAAGATAAATCCTTCTGGCTTAAAAATAATGGATAAAAGCACATAAAGGCCTGCACCAACAACAACTTGCAATACTAAAATAATTACTTTATTTATCGGCAAATAATTCATCAAAAAGACAGGCAAAAACATTGCAACGCTCATAAAAAACAAACCAACAATATCTTTTATTTGATCTCTATACCTATACCCTGTAAATTTCTTACTCGTAAACATAATAGTGACAGTCAAAATCAAGCCACTTGTAATTCCAGAAAGAGCAATAGCCATCACGCTAATGCGGAAAACCAAAAGTAACAAAATAAAATCAACTATTCTTGAAAACATGTGTTCGAACATAAAGACATCGCTTCTACCTGCAGCTTTTAATGCCTCATGTCTTGAATACATGCCAACAGTTAACAAAGTGGTAAAACAAAAAATATAAATGTATGGAACCGTATCATTCCATTTATCAGTTAATAAAACAGGCACCATTGTAGATGCAACCGCAGCGAGCCCAAAAAGCATAGGGAATAAAATATAAGAAGAAATTCTAACAGACTTTCTTGTCAACAAAAGAAGGCGTTCTTTGTCATCTTGTATTTTGGACATAGATGGAAACAAAACCGCGCTTAAAGATGTACTAATATTATTCGTAAATAATGTCGGAAAAGATTGAGCTTTAGTGTAATAGCCTAAATCAGCATCAGTATAAACTTTTCCGATAATTAAATTTCGAATTTGTGCTGAAATTTGATTTGCTAAACCTTCAAAGAACACCTTCCAACCAAATTTCCAAAGTATTTTTAACCTAACAAATGAAAACTTAAATGATGGAAACCAATGAACTGTTATTACCAATATTAAGCAATTAAGAAATGAACTCAAAAGATGTTGTACAACTAAAGCCCAGGGGCCAAAACCAGTAAACGCCATAACTACACCCGTAACTCCAGATAAAATAGAACCGGTTAATGTTGCGAGGAAATATTTTTTAAATTTCATATTCCTAGATATGGACGCATCTTGCATTGAGGTCAGCGGCGCTATAAGTAAAGACAAACCGAATATTCTTAAAATTAAAGTTAGAGAGTCATTTTCATAAAATGTAGAAATTAACGGTGCCGTAAAAAAGAGTATTAAATACATCACAATAGATACGAATAAACTGGTATAGAAACATGTACAAAAATCTAATTCATCAGCATCTTTCTTTTGAATAAGCGCAGACGATAATCCAGTTGAAACAAAAACATTTGCAATGTTCGTAAAAATCATAATAATTGCAACGACACCATAATCGTCAGGCAATAAGAACCTTGCAAGAAGCAAGGAAACAACAAAAGAAATTAATTGCGATATAAATCTTTCGCCAAACTTCCAAAAGACATTTTTTGTAATCGAAGCATTGCCCTTATTATTTACGTTAATGTCGTTCATAAATATAATTTTTAATTCACTCAATAATAGGTTTAGTAGGACATTATTTAAATATGTTTTTTAAACATTATCAAGTAGAAACTAGGCAATATCTTGCTTATCATGTTGATTAAAGAGCAGGTCAATTTAATGTTATCTAAACATTATAGTAACTAAAAATCTAGTAGATATTGTCAGTTAAAGTAATAGTATAATTATTGCAGTAGTTGCGCTAAATCAATCATTGTTTTATGGACAAAATATCAATAATTATCCCTGTTTATAACTGCGAAAAATATTTGGACGAATGCCTTTGCTCTATAATCGGCCAAACTTACAAGAATTTTGAAGTTTTAATAGTTAATGATGGTTCAACTGATTCAAGCAAAGAAATAATAAAAAAATATGCGGATAACGATTTAAGGTTTAAATTCATTGATAATAGTCAGAATAATGGGCAATCATATTGCAGAAATATTGCCTTAAAGCTTGCAACTGGCGATTATTTATTTTTTATCGATGCCGATGATGTAATAGATTTAAATTGTTTAAAGATACTCCTTGATTTATTGAAAAGTAATGACGCCGATGTGTCTATTTCAAACTACAAAACTTTTGTTAATTCAATCAAGAAACCAATTGCAAAAAAAGAGAGCTTAATATTAGACAATTATTCTTTGATGCAAGATGTGGCAATATGCTCCAAAATTCAAACATTTAGTTGGGGAAGGTTGTTTAAAAGAAAACTATTTGATGATGTAGCCTATCCCGAAGGCAGAATTTTCGAAGATGTTTATTTAATCACATTTGTTTTAAGTCGAGCTTCAAAATGTGTATATACCGACGAAGTTTTATATTTTTATAGAACAAATGAATCATCATCGTCCAGGCGCTTGGATTTGTATAAAATTCAAAGCTATTTCTTATCTATTGAACAAAAGGCTGATTTTATAAATAAAAACTATCCGAATTTATTAAAAGACATGTGCAATTCCTTTTTTGAAGTTTTTAGTTTAGCAAAAGTTCACAAGATTAAAAGCAAAAATATACCAAATTATAAATCTACAAAACTTCTATATAAAAAAGCTGTAGGAAACGCAGGCTTATTGCAAAAAATGAAATTTATAGCCTTATTTAATCCTATATTGTATTTTTTCGTTAAGATAATTCTTCGTATCAAAAATATTAATCATAAAAACGACGATTAAAAGATGATTTAACAATCTGTTTAATAAAAGCGTCACCTTTTTGGTGACACCATTCAGATTATCTTTATAATTATAAATCCACGTTATGATAGACGTTTTGAACATCTTCAAGTTCATCTAAAGCATCGATTAATTCTTCAAACTTAGCTTTAGTTTCTGGATCATCAATTGTGATGTATTCGTTTGGAATCATCGATATTTCAGCTTCCTCGTATTCGCTTACTCCAATAGAGGCTAGCACTTCTTTAGCTTTCGCAAATGCGCTAGGAACGACATAGACAACGATTAAATCTTCATCTTGCTCAACGCTTAGGACATCAACATCGCCTAAGATAAGCGCTTCTTCTACTTCATCTTTATTGTTTCCTTTAAAGACGAGCACGCCTTTTTCTTCAAAGTTAAAGGATACGCTTCCTAAATGTCCACCTTTGCGAACAACATTAGTTTTAACTTCCACTAAGGCGCGGTTAGGGTTATCTGTCAAAGTATCGACGATGATATATGAGCCAGCTGGACCAAAGAATTCATATCTTCCAGCGATAAATACTTCAGCATCGCCCCCTTGCGCTTTTTTAATCGCTCGATCAAAAACATCGCGAGGAACGCTTTTCCCTCGATATTTTTCATAAACCGCTCGCAAGGCTAAATTAGTCTTTGGATCTGGTGAACCAGTTCTTGCCGCTAAATAGGCCTCTCTGGATGCTCTGGCGTACAAGGCTGATTTAATCTTCCCAGTTTTAGCCATCGCCGCGGCTCTAACTTCATGATGTCTACCCATAAATATTTAATCTCCTATTTTTAATCTAATAAAAAATGCAATTTATTATAACTCTATCAAAGTTGATTTGTTAATGGCTTTTAGCCAATGAAGACAAATTAAGTAAACATAAGGGGGATCAAAATGATATATGGCTATATAAGAGTGAGCACAGATACGCAGACAGTTGAAAATCAAAGATTTGAAATCGCTGAATATGCATCTAAGCATTCTCTTACAATCGATAACTACATCGAAGAAACTGTCTCAGGCATGCGGAATTACTCAAAAAGAGAGTTAGGCAAACTATTAAAACGCTTAAAAAGAGGTGATACACTCATCGCCAGCGAACTATCGCGACTAGGTAGAAATCTTTATATGATTATGGATATTCTTAACTACTGCACGCTTAAAGAAATAAAAGTAATCACTATCCAAGATAAATTTCTACTAGATGATAATATCGAATCTAAAGTTCTAGCATTTGCCTTTGGCTTATCCGCGGAAATAGAAAGAAAACTGATATCCGAAAGAACCAAAGAAGCGTTAGCAAGAATTAAACAAGAAGGTAAACGCTTAGGAAGGCCAATAGGGGCAACTAATGTCAATAGAAAACTATATCCATATAAAGAAGAAATATTTAAAGCTTTAAAAAACGGAACTACGAAAGCTAAGATAGCTAAGAAATATAAATCGTCCATCAATGCAGTCTATAGTTTTATCAATAAGTACAAGGATGAAATGATGACAAGGAATTGATGAAGTCAGTTGGACCATAAAAATCATTCCTTAAATACTTTTGAAAAGGTCTAAGCATCTTTAACTCAGTCACGCTATTTATTGCATCCAATTTTTCTAACCACTTATTTAACTAAAAACGAACTCAATTTTTGACTAAAGTTCATTTAATTTAAAGTCTACTTTTTAGTCTACTTCTTCGATTGAAACGAAATATTTTAGAGCAATACAAAGTCGATTTAAATTTCTTATAAACTTGATCATAACTCGCTTTAAATTTCTTATATTTAAGATGCGAACTCGGTTTAATTTTCTTAAGGAGGGGATTCGTTTGTGTATTATAAAAGAAAAATTGATGATCAATTAGATAGCTGGTTAAAAGGTGATGATAAAACACCAATTTTACTTGTTGGTGTACGTCAATGCGGGAAAACAGAAAGCATAAAAGAATTTGCAAAAAGGAACAATCTTCAATTGATTAATATAAACTTTTGGACTCACCCAGAATATTGTTCAATATTTGATAATAGTCTAGATCCGAAAACATTAATATCTAATATATCTTTAAGATTTCCCAAATATAGCATGAATCCAGGTACAACTCTTTTGTTCTTTGATGAAATTCAAGATTGCCCAAGAGCCCGTTTATCTTTAAAGTTTTTTTTAAAAAGATAGCAAATATAAAGTAATCTCAAGCGGCTCGTTTCTGGGAATAAATGGATATATAAAAGGTGATGCAACACCTATTCCTGTCGGAGCAGAAAACATCATCGAAATGAAAACAATGGATTTTGAAGAATTCCTTTGGGCAAACAACTATACAAGTGAACAAATAGACTACTTATTCAATCAATTTAAAACCCGAAAACCAATTGATAGTTTTACACACGGCGTATATAAAAAGCTTTTTATTCAATATGCCTGCGTAAGCGGCTTTCCAAAAGCAGTCGCCTCTTTTGTGGAAACAAAAAATATGGAGAAGTCATACAAAGTATTAAAGAACATTATTTCTGAAATGAAAGCAGACATCGGAAGAAGAAAAAACAAAAAAGGTGAACTCGTCTTTTCTACTTCAGAAATATCAAGAATAGAAAATGTCTATGACCTTATTCCTTATTTTTTAGCTAAAGAAAACAAAAGGTTTATCGTAAGCAAAATTAAAAAAGGACTTCAATACGATAAAAACGATGCAATTGAATATTTAAGACAAGCCCATATTGTTGAAAAAGTGTACAATCTAGAAATTCCTTCCTTGCCTTTAACTATAGAAAATCCCATCGCAGTTTAAACTTTTCCCAACTGATATAGGAATTGCAATAGCAATGTATGGTGTCGAGATAGTTCCCTCTCTTCTTAAAGGAAAGTTAGGTCAAGGAAAAGGCGCAATATATGAAGCTTTAGATTTCGACTCACTATACAAAGCAAATATCAAAACCTATTACTATGCAAAGACAAGTGGACTAGAAATTGATTTTGTTATCGCTTATAAAGGCTACGTCACATTGATTGAAGCAAAATCAAAAAGTGGTAACAGCAAATCAAGTAAAACCGTAATGAAACATCCTGAGCATTATGGAGGAGTAAAATTAATTAAGATTGGCGATTACAACATAGGTGAGGAAAACGATATTATAACAATCCCTCATTATTTGACTTTTTTGCTCGGCAAAGACCAGTATAACTTTTAAAAAAAGCTACATATTTTGCTAATTTGTCCAGGAGTGTCCAGGCTCATAGCTTTGTCTTTCTGCTTATTAATTCTTTATATCGACATATTCAATTTTCTTAAAATGAAGATGCGAAAATAAAGTGACAAATAAAGTGACAACCTCTAAATAAATAAGCCTAAAAGATAAATAACTAATCTTATGGAAAATAAATTTTACAGTTAGAAAGAATAAAATGTCGTAGATTGTTGTACATAGTTAATTTAACAATCGCCAAATAATCAATAGATATTTATGTTTTAAAAGATATAAATTATTTATTTTCTTCGATATCACAGACATCACTAACCATATTGCAAGAATCGTGTCGGAGAGGCTTATGGCAATGTGGGCAATAGACAAAGCCATGCGGATACCATGGACGATAACCAAGTTCATTTAGCTGATATTCAAAAATTGTTCCGCAATATTCGCAAGTGACTCTAAAAGTTGGATTTGACTCTTTAATAATTCTCATGATGTATACCTCTTAAATCTCTTCGATTTTTTTCCAGGAAGATGTAATTACTTTAACTTCCTTTAAAGCTTCTTCTCGCGTTATCTCATTCTTTAAATAAGCATGAATTAATTTAGCAATCTTTACTGCATCATCTTTAGTTGCACCGCGCGTTGTCGCGGCCGCGAAGCCGATGCGAAGACCAGAAGTTTTATTTGGCTTTAATGTATCGTTAGGTAGCATATTTTTATTCGTGGTAATGCCAATTTCTTCGAGCTTTTTCTGGGCGTCTAATCCAGTTAAGCCAAAGGAATCTAAAGTATTTACTAAGAATAAATGGTTCTCGCTTAATGATGCCTTATCATTTAATTCAATAAATGTCTTTGCACACGCTAAAGTGTTATCTTTAACATGCTTGATATAAACTTTAAAGGAATCATCTAAAGCTTCTTTGAAGCATATCACTTTGCCGGCGATGATGTGCTCTAAAGGACCTCCTTGATAGAAAGGAAAGACAGCTGAATTAATTCTTTTAGCTAATTCTTCATCATTAGTTAGAATTAATCCTCCGCGTGGCCCTCTTAAAGTTTTATGGGTCGTAGAGGTAACAACATCAGCATATGGAAATGGACTAGGATGCTCATTTGAGGCCACAAGTCCAGCGATATGAGCCATATCCACGATGAATTTGGCGTTCACTTCGTCACATATTTCTTTAATTTTCTTAAAGTCGATGATAAAAGGATAGGCGCTGTAGCCGGCGAGAATTAAATCAGGTTTCTCTTTTTTAGCTACTTCTAAAAGAAGGCTGTAATCTAAATGCCCATCTTTTCCTAATGGATAGAAGACGAAATTATAAAAATGTGATGAAAAAGAGACCGGACTTCCATGGCTGAGATGTCCTCCATCATTAAGAGTTAATGAAAGTATTTTCCCTCCATCAGGGAGAAGGGCACGATATGCGGCAGCATTAGCTTGTGAACCAGAATGAGGTTGTACATTCGCAAAACGGCAGTTAAATAACTTCTTGGCTCTTTCAATAGCAATTTCTTCGATTTTATCGACGACTTCGCAACCGCCGTAATAACGCTTATGTGGATAGCCTTCCGCGTATTTATTAGTCAGAATCGAACCGCAGGCCTTTCTAACATCTTTGCTCGCATAATTTTCGCTAGCGATTAGCTCAATGCCTTCATTTTGCCTATCGCATTCTTCTTTAATCAAATCAAAAATTTCTTTGTCCATAACTGTCGCCTCTTAATATTAAATAATATTAGAAAGACAACAAATTATAAATATCTATCAATTTCCCACTTGCTCACCATTCTAGAAAATTCTGACCACTCAATTTGTTTGGCTTCAAGATATTTTCCATAGGTATGATCGCCTAAAGTCTCTTTCATCAAAGGATCTCTAGTCATTTCTTTTAAAGCATCTTTTAAATTCTCTGGAAGGTTTGGAATGCCTTTAGCTTCTCTTTCTTCACGAGTGAGTGAGAAGATATTGTCATAGACTGGAGGAACAACTGGAACTTTGTCAGGGTTGAGCACTCCATCAAGTCCGGCGTTGATGATGACCGCTAAAGCGAGATATGGATTGGCGTATGGGTCAACGCTACGAATTTCAGCTCTTGTCGCGGCGCCTCTAACGGCTGGAATACGAATCATTGAAGATCTATTCGCATCGCTCCAGCAAGCATAGCAAGGCGCTTCAAAGCCAGAGATTAATCTCTTATAAGAATTAACAATTGGATTTGTGACCGCACTCATCGGGCGAGAATGCTTTAAGATGCCATAGATAAATTGTTTGCATAAAGCTGAAAGCTTCATGCTCTCTTTCTCATCATAGAAAAGGTTATTCCCTTCCTTATCTTGAATGGAAATATTTGTGTGCATTCCACTTCCTGGCAAATTCATGAAAGGTTTAGGCATGAAAGAGGCAACAAATCCGTTCTTTCGGGCCACCGATTTAACGATGTGCTTAAAGGATTGAAGATTGTCGCAGGCTGTTAAGACATCGGCATATTTAAAGTTGATCTCTTGTTGGCCATTGCCCACTTCGTGATGGGCAGTTTGAACAACAAAGTTGCATCGCTCAAGTTCAAGAGCGATTTCTCGACGAATGGAGTTGCCATTGTCAATTGGTGATAAATCAAAATACGATCCCTTATCGGTGACTTCGAGTTCTCCATTATCATTTTTAAAGAGATAAAATTCTGGCTCAAAGCCAACATTCATCTGTTCAATGCCAGCATCTTTCATCTTCTTAATAGCTCTTTTAAGAATATATCGAGGATCTCCTTTAAATGGCTTTCCATATGGAGTGTAGACATCGCAGATTAGTCTAGCGACTTTACCAAAAGAACTATCTTCAAAAGAAAGAATTAACCAGGTATCTAAATCTGGTTTTAAATACATATCGGCTTCTTTGATTCGGACAAAGCCTTCGATGGATGAACCATCAAACATGATTTCTCCGTTTAAGGCTGACTCAAGTTTAGCTACTGGAATCTCCACGGCTTTAACCGCCCCAAGCATATCGGTAAATTGGAGTCTGACATAGTGTACATTTTGCGTTTCCGCAATTTTTAGGATTTGCTTTTTCGTATACTTTCCCATTTTTCTCTCTCCTAATCAAAAATAGCGTAATTACATGTTCTATTTTGGACTTCAATTTATATTTGTATTCCATTATTTTAAAAAATGCCGAAGATATCGACATTATTTTTAATGACTAAATGGTATAAATTTTTACTTTTTGTCTAATTCTTTTTTGTTCGAGAGCTTTTTCTTAAGATAAAAATAAGGTATAGAAACATATTTAATTAAGACAATAATAAATAGCGATATAAAGCTTACAATAATAGAAGAGATAAACATAACTGGCTGATATTTTTCTAGATTAATAATCGTATTGTTTCCGCTTGATAAGGATAGAGCAAAGACTAGATAAGATATTCCAATTGCCAGCAAGGCAAATAAAGCTAAATAAATCTGAGAAATTCTTAATTCTTTCTTCTTTTCATCCTTTAAATATGGTTGAACACAAAGCGAGACAAAGATGAGTTCAGCAACTAAGCACATGACTGAGACAATAACTAAAACAACGCCCCAAAAATGTTCTTCATTAGCAAAATAGGACGGAAATAATAAAGAAGAAAAGACTCCAAAGAGCACTTCAAAAGAGATTAGTAAAAATGATGTGTACTCCTCTTTTAAAGTCGATAGCCACAACTTAGAATTTTCTTTTGAAAAGATGTTATTACTTTTTCTATTAGAAGGATTCTTATCACTATTTTTTGATTCCTCATTGTTAACAATATCCAATTGCGAATAATTAGGCTCAATATATTCTTCTTTTAAAATGATAAAAGTTACATCTTTAACTAATTTATTTAAAGATTTGTCAATGAAGTTGGAGCAAGACTTGTTGATTTCATCGTTAAGATCTACAAGAACATAAGATGGTTTTAAAGAAATGCTCATCTCTAAGATTTTGTTAATCTTTTCATTTTTGTCAGCAAAAGTTTCTAAAGGCAAATCCTTTAATTCTAGGAATTTATTTTGTGTTTCTTCAATGAATTTCTTTTTATCTTTTTTATTTACAATAAAGCAAAGTGTCAAGCAGAGCACTTGTGAATTGATAGCTAAGATAGAAAGAGTTTCCTCTTTGTTGATGTTGTTAGGCAAAAAAGTGATGCCATCAACAATAAATGTTCCATCTAAGAATAAATCATTTTTTAAAGTTAAAGCATTAAATAATCCTTTAGATTCATAATCGATATAATTTAACCCATCATTAAAAACATGATTCTGAACAATATTCTTCAGTTGTTTATCTTTAAGGAATATCTCTTTAAGCTCTAGCATATCTAATTAATTATCACTCAATGAAAGCGAAAACATTATACTATTTTCATCTCCTCTCTTAAAGCATTTATCTCTATAATCTTATCTATGATAAATCGCTTATCACTGTGCTAGAATAAGGAAGATAAAAAAGGAGGCAAATTTAAATGGATCAAAAAATAAAAGATAAATATTTAAGTTGGCTAAATTCAAATTCATTATCGAAAGAGGAAAAGGATGAATTATTAACGCTTAAAGATAATGAAAAAGAAATTATTGACCGCTTCATCGCCGATTTAGAATTCGGTACCGCCGGTCTTAGAGGCATCATGGCTTTAGGCAGCAATAGAATGAATAAATATGTCATTCGTCACGCCAGTCAAGGACTTGCCAATTATTTGTTAAAGAAAAATCCTTCGCCAAGCGTTGCCATCGCCTACGATTCAAGAAATAATTCAAAATTTTTCGCTAGTGAAGCGGCAATCGTTTTAGCCTCAAACGGAATTAAAGCCTACATCTATGATGAGCTTATGCCGACACCATCACTATCTTTCGCTGTGCGACATTTAAAATGCGATGGAGGTATCGTGGTGACAGCCTCGCACAACCCAAAAGAATATAACGGCTATAAATGTTACGGCTCAGATGGTTGCCAAATGACTGATAAAAATGCCGCGGATGTCTATTCTGAAATCGAAAAACTCGATATGTTTGATGTGAAATATGGCGATGAAGAAGTGCTTAGAAAAGAAGGACTAATCGAAACAATCTCCGAAGATATCAAAAAGGAATTCTTAGAAAGCAATCTCCAACAATCGCTTTCAAAAGAGGAAAGAATCCTTAACATCGCTTACACTCCTCTTAACGGAGCGGGCTATAAATGCGTCAGTAAAATCCTTGACATGGATGGCTTTAAACATATCGATGTCGTCAAAGAACAAAAAGACCCAGATGGCAATTTCCCAACTGCTCCATATCCGAACCCCGAGATGAAAGAAGCTTTAAGTTTAGGCATTAAACTGCTCATTGAGAAAAATGATGATATCCTCATCGCCACTGACCCTGATTCAGATCGACTCGGTGTCGTTTGCAATCAACACGGTAAACCAATAATTCTCACCGGGAACGAAGTTGGCATCCTCTTATTTGACTTCGCCTATTTGATGCGAAAAGAAAATGGCACCCTTCCTAAAAAACCATTTGCTGTTAAAACAATCGTGAGCTCCGACTTAGTTAATATCATGGCTAAGAAAAGAGGCATTGAACTCGCGGAAGTGCTAACTGGCTTTAAATATATCGGGGAACAAATCCTCTTCTTAGAAAAGAAAGGTGAAGAAGATAGATTTATTTTCGGTTACGAGGAATCATGTGGTTATTTAACTAACCCTGATATTAGAGACAAAGATGCTATCAACGCCTCACTTGTTATGGCGGAACTCGCCAACCATTACAAGCATAAAAACATGACAATTTATGACCGCTTACAGGAAATCTACCAGGAATTTGGTGATTATAAAACCGCGACTTACGCCTATGAATTTAAAGGTTTAACTGGTAAAGAGCACATCCAAAAAATCATGCGTGACTTTAGGAATAATATATTAGAAACTCACTTAGATAATATCGATTACATCGGCGACTACTTAGAGCAAAAGATTCACTATAAAGATCACTCTGAAAATACTAATTTACCAAAGAGCAATGTTATGAAGTTTTTCCTAACAGATGGCGAAACCATCACCATCCGTCCAAGCGGTACGGAACCAAAACTAAAAGCTTATATATTTGCTAACGGCAAAACTAATCTTGAAAAATATTCTACAATCATTAATATCATAATAAAGGAGGACTAAAAATATGGCTTTAAAAAGATTATCCAAGACTTTCTACAAGGTGAGCACGATTCTATCAATCGTTATAATCGCATTAACCGTGGTTGGAATTATTACGATTGGAGTTAGCTTTGGTCTCGCTCTTGCGGATGGAACGGCTATTAAAGATCCAGCTGGAAATGTATACGATAAAGCTACGCTTGTCGCAATTTTGGTAACCTATGAAATTTTATTGGTTTTTTCATTAGCTCACACAATCGTCAACCTTGTCGTCAGCAAGAAAGCTTACGCAAATCCGACAAAGACTCTTCATATTTTAGGTATCATCTTTGGCCTTGCTTCCGGAGTGGAATTCTCCGCCGCCGCAGGCATCTTAGGTTTAATTGCCTTAGCTAAAGAAGGAAGAAGTCAAGTCGTTGATGTAGAAGCAAAAGACAAATAAAACCTTAACTTTTATGCTCACAAAATAACACCTATAATTTGTAAGCATAAATGAAGTGACATCCAATATTAAGCAACTTTTAGTTGCTTTTTATTTTTAGGCTATGCAGTAAAGTTATGTGAGCATACAGGCATAAAAGTTCAGGATAAAAAATTTCCTCTCCTTATAGAGAAAGGGGGCGAAGAACCTTTTTCTTTTTGCCTTACCAAAAAGGATAAAGCCATTTATCATTTAGTTGAAAAATATTTCAATGAAAAAAATTTCAACAAAAAAGGAGAATATTATGTTTGTCGGGCGAAATGAAGAAAAAACGCCATTCTATCGTCAATAAATAAGAGCAACAATCATGTTCTAATCTATGGAAATCGAAGAGTTGGCAAATCCTTTTTAATCGATGAAGTATTAAAAAGCTCTACCTTTGAATATGTTCATTTTGAATGTGCAAAAGCTCCTTTAAAAACGAATTTAGATGAATTAAGTTCTTTGCTTTCAATGCGTCATATAATTGCTACTGACATTAAATTAGACTCCTTTAAAAGTTTATTCACATACTTAAATACTTTAAATAAACGATAAATAATTGCTCTCGATGAATTCCCTTATTTATATGTAAAAAACAATAAAGATGAATTAGAGTCTCTATTTCAAAATCTTTTAAGCAACTACTCTAAAAATTTAAACATTATTATCTCAGGCTCTAATATTGGGATGATGAATGCTTTATTAAAAGATAAAAACCCTTTATATGGTCGCTTTAAAACTATCATTCATCTAAAAGAATTTAACTATCTAGATGCAAGCAATTTTTATCCGCATCTAAGCAATTACGACAAAGTCGCCTTTTATGCCGCCTTTGGAGGGTCGCCATATATTTTGTGTCAATTAGACGAGAACAAATCGCTAAAAGAGAACATCTGCTCGACATTGTTAAACAATCTCAGTTCAATTTATAACTACGCTAGTGAAAACTACACAAGCGACTTATCAAGCAAATCAAATTTCGAGAGCATCTTTAAAATAATCGGTAATGGAAAAATTAAGTATAAAAAGTTAGAAGATGAACTCTTATATAAGCAAAATGGGCTATTAAATAAGCAACTCAACAATCTTATCGAAATGGGCTTTATTGAAAAATGAGCCTATCAATCGAATAAACGATAACAAAAAAGTAACATATTCTTTATGCAACAACACCCTCCGCTTCTTCTATAGCTATATCTATAAAAAAGAAAGCATCATCAACATTTTAGGCCGTGAAGTTTTTTATGAAACCTACATCGAAAAAAGCCTCAACACATTTATAGCCTTTCGATTTGAAAATATCGTTAGGCAATTCCTTTCACTTTTAATAAAAAATAGTACCTTAAAAGATATCTATAACTTAGGCTCGTATTATTATGATGATGTTAAAAATAAAGTAAACGGCGAATTCGATATTGCACTTAAAAAAGTAGAAAGTTATGACATAATCATAGCCAAATACTTAAAAGATAAGTTGGACGATAAAACTATCTATGAAGAGATAGAACAAATAAAAGCTATCAAAGAAATAAATGTTAAAGATTATGGCTTTGTTTCAATAAATGGTTTTGAAACTAATAATATAGAATTGAAATACCGTTTCGATGGAGACGATATCTATTTTAAAAAGTAGTTTTTTGATGAGAAGACAAAAATTTATCTAATTTATCCCCTAAGATTTTAATGTTTTCTCTATTCGAGGCAATATTGATGCGAACAAAATCTTTGCCCTCGACTCCATATATTGAGCCAGGCGCAACTTTAATGCCTTCTTCTAAATAAAATAATTTGCTGAATTCATCGCCATCTAGAAAATATGAAGGAACTTTATACCAAAGTAGATAAGTTGATCCTCCATCAATTAGTTTAAAATCATATTTCTTTTCAAAAGTTAAAGAAGAAAGATAATCTTTATTTCCTTTTAGATATTTTCTTAATTCTTTGTTATATTCTAGTCCAAATCTCCAGGCAGATAATGAGGCATATGGGCCAAAGAAATTAGGCTCGCCGACATCATTTTTATAGAGTTGTTTTCTTATCGATTCTCTTAAAGAGATATCATCAATAATTACAATTGAACTCTGCATCCCAGCTAAGTTAAAAGATTTGCTCGCTGAATTGAGGACGATGATATTTTTATAATCTGAAAAATAATGAACAAGTGAATAATATTCCTTATCAGGATCGGTGATGTCGCTATGGATTTCATCGCTGAGAAGAAGAAGGTCTTTTTCTTTAGCTAAATTAACAATTTTCTTAACCTCTTTTTGGCTAAAGATTTTCCCTCCCGGATTATGAGGATTGGCTAATAAAAATAATTTGATGTCATTCTCTTTAATGAGCTTCTCTAAAAGAGGAAAATCAATTTGATATTCGTTTCCTCTTTCAAGAAAAGGACAAGAAACAATTTCTAATCCGCGATTATTTAAGCAACTATAAAAAGCATTATACATCGGCGTGAACATAATCACTTTATCGCCTTTTTTTAAAAAGGCATCAAAGACGGCATCCACCGAAGCTATAACGGAAGTGGAAAATAGAAGCGTTTCTCTAACTATTTCATTTCCATGCCTTTTCTTTTGAAATTCGATAAAGGATGTAAAGAATTCTTCGGGCACTTCGCTATAAGGATAGGCTTTGATATTGATTCGATTAAGCAATGCTTCTTCAACTTCAGGTAAAACCATAAAGTCCATGTCGGCAATGGTGAGATTGAGTTCATTTTCTTTTAGATTTAAATATCTAGAACTATTGCTCTTATGAAGATTAGCGATTTTATCGAAATTATATTTCATTATTCAATTATGATTTTGCTTTTAGATGTATCGACAAGTTTTTCATCAAGGATGAGTTCGTTAACTCCTTTGACTTTAATGATGCCTGATGAAGGATTTTTAATCGATGTAACAGTAGAAATGATATCCGCGTCAATATTTTTAGAATATTCAAAGATGAGATCGGAATCGAGCACTTTACAATTAACTAATTTCACATTCTCCATATAGCAAAAGCCTTGATGAGAGATGATTTCACAGTTGATGAAGGTGATGTTTTTACTGTTCCAACCAATGTATTCTCCATGAATTATTGAATCTTTAACGATTACATTTTTGCAGTTCCAAAAAGCATCTTTGCTCTCTAAAAAGGAATTAGAAATCTCTAAATCCTCTCCTCCATCAAAGAAATAATTGCCGACTAGATGAAGATTATCAATGATGGCTTTTTTAGAGTTCATCATTAGATAATCGCCGCTTATTTTAGAATTATAAATTCTAATATCCTTGCAGTTCCAAAGCGTTTCACTGGCGTTAGGCATATTGACATTCTCTAAATATATATGTTTTGCTCTTCTAAATGTTTTAGGTGCTTCGATTAATGAATCTTTAATAACGATATGTTTGCTATACCAGATTCCGCTTCTGGCGTTGTTAGTTAATTTAATGTTTTTGCATTGAATATTTGAGGCGTACCATAACGGATATTTCCATTCAAAAGAGGTATCGCTAATTACTAAATTAGAGCTCTCTTTTAAAGGGGACTCTCCAAAAAGAAAATGGCAGTTAGTAATGCTAGAATTCTTGATATTAAATAGCGATCGTTCGCCTTCAAAAGATTTATCAACATATTTCATATGTATAACGATAAATCAAAAACCATGACAATACAAATTAATCGCACAGTAATTGTCTATACTAGATAATATTTTTTATCGCGACGTGCGACTTTTTTCTCATCCATTAATTTATTGAGCTGATAAGTAAGCGAATTGTTAACTCGATTATAGCCAAGTGCTCTTGAGAGTTCGGTTTTACTCATATCTTTTTCATTTAAATAATTGATGATGCGATCTCTTAAAGAGAGATCATCATTTAAAAAGAGTTTGTTAATTGGGATGATTACACTCACATAATCTCTTTCTTTGTTCATTTCAATAAGCGGGAGAGGTGAATTGTTTTCTTGGCTTTTCTTGATAATGCGCGGATAGCCAGTATTTTTAGCTTCAACAAAACCTAATTCCTTCAAAAATTCTGCAATGCGTCTAGAAGTGTATCTTTTAGATTTAGGTTTCAACTCTTTAATCGCGGTGTCGCTTATTGTTCTATCAAAACCAGGCACATTAGTGACCTCGATTTTATCTTTTTCAATTCGAATAGAAACCGGTTCACTTATTTGATAAGACTTATGTAAAATCGCATTAGCAATAACTTCTTCAAGGACTTCAAAGGAGTAATTATAAGTAGTGATAGACTTGTAATCTCCTTTTACTTTTATAATCTTTTTTTCGATGACATTGTTTTTGATATAGTCCATGCAATCGATGTATTGCTTAAAAAGTGATGAATCAAAACGCTTTTCAATTAGCTCTTCACCTTCATCATCTTTTAAGATGGTCAAATCTATATATGAATAAGGAATGTAATCGCTCGGCTTATTAGTAAACATCAATAAAGCAATATTCTTCAATCGATAGTCCTCTTTCGGGCCTCCAAGAACTCGAAGGTCGAGCAGCAATTGTTCAGTGCTTGCTTTATCAAAACTAATCAATAAATCAGAATTGATCATTGATAAATAATCGAAAATAAGATTTCTGGAAATAACACTTAAATCGTATTTATAATTCACTCTATCATCAAAAGGAGTGTAACTTGCTAAATTAAACAATTCTTTTTCATCAAAGCGGGAAGCAAGTACAGTTAAAAATCCTTTTCGAATGTAGCATAGATATCTTGTATCTTTCTTCTCTTTAAAAGGCGATTCATAACATCTATATGGTTTTTCTTCTCCAGAAGGACACCACAGGACTACAACATCTTTTCCTAGATAATTCACTAATTCAATTTGAGGAACATAGCTAGGCTCAATACATTTTTTGCAATATCTAAAAACTTCTTTTTGAAGATCATCAAATTTATCTCTAGCAAAACCAGTAACTTCCTTATTATCTTTAATGCCAATTATGATGTAGCCGCCGCAAAAATTATCAATGTCATTGGCGAATGCTGAGATTGTATGAAGAATGCTTTCAATATTAAATCCTTCTTTAAGTTCAACTCTCACGCTTTCAACGATGTCGGGGTTTAAAATGCTATTGATGTTAGTTGGCAAAGCCATAACTGTCTCCTTTCACACCTTAATGATAACATGGAATACATAGATTTGCACCAAAAAATGCACCAATTTACACCAATATAATTTTTCTCGCCAACTAACATACTAAATGCAGTTTAGATGGCGAAAATAATTTTTCTAAATCTATTCAGGATATTTTAAAGGTTCAAACTTAGTGTCTTTCTTTATCTTATTAGCAATATCTTCCAATAGAAATGGTGAAGCGAAATGTGGAATGCTGATGTAAAAATCACCTTTGGCAAAATTGTTACGGATAATCTTATAACAAGCTTTCGCATGATATGGACTTTTATTTTCCATCACCATTCTAGAAGCCCGCATCTTCCCATTCACCGATTTCTCTTCAAAAAGCAATATTCCGTCGCTATCTTCTAAAATAAAATCAATTTCTAAATGTTCGCTGCCATTTAAAAAATAATAGAGAGGAAATCCCTCTTTATAGATAAAAACCGCTAATAAATTTTCAAATATCGCTCCTTTACGACTATCGAGTTCATCTCGCAAAAATTGCTGTGAGGTGGTCAAAGGAAACATCGCCATAAGTAATCCAATATCGGAAAGAAAGACTTTAAATGAGGATTCATTTTTATTAGCTTCTAAAGGTTTCTCTATCGCTTTTAAGTTAAAACAACGCAATATCAAACCGGCTTTTTCTAGCCAAAAGAATGGCTCTCTATATTTGCTATATCTCGCACCACTTTTAAGCGAAGAGAGTTTAAATTTAAATGAATCAGTCTCTCTAGATAATTGCTCAGGAATAGAATCAAATATCTGATTTAAATGTTGTTGAAGTTTATAGTCAATTTCTTCTTCATTTTCATCGTTTACATATCTTCCAAAATCACCACGATAATCATTTAATAGTCCTTCAAGTATTTCTCGAGACTTTGAAAAACTATTAGTTTTTAAATATTCTTTGACTGACTTCGGCATTCCTCCGATAACAACATATCTTTTAATCATATCGATGTAGAAGCTAGATAAAGCAGACGGCAATTCTTCTTTTCTCTTTGTGTAGCCTTTTAAAACATCAATCGCTTCTATGCTAACTCCATTAGCCCATAAAAATTCTTCAAAATCTAGTGATGATAAATGAATGACCTTTTCATAGCCGGTCGGAATATCAATCTTTTGTTTTCTTCGATAGTTAATGACACCTAATAATGAGCCTGTAGCGATGATAGCAAATCTTTTATCAAGCGCAAAAAACTTCAATGATGTTCTAGCTAAAGGGCAATCACCAATTTCTTCAAAAATTAAAATTGTTTTATTCGGTATAAAACTTTGATTTGGAAAATATGGTGTAGCGTTTCTTATTAAAGAATCGACATCTAAATTTCCATCAAATATTTTTCTTAAATCTTTTCGACTTCGAAAATCAAAAGTGATTACATTTTCGAATTTGTCATGAGCAAATTTATTGACGATGTAACTTTTTCCAACTTGCCTAAGGCCATCGACAATTAAAGGTAACTTATTAGGATCAGAATTCCATTTTACAAGTTCATCGTAAATCTTTCTTTTTAAATAAATATCATCTTCCATAGCTATCACCACATATATGATAACAAATCTTCGTAAAATGTAAAAAAATACACAAAACGAATTCGTAAAATGTAAAAAAATACACAAAACGAAGATTTTGCATATTTCATAAGCATTCGAAAATTAAGAATTGTTAACTCATTTTTTGATGCAACTCGATCATAACGCCGGTCCAAAATGAGCCACTTTTCTTTTGATGATGCATTCTAAAATCTTATAAGCCAAGCAATGTTATGATGTGGCCCGTTATCAAATACCAATTTAACAAAATAACAATTTTTATGATAACTTATTAAAGTTTCTTGACTCTCTCAGTTTCTAAATCTTCCACTACAAACGAGCCATCATTAATCTCGTTTAGCCTATCGTTGAGTTGTTTTAATAAAGCTAACATTTTTTGCTTATCTTCTTTCTCTTTCTCATGGTTAAACCAACAAGGCATATCATGAGAATCAAACTCATAATATGTATCGTATAGATGAGAGATTTTATAATTTATTTTCCTGATAATTTTATCGTTATCAACAATATCAACGCCAGTTATAGGTTCACCTGTTTCAAAATCACTAATCCAAATAGGGCCCTGTCTAAAATCTAATAAAATTCTAATTACTTCTTTTTCCATTCTTTGTACCTCCTAATTAGTTTTTGCGCTTTATTATTTCCTATTGGATAAGCGCTGATAAGAAATCCATTGATTCCGATTCTACGCAACAAATAATACTTGCCATTGTAAATATATCTTCCAAATAAATAATAAATTGCTGCGTTTAAAAAGAAAAAATTTGTCTTTAGATATTCTAGTCTTACCAGCTTCTCTAGCGTAAGTAGCTGCGGCACATTTATATGTTTTATATTTTTGCATAAAATTGCTTCAATAGCTCAATGAATATATGCCGTAAAAACTTCTTCTGGCTATTTCCAAATTGAATTTGAATTTAGACATAAAGTTAATTTAATAAACCTTTAAAGCGCTGCCTATACTTTGCGATAAGCTTTAAAGACTTCCGCTTAGTTGTATCCGTTAGAAAAAACACTTTTATAACTTTAGTTAAGGAAGTCGATAAAATTATTGATAGAATAATTATTAATTTATGAAACTTAATTCTTCCTATCAAACTGAAAAGCACAACGGATACACATTTATAACTTTAAAGAATGACAATCTTGAAGTAGTCTTATCAGATTTAGGAGCCTCGATATATTCTATTAAATTCCATGATGATTTAATGACTTTGACTCCATCTAATAAAGATGAATTCTTTCATAGCAATCTATATCATGGAAAAACCATCGGAAGAGTGTCTAACCGCCTCAAAGGAAATAAGGTTAAAATTGGTGACGCTGAATATGAAATAGCTAATAACGAAGGGGAGAATACTCTTCATGGAGGAGAGAATGGATTAAGTACTCAGAAATTTAGCTATGAAATCGTTCAACATCAAAACACCTTAAAAGTAGTTTTTACTCTTCTAGACAAGGAAACTGTCCCAGGCTTCCCTGGAGATTTGTTTGTAACTGTTACTTATCAATTATTAAACAATTCCTTAAAGATAATACTTAAAGCTAAATCTAATAAATTAACGATGTGCTCACTAACAAATCACACCTATTATTCTTTAGGCACAAATAGTTTAGATGAACTTAAATTATCCATCAAAGCCCATCATTACTTAGAGCCTAACGCAGATAATCTATTGCCTTTATCTATTAATAAAATAAATAAAATAATGGACTTCACCTCTTTAAGAAAAATAACAACATACATAGATGTTCCGTATCTAATGAATTCAAAGACTAAAGGCTATGACCATTATTATTATTTCGATAACGACACCTCAAAGAAAAGTCAAACTAAATTAGTTGGCCCTAAATATAAATTGAAAGTCTACACCGACTATCCCGGCGTTCAAATCTATAGCGATAACTATCCAACTAAAGAAGCATTCAAGCAGTCAAATAAAGACATCCGTCGAGGCATCGCGATTGAACCGAGTCAATCGCAAGCAAACTATCACTATCTAGATAAGGATGAAGAATATTCTCATTTTATAAAATTAGTTTTTAGCGAGGTCAAATAATATGAACTTAATCGATGAATACAAAAACACCTTTAAAGAAAGTCCTACTCACGAAGTTTTCTCTTATGGCCGTTTTGAAGTGCTCGGCAATCACACCGACCATAACCATGGATTATGCATCGCCGCCACCTGTAATTTATCAATCAATGCCTATCTAGCCAAAAATGATTCTAATAAAATCCGTTTTCAATCTCTTGGCTATGACTTTGTCGAATTAGACTTAAACGATTTAAATGTTCATAAAGATGAATATTTCACTTCCATCTCTTTAATAAGAGGCATTGCAAATTATTTTAAAGAACATGGCTATCATATAGGTGGCTTTAACGCCTTAGCTAAAAGTAATATCTTTCCAGGTGCCGGAGTGAGCTCCTCGGCAGCGTTTGAATCGCTCATCGGAGAAATATTTAACGCTTTATTTAACGATAATAAAATAGATAAATTGACTCTTGCTAAAGCAGGACAATATGCAGAGAACAAATATTTCGGCAAGAAGTCCGGACTACTCGATCAAATCGGATGTGGATTCTCTAATCTCTCCTATATCGACTTTAAAGACATCGATAATCCTATCGTTGAAAGACTAGATTTTCCATTCACTGATTTAAAATTTATCATCGTCAACACCGGAGGATCCCATGCCGACTTATCTGATTTATATTCCTCTATCCCTTTAGATATGTATAACGCCGCGAAAAAGCTTGGTCATAAATTTTTAAGAGACTCAGATAAAGAAGATGATCCATCATTGACCGATATTGAAAGATCTCGAGCGGAGCACTTCTATAGCGAAAATAGACGTGTCTTAAAGATGAAAGAATGCCTTAAAAATAAAGATGAATTAGGTTTTCTTAATTGCATCAATGAATCGCGAATATCATCGACAAATAAATTAAAAAACATGATGGTAAATGACCATTATGAAGGCTCACCATTAGAAGCTTGCGATCTAGCAATGAAAGCGATGGATGATAAAGGAGCAGTTAAAATCAATGGAGGCGGCTTTGCTGGCTCGATCATCTGCGTTGTTCCAGTTGATAAATTAGATCATTTCTTAAGCGTGATGAAAGCTAAATATAACGACAACAATGTTGTTGAAGTCTTCATCAATAAAGAAGGCCCAAAAGTTGTTAAGATTTAAGTATCAAATTAACAAAGGCTTAATTAATAATTAACATCATTTGACCAATAAATCACTAGATAATTCCAAAACAGAAAGAAAGAAATTATAATTTTCCTATGAAAAAGAAAGATTTAAAGGTTGGACTAACTTTTGCTAGCTTATCTTTATTGATAAATCTTTTCATCATCACCAATTCCTTTATCCCTGGTGAGGCATCTAATAAGATGTCTAATTTCATTGGAAATATAGTTAAGTTTTTTATCAATGGCATCGATAAAGACTTTGAAGAAATAAAAACTGAATCCATTGATTTAGCGCTAGATAAAAGATATCTACTAAATGAAGTAGAAGGCTATAAAGACAATGAAATACCTTTAGGAGCCACCAAAAAGCTATTGGCCTCAGTCAATCCTAAAAACGCGACTGATGCGAACATATATTTCACCTGTTCAAGCGATAAAATAAATGTCATCCAAGTCGATTATGGCGCCTTCATCGAGGCTAATGAAAATATTCCATCTTTCACTATAACTGCCCATCTAAAGGATAGCAATATCCATCAAGACTATACTTTTTATGTTAAAGAGCACTGCGCTCCGGTGGACTTTACGATTTCTTTAGAAAACAAAGAGATAAAATCTGGCTTAACTGAAATAGTAAAAGTCACCCCGATAAGCAAGATTGAATCCTTAAATGACCCACTTAAATATGTGCGATATTTTGATACTAGCAAACTAGAATATGCTTCATCTGATCCAAGCGTGGCGACAGTTAATAATCTAGGAGTTATATCCGCCTTAAAAGAAGGCAGTACAACTATAAGCGTATCTAATGGAACAGCCACTAAAGAGGAAATTATAACTATTAAAAATAACAGCGAGCCAATCAAAGCTCCTGATGGGAATTGGAAGTTAACTTCATCCACTTATAAAGCCTATGTCGGTGACATGAATTTTGATAGCACAGATTATAGTGAAGTAGGAATGCATAATACTCCTTTAACTATTGATTGGAACGGAAATATTCCTAGCGACACTAAGATGACTTATAAGAGCTCAAATCCTCTTATCGCTACAGTGGATGAAAATGGCGTTGTTCGTGGATATCGAAAGAAAGGGAAAGTGACAATAACCGCCACATCCACGCTTGATCCAAATCAATCCTCTAGCGTTGATATCGATGTTGAAGATGTATCGATAACTTCACTTGTTTATCCTAATGAAAAAAGAAGCTATCAAGTTGAAAAGGGAGCAACTATTTTAATAAGTCCAAATTATCTCCCGATAAACGCGAGTGATAAAAAGATGATGGGTAAAGCAAGCGATAGCTCATTATTAAACATTGAATCGCGTGGTAGCAGCGTCGCCATCAAAGGTTTAGAAGTTGGCAAATGTAAAGTTACAATCTACGCGATCAATAGCCCAGAAGCCACTTTAGAATATGAAATCGAAGTAACTCCTCTTAAAATAATCAACACTCAAAACGAAGGCGACTTCTTCTCAATAATTCGAAAGTCGATTGGCCACTTAATCCTCTTCTTTGTAAATGGAATTATCACCACTTTAGGTGCTTATTTCCTCTTAAAAGACAACGATAAAAAATATTTAAGATATCTATTATATCCAGTTTCTTTATTGTTTGGCTTTACCATCGCCGGTTTTAGCGAACTCATCCAACTTTTCACCCCTGGAAGAGGTTGCAGTTGGATTGATGTTGGAATCGATACATTAGGCTACGCAATAGGTGTAGCAATAATTGCTCTAATTTTCTTAACAATATTTATTGTTAAATTCATCAAAGAAAAGAAATTAGCTCAAAAGAAAACTAATTAAGCTTTAATAACTTATTTATCTAAGAAAGCAAGAATATCTTCGTAAGCTTCTTTGCGATTTTCTTCATTTAATAATTCATGACGAAGTTCATCGTAGAGTTTTAATTCAACATTTTCTATGCCGAGTTTTTTGTATAGCTTGAATAATTTATATGGTCCTTTACCATAAGCGCCGACAGGATCATCACTTCCAGAAACAATAAGGATGCTCATATCTTTTCGGATATTGTTGAGGCCTTTCTTTTTATAGATACCATTGCATCCTTTCATGAATTCATAATAGAAGCCATGGCTAGAAACATAACCGCATTGTTCGTCTAATTTGTATTTATCAACATTCGCTTTGCTTAATGAAAGCCAACTAGAAGCACCTTCATCTTTAAAATGTTTTCCATAAAGACCGAAAATCATCTTGTCCATGAAGAAATGTTTTTGATTTCGATTCTTTTTAGTGAGAGTGAGTTTAGCGATAGCCTTGCCAAATTTATATGACATTTTCGCATTTGGGCCATTGGTTCCCACCAAGACGATTTTGTTAACTGTCTTGTTGTATTTTTGTATATAGTTTTGAAGCATGAATGAACCCATGCTGTGAGCTAAGATGGTCGTTGGAAGTTTGCTCTCTTTCACTGAAGTGACAATTTGTTCAATGTTATCAACAGATTTAGAGAAGAAAGAAGATGGCACAACGCCGCGTTCTTCTTTGCTTTTGGCGTTTAATCCTTGTCCATAATGGTCAAAACAAAAAACATCATAGCCATGCTCATTTAAGTAAGTTGCAAATTCATCATATCGAAGGGCGTATTCTTCCATGCCGGTTACGATGACTAAATTAGCTTTTGGTTTATCTACATTCCAAGCATAGCCATGCACTGTATCGCCAAATTTAGTGTCTAATTTAATTTCTTTTCTTGCCATGATTTTTCTCCTTATTTTATGCCATCCGGATTATTCTTTTGATAATTCCAAGAATCGCGACAGGCATCTTCTATATTATAAATACACTTGAAGTTAATCTCTCTAAGCGCCTTAGAGCAATCGGCGTAACATTCAGCGATATCGCCTGCTCTTCTTCCAACAATCGTGTAAGGTATTTTTACATTGTTAGCTTTCATAAAAGCGTTGACTAATTCAAGCACAGTTGTGCCGACACTTGTGCCGAGATTATAGATAACTAAACCAGGATTTGCCTCCAATTTTTTAAGTGTTAAGACATGACCTCTAGCCAAATCAAGGACATGAATATAGTCGCGAATGCAAGTTCCGTCTCGAGTTGGATAATCATTTCCAAATACTTTAAGTTCGTCGCGTTTGCCCACCGCCACTTGGGTGATAAATGGCATTAAGTTATTTGGAATGCCGTTTGGATCTTCACCGAGAAGTCCGCTTTGATGGGCGCCGATAGGATTGAAATATCTTAAAATAGCGATGTTCATCTTCTTATCAGTTTTAGCTAAGTCTTGAAGGATATATTCAATTTGCACTTTGGTGTCAGCGTATGGATTAGTAACTTCACCAATTGGATCAGTTTCAACAATTGGGACGCGTTTAACAATTCCATAAACGGTTGCTGAGGATGAGAAGACAATATTTTTAACATCGTGTTCTTTCATCGCTTTTAAAAGCACTTTGGTGGAACCGATGTTGTTATCGAAATATAGTTTCGGTTTTTCAACTGATTCGCCCACCGCTTTTAAGCCGGCAAAATGGATGACGGCATCGATTTTGTTTTCACTAAAAATCTTCTCCATCAACTTTTCATCTCGAACATCACCTTTATAAAACAAAGGTCGAACACCGCTTATTTTTTCGATGCGATTGAGCACTTCGAGTTTAGAGTTACATAAATTATCAACAATAATTGGGGTATAGCTATTTTCAAGCAAACAGATAACTGTGTGCGAGCCAATATAGCCTAAGCCTCCGGTGATGAGAATGTTTTTAAATTTTGCCATAAATGTTATTTCTCCTTTAGTTCTTTTAAAAGTATATCACTAGTCATTTTAGGGTTGACTTTGCCTTTGGTCTTTTTCATCACTAAGCCTATCAAAAAGCCTAATGCTCGATCTTTACCATTTTTAAAATCGATGATGGCTTGAGGGTTTTCTTTTAAGACTTCATCGATAACGCTATTTAAGAAATCAACATCGGATATTTGATTAGCGATGCCAAGTGCCTCTTTAGCAATAGAAGCATCCACATTATCTTTAATCATCTTCTCAAAGATATCTTTAGCTTGATTGGAATTAACTTCTTTTTTAGAAACTAGTTCAATTAGAGTTGCAAATCGCTTTGCATTAAGCGGGAATTTATCAATTGTAAGAAAGTTTTTATTTAAATATGAAGCTACCTCAACATTGAGCCAGTTCGCAGCAATTTTATAAGAAGAAGTAAATTTTACTAATTCATCAAAATAAGATGAGACATCTTTATCCGCAAGAAGAAGTGAGACATCATATTCACTTAACGCAAATTGATGAATGTATCTATCGCGTTTACTATCAGCAAGTTCTGGACAAGACTCAATTGCCTCATCAATGAATTTCTGAGATAGTTTAATCGGCGTGATGTTATCTTCAGGGAAATATTTATAATCAACTGCATCAGTTTTAACGCGCATTAAAATTGTTTGATTTAGCGAAGAGTCATATCTTCGAGTTTCTTGACGAACTTTCTCACCTTTTAAAAGCAGGTTAGTCTGTCTATCAATCTCAAAATCTATGGCGTTTTGAATATATGAAATCGAGTTGATGTTTTTGATTTCAACTTTCGTTCCAAGCGCCTTAGAGCCTTTCTCTTTTAAAGAAATGTTTACATCGCAACGGAGACTTCCTTCTTCCATCTTGCCATCGCTTACACCGCTATAGAGAACAATGGAACGAATCTTTTCAACATATCGCATAGCTTCTAGACCATTAGAAATCTCAGGGCGAGAAACAATTTCAATTAGAGGCGTTCCAGCTCGGTTGTAATTTAGAAGCGTGAAGTCACTGAAGTGAATTTGCTTACATGTATCTTCTTCGATGTGAAGTCTTTCAATGCCTATTTTCTTTATTCCATTTGGAGTATCAATTTCAAGATATCCATCAGAGCCAATCGGTCTTAAATTTTGAGTAATCTGATAGCCCTTTGGTAAGTCGCTATAGAAGTAATTCTTTCGATCAAAGTGAAGTTCATCATCGATTTTCATGTGAAGGGCATTGCTCACTCTAATTGCAAAGACAACTCCCTCTTTATTCACTGTCGGCATCGTACCAGGGAAAGCCATATCTAAAGGAGCTACTTGACTATTAGGGTCTTCGCCGTATGTAACAGGAGCAGATGAAAACATCTTACTTTTGGTTTTTAATTCAACGTGAATTTCAAGTCCAATTGTTGGTTCAAATTCCATAATGTCTCACCTCTTTATGCATGCAGTCCTTTTAAATTAGTAATCTTTTCAATGACTTTTCCAATTTGAAAGACATCTAAGTCTTCAAAGGCTCTTCCAGTGACTGAAATGCCATATGGAAGTCCGTCTTTAAGAGCTAACGGCAAAGTTAAAGAAGGTAGACCAGCAAAATTAGCGATAACCAAGTGGTTATCTGCAAGCAAATATTGCTCAGATAATCTATCGCTTTTATTCTCGAATGTCGGCGCAACACTTGGTGAAGCTGGAAGAAGAATAAAATCACTTTCTTTAAGCAAATCATTAACAGTATTAACAATGCGTCGGCGATTTCTTTGCGCGCGTAAGAACAAATCTTGTTGGTTTTCTCTCATCAGAGCAAACGAGCCAAATATAAATCTTCTTTTGATGAGTTCGCTGAAGCCATTTGTTCTAGCTTGCATCATCACGTCTTCATAAGTCTTACCATTATAATATTTGCCAAATTTGATGCCATCAAGATTGGCATTATTGCTAGTCGCTTCGGCGCAGGAGATGACAAAATAAGTCGGGAATAAAGAGCGAAGTAAATCTTCATCTAAACTTTTATAAATTACTTTCACGCCATTCTCTTTTAAACTTTCAATAACATTGTTAAAAGAATTAAGAACATCTTTATCAGTTATCGCATCCATAATTTCTTTGATGATGACAACGCTTTTGCCTTTTATAGAAGCATCAATGTTTTTGTAATATTCATCAACTTCTCTATTTGATGAGGTTGAATCATTATTATCTCTCCCAGCCAAAGCATCCAATAAAAGAGCAGCATCATCTACTGAGCGAGTGAAATAACCAATAGTGTCCAAGGAAGGTGCAAACGGAAATAGACCATATCGAGAAATGCGTGACCAAGTTGGTTTAAAGCCAACAAGTCCAGCATAACTAGCTGGCTTTCTAATTGAGTCGCCGGTGTCGCTTCCTAAAGCAAATGGAACAATGCCAGCACATGTAAGTGCAGCACTTCCAGAAGATGAACCTCCAATTAAATGGGTGTGACTTTTATCATATGGATTAAAAGTAGTGCCTAAGTGACCGCTCGTGCCGGTTCCGCCCATGGCGAGTTCATCTAAAGCGGCTTTAACAACTGGAATGGCTTTTTTAGATAATAATTTTTCCACCACAGTTGCGCTATAAACTGGGACATAGCCATTCAAGATGTTGCTACTTCCAGTACATGGAATATCTTTAATAGAAATATTGTCTTTAACCGCGAAAGGGATTCCCCAAAGAAGATTGTCTTCTTCAACTTCTCCAATGTTTTTAGACAGTTCGAGAGCTTCTTTTTCCATCAAATATTCAATCGCGTTGTTGTTATCTTTTTTTAATAGATTAATAACTTCTTGAACTACTTCGAAAGGAGTTACTTTTTTAGCAACATAAAGATTGTGGAGTTCAACAATCGTGAGATCTTTTAAATTCAGTGTCATTGAACTACCTTCGGCAATTTGATTTGCCCGCCAACTTTATTGTTCGCGTTTCTAAGCGCCTCAGTTTTTGTTAGAGGCGTGCTAGGAATATCTTCTCTTAGATATGTAGTCGTACAATCAAAAGGAAAGGTCATTGGCTCAAAGTTATCGATTTCAGGATGTTCGCCAATAACATTCATCTGCTTGATGATGATGCCAAATTCATCTAAAAGAGTGTCATATTCTTCTTCAGACATATCGAATAACAATCGATGTGCCGCATCTTTTAAGACTTCTTTGTTATATTCTTTCATAAGATGTCCTCATAATATCACAATTGCTTATTCTCACCAAGTAGAGATGAAAACTCTTCTTCTGATAACGTTTTAACGCCGAGTTCATTAGCCTTATCTAATTTAGAGCCCGCTTCTACACCGTAGATGACATAATCAGTCTTTTTAGAAACTGATCCGCTCACCTTGGCGCCTAAATTTTCTAATAGTTCAGTTGCTTCTTTTCGCCCGTATTTAGAAAGTGTGCCTGTTAAAACGACTGTCTTATTATAAAATGGTGAATTTTCATCTACTTTATTCTGACCAAGATATTCAAAATTAAGTCCAAAAGCTCTAAGTCGTTCAATGTCTTCTAAGCGTTTTTCATCATGGAAATAGTTATATAAAGAAGAAGCAAGCACCGGCCCAACATCTGGAATAGCTAAATAATCTTCTTCGTTTAATTCGCGGAATTTATCAAGACTTTGGAAGCGTTTTGCCAAGATTTTAGCCATTTTTTCGCCGACTTCTTTAATGCCTAAGCCAAATAACAAACGTTCTAAAGAATTCTTTTTTGAATTCTCAATCGCGGTCAATAAATTATCGACAGATTTGTCTTTCCAACCATCGATAGCGATGATGTCTTCTCTAAATTTAGCTAAGTCATAAATAGAAGGAATATCGAAAATAAAGTTTTCGTTAAAGAATTCTTCAACGACTTTATCGCCCATTCCATCAATGTTCATCGCGTTGCGTGAAGCAAAATGAATCATGCCTTCAATTTTTCTTGCCGGACAAGTGGAAGATAAGCAGAAATGCATCGCATCTTTTTTAACTAGTGGCGCTCCACAGACTGGACAATTAAAAATCATTTGGAATTCTTTTTCACTGCCATCTCGCCGCTCTTTCAAAGAAGAGACAACTTCCGGAATGACATCTCCAGCTTTTCTTAAAACGATATAATCGCCAATTCGCAAATCTTTTTCTTTGATAAAGTCTTCATTGTGAAGGGTGGCTCTTTGAACAGTAGAACCTGCAACACGAGTTGGTTTAATAATTGCATTAGGAGTGATTTTCCCGGTTCGGCCAACCGTAAAAATAATATCTTCTAATTTAGTTACTACTTCTTCAGGAGGGAATTTATAAGCAATTGCCCATTTTGGAGTTTTCGCGGTGTAACCGAGCACATCATATTTACTGATATCATTTACTTTGATGACGATTCCATCGATATCATAAGCTAAACTGCTTCTTTTTTCGGTATATTCGTTGATGTAGGCTAATACTTCTTCTACGCCAAGGCAGATTCGTCTTTCTTTATTAGTTCTAAAACCAATTTTTTCAATGTAGTTAAGCGCATCGCTATGACGGGTGAAACCTAGCTCATCGGCGTTGACTAGATAATACCAAAAAGCTTCAAGTTTTCTTGATGCTGCAATCGAACTATCGAGTTGTCGAATTGAACCGGCAGCTGCGTTTCTTGCGTTCGCTAATAAAGGTTCATTTAAGGCTTCTCTTTCGCTGTTGAGTTGGTTTAAAACTTTTTTAGACATGTATACTTCGCCACGAACTTCAAAATCTCTTTTCTCTTTCACTAGAGTTGGAATCGATTTTATAGTGATGACATTGTTAGTGACGATTTCACCTTCATTACCGTCACCTCTAGTCGCGGCATAATTTAGTTCGCCATTAACATAATCAAGACTCATCGCTAAACCATCGATTTTCATCTCGCACATGTATTCAACATTATCGATGTGCAAAACATCGCGAACTTTTCGATCAAAATCGCGTATATCTTTTTCATTAAAAGCGTTAGCTAAAGAAAGCATCATGCGTTTATGTTTTATCTTTTCAAATGAAGATAAGACTTTACCACCAACTCGTTGAGTAGGTGAATAAGGAGAGACAAATTCTGGATGCTCTTTTTCTAAAGCGATAAGTTCATTCATCAAGCGATCATATTCGCTATCGGGGACGGAAGGGTTATCTAAAACATAATATTCGTAATTATATTGCTCAAGAATTTTTCTTATTTCTTCAATTCGCTCTTTTGCGTTCATGCTATAGCACCTCCTCGCACACCTTTTTTATGAACTTTTGGATGATTAGCCATTAAAGTTTTAAGTCCGGAGCTATAAAAATCAACCACAATTATTGTTCCACCATCTTGAACTTTTTTCACAACGCCATCACCAAAGGTGTCGTGATTCACTAAATCGCCAATTTGCCAATCGAGTGAATTTTCATTTTCATCTAAGAAGAAATCAGTTGCCTCTTTTTGGTTCAAATCAGGATAGAAATCATCACTAGAATCATCAAAACCATCAAATATATTCGATTGCTTTTTCTTAAATATTGGTTTTTTCTGAGCACTTGGTTTTGGCAATAAGCCGGCTTCTTCAACAAATTGTGAACAGCGAGAAAAGTCTTGAAGAATAAACGAGAAACCAGTGTTGGCAGTTACATAAAGTTTTTCTTTAGCTCTAGTGAAAGCAACATAGCAAAGTCGTCTTTCCTCTTCTAAGCCATCATCATTTTCTTCGATTGTTCTATGCGACGGGAAAACGCCGTCGACAACGGACACTAAAAAGACATATTTAAATTCCAATCCCTTGGCTACATGGATTGTCATAAGCGAGACTTGGTCGATATCTTTTATTTCATCTTGGCTAGTTTGAAGAGCAACATTATTTAAATATTCATCAAATGATGAACCAGGATTATCTTTTGAGAAGTTATTAATATTTTCAAATAACGACTTCACGTTATTAATTCTTTCATCGCCTTTTTCTTCATCGAGCATCAAGAAAGAATTGTAATTAATCTCATCGACAAATTTTTCTAAGATTTTAGGATAAGCTTCTAGATTTTCTTTCAATTTCGCTCGGGTCGCCTTTATTAAAGACAATAGATTTTTAAGTGCTTCAACATGTCTTCTTTTAAGTGAAGTTTGATGATTATCAATTTCATCAATATATTCTAGATACGACAATTTCAGTTCATCTTTTTCGCCTTTAAGTATTTCAAGGGATTGCTCGCCAAAACCTCGACGAGGAACATTAATAATTCGTTCAAAGGAAACATCATCTTTTTCGTTATAAAGAAGATGGAAATAAGCGATTAAATCTTTGATTTCTTTTCTTTGGAAGAATTTCAATCCTCCATAAATTTGATAAGGAATTTTTTGACTCATCAAATTATTTTCAAATGGAAGAGTTAGATAAGATGCCCTATATAAAATGGCGATATCTTTAAAAGGAACATTTTCGACATAGTGTAGTCTTTCAATTTCATCGACGACATATTTAGCTTCGTAATTTAAACTAATAAATTGTCGATACAAAACTGAATCGCCATCACTATTTTCGGTATAGAGATTTTTTGGAACTCTCTTTTTATTATATGCAATTAATTTATTTGCTGAATCCAATATGTTTTTCGTAGACCTGTAGTTGCGATCTAAAATGATTGTTTCAGCATTTTTAAAATCTCTATCAAAGTTTAAAATGATATTTTGGTTAGCTCCTCTCCAGGTATAAATTGTCTGATCAGGATCGCCAACAACATATAAAGCAGTTTTTTCATTCATTAAAAGCTTTAACAAGCGATATTGAATATCGTTTGTGTCTTGAAATTCATCAACAAGGATATTGCTGATGCGGTTTTGCCATTTTATGCGAATTTCTGGAAACGATTGAAGAATATGAATGGTTTTAAGCAATAAATCATCGAAGTCGAGCGAGAGATTTTGATTCTTCTTTTCTTCATAAATTTTAAAAATCTTATGGGCGGTTTTATCACCTTCATAACGAAGCTTCCCTACCTCGATATCTTCTGGATATTTACCAATACACTTATGATAGGCAATAAAACTAATGGCGTGTTTCACAATATCGTCATTTCTTTTATAGCCTAGTTCACTTCCAATATCTTTGATTAATTTTTCACTATCTTCATCATCAAAAATGGTGAAATTATTTGGAAAACCAATGGAATTTATCTCGCGTCGAAGAAAACGGGCGCAGAAACTATGGAAAGTGGAGACTGTTAAACCATCGCCTTCACTTTTTAAAATGCTTAAAGCCCGATTTCTCATCTCTAGAGCAACTTTATTAGTAAAAGCAATCGCCACGATAGAGCGAGGGCTAACATGCTTTTCACTTATTAGATAAGAAATTCGATAAGTTAAAACTCGGGTTTTTCCGCTTCCGGCACCGGCAACAACTCGTACATATTGTTTATCGATAGAAACAGCCTTGTATTGGTTTTCATTTAAGAGGGTGCGATAATCCATAATTGTTTGCCTTATTACTTTGTAATAGTCTAGCACAATCATAGACTCTAATTAAAGATTAAGTTCATTTAAAATTGAGGCTTCTCCATATATATTTTTTGATAATGTTTTCTGATTTATTTTTAGCAAAGTTGGAAAGCCTTTTATTGCTAAATTTAAAGAGCTAGAAATTCCAATCGTGGATTTAATATCGTCGTTAAAAATAGTTGAAGAACTATCTTCATAAAAATAGAAATTATCATCTTTTAAAGCATGTTCGATGACTTTATTTTTGATGCTATTACAATGCGAACAACTAAGGGAATAACAATAAATAGAATACGCCTCTTTTGAATCAAAAAAGAGGTTATTCCAGGTTAATTTTTTAGTTTTTATTTCGTTATAGCTATGATTAATTTCCTCTTCCTTTTGACTAAATGATGATTCAGATAAAGAGCTAGTAAAAATTGAACAACTAGATAACAAAAAAGCAATAGATAGAAGTAAGATATTCTTTTTCATGCGACTAAATTAAACTCTAATCAGCATTGAGTAAATAGATGCAAAGCAAGAATGGGACAAAGTGGAAATTTTTTCATGATATTATTTATTCATGAAAATCTTTTCTAAAAGAGAGACTCTTACTGAAAACATCGCCTTGATGGCTTTAATGTCGGCCTTAAACATCATCATCTCTGTTTTATTAGCCCTACTCAATGTATTTTCAATCTTTCTAATACTTGTTTTGCCTTTAATAAGCACTCTTGTAGAAATATATTGTAAAGATCGTTATTACCCAATTTATGCCTTCGCTTCCTTAGGCTTGGCATTAGTCGCTACATTATGGAACATCGAGACAACCTTATTCTATTTGATACCAAGTTTAATAACTGGTTACCTTTTTGGTTTATTGAGCAAAAAGAATATTCCCTCAATTTATTCGATACTTATAACCTCATTAGTCAAAATGGGCTTAACAATGGCTCAAATTCCTTTGGTCAATTTCATTTTTGATGTGAATGTTATTGAGACATTCAAAGTGTTTTTTAAATTAGAGGAATCAACAAATATTGATGTCATAGTTCCATCTTTTATTTTTGTCATCTCTTTATGCGAAATGTCTCTGACATATCTAATAATTTCTAACGAATTAAAAAAACTAAACATTCGCGAAATGGAAAATGAAAACATTGTCTATATCGATGACATCGCTTTAATAGTCTCATCGACTTTTTCGATGATATGTTCTTTATTTTCTTTAGAAACAGGTTACATCTTTTTAATGATTTCGTTTTATTTTTCTATTTTCGCTATCGGGAGAAATATTTTCTTTAAAAATGTAATTCCATTAATTCTAATGGGATTAGCTATCGTAGCTAATGTCTTAATTTACGCCCTTACTAATGGAAGTAGCTCAATTGCAAGCAATCTAATAATGTTGAATATCGCTCCAATAAGTATCGGAATAATCGATATAATCTTCCTCGTCTTGAAAAGACGATATAAAAATATAAAATAAAAATATGCAAAGCTTCTTTAAAACATTTTTCTTAGGAATATTGATAACTGTTTTATTGCCATTTATCGCTTTATTATTTGCCTTATTTTTCATCTACTGCGTATTGGTCTACATATATATGTCAATCAGGGTAGTGATAATCTATTTTGCCGGAGGAAAACCTTTAGGTGACTTACCAGAAGATGTAAAAGCTAAAGAAATCATCGCCAAAAGATTTGAGACAGCCGCAACGGCTCAAGCTCCTCAAATGGGAAATAGTATTGTCATCAATAACCCTCATATAAATTATGTTGCAAAAGATCAAAATCCTTCTTTAGGGGGAATAATTCAGCAAGAAATTCCTCCATCAATAGATATTAAGCCGATTGAAAATGAAGATAACTCAAATGCTGATTTAATCGAAGAAAAGGTAGAAAAACCATGATTAATTTAATCAAATTAAGTGAAAACGATAAGCGATTAATCATCGTCCTTTTAATTGTGCTCATCTTAGTGTTTGTCATCGTCGGCTATCTCACCCTGCTTGTGAAAAAAATAATGAAGATGCAAGGCAACAAAATGGAAGATTTAGTCCATGATGTAGTTGTCACAGGAGTAATTATTGAACCAAAGAAGTTAATAAAATACGGCATCAAAAAGAATCACCGCCAACTCTTCAAAGATAGTTGGATTCCATTTCTAATAATGCTCACATCCTGCACTGTCATGTTCTTATATTGCTTAATTAGACAAAATTGGGCGATTAATATTTTTGATTATAAAACTGAAGGTGTTGGAACGCTCTTTCACATCTTCGATTGGGATAACGCCCCGAGAAGCAATTTCTTCGGTATGGAACTAATATCTGATTATCCAGAAGTTATCTCTTCACCACATTGGTCAAATGAAGCGATTCCTTCCTATATTTTCTTCTTCGGAATGCTAGTTGGAGGAATTTGGTTTTTATATGATGTTCAAGCTTATATTGCTAGATTATATCGCTTAATAAAATTATCAAAGACAGTCTTTAATAAATCTTTAGCTAATTTTGATCCGGATACTGTAGCAAGAGCTCCGATAAATCCGGAATAATTTATTTCACAAAAACAACGATTTCGTAAATCAAAATGATTAACAAAACTAGAGCAATAACAACAAGCAAACCGAAAATGCGGTTACGAGAATGTTGCTCTTTTTCTAATTGGAGTTGCTCTTTTTCTTCTTCAGTCATCTTAATTAATATTTAATAGGCTCGTGCGTACGCGGGTAAGGCTGAACATCACGGATGTTGTTAATACCAGTTACATACATGAGTAAGCGATCAAAGCCGATGCCAAAACCAGCATGCTTACAGCCGCCGTATTTTCTTAAATCTAAATACCATTCAAGTCCTTTTAGACAATGACATTCTTCCATGCGCTGTTTTAATAGATCATAACGTTCTTCTCTTTGAGAACCTCCGACGAGTTCGCCAACATAAGGGACAAGTAAGTCGCAGGCAGCGACAGTCTTATTGTCGTCATTAAGACGCATGTAGAACGCTTTTAATTCTTTTGGGTAGTCGGTGACGAAAACTGGGGAATTAAAAACAGTTTCGGTGATATATCTTTCGTGTTCGCTTTGTAAGTCCATGCCCCATTCAATCTTGTCGTTTACAAATTTATGACCGTTTTTAACAGCTTTCTTAAGTTCATCAATCGCTTCTGTATAGCTGATGCGTTTAAATTCGCTATGAAGGACATGGTGAAGTCTTTCAATTAAAGTTTTATCGAAGAAATTATTGAAGAATTCGATTTCATCCTTGCATTGATGCAAAGCAACATCAATGCAGTGCTTTAAACAATCTTCAATAAGTTCCATATCATCATTTAAATCTGCAAAGGCAATTTCTGGCTCAATCATCCAGAATTCTGAAGCGTGACGTGTAGTGTTTGAATGCTCCGCCCGGAAAGTTGGGCCAAAAGTATAGACATCTCTAAACGCTAGAGCGAAAGCTTCCACATGAAGTTGGCCAGAAACAGTTAAGGAAACTGGTTTTCCAAAGAATGGTTCTTTATCATCAGTAACTACTGAAAATGTTGAACCCGCTCCTTCGGCATCATTACCGGTAATAATAGGAGTGTGAACATATAAGAAGCCTCTTTCTTGGAAGAATTCATGAATCGCCATCGCCATGGCATTTCGCATTCTAAAGACAGCATTGAAGGTGTTCGCACGAGGTCTAAGATGAGCAATATCCCTTAAAAACTCTAACGAATGAGCTTTCTTTTGAAGAGGGTAATCGTTAGCAACACTTCCTTCTACTTCGAATTCCTTAACTCGAATCTCAAATGGTTGCTTAGCTTCAGGAGTTAAAACAAATTTTCCAATCGATGAAATAGCAGCTCCAGTATTTTGATGAGCAAGTTCTTTATAGTTAAGGGTGTTTTCATCATAAACAAGTTGGATATTCTTAAAACAAGTTCCGTCATTTAATGCGATAAATCCAATTGATCCATTATCGCGATTTGTTCGAATCCAGCCTTGAATAAAAACTTCATCTAAAGAATTAAGGATTTCTTTCATTTCCTCATCTTCCGGATTTCGAATTAATAAATATAAATCGCTAACAGTAACTCCAGTAGTCTTCTCTTCCATTTTTAACACCTCACGAACATTATTATTATCTTAAATCTTTTTTTAAAAAGATATTAAAATCATCGAAATTTCATCATTCGTTAATTGAAAAATTAAATGCAACATATGTTTAATGTCCATTACCAAAATAGCGTTCGATATTTTGCTCAAAAATTGAATTCAATCAATCTAGTCTTCTTTTTTTACGAATAGATGAGGTAATGGCGATTTATAATTCATTCTTTCTAGCGAACGGATAATGAGCATAGATGATGTTCCTCCAACAAGCAAAGTTGAAGCAACTTCCACAAAGAAATTAACGCCGACAAAACCGCATATAAATAAGAAAGCGTTATTTGGATCTAGATTATTAGAGAGACATAAATTTTGTATCACATCGCTTTGATAGAAAAAGAGAGTGAAGATGCTCATGAACAAAACAGTATTTAGTATCGATAACGCCATAGAAGATATAAAGGATGCGGCAATACCCTTTTTATCAATAATTTTGATCGCATCATAAATTAATCCAGTTAAAAAACCAACAATAATTCGCGAATAGCATAATGATATTAGACCGCCGAATTTAATCGCTGGTTGAATATCACTAGATAAAAGCAAGGTAGCGATGCTATCCATTCCAGTGAAAGATTGAATAAGAGAAATAGTGCCCCAAATAAATCCAGCGATGGCTCCAAAATATGGGCCAAATGCACAAGCTACAATGGCGACTGGTATTCCGATAAGAGTTATTGAAAAGCCAAGCATCTTTATATTGCCTAGAGGAGTGAAACCAAAGATAAGCATTAAAGCTAGAATTAGTCCACTTAATGTTAGTACATAAATATTATTTTTGACTTTCATAAAAAACCGAAAAGAATAATAGCATTTACATAACTTATTAACTAGCAAATTATTTCTGAAATAATGGTTGGTTAAATAAATCGATATTTACTTTGCCCAACTCCTTTAACACTTTGCAATAAATTAAGTTTTTTTAGTTTATCAATATATTTTGTCGCGGTGTTAGGAGCAACATTTAATACGGACATAACATCTTTAGGTGAAAAGATGCTGTCTTTTAAAGACACATAGATTTTATCTAAATTATTTTTCACATTTTTGCTATTTGAACTATCAGCAATCTTGGATCGAATCGTCGCTTTCCCTACTTCTTTATCTCTTGAGCTATTGTTTCTATTCATCAATTTGTTGTATTCATCATTGCTAGGAATCACCACCGATGTAATATTCACATTTTCATCGAACAGCTTATAGTAAAGCATCTTATTTCCATTTTCTAAACAAGCCTTTTTTGCTTCTCCAATTCCGGTTCCATAGCTTTCAATAATGCCTAAATCCTTAAACATGTCTCTTATTTCAGGATTTACTGAATCTCTTTCTTTAAAGATTGTTCGATTATTAAGATCAACTAATGTAATAGGAGGAAGAGGCTTGTTGTAATTGATGATATTGATATCTTCATCAGTTACATAAACTTGAACAGTTTTGCCTTCCTCATAATTTTTATGGACTATTGCATTGGCTAAAAGTTCTTCAATCGCTTTAAAAGGAAAATTACTAACCTTTTTATTGATCGCTACATTGTCTTCTCTAACTGTGATAACCCGAATAAAAGTATCTTCTATAAAACGCAAAGCCATAAAATATTGCTTCCAAATTGGACCTTTAAAATCTTTTGCTTCCATCCGAGTTTTACTGCCTAATGTATCGGTTATTATCTCAACATAGGAATACGGGATGAATTCATCAGGCCTTTTAGCAAACATTAAAACTGCAAAATTGCTAACTCGAGAAGTGATAGTTTCATTCTTTGGAAAAAGATTGAGCATGGTAGCAATTTCACGTTTTGTCAAAGTATCAGAGAGACTTCGATTGCTCGTCTGTTTTAAATATTCTCTCATGTAGTCATAATCTAAATCGTCAATTGTTGCGACACTGTTAACATCTGAAGAAAAATGATAATTAGAAAACTTTCTGAGCAAATCGTATTCCTCAATAATTGAGGCTAATCTTGATTCACTTTCGATTCTTACATATCTACCAGGTTTAAGAGAAAATCTTTTATCGTGAACAACTTTATCCGAAACTGAATAAGGACCAGCGTTTTGCTTTTCCATCACAATTAGTAGATAATGCTTGCTTTCAAAAGTATTGGTTAAAATTTCAAATTTGGCATTTGGGTAAATATAAGGTCTTAAAGAATTAATTTTATTTTTAGCGGTTTCTAAATGTGCTTCCTCCACTCCTTTAATTGGCAATTTAGGAATAGATTTCACATTATCGTTATTAAGCTCTTCAACTCCAATAAAAATAAAAGAATATTCGTTCTCACAATAGTTATTTGCATAAGCGCATAGAGTTTTTAATATCTTATCGAGTTGTTCCTCGCTGCTTTTATATTCGATGTGAGAACATTCAGCTTTTCGCTTTTTCAAATATTCATTAGCTTCATTTTTATAAAATTCAATTCGCATATAATGACCTCCAGTTCGCAATTTTAGTTTAACTCAGTTCGCAATTTTTATCAACAGTTCGCACTTTTTATATAAAAATTTTTAAAAGATGGCTTTTAATCGATATTTTTCTAATAAAAAATCACAATATATATGCTTAAATATGGCTTATTTATGTATCTGTTCGCAGTTTTTTTGCCTAACAGTTCGCAAATTTTGATAATTAGCAAAAAATTATTGCTTTTTAACTAAAGCGTAAAGATAGATTAGTTGTGGCTAGCAACCGACATAAACTGCTCTTCGTCTTTTTCGCTTATCGAATACGACTTGTCTGTGCCGAAGATTTTACAAATGTTGCTGCAATGAGAGGCAACGCGCTCATAGCAATTCAATAAATCAACAAATACTAGTTCTAAAAAGCGAGTACTAATTTTACTATCAACCTGAGTTTCATCAAGCAGATGCTCATTAATTATTGTGTTGATTTTATCAACGAAAATTCTTCTTTCTTTAATGATTGCAAGGCCTTTTTCTAAATCAGCATTCTCATATACTTTATAAGTTCTATTTAGAAAAGAAATTACATCGTCAGTAATGTTTATAAAGAATTCTTTTTCTCTATCAGATAAATAATCTTTATGTTCTTTTATAGCTATGAAGAAATTGATGATGTTTTCGCCATAATCACCAATTCGTTCTATGTCTTTACTTGCTTTTAAAACGCTTAACAAAGTTGATATCTCTTCAGGAGTTAAATTGCTTTTATCGCACATCGATAAATATTCATTTAGTTGTCGATCGATTAAATCAATATTGTTTTCGATGTTTATAGCAAAATTAGCATCCTCGCTTTTAGATGACTTCAAATATTCTTTAATCGTATCAAACATTATTAAATCATAAGAAAACATCGATAAGCTTCTATCTTTTGCAAGCTGAAGTCCTTCGCTTGGGAATTCTTTCATGAGCTTATAATCTAATGGTTTAATTGGCTTTAATTCTTTAATTGTTTTATCAGAGGGAATGATCTTATTAATTAAATTAGTTATTGGCTTAAGTAAAGCAAAGAACAATAAGCCGGTGACAAAATTAAAGATTAAATGGCAAATAGCGATCTGGAACATTGGCGAAACATACCAAGAGAAGGAACCATCTTCATTTAAATAACCAAAATTAGTAGGATTAGACAAATAATCTTTAAAAATATAGATAACGCCCATAAATAGGAGAGCGCCAGTGACATTAAATAGGACATGGAAGATGGCCACTTTTTTACTCTCTTTGCTACCTCCAATTGAGGCTAATAAGGCGGTTGATGTGGTACCAATATTTGCTCCAAAGATAACAGGAAGAATGCCGAATAGTGAGATAGAAGAACCAGCACTTAAAGCAAACAATCCTTGCACAACTCCGATGACTGCGCTGGAAGATTGCAGGCAAATCGTGGCTAAAGTGCCTAAAAGTAAGCCTAACCACGGTGAGTCATTTAAGACGCTAAAAAAGGAAATAAACCACTGCTCATCAGCTATAGAAGAAAGATTTAATTCCATGAGCCAAAGTCCTAAAAAGAGAGCTCCAAAAGCAAAGCAAAGATTTCCGATATTAGCCCATTTCTTTTTAGTTGCAAAAAGTAGAATAAGTGATCCTAAAAATAGAACAAGTGGAAAATATTCCACGAAAGGAATTGAGACTATAAAAGATGTTACTGTTGTACCAATGTTTGCTCCGATGATAATTGCACTTGCTTGGGTAAAGCTCATGACACCTGCTCTAACTAAACCGATTGTTAAAGCACTTGTTCCGCTAGAAGACTGAATAATCGCAGTAAATCCAGTTCCTAAAAGTAGGCCAAAGAAAGGATTGTTACTAAATTTGTTGATGAGCTTGGAAAGTTTTGAAGAAGCCATCACCTTTAAAGTTGAAGATAAAGATGAAATTCCAAAAAGAAATAATCCCAAGCCAGCAAGAGTTAATGTGTAGAATGCTACTTGATTAATGCTAAACATTTTCTTCATTCATTATCGCAACTTAAAATATTGATAAAAATGATTAATGAATGAAAGCGGTTATATAAATCTAAAACTTGTCGTATTCGTCAATTCGCCAATTTGGATCACAAGAAATATCTAAATTAGCAAATAGTTTTTTCTCATATAAATGCGATGCTAATCGAACAATCATTGCTGCATTATCGGTTGTGCACCAAATAGGTGGAACAATTAAATCGATGTCAGTATTATCGAGTCGCTCGTGCATCTTTTCTCTTAAATAGGAATTCGCAGAAACTCCGCCAGCTAAGACAACTTGCTTTATATTGTATCGATCAAGCGCCTTGTCTAAGCGATCCATAATCATTGAAATTGCAACATCTTGAAATGATTTGCACATGTCTGGCACATTGATTTCATGCCCTTTTTGTTTCTCATTATTGACCAAATTAATAACGGCTGTTTTTAATCCTGAATAGGAGAAATTAAGCGAATCATCGTGCAATGGGAAAGGCAATTTATAGCTGTGTTTGCCTTCTTTAGACAATTTATCAATAGGTATTCCTCCAGGATAAGGAAGACCAAGCGTTCGAGCAACTTTATCAAAGCATTCCCCAATCGCATCATCTTTTGTTTCGCCAATAATTTCAAAACTGAGTGGCTCTTTCATGTAGACGAATTCGGTGTTACCACCGCTGACAACAATTGAAAGAAGCGGAAAAGTTAAAGGTTTAACAAATTCATTCGCATAAATATGCGCAGCTAAATGATGAACCGGAATAAGAGGTTTATTGTATAGCATTGCAAGCGTCTTTGAAGCTTGCATGCCGATGTGAAGTGCGCCGACAAGACCGGGACCGCGAGTAAAAGCAAAAGCGTCGATTTCTTCTAATGAAATGTTTGCTTTAGTAAGTGCTTCATCTAAAACATATAAAATGTTTTCGGCGTGCAATCTAGAAGCAAGTTCAGGCATAACTCCGCCAAACTTTTGATGCATTTTAATTTGGGTGGCAACTACATTTGAAAGAAGCTCGCCATCGCGATAAATCGCAATTGCAGTTTCATCACAACTTGATTCAATCCCTAAAATCGTAGCCATAATTACATCCTTTTAACCATATATAAGGCATCTTCGCCATTTGAATAATAATTCTTTTTAATAGTGATAAATTCAAAGCCAACTTTTTTATACATCTCAAAAGCAACCTTATTAGATTCACGAACTTCTAGAGTAATAAAATCAACTTTTTCATCGCCAGAGGAAGGGAGAATATGAAACATCTCATTTAATAAAGATGTTGCATAATGTTTACCACGTTGTTCTTTTTTTGTCGCAATTTGAACAATTGAGGCGCTGTTAAAAGTGACCATAAAATTTAAAAACGCTACGATTGAATTATCAACTTCAGCAACAAGAAATACATTGACCGGATTTTTCACTAATTCATATTCAAGATCAGATTTCTTCCACGGATTAATAAAAGAAGTCTCTTCGATTTCATAGATTTTATCTAAATCAGCTAATGTAGCTCTTCTTATGTTAATCATTTTAGTAAATCCTTTAAGTAAACCGGATTAAGCGAGAAGATATCGCTGACTAAATTTTCATCTTTAATAGCTAATGAAAGATTAAGTGATATGTTTAATGGCTCGCTCTCTTTGTTAATAACATAGGTGTCGCCTACTAACTTATAGTCTGGATGTTTAGCACAATATTTTAAGACTTCTTCGTTAGATAAAATTGTGTCTTCCACAAGCGCTTTTTCGCCTTCATAAACAGCAAAATAAGAACGACCACTTCTAGCATTGAATAAGCAAATTGTTGGCAAATTGCCTGCTTTTAATAGCGATAAAGAGCTAACTTTGTACAATTTTATCTTCAAAGCATACGCCATAATTTTAGCGATAGTAATAGCAATTCTTACACCTGTATATGAGCCCGGACCAACACCAACAACAATTGCTGACAGTTCATCTTTAAACAAATTATTTCTTTTTAAAATATTATCGATTTCACTAACCATAACTTCGCTTTGTCTTTGCCAAGCTTCGTAGAAAGTTTGATCGAAAAGAACGCCATCTTTCGCTAAAGCGACTGTTAAATATTTATTTGAACTATCAAGAAGCAACTGATACATAATGATCCTTTAAAAATGTAAAAATATTTTGATAGAAATTGTCCTCTGATAAAATGACGATTTTCCTTTTATTGTCATCAATTCGATATAGAGCAATCGTCAAATGTTTCGCTGGAATCAACTCTTTTATAAATATCGGCCATTCAATTAAGCAAATTCCATCACCTTCAATAAATTCCTCTAAGCCTAAATCTTGATGTGAATCTTCAAGTCGGTATGCATCGATATGAAACACATTTGGTTTAACATCAAAATAACATTTCAAAATATTGAAAGTTGGAGAAATAACATGTCCGTTATAACCAAGCTGTTTTAAAAACCCACCGACGAAAGTGGTTTTGCCGGCGCCTAAATCACCTTCAAGAAGAATTACATCTCCAGAACGGAATAGGTGTGATAAATCAGCAGCAAGTTTTTGCGTTTCATCCGATGAGGAAGTAAATAAGCTAAATTTGTTCATAATTGCGACTTGTTAATTATATAACTTTGTTATAATTTTATTAATATGAAAAAGAAAGTGATCATCATCGGCGGAGGTCCAATCGGTCTATATGCTGCGACGAAATTCGAAGATTATTTGCTGATTGAGGCAAAGGATTATCTCGGCGGCCAATTAACAAGGCTTTATCCTGAGAAAGAGATTCTTGATATTCCATCAGTTAAGCCGATGAAAGCTTATCACTATGTCCAATACCTTAGAAGTCAAATCAATATGGATAATGTGTATCTAAATGAAACAGTCCTCGATGTTGAACAAAATGAAACAATCACAGTTAAAACTAATAAAGGTTTTTATGAATGCGAATATTTAATCATTGCTACTGGTTTAGGCTTTTCCACTCCTAGACAACTCGAAATTGAACATGCGAATGAATGTTCTAATATTCTATATAGCCTTACTGATTATAAATTCTTAAAAGACAAAGACGTTGCCGTCTTAGGCGGCGGAGATTCCGCAATCGACTGGGCAAAACAATTAGCAAATTTTGCTAACATGGTAGTTTTGATACATCGAAGAAAAGAATTTAGGGGCAATATTGATACTTTAAATAATGTTATACCTTACATCGATATCTTTACTCCATATGTTCCATATGAACTAGAAATTAAAGATGGCAAGGCCGATACATTAATAATCCAAAAAGTTGGCAAAGAAGACTGGATATATGTTCCTGTCGATTACATCCTAGTAAATTACGGAAACATCGTCTCTTCATATGATTTCAATCTAAAGAAGGAAAATGGTTTTTTTGTAGTAGATGAAAACAACCAAGCCAAGAAAAATATTTTTATCGTCGGTGATGCCTGCACCTATGAAGGAAAAAGAAGACGAATCGAACCAGGTATGGAAGAAGTAGACAAAATAGTCAAATTAATTAATTAATTAACGATTTTTTTGAATTCTTTTAAATATCTATCGACTGCATTCGCATCGAATGGATATTTTTTTTCATTCATAAGTTCATACATTTTATCAACAGTTTGGGTAAGAATATGTCTAATATCATCAGGATAATGTTGTTCTTTGGCGTGACGATGGTATTCGCTGACATCTAAGAGTCTAGTCGAGCCATCGACATAAAGTTTTACATCTAAATCGTAGTCAATATATTTTAAAAATCCCTTGTCATAAATTGTCGGAGAAGCGATGTTTACATAAAAACAAACGCCATCTTCTTTGATCATCGCAATGACATTGAACCATTCTTTTTTCGACATGATAAAAACGGCTGGTTCTTTCGTGTGCCATTTTCTTCCATCGCTTTCAGTAACAGAAGCTCGAATGGAAACAGTCACAAAATAATCAGTATTGTCTTCCACCACTAATGAATGGCTCCACTGTCTATGAAGTTCTCCATTGTGCTTGTAAGCTTGCACAATAATCCATTGATTTCTTAAAGAATTCATTTATTAAAAGCCTCAATTAGCTGGCAAAATTCCAATAACTCTTCTTTGAATTCCATCATTGGAGAAGGATCAAAAGCGTGCTCTAAAGGAAGAACCATCATCGGATCATCATAGCCTAAACAAACATAACTTTTACCATTGCAAAGCGATATTGCAACATCAACAAGTTGGCCACCGGTTTTAATTTTCTTAATTTTATTCAAAGCGTCTTTGGAAACATATTTTTTCCAGTTTGAATTATTTGTATAAATCAAATAAGTCTCTTCATCTAAAACATTCTTAAGTTCAGATATATTTGTCGGTGGTAGTGACCTATTATCACCTTTGATATAAATGAGAATAACATCTTCATCTGGATAAGAAGATGGACCAACTAAATATTTGCCAACAAAGACTGGTAACATTCTCTTTTCATTTTTTGTTTGAGCAGCTGCTTCAACTTCCATCATCAATAAATTGTTATATTTAAATTCGGTTAGTCCGCGAGAGCCAACATCGATAACATCAGCATAAATTTTGTTATCAGTGAATTCTTGCATCGAAATCTTGCCTGGTTTTTGTAAAGTAACATCGCTATAGGTTTTATCTTGGAAAACAAATTTATTTAAATTCTCATAATAATTATCAAAATAAAGTCGTGTCTTCTTATTGATACTTTTCTTTAACAATACGCTATAAGTAAAAGTAGCTACTAAACATAGAACAATAATCACAATCATGACTGGCAAGACCCAATCCGCCCTAACATTGTCCTTTGTTCCTAGATTAGGAACTAAAATCCAAGTTGTTACAACAATTGCTAAACAAATAAGGCCAACGACCCATTTGATAACATTTTGCTTTTTAAAATTAGCTAGAAATAGCTTTCTATCTTCTTCGATTTGTTTTAAAGAATCATCAACATATTCGAAAGATTCAACAACTTTTTGATGTAAGGGTTCTTCTTTTTCTAAAGCAGTGTTCTCTGCTTTTGCTTCTATAGAAGAAGTGTCAACTGATGTAACTTCTTCAGTTTCTAATTTTGCAGTTTCTTCATTAACTGTTTCGGGTTTCTTTGTTTCACTTTTCTTTTTCATAGTTCAATTCCTTATAGGAATATAACACAAAATAGACCAATAAGGAAATGAATAAAATTATTCATTCTCTCCGATAGGATAATGACGGTTGATATAGGTAAATGGTTTAAAGAAAACCATTAAAGCCGCAACTGAGATTGCTCCGGAAAGAGGAACGTAAATAGCGTTATATTCAAGAGCACCCACAAGTGGATATTCATAGTAAATCATCGAACTAGCAGTTGAAGCTATAAATCTCATAAGTGTGGCAAGTAGGCCACCAACAAAGATAAATGCTAAACGATACGCAAAGTTCTTATTTTCATCAAGAATTAATGTTCTAAATAATCCCAAAATAGCAGCAGAGCCAAATCCTAACAAATAATCAAATGGGAAGGTGAGAAAGCCGTATCCATCGACTAAACAAGATAAAAATCCATAGATGATGCCACCTGAAACAAAGGCATGTAATGGTCCACGTCGCAAAGCAATAATGAATAACGGGAGCATTTGGAAATTAATTGAACCGCCTGTTGCACCAATTGGAATTTTGGCAAAGCTCAAAACGAAAGCTAAAGCTATAAGAATTCCATCTTCAGTAATAGCTTTAACATTATCTCCATATTGCTTTGGCGAAGCGAATAAAGAAATAATTGCTCCAAAAGAGGAGAAGAGAATCGCTAGAGCAATTCCATAACTAACTTTAGCGGATTTAAAGTCATCAATAATGTTCTTAGCAAAAATGCTGAAAAGTTCTTTTTCAGCCACTAAGAAAACTAAGCCTATTAAGAAAAGAAATGTTGAAATAATCGCAATATTTTCGTTTTTCTCTAATTGTTTTATTAGATATAGTAAAGGTAGTAAACCACCTAAAGAAATTAAAACTAATATAACGATTATTGGCCATATTGGAGTTAAATTAGCGTTAAATAAATCCCATAAATGAAGAGAGAAAGATTCTGAACTACCTCCGTTTTCAATCTTGTAGATTAAGTCCACTCCTAAAAGCGATAAAATCGCAGCGATTGAGCAAATCAAAGGAAGGAAATAACTCAATTTTGTATTTTTAATATTTTTCATAAAAAATCCTCCTAACCTCGGAGGAAAAAGCATCTGCATCTACCTCCGCCAGCATTATCTGGATCAGGTGCCGTCGAACCCTCAATTAGATTCCTCTCAGCCTCAACAATGAAGCTCCGGTTGCTACTATTATAAAATTAACTATTTTTCCAATCAATAGGCGAAACTTTATGGCTACTTAAATATGCGTTGCAAGTTGAGAATTGATGCGAATTAAACCAGCCACCTTGATTCGCGCTTAACGGTGATGGGTGATTACTTTCAAGAACTAAATGATTTAAATTTGTTAGATATTTTCGGTATTTTTTAGCAAAATTTCCCCATAGCATAAATACAATCGGCTGATTTAAATCATTTAAAAATAGAAATAAATCTTTCATCAATAAGTCATATTCTTTTCTCTTATGAGATAAAGGTTTATGGGCTATTACAGTTAGATAGGCATTAATTAAAAAGACACCTTGTTTAGCTAAATAAGTTAAATCTCCGTTTTTAGCCATTTGAACATTCAAATCATTTTCGATTTCTTTATAAATATTTCTTAAAGAAGGAGGCAAGGGCTCATTTTTAGGAACCGAAAAGGATAAGCCCATAGCTTGATTAGGATTATGGTATGGATCTTGACCAAGGATTACTACTTTTATATCTTTAACAGGCGTTAAGTCAAAAGCGTTAAACAACAATTCTTTTTTAGGATAAATTGTCTTTGTTGAATATTCTTCACCAAGAAATTTCATCAAAGAAGCAAAATATTCTTTCTCCTTTATCTTATCGAAAAATGAATTCCAACTTTCATCCATATCTTCCATTATTATAGCCAACTTTCCATGTACATACTTGTTAGTTATTACTTCGATATGTAGTAAAATATTTTCAATGAAAAAAGTTTTGTTCGTCTTTAATCACCCCGCCCCTTATAAGGTTCGATTCTTGAATGAATTATCCAAATATGTTGATTTAACTGTCATATTCGAGCGAGACAAAAATAGCGATCGAAACAAATCTTTTTATAGTGAAAACTCATATTTGTTTAAAAATGTCAAAATCAAGGGAACTTATATTGGAAAAGAAAATATTATCTCTAACGGAGTCAAAAACCATTTAAAAAATAATAAGTATGATTTGATTATTATGAATGGCTATTCACAATTTTCCGAGATGAAAGCTATAAATTATCTCATCAGGAAAAAGATTCCATATTGCCTATACATCAATGGTGGAATTATTAAGAATAAAGAGAATCCAATAATTCGACATCTTAAAAGAAAATATATTTCTCACGCCTCTTTTTATTTCTCACCTGATGAAAGATCAAATGAATATCTTCTCTTTTATGGGGCGAATAAAAATAAAATCCATAATTATCCTTATTCCACAATTTATGAAAACGAAATCGTTACATCACTACCTACTCAAGATGAAATAAAAGAAGAAAAAGAGAAACTAAATATAAAATCTGAGCATGTTTTCATCTCCTGCGGACAGCTCATTAAAAGAAAGAATTATTTAGAACTCATCAAAGTTTGGCCAAAGGATTTAGATAAGCTTCTACTAATTGCCGGAATTGGCAAAGAAGAAGATAAAATAAAGACATATTTAAGGCAAAACACCATCAAAAACGTAATTTTGCTTGGATATTTAAAACACGAAAAGCTCTTTGAATACTACCGAATTTCAGATGCATTTATCTTCCCAAGCTTAGAAGATATCTATGGCCATGTCATTAACGAAGCACTATCGCAAGGACTACCAGTTATCTCTTTACCGAATGTTAATGCTTCACGAAAATTAATCGTCAACGGCAAAAACGGATATATTTTAAAAAATCTAGATAGGAATAATTTAGATTTAGCATTAGATAAAGTTATTTCCATTGATAAAAACGAGGCGCTTAAAACCGCAAAAGAAAACACCATTGAGAAAATGGCGGATGCGCATCAAAAAGTCTTGCTTAATGATTAACGCTTTTTAAAAGTTCTTTCTCAAGCAAATCGACTAATTTTTCACTTGTAAGATGCTCAGCAAAATATTGGCTATTATTTAACCCTAATTGCTTCTTTTCTTCTTGACTTAACTGAATCATCTTTCTAAATGTTTCTGCGATATCATCAATATTTTCGCTAGAAAATAAAGTCCCGTTTGCTTTAGAAAGAAGTTCTTTCCCATCACCAGAAATAACGCCGATTAATGGCTTAGAATATTTCATATATTGAATGGCTTTATTAGGAATTGTTTTTCCAACATAGCCTTCAGATTTAAGCGACACGATTAAGGCGTCGGCATTTACATAATATTTTTCCGCTTCTTCAATTGGGAAAGCACCATGATAGATGACTTTATCAGATAGATTTAAGTCTTCGATTTGCTTTTTAATGTTATCAAGCTCGCTGCCCATCCCCATTAAATGCAAGCAAACATCTTCATCTTTTAAAAGCGACATAGCTTTGACAAGTTTATCAGTAAGTTGAATTTTCCCGATGTTTCCGGCGTAAACAAAGTTATGCTTATGAGCGTATTTAATCGGCTCTAATTCATTATTTTTGCTCAGTAAAATCGGTTGATTTATATGGACAAAATTTTTATCTTTTATGTTTAAAACATTATGAAAATAATCAATAAAGGAAGGTGAAGAAACAATTATTTCATCGCACTTTTTGTATAAAGATTTGCTCCAAACATATAAGATTTTATAAATCAAAGAGTTATATCTAACTGCGTGAGTTATAACCGTAGATTCAGGCCAAATATCTTGGCAGAAAAGTATGTGTTTTAAGTGATGCTTTTTTGCATATAAAATAGCTGGAGCAATAGAAATGATTGGCGATAAGGAAAAAGAAAGAACGACATCATATTCTTGCTTAAAACTTCTCACAAATCTTTTTGCTGAGAAATAATACGATAGATAGTTCAAATATATCGATGTTTTCGAATATTTTCGAGGAAAGATTTTGACGCGAAAAACTTCTACGCCATTGATGATTTCATATTTAACTTTTTTGTATTCGGGCAAAATCTTATGAAGACCATAGTTTGGCTTGCCCGTAACGACGCTTACTTGATGGCCGCGTTTATTAAGCTCTTCAGCAATATCCACTACTGAAAATCTTTCAGGGTAATAATATTGACAAATTATAAGAATTCGCATTGATAATATTATACATTTCCATTAAGAAATCTTGTTAAATAAAAAAGTCATCTCCAAATAATAGGAAATAAAAAATTTAAAGGTTTTTCTGTTATGATGTGACCCGTTGTCAAGCACCAACTTACTAAAGTAACAGCTTGTTTGATAAATTATTGAAGTTCCGAAGATTCGATCAGCTTATTGCCACTCTGTTATTCGTGAATTCACTATTGCTAGCTTATCGACAGGTCAATGGTTCTGCTGATTAGTCCCACCCTCTTATATCAA
>CAVDXG010000002.1:0-84440 GCA_963612925.1 Coriobacteriaceae bacterium | reverse complement strand
GCCTTAGAAATAAAAAGCTCAAAGAATTTTACAACTTCATCTCTTGATAACTTAAAAAACAAATACCCTCAATTAAAAGAAAATCGTTTTGTTTTCGGGGTAAAAAATATAAAAGTAGAAGAGGATAAAACAATTCTGCCAATATACTTAATATCAATGATTTAATTAATAAAATTGTCACTACTAATCTTCGCAGGTAAGCTAAATTTTAAAAGCTTTACAAGACAGAATTAGCTATTACAACTTGCTAAGTACAAAAATCCAAAAATAACACTTGAATCTAGTTGATACTTCTAGTACTATTATTTTCGCAAAACGTAGAAAGAAGAGCGCCCAAGCTTCTCACCAGATCGATTAATTGATTGGTAAATGCTACAACTAAGACAATTTAGTTTATTAAACGGGCGCACTTCGTGCCCGTTTTCATGTAAAGGAGTGATCGATTATCAATAACTATCCAATTAAAGCTGGACCACAACGTCCTAAAAGAGAAAATACCGACCTCGTCAATGAACGAGTTCGCTTCCCAGAAGTCTTACTAATTGATGAAAATGGAAATCAATTAGGCAAAATGTCTTCAAAAGAAGCCTACAACATTGCTGGAGAAAGAGATCTTGACCTTCTCTGCGTTGCTCCTAACGCAAATCCACCAGTATGCAAAATACTAAATTATGGAAAATACCGTTTCGAACAGCAAAAGAAAGCCAAAGAAAATAAGAAAAAACAGCATACAATCGAAATTAAAGAAGTTCAATTGACGCCTCAAATTGGTAGTCACGATTTAGAAACCAAAGTCAAAGCAGCTAGACGTTTCCTCGAAGATGGCAATAAGGTCAAAGTCGGTGTTCGCTATCGTGGACGACAAATGTCACATCTAGAAGTTGGTGAAGAAGTTATGAATAGATTTATCGCTTTACTTGAAGAGGTTGCAGTCGTTGAGAAAAAACCATCAATGGATGGCCGCTGGCTCACCGGAGTAATCTCGCCCAAAACGAAATAAATAGGAGGTAAAATTATGGGAAAAATGAAATCCAAAAAAGCTCTCACTAAACGTGTAAAAGTCACCGGAAGCGGAGAACTTAAAAGACATAGTGCATATACATCGCACCTTGCCCCAAGAAAAACAACCAAGCAAAAAAGACATTTAAGAAAGGCTTCACTCGTCGATAAGACCGACTACAAAAGAGTGAAAACCTTGATTCAATAAGGAGATGATAGAAAATGGCTAGAGTAAAAAATAGCGTCGCCACTCGTGCACGCCGCAAAAAAGTTCTAAAAAGAGCAAAAGGTTATTTTGGCAGCAAACATCTCTTATTCAAAACTGCAAAAGAACAAGTTCTTCGCTCACTAAGATATTCTTATATCGATCGTAAGAAACTAAAAAGCGATTACCGCAAGCTTTGGATTAAACGTATTAATGCTGCTTGCAGATTAAACGATATCTCCTATTCAAGATTTATCGCCGGATTAAACAAAGCTAACATTAAAGTTAACCGCAAGATGCTCTCTGAACTTGCAATTAGTGATCCTAAAGCCTTTGCTGACTTAGTTGAAGTTGCTAAAAAGGCAAAATAATCGCCATCAAAAATTCTTAAAAGGCGCCTCAGTGGCGCTTTTTTAGATGCTAAATTCTGAATCTGCTTCAAAAACGCAAGTTTTTCCTCGATTGTTTCGAATTTAATTTTGTAGAAAAAGATTAAATCAAGTCATCTTCTTGCTTAATGTAGATGACTTCAACATTATCTAAAGCTTCTTTAAGCAAGGAGTTAAAATCGGCTTTTGCTTCAAATTCAAGACACTTTTCTAAATTAGGTTTAGTCTTTGGATTTTTAGGAGCAAAAATTGTGCAGCAATCTTCATAAGGCCTAATTGAAATATCGTAGGTATTAATTTTTCGAGATAAAGCAATGATATTTTCTTTATCCATGACGACTAATGGGCGAAGAATTGGCATGTTGCTAACTTCATTTATAACAAGCATAGAATCAAGCGTTTGCGAAGCAACTTGCCCAACCGATTCACCGCTAGAAAGAGCAAGACAATGTCTTTTCTTGGCTAGACTTGTAGCAAGTCTAAACATCATGCGTCGCATCAAAGTAATCGCATAACTTTCATCGCTAACTTTATAGATTTCTTCTTGAATCTTAGTAAAAGGAATGACATTTAAGCGAATTAATGGCTGATATTTGTTCAATTTTGCTAACAAATCTTTTAATTTCTCAATAACTCCAATATTGGTGTAAGGAGGTGAAGCAAAATGAATGCATTCAATGCTTATGCCTCTTCTTAGAAGTAGATAAGCCGCCACTGGCGAATCAATACCGCCTGAAAGCATGTGCATCACTTTTCCAGACATGCCTAAAGGATAACCGCCACTGGCTTTTATCGTTTTAGTAAAGAAGTAGGCTCCTTCGTTTCTAATCTCTAGCGAGAGCAAAATGTCCGGATTATGAACATCTACTTTTAAAGGAGTATTTTCTAAAATAACACCGGCAAGAATTCTATTGAGATTATCTGAGATAATTGGATAGTTTTTATTCGCTCTCTTCGAATGTATTTTAAATGTTTTACCTTCTTCTAATTTGATGAGTTCCAAAGCAACTTTTTTTAAGTTTTCAATATCATCATCTGTACGATAAACTAGCGATAAAGAATGAATACCTGGCACTTCTTTAAGCACATCAATCACTTCATTTTCATCATTGTCATTAAGTTTTATATAAATGTGATCAAATTTAGTTTCAAATTCTAAATTAGAAAAACCCTTTAAGCTATTCTTAATATTTCTAGCTAAAGTGCGGATAAAATCTTTTTTATTTTTACCTTTCGTGGAAAGTTCGCCGAAGCGAACCATAATGTAATCATATTTCATCTAATCGACTCCAATATCTTTTTAAGTGAATCTATAAAAAAAGCGATATCTTCAAGATTAATATCTTCATCAAGTGAGACTCTAATGCTATTTGAAGCGATTAAATCGCTTTTACCAAGAGCTTTTAAAACATAACTCATCTTTTCTTTTTTTGAATGGCAAGCCGAAACTGTTGAAACATAAATCCCCATCGAAGAAAGGGCCTCAACCACCACACTCGCTTTTTTCTTTAATAAAGAGAAATTCAAAATGTAGGGAGAACAATCATCGCTGCTAGAGATTATTATGCCATCAATTTTTGAAAGTTCGCTTCGAAGAAATGAATTTATTTGATAAACATGCATTAGTTTCTTTTTCAAATTAGATTGAGCAATTTTAATTGCTTTTGCTAAAGTAGTTGCCATCGAGACCGACTGAGTTCCACTTCTAAAACCATCTTCTTGTCCACCACCGGAAAGAAGAGGAAGAAAATTCAAATTTTTTCTAGCAATTAATGCCCCACTGTTTTTAAGACCATGAATCTTGTGTGAAGAAAGGGTAAACATATCAAGCAAAGAATAATCAAGTTCAATCTTTCCAACTGCTTGAGTGGCATCGACATGTAAAACTGCTTTTGGATAGGAATGAACAATTTTAGCGATTTCAGCAATATTATTTATGCTTCCTATCTCGTTATTAACCGCCATAGTAGAAACTAAAATTGTTGAATTTCGCATGGCGGAAGATAAATCAGCTAAGCGAAGAACTCCTTTATGCGAGACTGGCAAAATCGTCACTTCAAAACCAAATTTTTCTAAATCTTTAAAAGCTTCTAAAACTGAAGGATGTTCAATGCTTGTCGTGATGATATGATTTCCCCTATTTTTATAAGCGAAAGCATAGCCTTTGATAGCTAAATTATTTGCCTCGGTGGCGCAAGAAGTAAAAATAACGCGATGATTATCAACTTTAAAAGAATCAAGAATTGATTCACGAGCCTTATTTAATAAGACATTAGCTTTTACTCCAAGTTGATGCACGCTGTTGACATTGGCAAAATATTCTTTTTCAACCTTTGAAAAAAGCGACAAAATCTCATCGCTTGGTTTAGTTGTAGAAGCGCTGTCTAAATAAAGACAATCATTTACTTTCATGATTAACAGCTTGAATTTTCTTTAAAGCATCTCCAGCTACTACATAACTATTTTCGAAGTCGCCGTTATCGAATAAGCCTTCGGCTTGTTTTATTAAAGCATCAATGTCGCTAAGTCGATATCGATCGCGGTTAGCGTAAAGAATGCCATTTTTAGCTAAAAGCATCATATTGTAATCTTGCTTTAATGCACCATCATCAAACAATTCATTATTGATATCATGAAGTTCTTTGACGCAGTCATTGACTTTATCAACATCAATCGGAGAAGAGTGAAGAAGTTTATTTGTCTCTTCTAAAAGTTCATAGAAATGGTCGATTTTTTCTTGATATTTTAATGTGACTTTTTCAACATCAATATCTCTTAACATCTTTTCAGCATCGCGACCTTTTAAATAATAAGAAGGCAATAGACTATAAGCTTTTTCAGAACTAACTTTTAAAGAAGCAAGATATTTATCAAAATCATCAAGAGAATTGATAACAGTTTTAGAAGCATCTTCGATTTCTTTCATCTTATTCACTAAAAGTGAATATGGCTGTTTTGTTGCGCTGTGAATGAAAGTATCTAATGAACGCTTTAAAGCTCCTAATTTATTGATGTTAGTTTGAATAGAATTGATTAACATCTTGTGAGACTCATTAATGGTGTAAATCTTATCGACTTCTGGAATGGTATTGCAAAGTTTAATGAATCTTTTCTCAATCGTGTTAACAACTTGATAAGTTTTTTCATTATTTTCTTCAAAAGTAGTTCGTGCTTGTTTTTCCTCATCGAATAAAACGAAATATTCATCAATTCGGCTAACCATATCATCAAGTTCGTTTCCGACACCTCTTAAATCAAAGCGTTTAATGCGTTGAGTTAGTTGCCCGATGCGGGTTTTCATTTCTTTAATCGAAGAGGAAACGCAAAGATGGTGAAGTGGGTAATCATCCTGTTGCATGATTTCATAGGCGTTTTCTAAAGAGACGATTTTATCTGGAATATAGCTAATGACCATCGCACATAAATTCGGTAATTCACTCATCGCGTTAGACATTTCTAAAAGAATCTTATCGATTTTAGGCAAGATCGCTTTCGCATCATCATATTGAGCTCTTTCGATATTTTCTTCGAATTCACTAAACAAATTATCAATATATTCAAAAATTTCTTCGAATGATGAATTCATCATTTGTAGATCGCTTTGTTTAGAATAATAGTCTTGTTTAATCGCTCTTAATCTTTCTTTCAAAGACAAAGAAGCTTGTCGACATTCCTCTTCTGGACGAACAACCGCTAATAAATCGTTATTCAAAGAATTGACTTCATTTTCATATGAACTAATCGCATCTTTTCCTTCTGCAATCGCAGACTTAAGCATTTTGTATTTCTTATCATCACATAAATCTTTTAAGTGGTTGATAGTTGATTGAACATGTGCATCATGCTTATCGCGAACTTCTTTAAAGCGTTTTAAAAATTTGGTGTGAATCTCAACATATAAAAGATTGCTTCGAGAAATAATCTCTAATCGTTTAACATATTGGGCATCCTGCCCGATTAAAAGAGCATGCAAATATTGGAAGCGTTGATCTAATTCACGAATTTGCTTTCGTAAACGAAGCTTCTCAATAAATAATTTGAACACTAAAAAACCAAGTAAAGCAATCCCAACAATTATCCCGAAAACAATAAGAATAATAACTGGAGTAGGTAGACTTGCTGATGTCTCAGTTGGTTGCATAAATTTTCTCACTTCAAAATTGTAGCACAATCACTATACCTTTTATAAATAAAAACATTGGAAATATTCAGGTCGAGAAAATAGTTAGTAAAGATACATTAAAATTTATCTTTAAAACTCATTTGCAAAAATATGAAATTTGAATATGATATCTTCTATGACAAACAAAGAACTAGCAAAAGCAGGCTATCTATACGACGCTGATAGCGATGAAGAATTATTAAAAGAAAGAGCTCACTCTAGCGATGCTTGCTATAAATACAATAAAGTCAAGCCATCAAATGCGAAGAAAAGACGAAAAATATTAGAAAAACTCTTAGGCAGCATCGGAGAAAATGTTACTTTGCTTCCACCATTTCAATGCGATTATGGCTACAACATTCATCTAGGAAATCATGTATTTATTAACTACAACTGCGTTTTTCTAGACTGCAATAAAATAACACTTGAAGATGATGTATTTATCGCCCCTAACTGCATCTTTAGCTGCGCCGGCCACGCCATCGACTCGGAACAAAGAAAAGCTGGTTTAGAAATTGCTTTCCCAATCACCATCAAAAAAGGTGCTTGGCTAGGCGCAAATGTCGTTGTTCTTCCAGGAGTAACTATCGGCGAAAATTCCATCATCGGAGCCTCCTCGGTAGTCACCAAAGATATTCCTGACAATGTCATTGCCTTTGGCAATCCTTGTAAAGTGATAAGAAAAATCACGCCAGAAGATAAAAACAAATATAAACATAAATAAACTGCATTTTATCAATAAAATAAGCCCAATTTTCTAGTTGACATCATAGCAAGATATCTTTAAGATATATTTTGCATTGATTAGAGCATGCAGATATTAGCTCGTCCGATGTTGGAACTAACGTGGAAAAGTAGTTACTTGCTCGAGTGATGAAATTCAAATCCATAACATCCGGAGTTAAGAATTTGTGCCTCTTGCTTAATGCTTTTAAGTGAAAGGAGAAAAATCATGAGATACACTGGTTCAGATTATAAACGTTCCCGCCGTTTGAATTTTTCAACTCTTGAAACTGGCAAAGAACTTGCCAAAAGACCTTATGGTCCTGGCCAACACGGTAATTCAAGAAAAAGAAAACCATCCGAATACGGCAAACAATTAATCGAAAAGCAAAAACTCGAACAAATGTATGGTGTCAACGAAAGACAATTCCGTCGACTCTTCACAATTGCTAGAGCTAGCGATGAAGTTACCGGTACTGCTTTCTTCAGAATTCTTGAATCCCGCTTGGACAATCTTGTCTACCGCATGGGATTTGCTAGAACTAGAAAAGCAGCTCGACAATTAGTTAACCACGGACACATCACAGTCAACGGTTCAAAAGTCGACATTCCTTCTTATCTATGCAAAGTTGGCGATAAAATTGCCATCAAAGAAGGTCACGACTTAAAGGTTGTTAAAGAATCTTTAGAAAGTAAACCTGCTGCCTGCGGATATGTCGAAGTTAATGTCGAGAAAAAAGAAGGCACCTTCCTTCGTCTTCCAGAAAGAAAAGAACTTCCAAGCGATATCAACGAAGCTCAAATTATTGAATACTACAACCGCTTGCTGTAAGTTAATGAGCAAATTAAAAGGGAACTTTGTTCCCTTTTTTTATATCAATTTTTCTTATTTTTAGCTCAATATCGGATAATTAATGGTAACTCTAGAGTAGTTAACAGCAATGCTTTTATTAAGCTCATTATTCGTTTGAGTGAAATTTAGCAAATAATTATCTTCAATATTAAACTCAGTTTTTTCATATGATAGATATATAGATCTATCGTTTAAAGAAGATAAACTAACATCTTTATCAGAATTGATCATTTCTAGCATAATAATCAAAGAAGAAGATAAGTAGCGGTTTATTTCTTTAACAGCTGTCTTTTCAACACTTTCCCATTCCACCTCATTTGTTGTGTAGTTCATTTTGTCATTATTATCTTTTGTGACATTATAAAGAGTGGAACTACCATCGGCATTAGTTTTAACATATTGCCATTCTTCGTGAACATCATAATAATATTCATCATTCACTTTTCCTAAAGGCGTGAAAGTGTAGCTATTATAAAAATGGTTTTGCTTATCATAGATAGTTTTAGTAGTAGTAACTGCTCCATTGTTATCTTCTTGATAAGTGTAGCAAAACTTATCATAGCTAATTTCATTATTAGCTAAAGAAGCATTGATAATATCGATTATATTTTTAGCTTCTTCATTGCTGATAGAATAGCCATTGCAAGAGGAAAGCGCGCTAATAGAGCAGAGAAAAATCGCTAATTTTCTTTTATTCATCAATTTAAAACCACTAAATAATAGTTCTTTTTCCCACGTTTCACGATGATGTATTTATTAAATAATGCATCGCTAGAGTTGATAATTTTATTGTTATCAGTGACTTTAACACCGTTTAAAGAAACTGAATTACCTTTAATAAATTCACGAGCTTCGCGCTTACTTGAGGCAGCTTTAATTTCTAAAAGTAAATCTTCTAAAAGAATATCTTCTTTAACTTCCACTTTTAAATCAGAGAAAAGTTCAAGAATATTTTCTTCGCTTAGTGAAGAAACATCACCAGAGAATAAAGCATTACTCATCTTCACCGCTTCAAGAGCTTTTTCTTCACCATGAATTGTAGAGACAACATCATAAGCTAAAGCTTTCTGAGCGATTCTTTGTCCTAAATGTTCATAATGATCTTTAATAATTGCCTCGATTTCATCGATAGGTTTGAAAGAGAATATCTTTAAATATCTTGGAGCGTCATCATCGGTTGAATTAATAAGAAATTGATAAAGCTTATATGGAGAGACAAGCTTAGCATCTAAATAAAGAGCTCCGCCTTCACTTTTTCCAAATTTCTTGCCATTGCTATCGAGGAGTAGAGGAACTGTAAAGCAACCAACTTTGGTATCAACGCCTTCGCGTTTACGAATAAGTTCAAGTCCGGAAGTTAAATTTCCCCATTGATCGCCTCCGCCGACTTGCATCGTGCAGCCTTCAGTTTTGTATAGATGAAGAAAATCGATTGATTGAAGAATCGTATAAGAGAATTCGGCATAAGAAATTCCACTTTCAAGTCGAGAAGAAACAATATCTTTGCTGAGCATGTAGTTAACTGGGAAGAATTTGCCATAATCGCGGAGATAATCTAATAAATTCAATTTTGATAACCAGTCATAATTATTTAAAATGATGCCTTTTTTAGGGTCAGTTAAATCAATAAATCTTTCAAGTTGGTTTTTAATCGATAAGGTATTTTCTTTTACTTTATCGCTTGTTAAGAAATTTCTTTCTTTAGATTTTCCACTTGGATCGCCAATCATGCCAGTAGCCCCGCCGACAACAGCAATGATTCTGTGTCCAGCTTTTTGTAGACGCATCAAAATAGAAATCATCACGAAATTGCCTAAATGCATCGAAGATGCAGATGGGTCAAATCCGCAATAAATGGTTTGAGGTTCATCAAGTAATTTATGAACTTCTTCTTCGTTAGAAAAATCTTTAATCAAGCCACGGTATTTTAATTCATCAACAATGTTTTGCATAACTACTCCTTTGTAGATTGACGTTTGATGTAGACTGATTCAAATTTATAAGTTTTATTGCTCAATGCGTTATTAGATAAATCAACCAACATATACATCGCGCGTTTGCCCACTTCTTGCATATCGATGCTCATCGAAGACAAAGTCGGTCTTACAATATTAGCATATTTGGTGCCGATTAATGAAATTACTTCGACATTTTCTGGAACTTTCAGTCCAGAATCGGTCGCTGCGTTAACAATTGCCGCGGCGATAGAATCACGGTAAGCAATAAAGTAACCTTCGTTGTGATTTTTAAAATATTCTTTAAAGTCTTGATAAGTTCGAGTGTATGAATCATCAACATTCATGACTTTATATTCACGGCCAGCATTTTCGCAAGCTTTAATAAAGGCTTTTTCGGTTCTTGCTAAAAGTCGTCCACAGTTATGAACATGTAAGAAGACAGGCTTTTTAGAATTATCCGCCGCAAAATGATTTTCTAATATGTGAGTTAAGTTGTGCTCATAGCCAAAGATAATGCATCCGCTTCTCTCACCTTCAATTTTGTTGTTGATAACCACCGTTGGAACATAATATGAAGAAAGTTTTGCGACATCTTCCTCATCAAGTTCATCATCGAAAATGATGGCTCCATCAACATGGGAAGTAATTACCTTTTCAAGCATACTTAAAGCGTCATCGCGAGAATGAGCAGTTACAAATAGCGATAAAGTAAAACCTTTTTCTTTTGCAACTTCGGTAATGCCGTTAAGCATATTGGAAATATAGACATAGTTTGCGCTAGGAATGACAACGCCGATATTCGTTGATTTTGATTTTGCTAACGCTTGAGCAAGTCCGCTAGGTTTATAGCCAAGTCGAGCAATAGTTGCTTCAACCTTCGCCTTGGTTTCCGGCGTCACATTATTTTGATTGTTGATGACTCGACTTACGGTAGCAAGAGAGACACCGCTAGCCTTAGCCACTTCATAGATAGTTACACGATCTTTTAAATAGTCCATAATTTGTTCTCCTATTTTTAAACGCTTTCATTATAGATGAAAAAATTTTCATCAACAAAGCAAATTAAAAAGAGACGATTAAATCGAATAAATTTTTTATGTTAACTAAAAATTAATATATCGGATATGAAACTTTTTTCAGCCTATTGCTAAAAATGTTATGTCGTCCTTCTTTGGCTTCATCATGTCCATCAAGGATTACTAAATCGCCAGTAAAACCAACGGTCATATTGTTGACAAAAGCTGTTCCAACTCCATAAGTATCAACAGGAACATTTAATTTAACCCATTCTTCAATTTTTTCAGCGGTAAAAGAGGAAGAGACAATAATCTTTACATAATTAAAGCCTTCATCATCCAAAGCTTTTCTTAAAGCAAAGATAAGTTCTTTGCACACTCCGTGCGGATCAAAGCCAGATGTATCTTTATCATCAAAATAATGATCAATTAACGATTTAGATGTATCCACTCGAACGGCTTTTAAATTTTCTTTTAAGTGACGAGCAAGTTTAAGTGAATCAGTAATGACATCGTTATTGTAATCAATTAAAGCAGTCACCTTTTCTTCTGGAAAAGCTTTATGGTAATAATCGCTCGCCTTTAAAATATCGCCACCACAAATTTGAATTAAAGCATGTGGCATTGTACCAACACCATGACCGCCCCACCAATAACCTTGCGCATCGGTAGAAACTTTGCGAATTCCAGCGACATAGCTCGCATAGCCATCGCCAATCTGCGTATTATATTCATCCTGACGGTCAGCCATCGAGAAAATATCTTTTCCTTTTAAAACTTTTAAGACGCGATACACATTCGTAGCCACGCTGCTGCGACGAGCTAAAATGCCATCAACCATGCTCTCTAAATAACCAAAATATTCGTATTTACCGCTAACTTTCAAAACTGGCTCATTAGCTGAAATTAAATCGCCATCATTTAAAGCTTCAATTTGTAAAGACTCAGGATGCATAGCAAATGTATGAATTAAAGCGATTGCTTCATCCACACCGCAAACCATTGCATCATCAGTTCTTTGAAACCATTGCATCGTAACGATGTGATTTGGTAGATATTCTTCAACAATTTTTTTACTTCTAATAAAGTAATTTGCTGCAAAAAATCCATCTTTTAATCGCGGGTCAAATTGAAATGTTTTATTGGTGAGACGACTAATTTTGCCTTCTTCTTTTAATTTAATTTCTAATTCCATATTTTGCTCCTTAAGTGGCTCTAAGCCAGCATTGATAAGAATATAATTTATAACTTCGAGTAAATTAGAGGGAACTTCCACTATTTCACCTTGGGCATGAATTTTTACAATTTTAGAAAAATTATTTATTTCGATGCGAATTATCTTATCTAGATAATAATAGGCAATAACATCATCTTTTTTATAGCTACGAGAAAATGTAGAAGCATCATCAAAAATGATTTTTAAGACATCCCCATCAGTTTTTCGGTTATAAAAAATGCGATACATACTACTTTTTTAAGACAATGCGATAGATAGGCATATTGAGATTGCGAAACTTTTTTTCATATTCGCTCATCGCATCGCTATATTCATCAAAATCGTAATTATCATCGACGCTCTCTACATTGAATTTACTTTTTTTAAGCTCTTCTAAAGTAAATAAAAACAAGCCTTGGTTATCACTTTTAAAATAAAGGTGACCACCCTTTTTAAGCAATCGATAATACTCGTTTAAGCAATCGATATAAGTAAGTCTTCTTTTCGCGTGTTTTTTCTTTGGCCAAGGATCGACAAAATTTAAAAAGATACCATTTAAAGATTCATCTTCTAGTTCAGAGAAAAGTATCTTTCCATCATAAGGAAAAACGAGAACATTATTTATTTCGGCTTCTTTTAATTTTTTAGCCATCATTCCTGCTACAGTTTCCACTCTTTCCACCGCCAAGAAAGAATCTTCAGGGTGTAGACGAGAAAAATTTAAAATAAAATCGCCTTTCCCGGAACCAATTTCAGCATATAAATCTTTTTTAAAAAAGTCGGAGTTATTGTCGATTTTATCGATAACAATTTCGTGATGATCTTTTAAATAATCAACAGCCCACTTTTTAAATTTAGTCCTCATCAAGTTCTCCTAATAGTCGAATAGCGTGTGCATAAATAACGCTCGACATGAAGAAATCATCTAAATCGATATATTCATTTGGTTCATGCATCGTAGAAGTAGCATGTGGAAACAATGCTCCAAAAGCGACAGTGTTAGGTGCATGTTTTGCATATGTTCCACCGCCAGTAGTTAAAGGTTTAGATAAATCATTAGTCTCATTGCGATAAGCTTTTAATAAAGTTTTCACCAATGGACATTTTTTATCAAAGAGTAGAACTTTTGATTCTCCTTCGCTCACCTTTGAGGTAGTTTTAAAGAATTCATCAAACTTTTTAATGTATTCGTTAGAATCGACTAATTCGTTATAACGGAAATTGACAGTGAATTTTAATTCGCCATCATGATAATCAATCATACCGACGCAGTAAGTTGTGTCTTTAAGCTCTTTCGAATGAGAATATAGACCAAAACTCTTGCCAGATGTATCCATGAGTTTTGTGCCAATATTTTCTAATAAAGGTAATTTAAAATACTCACCTAAGGCTTTTAAGCAAATTAACGCCGCATTTTCGCCAAGCTCAGGAGTGCTACCATGCACAGCTTTTCCTAAAAATGTAACGCCGTCATCCTCAATTGAACACTTAATTTTCTTTTCATTTAAATAAGCGATAAAACCTTCATCTTTATCCATGATAACTTTCACTTTATCGCAAGTTGCATTAGAGGCCACTCCTCCTTTGATTGATTTAACAGAAGGAATGTTAATTTTTAATGAAGGATAGAAATCTCGAATGCCTTTTTCTCCATAAATTAAGGGGAAATCGCTATCAGGAGTAAAGCCATATGTTGGAGCTTCTTTCTTGAGGTCTTCAAAATAATGAATCAAGCATTTCGAGCCTTTTTCTTCATCACCTCCAACAACAATTTTTACGCGATAATTTCGAAGCAATCCATTATCTCTTAAGGCTTTGACAGCATAAAATGCGGCGATGAGTGGTCCTTTATCATCGCTGCTCCCACGAGCATATAAGCGGTTCTTTTTTTCTACTGGCAAGAATGGATCATTGTCCCATTTTCCAGTCGCCGGCACGACATCGGCGTGAGCAAAGATACCGATTAAATTTTTACCTTCTCCGATGCTAAGTTCAGTCGCATAGCCATCGCAATAATCGACATCAAAGCCATATCGTTCACCGAGTTCGCCGATATATTTAAGAGCCTTATCGACATTTTCACCAAATGGCTTATTCTTGTCACTGCTTTCTTCATACACAGAAGGAATGACTAAAAATCTTTTCAAAGCGTCGAGCATATCGCTTTTATACTGCTTCATTAAATTGTAATAATTCATAAAAAACCTACTTTCTAAATCAATTTGCTTTGTAAATGCAATAAATTCCTTTAAGCACTAAATCAGGATCAATTATAAAATCAGATAAAATATCTTTAAAAATGTGGGCGTTACCGCCGCTGAGAATCTTTTTTAAAGAATAACCAACATCTTCTTCAATAAGTCGAGAATATTCTTTTATCATCGAATAAGTTCCATAATATACTCCACTTTCAAGAGCCTCTAAAGTGTTGTTGCCTAATAATTTTTTAGGTCTATTTTCTAAGGGCGCTTCCGGGAGAAGTTCAGTCTTATCTCTCATCGATTCAAGTGAGGCTTTCACGCCTGGGAAAAAACTTGTTCCAATAAATGTGCCTTTCTTATTAACGACCATGACTTTGCTAATCGTACCTAAATCAAAAATTAAACAAGGGAAGTTATAAATTTCTTTAGCCCCGATTACATCCGCTAATAAGTCCCCACCGACTTCTTTAGGATTATCAACAATCATCTTTAAATTTTTGCAATAGGAATAATCTAATACATTAACTGAAACACCAAAAACTTTTTTCAAAGATTTTTGAATGCTTTTAGAGAAAGATGGGACCACGCTCGAGATAAGCCCACCTTCTATAGAAGATGCCTTAATTTGTTTTTCTTCTTTAAATTTATTTAAAGGTATCTCAATATCTGCAACATCCATGATTGAGGAAGGTACATCTAATCGATAAAAGAGTTCATCGCCTTTAAAAAAGCCAAATGAAATGTAACTATTTCCGATATCAACCATCAAAGAGAATTTATTCATATTAAATGGCAACGATGTTGACAATCTTTCCTTTCACTACGATGATGCGCTTGATTTGTTTGCCTTCGATTTGACGCTTGACTGAATCGAGCTCAAGAGCTTTTTCTTTAAGTGCTTCATCATCGATATCTTTATCAACTTCTAAAACTCCTCGCGCTTTGCCGTTTACTGAAACAGCTATTTTAATAGTCGATTGTTCTAAGCAGGCTTCGTTATAAGTTGGCCACTTTTCATAATCTAGAAGAGTTTTTCCAGTCAATTTTTCAAATAATTCTTCGCCTACAAATGGACAGACACAAGAAAACATCTTAACAAAACCTTCCATGTAAGGCTTATATAAGCTATTTGCTTTATACATCGCATTAATTAAAATCATCATCTGTGAAATTGCGGTGTTAATTTGAAGATTTTCAAAATCGTTAGTAATCTTTTTCACGCTGGCATTATAAGCAAAGTCTAGTTCATGCGAATTAGTCTCGCTAAATTTAGCTAAATTTTCTTCGTCAGTATAAAGTCGATAGACGCGTTCGATAAATCTTCTAGCCCCGATGATGCCTTTTGTCGACCAAGGGAAAGATTCCTCTAATGGTCCAGCAAACATTTCAAATAAGCGAAGTGAATCGGCCCCATAATTAGCGACAATCTCATCAGGATTAATGACATTTCCTCGCGATTTAGACATCTTCTCGCCGTTTTCACCCAAAATCATCCCTTGATGGAATAATTTTTGATATGGTTCTTTTGAAAAAACATAACCTTTGTCATAGAGGAATTTATGCCAAAAACGCGAATAAAGTAAATGCAAAACCGCATGTTCGGCTCCGCCGATATATAAATCAACAGGTAGCCAATGCTTAATAAGTTTTGGATCCGCAAAACATTCATTGTTATGCGGGTCGAGATAACGAATATAGTACCAACACGAACCCGCCCATTGAGGCATAGTATTAGTTTCGCGAACTCCATGTTTTCCGTTGATAGTCACATTTAGCCAATCAGTGGCATTTTTAAGTGGAGAATATCCATCGCCACTTGGCGCATATTTATCTAGCGTTGGCAAAGTCAAAGGAAGTTCTGATTTATCTAAAACATATGTTGAGCCATCATCCATATAGACAACTGGAATTGGATCACCCCAATATCGTTGTCGGGAAAATACCCAATCTCGGAGACGATAATTTATCTTCTCTTTTCCTTTATTTAATTCAATTAGCTTCGCTAAAATCGCTGCTTTCGCATCTTTAATATTTAAGCCATCAGCAAAGCTAGAGTTGATGTGCTTTCCATCATTAACCATCGCTTCTTTAGATATGTCGCCACCAAGAACTTGAATCATCTCTAAATTATGTTTTTTAGCAAATTCATAATCTCTTTGGTCGTGAGCAGGAACCGCCATAACGGCTCCGCTACCATAGCCATACAAAACATAATCAGCGATATAAATCGGAACTTTCTTATTGTTTATCGGATTAATTGCATAAGCTCCGGTGAAAACACCGCTTTTATCTTTGTTGAGTTCGGTCCTTTCCATGTCGGACTTATTTTTAATTTTTTCGATATAATCTTCGACTTCTTGTCTTTGTGAAGAAGTAGTGATTTCTTTTACAAGCGGATGTTCAGGCGCTAAGCAACAATAGGTGCAACCAAAAAGCGTATCGACACGAGTAGTAAATATCGAAAAAGTCTTCTCAAAGCCAACAATGTTAAAGATGACTTCCGCACCGCTACTTTTGCCAATCCAGTTTTCTTGCATAGCAAGGGTGGACTTAGGCCAATCAAGAAGGGAAAGACCATCTAAAAGTTTATCGGCGTATTTAGTAATTGAAAGAACCCATTGACGCATCGGCATCTTGATGACGGGATAGCCACCGCGTTCACTTTTGCCATCGATAACTTCTTCATTAGCTAAAACTGTGCCAAGTTCTGGGCAGAAATTGACATTGATGTTGCTAACATAGGCCAAATCGCTTTTATAAAGTTCAGTGAATATCCATTGAGTCCATTTATAAAAAGATGGATCAGAAGTTGCAATTTCTTTGCTCCAATCATAAGAGAAGCCTAAGCTATTTATTTGACGTTTAAAATTTTTGATATTTGCTTGAGTGAATTCATCTGGATGACGATTATTTTTAATTGCAAATTGTTCGGCTGGTAAACCAAAAGAATCCCATCCCATCGGATGAAGTACATTAAATCCCTGCATGCGTTTCATACGGGCGATAATATCTGTCGCCGTATAGCCTTCAGGATGGCCGACATGTAAACCTTGCCCACTAGGATAAGGAAACATGTCTAGCACATAATATTTAGGCTTACTAAAATCGTAGACATCGCAATAAAAAGGTTTTTTATCTTCGTATATTTTCCGCCACTTATCTTCAATGGCTTTATGATCATAGTTCATTTTTCGCTAGCCCCTTTGTAGATAGAAAGATATTCATTCATCGATTTAGTCCACGAACGGTCAAGTTTTAAGCAATTCAAACGCAGCTTTTTAAGTAGACGCTTATCATAATAGATATCAAAAGCACGTCTAATCGCATCGCCTAATGCTAAACCGGAATAATCATTGAAAGACAATCCGTTGGCTTCGTTTTCATTTACGCCATCATAACCTAGAACTGTATCGACTAAGCCACCTACATTGCGGACAATTGGTAAGGTAGCATATCGCTGAGCTAAGAGTTGTCCAATGCCACAAGGTTCAAATAATGATGGCATTAAAAAGAAGTCACACCCGCCATAAACCTTATGAGCGAGCATATCATTATAGCCTATATATAAGCCGATTCTATTCGGAAATTTATCGCGAAAAGCTTGAAAACGACTTTCTAAATCGTATTCGCCACTTCCAAGAATGAAAATATTTCCTCCTTTATAAAGGAGATATTCGATGTTTTGGAAGATTAAATCGATACCTTTTTGATAAGTAAGGCGACTGACAAGTCCAAATGTAGGCCCATCAACATAATCAACATTAAAAGATTTAAATAAATCTTTTTTATCTTCTAATTTCTTAGTTGTGAAATTTGTAAGAGAAAAATTGGCAGCAATCTTTGGATCGGTTTCGGGATTAAATTCCACAACATCGATGCCATTTACAATGCCAGCAAAATCATATTCGCGAAGTCGCAATACATTATCAAGCCCATGTGAAAAGGCAGGATCTAATAATTCATTGCGATGGTTTGGTGAAACTGCGACTATTTTATCGGCGTAGACGATGGCACTTTTAAGCGTGGACACCGCATTTTCAAAACGCACTTTCCCTGAATCAAATAATTCATCGCTAAGTCCATAATAATTGGCTAGATAATATCTATCCATCAATCCCTTAAAAGCTGGATTATGAATCGTTAAAACGCTGTGGATATTTTTATAGAAATCATCATGGCAAAATCTCTCTTTTAATAGACAAGGAATCATTCCGCCTTGCCAATCGTGAACATGAACAATGTCTGCTTTAAAAGAAATGTATTTCAATAGCTCTAATGATGCTAAAGAGAAATAAGCAAAACGCTCATTATCATCATCATAGCCATATAAAGAATCTCTTAGAAAATAATATTCATTATCAATAAGATAATAATTTATCCCATCAATATGCGTTTTAAAGATGCCGACATATTGATGTCTCCAAGACATATCGACATAAAAATAGCCGATATAGTCAAACTTGTAAGGTTTATTTTTCACTGATTTATAAAAAGGAGTAATGATAATAGTTTCGTGATCAAATTTATTGAGTTCGCGTGACAAAGAATAGGTGACATCACCTAAACCACCGCTTTTTGAAAGAGGGTTAGCCTCGCTAGTAATCATCGCTATCTTCATTTAATTAAACTTCCTTGTTCTAGATATAACGGACTCTCTTTTTTACCTCCAATTACAACTTTTGGAGAAACTGTTGAGTATTTATCGATTAAAACATTGTTAACTTTTGCACCTTTATCAATCGTAGTTCCAGTTAAAATGATGGAATTTTTAACCACCGCTCCTTTTCCAACAGTGACATAACGGGAAATAATTGAGTTTTCAACTGTCCCTTCAATAAACGCTCCATTAGCAATGAAAGAATTTTTAACTTTTGCTTTTTCGCCATAAAGAGTTGGAGGCGTATTATGAGTCAAAGTATAAATTGGCCACGCATCCTTATCGATGGTCTTGCCAAATAAAGTTTTAGAAACATCATAATCTAAAAGCTCAAATGAATAATTGACAAAATGTTTAAAGCTATCAAAGCATCTGGCGTAGCCTTTGTATTCATAGGCGTGGACATCCATCGCTTTGGAAGAAACTATTTTTTCAATAACTTTCTTCAAAGAAGATAGTTTCATGTATTCTTTGTTGTGAAAAATCATTTGAACGGCGTTTATTGAGATAATATAAGCTTCTAAAGAAACGCTTGCCTTTTTAGTTTTGGAATTATTCTTTCTGTGGCCAACGATTAAACCATCCTTCACTTTAACGATGTTGCTTGAAGAAAATGAAACATCAGCATCATCGATGTTTTTATAAATTAAAGTGATATCGGCTTCATTTTTAAAATGTTCTTCAATGACCGGCTTTAAATCAAGTTGAGTAAGGATGTGCGCGCTTAAAAGAGCGATTGCGTCAGGTTTACTTTCAAGTAAAACCCAGTCATTTTGCAATAAGCATTTTAAATCGGTGTTATCTTTTGGATTTCGAATGCCTTTTTCATTCAATAAAATATTTTGCATTCCGCGCTTAGTGTTGTTCACCCAAGTTTTAAGCGAACCGACATGTTTAGAAACGCTTCGGAAGTTATCTTTAACAAGGATATTGATTCCATCAATCCCGGAATTAGTGAAGCAAGAAAGTGGGAAATCCATCAAAGCAAATCGACCTAAAAAGGAAGTTGAGCCGAGCGTTCTTTTCTCGGTTAAAGGTCCAAGATTTGGCGAATTGTATAAATTTAAAAAACCAATGACATTTTTACTCATGAGCTCTCACCGTCCTTTTTGCATAAAGAGTTACTTCATCTGAACCAACGACATCATTTTCATAAATAATTGAATTCGGAGCAACGACCGCATTTTTAACTGTCGCTCCTTTACGAACGATTGCGCCAGTCATCAAAACTGAATTTTCAACATTCGCATTTTCTTCAATTAAAACTTCGTTAGAGATGACCGATTTTTTAACATTTCCTAAAACAACCGCTCCTTGGTTGATGAGCGATTCGCTCACAGAAGCGTTCTCACCAATATATTGAGGATGAGAATTGGTGTCCTCACTATAAATGCGATTACCACTAGTGAGTTCATCAAGAGTGGAACCTTTTTTCAATAAATCCATGTTCGCTTCGTGAAGCGAGGCGATTGTTCCAACATCTTTCCAATAACCTTTATAAACATAAGCCATCATCTTGCGATTATCTTTTAACATCGTTGGAATGATGTTCTTGCCAAAATCGTGCGAGGATTTTTCATCTTTCGCGTCCTCTAGCAAGTATTTTTTCAATACTTTATATTTGAAAATATAAATGCCCATGCTCGCCAAATTGCTAGTCGGATGAGCTGGCTTTTCGACGAAATCGACGATTTGTTGCTTTTTGTCAGTAACTAAAATGCCAAATCTGGAAGCTTCTTCAATTGGAACTTGATAAACAGAAATTGTGCAGTCAGCATTATTTTCTTCGTGTTGTTTAAGCATTTCATCATAAGTTGTCGAATAAATATGGTCTCCAGAAAGGATTAAAACATACTCTGGATCAACCGAATCAAGGAAATCGAGATTGCAATAAATAGCATCAGCAGTTCCTTTAAACCAACTCAATCCTTCCTCGGTTTGCCGAGGTGTTAAAGTTGTTGTAAACGAACGCACTCCGTTAAGTCCCCACTTACCGCCGTTACCGACATATTGATCTAAGGCAACAGATTCATATTGCATGAGCACTCCAACAACATTGATTCCTGAGTTCGCGCAATTGGATAAAGGGAAATCAATGATGCGATATTTCGCACCAAAACTTACCGCAGGCTTGGCAATCTTTTTGGTCAAAGCCTCAAGACGAGTTCCCTTACCTCCAGCAAGAATCATCGCAACTAATTTTTCTGACATAGCGACTCTCCTATAAATTGTTTTTGAAAAAATAATATTTTTTTCACTAGTATTTTAGCATAGCCATTTATTTAATAAAACATTTGGAAGCATTTACATATTTTCATATAATTGAGACATGGCTAAAAAAGAGGAAGAAAGACTTCATATTTCTAGTCCAAGAATAATAATTCTTTTATCTATTTTGTTTTTAATCATCGAAGTAGCCTTATTTTTCGCTTTCCAAAGGTTTGATAAAGAAACATTTTCTTTAGATGCATCTTTTTATATCTACACCCCAATTGTAGTTATCTTAGCTGTCTTTTCGATCATCGTGAGCATAAAACAAACCTACTATGTAGTCGATAAACACAAAATTGTTCATGTCAAAATGGGGAAAGTCTATGAATATTATTTTAAAGATATCATCTTTATCGATGAAAAATTTTCCAAGAAGCATAAAATGCTTTTGTTCTATAAAAATAATGGTCATCCCTACTATTTAGCATTTGATAAAGATGGCGTAATTTACGAATACGCCTTAACTTATTCTCATCTAATAAGCGAAGAAGAATTTTACGAGCGATTTCAAAAACATTGAGAATGAAAATCGGCTAATTTTAAAGGAAAAAACTTTAGTTTACATATTAGAATTGCCGTGATAAAATAGCACTTGCAATTTTTAAGAAAAGTGAGGTTAAGATATGTCAAGAGTGTGTGAAGTAAGTGGAGTTGGCAAATTAAGCGGAAATGCTCGTTCTCATAGCAACATTGCAACAAGACGCGCTTGGAACGCCAACTTACAAAAATATCGATTAAATATCAATGGTCGTACCGTGACTGTTCGCATGAGTGCACGTGCCCATCGAGCGCTTCTTAAAAAAGCTAAATAATCTCATAAAGATAAACAAGATCCTTCGGGGTCTTTTTTTATATCTTTAATAAAGAAAGAAAGAAGAAAATTTCACTTAAAAATATGACCAATATCGAAAGCCATTCCGTGTAGGCAAGCGAAATAAATTTGGCTCTTTGATACACAAGGTTTCCATCGACATTTTTAGAATCTAATTTGTACCAATCTTTGAGTTTTGGATTGAAAAGTAGAACTAGCATTAATAACGATAATAGTGACGATAAAATGCCGAAAATTAAATAAAAGATTCTATTAAAGTTAGTGCTATCGAAGAGGCTAAAATCCAAAAAGAAATGAAGACTCACTAATGCGCTTAAAAGAAAGGCGAGGCAAAACAAGACAGTAGCAATTTTAAAATGTGATTTTAAATATAATGTAGAAATCTTTGAAGCGAAAACTAAAGCAATTCCGGCTAAGCCAAAAAAACAGGTTAAAAATAAATTAAATAAAGCTAAATCTCCCATTTCTCCAAAGCGAGGTAAAACTAAAAATAACGGACAAAAGGAGATTAAAGCAAAGATGTAGAGTAAAACATCTAATTTACGGTTTGAGAAATATTCAAAGGGAAAGCAATTTAGAAAAGAAAAAGGCTGATCTTTTTTTCTAAAAATGAATGAAAAAGTCATCAAAGCGATAAAAGAAAGAACATAAATGATCAGCAATAATATCCAAATTAAATTAAATTCAATCATCTTAAGGCCTTAAACCTTTCTTTTATATCATCATGGCCAAATAAATAAGAGCCCGCGACAAGAACATCAGCCCCTGCTTTTCGACACTTCTTGCCAGTTATATCATTAATTCCTCCATCGACTTCAATTAAGCAATTATAGGAATTTTTATCGATTACTTTGCGCAATTTCTTAATTTTTCTAAGAGTTTTAGGCATGAATTTTTGCCCGCCTAAGCCAGGCTCGACGCTCATAAGTAAAACAACATCAATTTTATTTAAGAAAGGTAGGACTTCTTTAACCTTGGTTTTCGGTTTTAAAGAAATGCCAACCTTCACATTTTTTTCATGAATTTTATTAATTAATTTAGCAATGCATTTTGGACATTCTAAAGCTTCGATATGAAAAGTAACAATATTAGCGCCGGCATTAATAAATAATGGAGCCACATTCATCGGATCAGCGACCATGATGTGAACATCGTTAACCATTTTATGAATATGAGCATATTTTTCGACATCTTTATCACTATAAGATTTATTAGGTACAAAGATGCCATCCATCACATCCCAGTGAATCCATTCCGCTCCTAAAGACTCCGCTAAAAGGATTTCTTGATCTAATTTAGTTTTATCTGCCGCTAATAGCGATGGAGAGATGATGTCTTTCATAATTATTTATACCTTTCCTTCCGATAAGGGAGTTCTTCTAATATCTTTAAATAGATTTTATAACTTTCCATAGAAAGTATTCCACTTTCTAGCATCTTTTTTATCGCACAGTCTTTTTCATTTTGATGCAAGCAATTAGAAAAATAGCACTCGTTATAACGGTTAAACCCTGGGAAAAATTGAGCTAAATCTTCTTTAAAAATCGCTAAATCAAGCGAAGAAAATCCGGGAGTGTCGCCAATAAAACCATTTAAATAAGGAAACAAGATAACTTCTTTTGTCTGATGTTTCCCTCTTCCTAAAGCCAAAGAATACTCACCTACTTTGCGATTAAATGAATCATCAAGAAGGTTAATTAAAGTTGATTTACCAACTCCAGTTTGCCCCATGAATAAACTAACTTTATCTTTCAATAATTCCTTAATGGAGGATAAAGAATTTTTATCATCCTTTCCTAATAGGAAAGAAGTTATGCCTATTTTATCTAACTCACTTATTAGCTGATTAACTTTAGTAAAGTCGCTTACCAAATCATCTTTACTAAACACAACCACCGCTTTAACATCGTGCATATTGATGTAAGTCAAATATTTATATAAAAGTTCAACCGATAAATCTGGTTCTTTTAAAGAAAAAACTAAAATTATTTGATCGACATTGCTAACTTTTGGACGCACAAAAGAATTTTTCCGGTCATTAAATGAAATAATCGAAAAAGTTTCTTCATCAATTTCAATATCATCACCCACTAAAGGTTTAATGCCTTTATAACGAAAACTGCCACGAGGTGAAACGGTGTAATAAATTCCTTGGCTATAAAAGGAATAATTATGTCCTAGATTAGCAACAATTTTTCCTTCCATTATTTAAAACCAAAAATTCGACGAATAAAGCCTTTTTTCTCTTTAAAATTGTCGTGATTATCCATCGCTTTTTTAACTGCTTCTAGCATTTCATCAGCACTTTTATAACGATCTTTAGGTTGCTTTTTACAAGCCTTTAAAACGATGCGGTCGATTTCTTTTGGAATATTAGGTGAAAACTTCAAAGTGCTAGGAAATGGCTTTTTAATATGAGAGATAGCGATATCGACGGCATGGCCTTCTTCATATGGAAGTCGTCCAGTTAAGATTTCAAAGAAAGTGACACCGAGCGAATAAATATCGCTTTGAACAGTTGGAGGCTTACCTTCGCAAATTTCTGGCGCTAGATAAAAGACTGAACCCAAAATACCTTTTTCAGTTTTCGTTTCATTCAAATTAGCGTCCACCGCGATGCCGAAATCCGATAATTTAATCGTTCCATCTGGCAAATAGAAAATGTTCTGCGGCTTGATGTCGCGATGAATGATGCCGTGTTTATGAATATAGCTGACTGCATCGAGAAGTTGAGACATGATTTGGCAACATTCATAGACAGTTAACTGTGTTAAAAACTCAAGTCTTTCCGCCAGCGTTTGTCCTTTGATGTATTCATATGCCATGTATGGGCGAGAATCAACTTCCCCTCGAGCATAAACGTGGATGATATTAGGATGATTCATCGAAGCGCAAGAAATGGCTTCTCTTTCAAAGCGGAGAACATTCGTGCTATCATCTAGCAGCTCTTCTCGCATCACTTTTATAGCCACCGTCTTTTTCAAAATAAAATCGGTTGCTTCAAAAACTTCAGCCATTCCACCAGTTCCGATGCGGCCAGTAATTCGATAACGATTATCAATGCGATCACCAATCTTTATCATCTTTATTGACCTCAAAATAGGAAACAGCAATATTGTCAGAACCGCCATTGGAGTTGGCGATTGCAATTAATGTATCAATTTTTTGTTCAATTCTTTCATCAGTTCTTAGAGCTGAATGAATCTCGCTATTTGTCGCATTATTGTATAGTCCATCCGAGCAAAGCAAAATCGGATTTTTTAAGTTTTGCAAAGTTCTAATGCGAAAACTCACCGAAGGAAAAGTGCCCAATGCATTCATTAAAATGTGCCGCTCGGCGCTAGTTTTTGTCTGCTCTAAACTTATCTTGCCTGTCTTATAAAGATATTCAACATAAGTTTGATCTTCCGTTAATTGTTTTAAATCGTTATATCTCACCCAATAAGCGCGAGAATCGCCAATGTTGACGATAAAAATTAAATCTTTATAAAGTAAAGCCATCACCAAAGTAGTGCCCATGTCTTTATATTCAGGATTACTACAAGCTTCATTATAAATTCTCGAATTAACCTTTTTGATCACTCTAGAGAGCCAATATTTGACGCTCCAACTATTTAAAAAGCCAGATTTATTCCTGAATTCTTCGACAATAACTTCCTTAGCGATGCGAGAGGCGTAATCGCCTTTATTGTGACCGCCCATTCCATCGCAAACACCAAGAAGAATGTTGCCAGAGGCATTGATAAGCGAAAAAGCTTGGTCTTCATTAGTAATGCGAACTCGACCAATATCCGTTTTACTAGCAAATTGTCCTTTAATGGTTTTTGGAAGCATAATATTCCTTTGCTCTAAGCTGTCCGCAGGCGGCATCGATGTCTTTGCCAAATTCTTTTCTAATCGTGACATTGATATGTCGCTTTTTTAGATAAGAGAAAAAGGCGTGAACAGTTTTATCATCGCTGCGCTTGAAATTTTTTTCTTTAACGGCGTTATAAGGAATCAAATTGACAATATAAGTTAAATCATTATCAATTAAATCCGCAAGTTCTTTAGCGTTATCTAACGAGTCGTTGACGCCTTTAAGAAGAATATATTCAAAGGTTACGCGACGAGAAGCGTGTTCTTGATAATATTTAATCGCTTTTAAAAGTTCTTTTAAAGGATAAACTTTATTTATTGGCATGAGAGAATTTCTGAGCTCATCGTTGCTCGCATGAAGCGAAATAGCTAAATTAGTTTGTAATCCTTCATCGGCGTAACGAAGAATTCCTGGGATTAGCCCACAGGTGGAAATAGTGATATGTCTAGCTCCAATCTCTAACGCTTTTGGATCGTTAATAATGCGGATGAAATCGAGAACATTATCATAATTATCAAACGGCTCACCCGTTCCCATAACTACGACATGGGTGATTTTTTCACCCTTTTCTTTTAATAAAGAATTGACCACCAAAATTTGCCCAACCATCTCAGAGACAGTTAGATTGCGTTTTTTCTTTAAAAGTCCGGAAGCGCAGAAAGCGCAGCTCATCGAGCAACCAACTTCGCTAGTAACGCAGATAGCATTGCCGTAATTATAAGGAAGCATTGCGGTCTCGATTTTACTGCCATCGCTTAGCTCTAACAAAAGTTTAATCGTGCCATCATCGCTCACTTGCTTTTGATAAATCTTTGGAAGTTCTAAAGAAAAATCTTTCAATAAGACTTCGCGAAAAGATAAAGCAACATCACTCATCAAAGAAAAGTCAGTCACTTCTTTTTTATAAATCCAAGAAAACAATTGGCTGGCTCGATATTTCTTCTGAGCGTATTCATTTATGAGCAAATCTTCTAATTTTTTTAAGGTATAGTCGTATAAATTAATCATTATCTGCTTTTTTCATCACTGCATAATAAAGAGTGCTATTACCATTTTCAAATGGGAATAATTGAAGCTCTTCAACTAAACTAAATGAAGTGTTGTCGAGAAGGAAATTAGTCACAATTGAAGAAGACTCTTTCTTGTTAAGAGTGTCCACCATATAGATAAGTGTTCCGCCCGGAAGGACAAATTTAGATAGATCATAAAGCACTTCTTTTTGCTTTTTAATTAGTTCATCAAAACTATCCTTTTTAAAATGCAGTAAATAATCTGGATACATCTGAATGCGCGAGAAGGAAGAAGAAGTTGGATAGACGAAAACCAATTCCTGAGGATGAGAAATACCAGTTTGATAACCAACTGGATCATTCGCCATGAATAAATTAATATTTTTAATATTATTAACGCGAATCAATCGAAGGATTTCTGCACGCTTAGAGATATCAGGCACCACTAAATTGATGCCAGTTTTGCCTTCGCTTCTTAAATAGAATTCTTTGACAATTGCATCATCTTCTCCGCTATAAAGGAGGCATTCATTGAGCAATGGGTTGTAATATTTATCAAGTATCGCTTTGACTTCACTTTTGATTAAAAAGATTGAACCATTTTGATAAGCAGGCAGTTTCTTTAGCGATTCTTTATCGACATATTTATAAACGTCACTTACTTCTGTAGGAAGGAATTTACTCTCGTCAGAAAATGGTGCTTCTTTTTTAAGTTTTGTATCAATTCGATAATAATTTTGTGATGGAGCACAATTAGCTTTCAAAGTTTTGAAAGTTAAGCCTTTTCCGTAATGCTTATTCCACATCTTGATGAGCCATGTTGGACTGTTAAAGCGAAGTGAAATATATTCAATCGAAGAGTGGTCGATATCAATGATTTCGGAAACCTGACCTTGGAAAGCCAACAATTTCTTCAAATTATCGCTATATTTTTCGTTTAAATTTTCTTTTAGAAATTGAAGAACTTTTTCTTCATCTAATTTTCTTAAAAAGAGATGATTTGCTAAAGCAAGTCTAATTAATGATTCTTCTTCTATAGTTAAATTTTCTTCTTTTTTAAGTAATTCAGTGAATAGAAGATGATGACGAAGTTCACAGCCTAAAAGCGAAGAGACTATGCTTAAATATTTTTTATCCTGGCTATTTCGAGGAAAAAGTAATTTAAGGACTTTCTTAAAAGTTACATCTTCACTTACAATTTTTACTAGCCCATCGCGAGCAATCGTTAATTCTTTCATCTTAGCCACCTCTATTTATTCTTTTTAGCTTCTTCTAATTTCTTTTCGAAGTCTTCAAAGATATTACCTTCATATAATTCTTCGCCATCTTCTAATGTCTCTTCTTCGACATTTACAAGATTATCATCGCTAAGAAAATGAGGATATTTGTCGTTAGTATATACATAATGATGTTCTAATTCATAATAATAAAACTCAATAGAAATATTAATTGCGAATTCCTTCAAGGTTTCTAGGATATATTTGGCAACTTTTTTCTCAAAAATAACATATTTTTCTGGAGCGTGAACGCGGACAATCGTGTTCCAACTTGTTTGTTCCACTCCTTGATGGAAAATATATGAATTAGGTGCGTAAAAAGAGATATCGTCGACACTTGTTTCAAATAAAGAAGCCAGGTTTACGCTGTGGTTTTTTGAATATGTGCCAGTGACATATTGATCTAAGCCTAGAATATCGATTGTAATCATTTTTTAGCTCCTCCATTAATAATTGTATGGGTCGACATTGATGCGAATATCGATTTGATAGTTAGATTTCATTCTAACTAAGAGTTCTTCAAGATACTGTTTAATTTTATCACTATTTTTATATTTTATTAAAATAACTCTAACATGATGCTCTCTTTCAAAAGCGATGTAAGGCGTTACAGGTCCGATAATTGATACATCTTCAAATTTATTTCGTTCGATTTCTTTGACAATTTCTAAGGAAGTTGAGCAAACCTCTTCTTCATCTTTGCAAGATAATTCAACGCTGATTAGATATCGATAAGGTGGACATAATCGGAGTTTTCTAATCGCCATCTCCTGTTTAAAGAATGATTCATAGTCCTGCTTTGAAGCATATCTAATCGCGTAGTGATATGGATTATATGTTTGAATGATAGCTTTGCCTACTTTATCAGCTCGACCGCTTCGACCAACGGCTTGAGTGATGAGTTCAAACACTCTTTCTGAAGATCTAAACGAAGGAATCGATAAACCGATGTCGGCTAAAACGACACCAACGAGAGTCACATTAGGGAAATCATGACCTTTAGCAATCATCTGAGTTCCCACCAAAATATCAGCCTCATGATTCGCAAAAGCGGTCAATGTTTTTTGAATATTATTTCTCACCTGTCCGATATCGCTATCTAAACGGATAGTTTTAGCTTCTGGAAAAATCTTTTTCACTTCCTGTTCGATGCGTTCGGTGCCAAATCCTCCGTGGGAGAGGAAATGCGAGCCACATTCTGGGCAAGTATCGCTAGCTACTTCTACATAACCGCAGTGATGGCATTTAAGCATGTTGTCTTTTTTGTGATATGTTAAGGCAATTCCGCAGTTAGGACACACCGCCATATGACCACAATTTCGACAAGTGATATAACCAGAAAATCCGCGACGGTTAATGAGCAAAATCGCCTGCTCATTTCGCGATATAACTTTTTTCAATGAATTGATAAGTTCCTCGCTAAACATGTAAGAAAGTCGCGATAAATTCACAGCTTTTGACATATCGACAATATGAGTTTCAGGCAGTTCTCGCTTATTGATGCGCTTATCAAGATGAGCATAATTATATACACCTTTTACCGCGCGAGCTTTGCTTTCAAGCGATGGAGTTGCGCTACCTAAAACGACTTTGCTTTGATAATGTTTTGCTCTCATAAGTGCCACTTCTCTGGCGTGATAAAAAGGCAAACTATCTTGTTTATAAGATTCAACATGCTCTTCATCTAGAATGATGAGTCCAATGTTTTCTAATGGAGCAAATATTGCACTTCTTGCTCCTACCACAATTCGGCAGTCGCCTCTAGCAATTCGTCGATATTCATCATATTTTTCCGCATCGGTAAGCTCGCTATGCAAAATGGCGACATCGCTTTTAAATCGCCTTTTAAAATAAGCGACCATCACCGGAGTTAAAGCAATTTCAGGAACTAGCATTAAGACATTTCTGCCTTCTTTTAGATAATGTTGGGATAAGCTTAAATAAACCTCGGTTTTTCCTGAACCGGTCACACCTTGAAGAAGAGTTACCATCTTCTCACTAGAAAGAATATCGTTGACAGCTTTAATTTGATCAGGCGTCAATTTTTTAATCGTTTCAGGCGGAGTATCTACAATTACAAGTCGATTTTTTTCGACTTTTTTAATAGCTATTCGCTTTAAATAAATTAACTTATTAATGATTGAAATACTTTTATAATCGCGTTTAAGAATGTCGCCATTATCTTTTAATAGACGAACTAGTTCAATTTGTTTATCAGTGAGACCTTCTTCATTATCATCTAAAAGATGAAGATATTTTTCATAAGCAATTTTAGGTCCTTTAAGTGAAGAGGAAGAAGGCTTAAGCGATTTAGGTAGCATCGCTTGAAGCACGGCGATAAGTGGCGAAAGATAATACTTACTAATTTCATCTGCTAAGGCCATTAGTTCACTATTTAATAATGGCTTATCATCGAGCACATCGTCGATGAAATTGATTTTATAGCCTTTGTCTTTTTCAACTTCTTCTTTGCTTTGACTAGTTTCACTAACTCCTAAAACATAGCCGATAATTTGCTTATTGTTAAAAGGAAGAAGAACCCGAAAACCAATATCGACATTCTTAGAGCCTAAATAGGCATAAGTGAATGAGCGATTTAGAGACTGAACCTTCCGTTCGATTAATACTTCAAGTAGCCTCATTTTCTAATTTAATTCATCCTACTAAAGATAATATCTTTAATGGTATTTACACAAGTAGTTAAATCATCATTAACTACGACATATTCGTATTGTTCTTTTAATTTTAATTCTTCTTTAGCTCTTGCTAATCGCTTTTTAATGACTTCATCAGATTCGCTAGAACGCCCACGAATGCGATTTTCGAGTTCCTCTAAAGAAGGTGGCATTAAATAAATCGAGACGACATCTTTATCGCCTTTTAACTTTTCTAATAACTGCGATGTACCGTTAACTTCGATTTCTAATAAGACATTTTTTCCTTCGTCGCGTTTAGATTCTACCTTGTCTTTAGGCGTGCCATATTTATTGCCAACAAATTCAGCCCATTCAAGTAAATTTCCGTCCTTGATTTGACGATCAAATTCTTCATGAGAAACAAAATAGTAATCAGAGCCATCAACTTCTCCCACTCTTGGGCTTCTTGTCGTCATCGATACGCTATAAAAAAGGTTCAAAGATTTGTCTTTTACAAGTTCAAGGCGAACCGTGCCTTTACCAACGCCACTCGGGCCGGACATAATTATAAGTAATCCACGTTTCATATATTATTAATCTTACCGACTCGGCTTAATCTTGTCTATAAGACAATGCTTTCTTTAAGATTAGTTAAATGAAAAAGAAAAGGGAACATACACTTAATAACGGATTCACTTTTCTCATCAGCTAATTAGATATCGCCTTTTATAATCTAGAATCCTAACATTTACTTATTTATAATTAACTGAGGTTATGAAAAAAAATCTATTAGATGCATTAGAATCACTGCTTGATAAGAAAATCGAAAACATCGTTTTAATCAATAAAAGAACATTTATGTTTCTTTTTAATGAAGTAAAAACAAGGCTTATCATCTCGCTAAACCATCACGAGCCTAATATTTATCTAATAAATAAAGATGACTTCTACACCTCTTTTGAGTCACCTTTTCTTGATAGTTTAAAAAGAGACATCAAAGGATTAAGCATCGAAAAGATAACTAATAAAGAAAATAGTTCATTCATCCAAATCGATTTTAAAGAAAGTCCATTAAATCTTTTAGCTAAACTCATTAGTTTTAAGCCAAACCTTTATCTAAGAAATAAAGAAAAAATTATTGACAGTTTTTATAAAGAAAATAATGTCGTTTCACTAGTTGAAAATGAAAAGCCTATAAAAGAGCTAAACGAAGAAGAAATAAAAAAGCACTTCGAAAATGAAATCAAGATTCGTGAGAAAGAAAAATATGAATATTTCACCACTTTTTTAAAAGGAAAAGTCAAAAGAGCGAAGAATAAAATCGAAAACATCAATCGCGATAAAGCAAAAGCATTAGATAATTTAAAATACGCAAGCTATGCTGATGAGATATATTGCCTCAATCCTAATTTAAAAGCTCATCTAAAAGAAATAAAAATAAACGATGAAATCGTAAAACTCGATGAATCTAAAAAACTCATCGATAACCTTAATGACTTCTATAAAATAGCTAAAAAAGCTAAGGAAACAATCCGCCTAAGTGAAACTAATATCCTAAGAGGGGAAGAAGAATTAAAAATATATCAAACGCTTTTAGAGAGATTTAATTCCTCCGCAAGTGAAAAAGAGAAGGAAAACATCATTTTAGAGAGCAATTTTTTCAAGAAAAAATGCGAAATCAAAGAGACTTCTTTTAATAAACCTTACAAAATAAATTATAACGGCACGATCATCTATTTTGGCAAAAACGCCAGTCAAAATGACTATCTATCATTTGTTAAAAAGTTAGACCGCGAATTCACTTGGCTCCACATTAAAAATCTAAGCGGCTCGCACATCATAATCGCCTCTAAAAAACCAACTGAAAAAGAGCTCTTATTAGCTAGTCAATTAGCCTGCCTTCTATCAAAAGTAGGCGATGGCATAGTCTCTTACACAAAAAAGAAAAATGTTCGAAGAGGAAAAGTTCTCGGCGAAGCAATCTTAAAAAATTATTCTTCATTAAAAATCAACCGCATCAGCGAAGAAGTTAAAGAAATATATCAAACTGCCGTTAGAGACAATTAGATTTTATATTTGTGAATCATATCAAATGTGGCTAATGATGGATATTTTTTCTGTCGCAATATTTCATAGACCACGATAGCTACGCTGTTGGATAAATTTAAACTTCTTGCCGTCGAAAGCATGGGAATTCTTAATGTAAAATCGCGTTTTTCATGCAAGAGTTCTTTGTCGATGCCAGTTGATTCATTGCCAAACATCACATAAACATCTTCGCTCACATCTGAAAAATCAACATTGGAATAGACATGCGTGCCATATTTAGTCACATAATAAATAGTTTTATCTTTGAATTTCTCGAAGAATTCCTCATAAGAGGAATAATAATCATATTTTGCGGACTTTAAATAATCCATCCCCGCTCTTTTAAGCGACTTATCATCTAAGCTAAATGGCAATGGTCCAATGATGTGAACAATAGAATTTGTTGCCATCGCCGTGCGAAGGATATTGCCGGTGTTCATCGGCATTTCAGGATGATATAAAATAATATGAATCATAACTTACTCATAATATAATTAGAGCGATGAAAATCAAAGATATTTCCTTAAAAAATGCAATCAAATTAAACGAAGGCATCACCAATACTTCTTATTTAATTGATAATAAATATGTCTATCGCGATAAAAAGGGAGATGAAGACATCTTTAATAAAATAAAAAATGAAGATATCGCCATTAAAAAAGTAGCTAAATTCCCTTTTAGTGAAAAGGTCATTGACTATGATAAATTAACTGGAAAAAAGCTATCTTTATATATTGAAAAAACAACCCGCTTATCTTCACCTTGGAAAAAAAGTGAATTCGATATAGTTGCTCAAATCATCAAAACAATTCATCAAAATGTAACGGTAGATTTTTCCTTTGAGCCATTTAAAAGACTAGAAGTTTATAAAGAAAAAGCAGATGTAAAAATCGATTTTGAAAAGGAAAAAGAAATCGTTGAAAAAGCTAAAGAACTCTACAAAAAATATCCGCAGTGCTTTTGCCATAACGATTTAGTAAAAGGCAATATCCTTTTTAAACATGATAAAGCCTACTTACTAGACTATGAATATTCTGGCAATAATATCGAATTATTCGATATCGCCAGTTTTTTAAGCGAAAACAACTGCCTTCAAAAGGAAGAAGTTGAATATTTCGCTTCTAAATTTAGCTATCCGCTTATAGAAATATACACAATGATCAATTTTGAAAATATTTTGTGGTATTATTGGGCGCTATATTCATACCAAAAAGAAAATAAAGAAATCTTTTTAGAAATCGCCAAAGAAAAACTTAATAATATTTAGAGCCATCACCATATCTTTCAGTGTAGGCGTCAATGCATTTTTGAATGATTTCCATAGCTTTAGCTTTGCCATGGATTTTATTTACAAAAGTCTTTTTTCCTTCAAGTTCTTTATAAACTGAGAAGAAATGCTTAATTTCTTGCAATATATGATCAGGAATATTTTTGATATCATCGAAACAATTAAAGACTGGATCATTTTTACATATCGCTAATATCTTCGCATCTTTATCGCCTCCATCAATCATCTCTAAGATGCCAATTGGGTAGCAATCAACAATCGCAAGAGGGACGATTTCTTCGCTAGCGATGACAAGCACATCTAAGGCGTCACCATCATCAGCCAGAGTACGTGGAATAAAACCATAATTTTGAGGATAATGAGTTGAAGTATATAAAATGCGGTCAAGATAAAGCGCACCAGAATATTTATCTAATTCATATTTGTTTTTGCTGCCTTTTGAAATTTCAATGCAAGCAAGAAAAGATTCAGGAGAAATCCTTTTAGGATCTACGCGGTGCCATATGTTCATAATTAACCTCCAAATAACCTCTATAATATAGCATAAAAGAAAGCGCTTTTATAGAGCGCTCATCCTCACTTTTCCTTACTATTTAGATATCATCGAACTTTCATGCGATAATTCTATTATGAAAAAAATTTACTGGGGCATTCAAAATCTTGTTGGCATTGGAGGAACTGAAACCATCTCCATCAAGATAATGAATTTACTTGCTGATGATTACGAAATTCATCTAATTTGCTCTTCAAAATTTAATAAAGACGAAATTAGCTACCCGCTTGATGAAAGAATTCATCTTCATTCATTAAATATCGATCCAGAAGTTTCCCGGTTTGACCAATATTCGCTTATCTATTTAAAGAAGTTTAAATTATTCAAGTTTTTTAAGCTTCTTCATAAGACATTATCCACATATGTTTATAAGAAAAATAAATATCGTAAGCAAATTGCATCAATGATGATGAAAGATGATATCTACATCGGAAGCGCTCTTGATAGTTATCTATTCGCACCTAAAAATCGCCATGTCTATTTTCACTTCCACTTCAATTATGAATACTTTTTCTCTTTCGCTAATCGCTTTGGCTTCCGTCATTCCGTCAAGCCAGAAAAATTTATCTTTTTAGCTAAACAGAGTGAAGAAGAAATATTAAAAAGAAAGAAAAACTTAATAGGTAAAACCTGTTATGTCTATAACCCCATCAAATTTAAGCCAGTTAAAGATCAACAATTTCACAATAATTCTTTGCTTTTTGTCGGAAGATTCACTGAACAAAAAGATCCGATGTTCGCTTTAAAAATCGCCAAATATCTGCATGATGTAGCCTTTAAATATACTCTTACGATGTATGGCGAAGGTCATCTAGAAGCTAAAATGAAAGAATATATAAAAGATAATAAATTAGATGAAGTTAAATTAATTTCACATCACAATACGAGTCAAGAAGATTATCTAAAGCACGACTTACTTTTATGCACTTCAGCCTATGAAGGCTTTGGACTAGTTTTAAGTGAAGCCAACGCTTCAAGTCTACCAGTCATCACCACTTTATGGGCTGGACCAATTGATGAAGCACTTATCGATAATGAAGGCGGCTATATTCTAAATAGTCATAATAGTAAAGATTTCGGCGATAAAATCATCGAAACTTTAAGTGACATCACTAAATTTAAAGAGTTAAAAATAAAAGCTTATAATTCTTCAAAAAGGCTCTCTGACGAGCCTATTAAGAATAAGTGGAAAGAAATTTTAGGCTAATCTTTCTTTAGTAAAGGTAAGTACGCCTCTTTTAACTGCTTTCCGATTTTTTCTAAATCGCGTTCAAGGGAAACTTCAAAACCTTTTTCAAGGATTTTTTGATCTTCTCCTTTTTCAAGCAAAGAAGAAATTATTTTGATAAATTCATCATTGTTTTTGCATAGATGAGCATTTTCGCCATCTTTTAGCCAAGGCGAATACACCCCAATATCGCGCACGACAAGCGGGCAATGTGAGGCTAAAGCTTCTAAAGTAACAATGCCTTCAGTTTCTTCATAACTAGGAAAAAATAGACAAGTGGCACTTTGATAAGCGCCTTTAATGAGTTCGCCCTTGCAATAACCAGGCATGATGACATTGTTAGGTCGATGTTTTATCGCTTTTAAAATCTTAGAACTAGTTAAAATCTTAGCTAAATGGCCGAACCAAAAGAATTTAACATTTGGAAAGCTTTTAGCTACTTCAAAAAAGTCGATAATTCCTTTTCTTTCAAAAGGAAAGCCCACTCCCATGACAAATGGTTCATCATCTTTAAGATTAAATTTTTCTCGAAATTTTCTAATCCAATCTTCGTTTCTAGCGTAACTTTTAATATCGATTCCATTGGAAATATTGATGACTTTATTCGCTAGTTTATAGCTTGCAATTAAATCTCTAGCGTATGGGGTCGGAGCAATCACTAAATCAGCCCGAGAATACATATATCTGAGTTGATGATTATAAATTGGAGCAACAAGTTTCCAGCATCTAAAGGAATTGCGAAAATCTTCAAAAGTGCTATGTCCATGAACAATGACTGGGATTCCTCTTTTTTTAGCTAATTTCAGCGCCCGATGAGATTTTAGCCAATATGTGTTTATATGAGCGATATCGTAGTTATCTTTTTTATTGGTGGTAGTTTCTACGCCCACATCTTTTAAAGCCTCAAGTTGATGGCTCATCGCTCGACCGATTCCGCTAGTTTTAATCGTATCGGCATCTTGGAAATAAATAAGTGTTTTCATATCAATAGAATAATGAAATTGCGTTGAAAATTAAAGATGAATCAAAGAAAAACAACCTTTTGTTAAATAAAAAAGTCTTTATAATAAACGCATGGTAAAAAAACAACTATTTTCAATAGCGTTATTAATAACCCTATCTTTATCAAGCTGCGGAGAAAATATAGAAAAAGTTCATATCAATAAAAATGGTGAACTATATTCGTTAAGCGAAATCAATGATAGCAATGCTTATAAGATTGGAAGCTTTGAATATATCGATAATTTAATAGAAAAGGAAGAAAGCTTTATCTTCTACTTTATGCAAAACAATTGCCAATCATGCGAAGAATTTAAAGATGTAATGCTCTCTTATGTGAAAGAAACCTTATCATTTGTAATAAAATTAAATCTCAGCGAACAAAATGATCTCGCTTATAAATTACATGAAAAATATAGCTCAACTCTCTTATTAGAGGACACTCCTAGAGTCTATTTAATTGAAAGCAAAGAAAAAATGACTTTAATCCCTCAGTCGATGTATTCTTCATCCTTGTTATTTAATAAAGCGATGAATGATCGCCTCACCACTAGCAATGTCTATACTTTTTCTTCGCTAGAAAGTTATAAATCATTTTTAGAAAAAGAAGATGATTTACTCACTATCTTTTTAGATTCTTATGACTCTTTAGCAAATAAAAGATATAAAGAAATAATTAAAGATGAAATCCAAAATAGTGATAAAAAAACTGCCCTTGTTGAACTTGATTCAAATAATTTAGAACAATTTAAAAAAGAATATTCTCTTACAGATTTATCCTCGCCCATCGGCTATAGAAAAAAAGATAATAAATGGCATACATTTTCTTTAAATAATAAAGAAAGTAGCGATTTTCTCGCTACTTACTTAAATTAATTTATGGCTATTTTTTAGATGTCTCAATTCTAACTAACGCTTTTTTAAGTGCGATTTCGGCTCGCTTAACATCTAAATTAGGATCAGATGAGGCTAATCGCTTCTCTGCTCTTTCTTTAGCAGCTAAAGCTCTAGCAACATCGATTTCATCTTTTTCTTCAATCGCGTTAGTGAGCAAAATTACTTTGCCATTTTTGATGTTGATTGCCCCACCTAAAAGAGTGTAATAATGCTCTTTTCCATCAAGTAAAACATGCATGCTAGCATAATCAAGCGAACCAATTAATGGCGCGTGATTTTCTAGAATTGTTCGATAACCTGTAATAAGTTTTAAGGTTAAAGCATCCGCATCTAATGATGCATACAATCCTTTGGGAGTGATGATATCAACTTTAAAAGACATTACTGAACCTTTCCGGCTTTCTTTTCGACATCTTCAATCGTGCCGACATAAAGGAAGGCACTTTCTGGATAGTGATCGTATTTTCCATCGAGAATTGCTCTAAAGGAACGAATTGTATCTTTAACTGGCACATAGATGCCTTTCATGGCGTTGAATTCTTCTGCAACATGGAATGGCTGCGATAAGAAATTGCGAATTCGACGAGCGCGGGCAACGATAACTTTATCTTCATTTGATAATTCATCGATGCCTAAAATAGCGATGATATCAGTTAATTCTTTATATCGTTGCAAGATTTGTTGAACTTCACGAGCGACTTCGTAATGCTCTTTGCCAACGATATGTGGATCAAGAATGTTACTTGTTGAATCAAGTGGGTCCACCGCTGGATAAATTCCTAAGGCGGCGGTGTTTCGATCTAAGACGGTTTTGGCGTCAAGATGCGAGAATGTAGTTGCTGGAGCCGGGTCAGTTAAATCGTCAGCAGGAACATAGATAGCTTGAACAGAGGTAATCGAACCATTTTTGGTGGAAGTAATTCGTTCTTGGAGTTGTCCCATTTCAGTGGCTAAAGTTGGTTGATATCCAACCGCCGAAGGCATACGACCTAGTAAGGCACTAACTTCGCTGCCGGCTTGAGTAAATCTAAAGATGTTATCGATGAAAAGTAAAACATCTTGATGCTTATAATCACGGAAATATTCCGCCATCGTCAAGGCGCTAAGTCCGACTCGCATTCTAGCTCCTGGAGGTTCGTTCATTTGGCCAAATACCAAAGCGGTTTTGGCTAAAACGCCACTGTGTTTCATCTCATAATAGAGATCATTTCCTTCTCTACTTCTTTCGCCAACACCAGCGAAGACGCTGATACCTTTTTGTTCAGTGGCAATGTTATGAATTAATTCTTGAATTAAAACAGTTTTGCCAACGCCAGCTCCACCGAATAGACCAACTTTGCCACCTTTAACATATGGGCATAATAAGTCGATGACTTTAATGCCAGTTTCAAGTATTTCAGTAGAAACATTTTGTTCTTTAAGCGAAGGTGCTTTGTGATGAATAGGCATCTTTTTAGAATTAGCAAAATTATTTCCAAGTTCATCGATTGGTTCACCTAAAACATTGAACATTCTGCCTAATGTTTCATCGCCAACCGGCACTGAAATCGGAGCTTTTGTGTCGAGCACATCTAAACCGCGAGTAATTCCTTCAGTCGGTCCCATCGCCACACATCTAACTGTGTCATCGCCGATGTGCTGAGCAACTTCAATTGTAAGTTTCTTATCTTTCGATAATTTGACCTCTAAAGCGGTTAAAAGCTCTGGAAGATGATTATCAGGAAATCTTACGTCGATAATCGGTCCAACCGCTTGTACTACTTTTCCAATGTTTTCCATATTTTTGTCTCCTATTCAATCGCGCCGGAGATTACTTCGCTAATTTCTTGAGTAATCTCTGCTTGTCGCGCTTTGTTATATTCAAGAGTTAATTTATTGATAAGTTCATCAGCATTATCATTTGCATTTTCCATCGCCATGCGGCGGTTAGCTTGTTCGCTAACTTGCGCTTCCACGATTCTTTGATATAGAAGGGATGTAACATAAAGCGAAACAAATTCGTCGATGAGCGAATCAACAGAGCTATCAAATATCGGCGGATAGCTAAGCAAGTCCACTTTTTTAACTCCTTCAAAGGGAAAGATGCTTACAATCGTGGGTTTAAAACGGATGGAATTGATGTAATGGGTATAGATGAGCTTGATTGATTTATATTTTTTATCTAAAAAGCTCTTGAGCAAATAATTTGCGATATTTTTGATGTCGCTATAATGGATGCGTTCATTTGCTTTTGTAAAGCGTTCATCAACTTTATAACCTTCTTTTGTAAAATATTCTTCGCCTTTTAATCCGATAGTCATGATAAGCGAATTATCTTTAGTAACATTTTCTTTTACAAAATGGAAGATGTCGTTATTAAATGAGGCGCATAAGCCTAAGTTAGAAGTAACAACAAGATACAAAGTATCTTTCGCATCGCTATTCTCTTTTAAATAAAGACTTCCTTCCTCATCATCTTTTTTGGATAATGGGTAAGTTAAAAGAAGGTTCATCAAAGAAATAATCTCATCCGTGTATAGATTATTTTCAAGCATTACATTTTTGTATCGACGAAGTTTAACCGTGGATACAAGTTCCATCGCTTTAGTTATCTTTTTCGTCGAGCTAATGCTTGCAATTCTTCTTTTTGTCTTATTTAAATTTTGAGCCATATTTTATTTATTTGCTTTTAAATAATCTTCAATAACTTTCTTAGTTTTTTCGATCAGTTCATTAGAGAATTCTTTTTTCAAACTGAGTTCGTCTAAGATTTCTTTATGAGCGGATTTGATATATGAATACAAACCAGAAAGAGTTGCTTTAATTTTTGACTTTTCAATATCTTCTAAGTAACGGTATTTCGCCGCGAAAAGTTCGATAATTTGTCGATTTACTTCATAAGTGTCATATTGGTCTTGCTTTAAGACTTCGAGTAAAACTTCTCCATGATGAAGTGTCTTTTTAGTTTCTTCATCTAAATCGCTTCCAAATTGTGAGAAGGATTGAAGTTCGTTGTATGAGGCTAACTCAATCTTAAGTGAACCGGCGACTTGTTTCATCGCCTTTAATTGAGCAGCACTTCCAACACGGGACACTGATAGACCAGAATCGACAGCTGGTCGCTGTCCAGCATTAAATAAGTCGCTGAGCAAAAAGATTTGTCCATCTGTGATGGAGATGACATTTGTTGGAATGTAGGCTGAAATATCGCCAGCTTGCGTTTCAATAATTGGCAAGGCCGTAATCGAACCGCCACCATTTTCTTTGTTGAGTTTGCAAGCTCGTTCAAGAAGACGAGAATGAAGATAGAATACATCACCTGGATAGGCTTCTCTTCCACTTGGGCGCTTCAATAATAAAGATAAAGTTCGATACGAAACAGCGTGCTTACTTAAATCATCAAAGACAATCAAAACATCTTTGCCTTGATGAAGCCACTCTTCCGCTATCGCCATGCCTGAATAAGGTGCTAAATAAAGTAGAGGAGCAAGTTCGCTAGCCGAGCTAGAGACAACGGTCGTATATTCCATCGCACCGCATTTATTCAATTTATCGATGATGTTAGCCACAGTTGAATTTTTTTGACCAATCGCGACATAAATGCAATTCACATTTTGGCCCTTTTGATTGATGATTGTGTCGATTGCAATCGCGGTTTTTCCTGTTTGACGATCGCCGATGATGAGTTCGCGTTGACCTCGTCCAATTGGAATCATCGCATCGATGGCTTTGATGCCAGTTTGAAGCGGAGTGTTAACCGATTCACGATACATAACGCCAGGAGCAATAACTTCAACAGGTCGAGTTGTCTTAGTTTTAATTTCGCCAAGCCCATCTAAAGGTTGACCAAGGGCGTTGACGACTCTTCCTAAAAGCGCATCGCCAGTCGGAACTTCCACGACGCGATTTGTTCGTTTGACTAAATCACCTTCTTTAATTTCGGTGTCATCGCCTAAAAGTACGCAACCGACATGTTCTTCTTCAAGATTCATCACCATGCCATATATTCCATGTGGGAATTCGACTAGTTCACCAAGCATTGCTTTATCAAGACCATATACTAAAGCAACGCCATCACCGATAGTGATAACTGTCCCGGCGTCAAGCGCCTCGGCTTTGTGAGAAAAATCTTCAATTTGTTTTTTAATCAATGCGCTTATTTCTGAAGAATTAATATTCATTTATTGTTCTCCTTTCGCTAAGTTGAGATTTTAAAATCTCTAATTTGTTTTTAACCGATCCATCATAAACTTTATCCGCGATAGCAACTTTGACTCCGCCGATAAGCTTTTCATCGATTTTGTTAATGAGTTCAACTTTTTGTTTCTCTTTTATTGATATCGCCTCTTCAATAGAAGCAATTTCTTTTTTAGACAAAGGAATAGTCGAGTAGACTATGCCAGAATAAATTCCGAGTTCTTCGTTAGCTAATTTAATGAATTCTTTTTCGATATATCTAAAGACATCAAATCGATGTTTTTTAACCAACAATTTGATAAATGATGATAAATTAACTAATTCAAATTGCTTAGTAATTTTATCGATGACATCGTATTTATCTTTTTCAGACACGAAATAAGATTTTAAATAAGTGTCAACTTCACTATTTTGAACAAAATAGTCTTCAAGATAATTCATCGCTTCTTTGTAGGCTAAAACTTTCTTTTCATCTTTTGCGATAGAAAAGAGGGCTCTAGCGTATCTTAAAGCTAACGAATCCATCAATTATCCTTTCTAATATCGGAAACAAAATCTTCGACAAGTTTTCGGTTATCGTCTTCATTTATTTCACGGTCAAGTATTTTCTTGGATGCATCTAAGGCTACATCGACGATATTGGAATGAATCTCGTCTTTGCTAGCTTCAATTTCTTGTTCAATTTCTTTTTGGGCAGTTATCTTAATTTGTTTAGCCTCTTCTTTGGCACTTTCTAAAATGATTTCCTTTTCTTTTAAGGCATCATCTTGAGCTTTTTTAACAGTTTCAATTGCCACTTTTTTGCTATCAGATTTAATAGCTTCAGCTTCAGAGACAATATTTTGCGATTTCTTTTCTCTTTCTTCAGCAGTTTTAATGTTGTTATCGATGTAATCTTTTCGCTTTTGAATAAAAGCTTTCACTGGCTTATAAGCGAAAAAGAAGCCGACCACCACTAAGATGATAAACGCTAAAAAGACCGCTAAGAAATCCCATAAATTGAAGAAAATACGGCTAGTAAAATCTTCAGTTTTAAAAGGTACTTCTGAGCAAGAAGATAGAGTTAAAGAAAACAAAGCAAGAAGAGAAATACTTCGTATTCTTTTTTTCATAAAAGCCCTCCTAAAAATTGATGAACAAAAATTAATGAACGATGTTACCAGGCATCACGAAGATGAGTAAGATGGACACTAACAAAGCATAGATACCACAAGTTTCAACAAGAGCAGTACCGATGATCATGTTAGAACGAAGTGTCTTGCTAGCTTCTGGATTTCTAGCCATGCCTTCAATAGCTTTAGTGATAAGCATAGCTTCACCAATTGAAGAACAACCTGATGAGAAAATCGAGATAGCGGCTGCAAGAGCGATCATACCTAAATCAGTCATGTTCAATAGCCTCCTTTCTAGAACCTAAAGCAACTTCTTCTTCTGGTTCTGATTTTTCTTGAGCGACAAACAAAGCTGTTAAGAAAGTAAACACCAATGTTTGAATACAAGTTGAGAAAACATCAAAATAAGCATGTAGCAACGGAGTTGCGATTGGAACTAATAATAAATCGCTAGCCGAACCAACACTGCCCATTAGAATCATCGCTGAAGCATTTTCAAGTGCCCAGTTAATAAGTGCGAGCAAGACCCAACCAACAACTGCATTGCCAAATAGACGAAGTGTGAGCGAAAGAAGCGGAGCCCACATGCTTAATAAGTTGGCAGGCAAAAAGATTGGAAAAGGGTCGATAAAGCGTTTGAAATATTTGAATTTGTTTTCCTTCATCGCCGTGAAGTGAATCATCAAAAAGGTAAATAAACCAAGCGATAAAGGAACTGGAAGATAAGCCATCGGAGTAGGCAAACCTGTCAGTCCAATAATGAAATTGAAAAAGAGAAAACAGATGATACCTAATAAAATTCCGCCGAAATTTTCAAATCCCGGCCCCATCGTATCGCTGGTGAAATTATCAATCTTTTCAACAGCAAAATCGAAAAGGAAAAGCAATCCTTTTGGACTTTTCTTATAGTCGGCGTGACGAGCGATGATGCCGACAACGATAAAAACAATTGCCAATACAAAGCAAATAGCAATGCAAATAAGCGTCTCTAAATTTGGCGCAAATTTTAAATTATCTGGCCCAATGAGATCAGTTAAGAAGAAGCTATTCATCTTTCTTCTCCTTGTCTTTATGCAAATTATCAGAGATGGTGACAGAGTTAGTTTTACTTTTCGCCATCGTGATAATCATTACAATCTTCATCGGAAAATAGCCAATTAAAAAGCCCCATAAAGAGAAATTAAAGGCTGAAACAGCTTCAACATAGCTAGTCTCGCCAACTGAAAAGCCAAATTGAAACATGGCTGTAACTACTAAAGCGATGATAACAAGAATCGCTCTTAGAAAATAAAACAGCAAAAACGAATAAGTCTTAAAAGTTTTTAATGCCACTTCTGAGCCATAATAGGTGAGATAAATATTGATAATCCCGATAATAGTTCCAATGGCGATGCCGATTAACCAGCCAGGTTGCTTAACTACGAATAAAGGAATTAGTGAAAAAAGCATCAAAATAACACCTACTAACAAAGCAAGGATGAGCATCTTTTCTAATTCGTTTAATTTATCTAAGAATTTTTTCATAATTTTTTCTTTTTAAGCAATGAATATTATCTAAATAATAAACCGGCTTGTCAAAAGAAAAATGAAAGAATGAACGCCTATGAATAATACGTCTGATTTTAAACAAAATCGAGCCGTTTGGCCCGATTAATTCTAGTTAACTTTTATCTTCTTTAACTGCGCACTTTTGATGATGCCATTTTCGTATTCAACTACTATCTCGCCTTGAATTAAAGGAAGGCAATATTCTTTAAATGAAGGCGCCATTTTTGTGTCGTCAACCATCATTGAAGAAGGAACCACTCTTTCGACATTGGCGATTTTAGAAATATCAACATCTTCATATCTAACAGTGCAAGGGCTTGAACTCACTCTTTTGATGGCGATCATTTTTCCGCTTACACCTTCTAAAGCTTTGATAACTGCAAGTTTTCCGCACATAATCGCTTCATCTTGGTCGACTTTGCTAGTCAAAAATGAATAAGCTCTTTGAGGCAACGACAATTCAATTGATCTAGTAGGCAAATCTAGTCTACTCTCGACAATTTTAGCTAAATCATAACCGGCTCCGCCGAGTTGCTTATGGCCAAATGAATCAACGCGAACATTGCTTTCATCTCGCTCAAAATTAATGCCTTCGCTAACAGCAACAATCGCGTTACCTTTCTTATTAAATAATTTCTTAACATCATCTAAAAAGCGGTCTAAATCAAATTTATTTTCAGGTAGATAAATCAAATCTGGTCGATTTTCTCCTTCAAGTAAGTCAACAGAAGCTGTTAACCAGCCAGCATTTCTACCCATAATTTCAATGATATAAACTTTTCCTTTTTTATAGCATTTGGCGTCAACACAAATCTCTTTCACAGTGTTAACAATGTATTTAGCTGCGCTACCAAATCCGTTAGAATGGTCAGTTTCTGCTAAGTCATTATCAACTGTTTTAGGCACGCCCATAACTTTGATATCAAGGTTGAGTTCTTTGCATAATTCAGATAGCTTATAGCAAGTATCCATCGAATCATTCCCGCCATTAACAAAGACATAACCGATGTTATGCTTTTTAAGAGTTTTAATAATTTCTTGATATTCTTCGTGATGATAATCTTTTGGCAGTTTATGTCTACTTGTTCCTAAAACTGAACCTGGAGTCTGTTTCAACAATTCAATTGTTTTTTCATCTTCTTTGTTCAAGTCAATTAAATCATCAGTTAATAGTCCTTCAATTCCGTAAAGCGAACCATAAATATTATCGATTTTATCGCCGTGTTTCTTAGCTTCGATAATTGCTCCATAAAGGGAGGAATTAATAACCGAAGTTGGACCACCACTTTGAATGTAAACCATTGCTTTTTTACTCATAAAAATCTATCTCCTAAACTTTAGCCGTGATTATTGTATCATCTCAATATTTTTAATTGAATAATTCAATAAATTAATTTCCTTGATTAGCACAATAATTCATTTAATTTCATCGTTTTTAAAGAGCTAATCTACTCGCGTTTTCATCATATAAATTTGCAAAATTATAATACTTCCAAATTCGAAACAAAAATGTATCAAAAAAATTGCCTCAAAAAAATAAAAATATCGATAACACTCGAGAAATCATCACGGGAAATTCCGGTTAAAAGTCACGGGAAATTCCGGTTTATATTGTTTTGATCATTTAAAATTCATATAATTTAGGAGGAAGCTCGTATGGAATACAAAAAAAGAATAATTGATAAGAAAATCGATCTATATTCTCAAGCCATGGGCGGGATTAATATCTTAGGTCCAAAAGGCTCAGGAAAAACAAGAACCGCTCAAGAGCGTTGCAAAACTGTGATCGCTTTTCAAGATCCAGATTTAAGGAGAGATTATTTAAATATCGCCTCAATAAAACCTTCTACATTTCTAAAAAATGAAAAACCAATTCTTTTTGATGAATGGCAAGATGCTCCATCAGTATGGAACCTCGTTCGTTCTGAATCCGACAAAGATTCCTGCTTTGGCGAATTTTATTTAACAGGTTCATCATCAAAAAAAGTAAAAGTTGCTCACACAGGCACAGCTCGTATAGCTACAATCGAGATGCTTCCAATGTCTTTATATGAGACAAGCGAATCTAATGGAAAAATATCATTAAAAGAACTTTTCGATAATCCCACTTTAGACATCGATGGCATCAAAAGCGATTTATCTATGGATGATTTAATATTTGCAATGTGTCGTGGCGGCTGGCCAAAAACATTAGCAATTAAAAATAAAGAAGCTCAATTAGTAGTTGCTAAAGATTACTTTAAGCAAATATACACTGAAGACATCTCGAGCATAGATGAGAAAAAACGAAATGGAGAATGGACAAAAGCCATCCTTAAAAGTTATGCAAGAAATGTTGCTACTTTAGCAAAGAAAAATGTATTGCTCGGCGACAGCGCATTTGCTTTCGGCTTTTCTGAAGAAACATTTGATGAATATGTCTCTAAATTAAAAGATTTATATGTAATTGAAGACATCGATGCGTGGTGTCCGCAAATCCGTTCTAAAAAAAACTTGCGTTCTGCTAAAAAAAGAATGTTCATCGACCCTTCTATTGCCATCGCAGCATTAGCAATAGGCCCAAATTATTTCAATAAAGATTTCGACACTCTCGGTCATCTATTTGAAACATTAGTATTTCGCGACATGAAAATATATTCAGAAGCAATTAACGGGCATATTTCCCATTACCACGATTCACTCGATTTAGAAGTTGATGCAGTTTTGCATCTTGAGGATGGCCGATACGCTCTTATCGAAATAAAACTAGGTGGGAATAATGTTCAAAAAGGCATAAATAACATGCTAAAAGTTAAGCAGTTAATAACTAATCACAACAATAATTTGAAAAAAGGAGAAGTTGAAATACCTGAACCTACTCTATTAATTGTTATTACTGCTACTGAATATGCCGTGACTTCCAAAGAAGGGGTTAAAGTCATTCCAATCGGTTGCATCAAAGATTAGCAACATGAAATAATAAAAGTTGATAACACTCAAGAAATCATCACGGGAAATTCCGGTTAAAAGTCACGGGAAATTCCGGTTTTGCAACCTTTAAAAAGGCTCATTTAATAATCTAGAGACCGCTAATTTGCCGTTTATCAAAGCGTTAGGAAGTCCACCTGGAGAAGATAGAAATTGATTAGCAAAAACAAAATTAGCTAATCCCTCTATTTTCCCATCATAAAAAATGGCATTCTTTTTGCCTAAAACCGGAAAAGACATATATGCCCCGCAAGTGGCATTCGTGTATCTAGAAATAGTTAAAGGCGTAAATATATCAATCACTTCAAAACTATCTTTTAAAGAAGGATATTGTTTGAACAATTCTTTTTGAATATCTAAAGCAATTCTTTCTTTTTCTTGCATGTAATATTTTTGATCTAAACTTTTCCAAAAGAGATAATCATCCTCATTTTGGTTAAAAAAGATGTGATGAATAGTCTTTCCATTATTGGAAAAATATTTCTTATCATATGAATAATTTCTTAGTAGAGATGCAACATATTCATTTTTGCCAATCAATAACGGTTCAGTTTTTATAACATTTGAGGCCTCAAAAATATTGATGTTTTCATTTAAAAGAAAAGTTAATTGAAAAGCACCGGTAAGAGGGTAATTTTTTTTATCAAGGTAAGCCTCTTCTAATTTTGGACAATGAAATTTTCCTTTTAGCAATACCTTTAATGTATATAAAGGATCAAGTGATGCAATTACATAATTAGAATAATAGCTTCCCTTATTAGTTTTAATTCCTTTGACAGTTCCCTTATCGACAATTATTTCTTCAACTGCTTCGTTTAAATGCAGTTTTCCATTTAAAGATAAAAATAATTTTTTCATTCGTTCAATCATCTTTAAAGAACCGCCGGAAGGAATATCAACATCGCCTTGCACGAACTTGGTGTAAACAAACAATAAGCAAAATAAATCGTTATAGCCAACTTGAGCATTTTCAATGAAAAAGCGCAAATCAGCATTTTTAAATCTTAAGGCGTATTCACTTCTAGAAATTCTTAACTCATCTATAAAAGGCAATAACTTCGGATATTTTTCCTTAACCATCGAATAAACATCATCAGAAGATAAAAGTTCATACGGCCTATTTAAACTAGCAAGTTGAAGCATGCTGAAGCGCTTCGCCATTTTGAAAAAATGATGAATCTCTTCTTCATCTTCAGAAGCGTTTCTAAGCCATTCTTCCTCGCTTTTTTCATAACTGCGATAAAGATGGAATTTATTTTTATAAGAAACTAATGAATCTAATTTAATGATTTCAACATCATCATTAAGCACATCATATTCTTTCCAAAGTGAATTCAAAAATGTACCTTCTTTTGTGCCTGTTAACCAATGAAGACAGCCATCGATATAGTGACTTTTTCTAAAGAAAGAAAAACAAAGTCCGCCTAAACAAGGATTTTTCTCAAACAAATGGACTTCGTAACCTCTTTTTAAGGCTTCTATAGAGGAGGCTAATCCACCTATGCCACCTCCAATAACTATTATCTTTTCTTCCATGAATTAAATTATATCTTTATAAATATATAAATAGAACTTATCTAAACAATTTGAACAAACATTTTAAAATTGCGAACTATTTTGCGTTTTCCAATCTTGAATATTGAAGCGCTTTCATATATATTTAATTTCGTTACTTGGAGGGCACAATATGTCATTTAAATTAAAATATTTAGGACAAGAAAAAGAATTTGATAAAAAGGTTAAATTATTAGATTTAATCGAAAATAATGATAAATCAGTCATCTGTGCTAGAGTCAACAACCGCCTTCGAGAACTCACCTATGAGGTCTATTATGACGCTAATGTTGAATTTCTAACCGTTAAAGATACTGACGCCATTAAAATTTATGAGGCTTCACTTCGCTTTATTACTGCGATGGCTTTTCACAATGTCTATCCAGATTTAAAGATTAGACTTTGCTATAACGTCTCTAGATCAATCTTTATTCAACTAATCAACACCAAGAAATCAAGTGATTTAGACATGGTGGCAAAAATCGAAAAAGAAATGCATCGCATTGTGAATATGGACTATCCTCTTAAACGCTTTGTCGTCAGCAAAGAAGAAGCAAAAGAAGTCTATAAACAAAACGATTTAGAAGATAAACTCGATATTTTGAAATATCGTCCAGAGAAAACAATCCATTTATATGATTGCAACGGCTATTTAAACTACATGTTCTCTCACATGGTCCCATCCACTGGATATTTAAAAGAATTCAAGCTCAAACTTTATCAGCCTGGCATCATTCTTCAATACCCTCGCGCTGAATGTGGCGGAATCATTCCTGAGTTCGTGGATGCCCCAACATTTGGCAAAACCTTGAAGGAATCACATGCTTGGGGCAAAATTGCCGGCGCAGATTCAGTAGCAGGAATTAACGAACACATTAAAAGAGACGGCGTCATCGATTTCATCCAACTCTGCGAAGCGCGTCATAACCGCATGCTCTCGCACTTAGGTGACTTAATCGAAAGCGATATTTCTAATATCCGTCTTATTTGCATCGCCGGTCCTTCCTCGTCAGGAAAAACTACCTTTGCAAATCGATTAAGAATCGAACTATTAAGTCGTGGAATTAAACCAATTAGAATCTCAATCGATGACTACTACTTACCAAAATCACTTGCGCCAATCGACGAAGATGGAAAACCGGATTTAGAAAGTATTGAAGCTTTAGATGTTGAATTATTCAACAAAGATATGCTCGATTTAATATCTGGAAAAACTGTCCAGCTTCCTAAATTCGACTTTAAACAAGGCAAAAGAGTGCCTGGAAGAGTTCTTCATGTTGGCGAAAATGAGCCAATTATCATTGAAGGAATTCATGCTTTAAATGAAAGAATGACCACTTTAATTCCAAAGCATCAAAAATTCAAAATCTTCATCGCTCCACAAGCTCAAATCAACCTCGATAACACCAACCCAATTTCAATTACCGACCTTCGACTTCTTCGCCGAATTGTCCGCGACTTCAAATTTAGAGCCGCCAGCGCAGAAGAGACGATGTCGATGTGGCCAAGCGTTCGTCGAGGCGAATTCAAATGGATTTACGATACGCAAGAAGGAGCGGATTATGTCTATAACTCCATGCTCTCATACGAATTATGCGTCATGAAAAAATATGCCTTGCCACTTCTTACAGCAATTGATCAATTCGATCCATATTTCCCAATCGCGGAAAGACTAATTAGAATGCTTAAATACTTTGATGATATGCCAGATGAATGGGTTCCATGCAACTCACTCATGCGCGAATTCATCGGAGGAAGTTGCTACGCTGACTAATATATAACAACCTTAAAAAGTGCTCACTTAATTGTGAGCCTTTTTATTGCTTAAATAAAACTATTCAATCAACTTTAAAATGTCAGAAAACTTAGCGATTTTTATGTCTGTTTTATCGTAATTACTGGCATCACCAATTCCAATTGAGGTAAATCCGCCAGCTTTTGCTGCATCAATTCCACTATAAGCATCTTCAACAACATAGCATTCACTTGGGACTAATTTTAACATCTCGGCAGCTTTTAAAAAGACTTCAGGATCGGGCTTACTGTTGCTAATATTTTCTCCATCGCTAATCGCATCAAATATGTCAATAATTCCAATATTTGACAAAATAGTCTTCGCGTTTTTACTGCTGCTTCCGATAGCAATCTTATAGTTTAAACTTTTCAACCTTTTTAAAGTTTCAAAAACTTCAATTGGCAAGTCCTTATCTGTCATCTTCATTAGATATGAACGATAGATATTATTTTTATATTCCGCCATATCTTTCTTTTCGCTTTCGCTATAACTCTTTTTCGCATTTCTTAAAATAATTTCAAGCGATTCCATCCTCGAAACGCCTCGCAAAAGGTTATTTATTTCTCTATCAAAATAAATGCCTTCTTTATCTGCTAAAGCTTTCCAAGCTAAATAATGGTACTCATCAGTGAAGCAAATGACACCATCTAAATCAAAAATAAATGCTTTCATAGTGAAATTCCTTAAAAAAGTAGAGGTCCAATTAACGCCACCCAAGAAGAGCATAATAAAGCCATGAGAAGTTGCAATATAACAGATACTTTTAAGCAATCAGTCATCGAATAATAGCCTTCACCATAGGTGATGAGCATAACTGTATCTAATGGCAATAAATAGCAATTTGATGCACATAAAGCCGCACACAAAATTACCAACGCCGGATCGATTCCAGATAAAACGCCAATCGCCATTAAGGCTGCACCAATCAAAGTGATAAGCGAGGTTGCTACCGGCAAGATAATTAAGAATAAAAAGACAATTAAGCAGACGAGTGAAAGGAAGAAAAATAATTGCATGTTGAAGTTTGGCAAACTGCTTGTAATCGCAGTAATAACCTCATTATTTTTCATAACTGTTCCAAGCGAAAGAACTGTGCCCACCAAAAAGAAAGCATCCCAAGAATTTTCTTTGATAAATGTCTCAACAGTGATGACTTTAATACCTGGGAACATCAATAAAGCACAACCAATTAATGAAATGGCCATGACATTAAAGAAGCTAAACCAAGAAGATAAAATCCACAAAATCAACATGCTTAAAGCAATAATCCAAGCCTTGATTTCAATCGGAGTAATCTTTTCTGGCACATCGATATTACTAACAAATTCTTGAATTTTTTCTTTGCTCAATGGCGCAGGCTTAAAAACTTTAATGAGCAAAAACCAAGCAATCGGTAAAAGAACAACTGCTAAAGGAATGCCTACTGCCATCCATTTAACAAAAGAAATAGTTACATCATAATTTTTTTCTAATAAACCAATAGCAATTAAATTAATAGATGAGCCAGCCGGTGTCATCATGCCACCAATCATTGAGGCCATCGGAATGCCAATCATCAGCACTTTTCCAGTCCGTTTTTTATCTTCCTCTTTTGTGTATACATTTAAAAAACTTAAAGCGATGGACATAAAGACTGCACATGTAGGAACATTCGATATAATCGAAGAAATTAAGGCGGTACAAACCATTAACGCCAGTATCGCGGTATTGATGGATTTGCCAAATACTTTGAGCAATTTCTTCAATATTCTTTTAGCAATCGGAGTAGTTGTAAAAGCAGCCGCTAAGCCAAATGATGCTAAAGTAAAATAGACAACCGGATCAGAAAAACCGTCTAAAGCAACTTTTAAAGAGGCGGCACCGTTACTATCTTTAGCGATGCCAGTAAAAAACAATAATCCTATAAAAAGAAAAGAAGTGATAACAACTGGTAAAGCTTCACTAATTAGAATGCATAGAAAAGCGAGAAGAACTGCTAAAGTTTTAACCTGGTCGCTATTAAAAGAAAGATGAGTAAAATTTAAAGAAGGCAAAGAGCAACCAACAACGATTAAAATAATGGCTAAAAATAAGCCCACCAATGCTTTTGGCTTTAATTCAATTTTATTTAAAACATTTTTCATAACTTAGTGTCCTTTAAATTGCAGAATGGATCAACCGGACTAACTCCTTCAAAAGAGGATTCTCCACATAACTTATTCACCACTTCTTCAATAACATTTTTAGTTCCGCTATAAGCATTGATAAACACTTTTGCTCGAGGAATATCCATAAGATGATATGGGTTAGCCAAAGAAATGAAAATGTAATCTTCTTCGTTAACAAATCGCGGTATTTCTAGAGCGTGTTTTGCGCACCAATTAACGCGAACTGTGGTCTGATTGCTAGCGGGAGGATAATGTAAAAAAGTTACATTAATTCGGTCTTTTTCAATCTTGTTTGTCCCGTGCAAGTCATCTTTAAATGGCTCATAGATTTCAACATCGAAACCTTTTGAAAGAAAGGCATTTTTAGCTAACTGTTTAACGCTTCCATCATAACAATTATCATCGCCTAAAAATGTTAATCGCACGCGAGGATATTTCTTAACATTTAACGGTAAATAAGAAGCATTATTTTTTACTAAAGTAATCGCGTGTTTCGCACACAATCTTGCAGCTTTATTTCCATCAATTTCTTGAACTATTTTCTTTCTTGATAAGTGAGCTTTCATCGCTAAAATTCGAGTTACGCATTCATCCACTCGTGCTTGAGACAATATTCCATTTTTAACTCCATCAAGAGCAAAGGAAAAATCTTCCTTAATATCGGTAGAAAATACAATTAAATCAACGCCTGAAGCAAACGATGTAGGTATTGCAACACTTCTAGGTATAGCCATAGTATAACCGCCCATAATCGATGCATCTGTGCACACCAATCCGTTAAAATTAAGTCTTTCGCGCAAAACATTTGTTAACAATGTCTTTGACAAAGAGGCAGGCATTATATCTTTAAAGGCGATTCCAGGGTTATATTCTTTTTCAATGCTTGGCTGACAAATATGGCCGACCATCACTGAAAGAAGTCCTTCATCAATCATCGCTTTATATATGCTTCCATAACTAGCAAACCATTCTTGGCTAGATAAAGAATTGTAAGTTGGATGTAAATGTTGATCGCGAAAATCTACTCCGTCGCCTGGAAAATGCTTCGCACAGGCGGCTAGTCCAAAGCTTTGATAGACTTCTACAAATTTAGAAGTAAAAGCTTTGACTCTATTAGCATCGCTTCCAAATGTACGACAATTTGTAATTGGATTTAAAAAATTTAAATCAATATCTGAAACAGGAGAAAAAGTCCAATCTACTCCTGCTTTAATGCCTTCATAAGCGCAGACCTTTGCAAAATTAACTACATCATCAATATTATTAGAGGCGGCTACGCCAAGCTCAGATGCAAAATATGTTCCATCATTAGCAATGCCAGCCCCACCTTCTTCTAAATTAGCCGCGTGAAGAAGTGGTAAAGAAGACAATTCATCTAATTTTTGATAAAGATTTTTAGTCTCTTGTAAACTTCTTACAGGGCGAAAGAGAACTCCGCCGATGCCACCTTTGACTAAATCTAATAATTCCTCATTAGAATATGCATCACCTAAAATGCAAAACATCTGATGGATTTTTTCTTCTAAAGTGAGTTTATTTAATGTGTTATAAACCCACTTTTCTTCTTTTTCACTTAGATAAAATGGTTTTCCTTTTAAGTCCATAAAAAATCCTCCTAAATACCAATTGGATAAGGGCTTTGCGATTCATAATCGCGCCAAATCTTGTCTTTGTTAATTTTTATAGTTATGCGATTAAATCGATAAATATTGTCGCTACCATCAACTAAATATGTTCTTCCACTAGGATGCAAACAAGCATGAATGCAGCTTATCGCTTCATCTAATAAATCTCTTTTAAAAGAACGATAATCGCCAAAAGAAAGATAACTAGGATATATGCGGCTCGCTTTATAAGATTTAAGTCTTTGCAAACTTACAAATTCATCGCTTACAAAACTAAATAATTCCATATTTAATGAAAACACATTACCCGAAAAAACTATCTTAGTGTTTTGATCGAATAAAGATATATTTCCTTCGCTTACTCCCGAAGTAAGAAAAGGAATAATATTTCTATTGCCTAAATCAATAATTTCATCAAGTTTAAGCTCTTCAATATGTCCAAATTGATAATCATATTTTGGACAATGCAATGAAACATTTTTATCTATTTTTTCCTCTATTGGTTTGAGATTAGCGATTTTTTCTAACTCTTTATGATGTGCATATTGACTAGCTTTAATGAATCGATAACCTCCAGCAGTTAAAGAATTTAGATGAGTATAAATAACGCTATAAGGTTTACCTTGAAATAATCTTTCCGCTAAATCATTAATATTTAATAAGCCGGATCCTGCATCGATAATTAGTCCTCTTTTTTCACCCAAAAGAGCGTAACTAATAACAGTTCCGAACTGATCAATTAACCAGGTTGATTTATCAATTTCGACAATGATAGCTTTATTAACAGGCATACTATTTTTCATCCTTTTGATAAATTAAGTTAAGTCGATAAGTAAGAGAAATTGCTCCGTACAAATAAGTTCCCACTAATTGATTTAAGTAACGAGGCGAAGGTGATATATGAATTGGAGTTGCACTTCCATCCATAATCTTTTGGCAAGCAATGATGATGTCATCAAGTGTGCTTTTTGGCATCGAGATATGAGTTAGTCCAGAAGAAAAACCAAGATGTCCATTAAAATTTCTTTCGATTAATCCTTCATATTTTTTTAAATGAAGCATGCTTTTTAGCTCAGTTTCAACTGAACAATCTGTCACTAAAATATTTTGATTGCATTCATCGCCGGAAAATAAAATATGAGTTTTATTATCTAAAAAACACATGCCACCTTTTGAATGTCCCGGAGTGTAAATAGAAATAATTTTCCTATCGCCTAAGTCAAATTCCATTCCATCAGCTAATGGAATAATATTTGGCCGCTTTTGCCATTCTCTAGGTTCAACCTTAGAAAAATCCCAAACATCTTTATCGCCTTCTAAGCCATATAAATGTTTACAAGATTTTTCTCTTTCTTCTTTTGAAGCAGAATCAATCTTATAAAAGTCAGAAGGATGAAGATATACTTCATCGAATTGATCAATTCCTCCGATATGGTCTAGATGGCCATGAGTTAAAACTACTTTATATGGCAATGATGTGATGGATTCAATTAACTCTTTAAAATCAAAACAACCCATCCCGGTATCGATAACTAAGGCACTTTCACTGCCAACGATAATAAACATCGTAGCTAAACCAAATTCGTTAACCGCGAAACTGTTATCTGAGATTTCCATTACAATCGGTTTATTAATCATAATCAGTCCTTATAGATAAGTTCTCCAGTTAATAAATCGCGCGAAAAATGCTTGAAAAAATTCCAACCCATTTCTCCAATAGTTAATTGAGGCCAATGAGGAGAGTTACTGACGAGCACAAATCTAAACAATTCGTGATGTTTATCATCGTTAATGCCGATGACATAATGACGATATCCGTAATGATATTCAATCTCTTCAAAATCGCCATAAAAGCCTAAAATGCGATGAATATCATCTTCATGTAATCTCTTAAATGATAAGCATTTATCGATATTTCTCGGAGCTATAGATAATAAATCTAATCTTTTATTTAAACGAGTTAAATTCCAAATAGATGGATCTTCATCTTCTTGGGGAAGATAGTCTTTTGCCATCATATTTTGAATAACTTCATTCCCATTTTCGTCTTTAAAAATCCGTCTTAATCGAGTTGGGTCTTTATTCATATCTTTATTAGGCTGAAATGATGTATCAGGTCGACCCCAATCTCGTTTAACTAGTCTTTGTTTTGGATGAAATTCATTCAGTGGAGCATAAGGAAACGGCTCACACTGTCCACTTATTAAAAATAACGGCATTTTAAGTTTTTTGCATTTATCCAATTCTTCTATAGAATAAGGAACATCAAAACTATCCCATGGGCAAAATATCTCATCCCCACTTGTTAGAACTCCAGCAAATAATTCTGGATGTCTGAAATATAAACCATGACTTTGAGCGGCACCATGCGAGAAACCAGCCAAGTAGATGCGCGTTTTATCAAGATTATATAAAGATGATATTTCCTCAATAATTTCTAATATTTTTGTAGGATTGGTGTTCTGAGGAGTACAAAGCATAAATCCTTCTTTATTTGCAATATCAGTAAAGCCAGTCATATTTTCTTCAGCTTCAATAGAATTCCCTAAACCATGAAGATAAAAAATTAAAGGCATTTTCTTTTTATTTTTGTATGCATCTTTTGGAATTAATAAACTATATCTTTCATAATAATTATCCCAATAGAATAATTTTCGAATTAATCCGATAGAATCATAATATTGTTCGGCTTTTTTAATGTCATCTTCAATCTGAAAACGAATTGATAATCTTCTAGTTAATTCTTCGCCATAAGCTGAATCAATAAAACCTTCGACATCCATCTTGCCATTGTTAACCGCATATAAATAGCCATGAAAGTCATCAAATTTCTTTTCTTTCCAAATCGGATTACGCATTTTCTACTTCCTTTTTGACAAATTGTTTATGAAAGATAGCTTTGAAAATAAGCACATTTAAGTCTTTTAAAATAAGGACTTGAATTAGAAAAGCAAAGGTGTAATTTTGAACTAATTTAATCGCTATATTTGTAAGAAATTTTTCAAATGTCCATTGATATTGAATTAACATAATAAGATTCGAATATATGCACATTATTGGAGCCATCATGCAAGCTGTAATTTCGACGCGAATACATTTGGATATAATCTTATTTTCGCTAGGATGCTTGGCGCAAAATTTAGCAGCTAATTTTTGTACAACGAAAAACTGCAATAGAAAAGCGAGAGGTGCTTTTTGAACAAAAGCAATTCCAACATCTTTCCAAAGATTAATATCAAATAGACCGCTATAACGATCAGCTTCGACATAACCAGCCAGCAATTTGTTAAATAATGCCATCGTCGTGGCCATAAGAATTACTCCGATTAAAGTAAAAATAAATCGTTGAAAGGTTGTTTTAGGCATAAAATCATCCTTTATTTTTCAATTTCAATAGCATCAGTATGCTTTTCGCCTTCATAAGGCGTTTCAATATATTTGGTTTTGCCTTCCCATATTCTTAAAAGTAGACATAAACTGATAGGAAGCAAATATAATAAACCCCATAATAAATTCTCTAAATATGAGGATTGATCGACACAAATATAGATAAGATGTGATAACAAACAGTAAGTGAAAACAAACATCAATATAGTTGAAAGCAAAACAATTCTTTGATGAGTAACTCGATAGTCAAATATTTTCATCTTCCTTTTAGCTATGCTGTTATCAAGCACAGCAATAAGAAGAATAATAAGAAAGATAATTGCTATAAATTCGCCAATAATCGACCACCACACTTTATTCGCTCCAATATTTCTTGTGACTATGACAATAAAAGCGGACAGGATAAGTGCATAGATAAACCAATAAGCGATTTTAACAAAGACATTCATTCTATCAGAAACATCGCGAGAATAACTTTTACCTACATAATTTCGCTCAATCTTTTCTTTTCCGTTTTTATCGATAACTTTTCTTTCTTCATAACCTTCGAAATAGTTATGATAAGCCCGAGAATGATAACCGTGACGCGGCTCTTTTCCGCTTTCACTAGCGATATCTTTTACTTTCCTATTAATCTTCATTTTGCTTTATAAGTAATTAATTACTTTGTTTGAAATGCTTTTCAAGCCAACTTGCCACATAGTTAAACAATGTGACAGTTGTATCTTTAAATTCGCCAGGAAATCTTTCACATTCTTTCGCGGTCGTAAGCATATGGCTTGCACCTTCGATAAAGGCGATGCTTTTATCTTTACTACCACTTTTTTCATATAAAAGTTCACTAGCTAAAAATTCATATCCACCGGTCATACCCATGATAAGAGTAGGAACCTTGATATATTGTATGTTGCCAGGTGTGCAGCAATAACTGCTATCCCAATCAATACCTTTAACTCCAGTTTCAGTTATTTCATATTCATCAGTGGCTAAAACCACGCTATTGGTGAGATAAGTTTTAACTGTGCTTACCAAAGTAGATAAGCCAAAGACAGGAGTCATGCTTTTATTTCCTCGAGGTTTTCTTAATGAATGAATGATTCCATGGCTCACACTTCCATCCGCGTGCACTAAATCGTATTCATTTTTAGTGTGAGAGAATAGCGATAAATCCTGAGGGAATAATTTATTTACAGGAGCAATCTGAGCTCCGCCAGGAATGATAAACGGCTCATCATCAAGATATTCTCCTTGATGAGAATTAATCGCATTTAAACGATTAAGGGCAGTTGCAATTAAATAGTTATTGCGTTTGGCCTGGGCTTTAAAGAAGCGTTTTTTAAATTCTTCACTGTAGTGAGTATTACCATCAACAAAGCCATTTTCCGAAGAAAAGGTGTCGTAGACTGGATTTAAATCTAAACCAGATTTTTCGTCCTTAATCGCTGGATCGATGCTAAAAAGAGTCATCGCTCCATTTCCCCAGTTTGAATCGATGAATAAACAAGCATCAGCCTTAGATAAACTAGGAACATCACTCATTTTGACAATGCGATGTTCATCTTGGAAAATTTTAGCTCCATTTTCCGCTACAGCTTGATAGCAACTCATAAGAGTTGCACCTCCGCTATGACCTAAAAGGACAATATGCTTTACAAAATCCAATGCGTGGAGATATTCAAAAGCTTCTTTTACCTCTAATAATTTTTTATCTAATTCTTCAACGGGACGAGAAATATTCGCACACAATGTAGCATAACCATGGCTTGCTAATCCTCTTCCTGCCGGAAAATCCAAATAATCGGCATCGGAATGGATGACAAGAATCGCAGTATCTTGTAAGTGCTCTTCTGGCAAATACAATACGCCGTTCATCCATCTTCCTATGCGAACATATTTTGGTGTAAATTTAATATCTTTATACATAATATGTTTCCTTGCTATTTTTTCTTTTTATTTGTGCCATTTAAATTGTTAATCTCACGGCAACGGCAGCACTGCACAAAATGATTCGGAAGCACTTCTTCAAGCACTTGCGGTTCTAAACATTTTTCGCATGAATATGGACAGCGGGCATAGAAACGACATCCAGGTTTTGGATTAATAGGTGAAGTAATTTCACCTTTAAGTCGAATGCGTTGCATCGGATGATGAATATCAGTTGATGGAATCGCTGATAATAGTGCTTTGGTATATGGATGCAAAGTGTGTTCAAAAAGTTCTTCAGTTGGAGCTTTTTCCACCGCTTGACCTAAATACATAACCAAGATGTGGTCGGATATATGTCTGACAACAGATAAATCGTGAGTAACAAACATATAGGCAAGTCCAAGTTGATCTTGCAAATCCATAAGCAAATTCAAAACCTGAGCTTGAATAGAAACATCAAGGGCAGAAACCGGCTCATCGCAGACAATAAAATCTGGATTGAGCGCTAAAGCGCGAGCGATACCAACTCTTTGGCGTCTTCCGCCATCAAGCTCATGCGGATAACTTTGACGCAATCTTTCATCAATTCCGACAAGTTCCATCAAACGATTTGCTTCCGCTTTTAATTCTTTTTTAGTTTTGAATCTACCAGAATGTTTTAAAGGCTCAATAATTGCACTTTCAACTCTAAGACGCGGATTCAAACTAGAATAAGGATCTTGGAAAACAATTTGCATTTTTTCACGAGCTTTTCGTAGTTTATGACGTTTAACATGAGTAATATCTTCGCCATTAAGTTTAACTGTGCCATCAGTCGCTTCTAATAAGCGAATGATAGTTCTACCTAATGTTGATTTTCCGCACCCGGATTCACCAACTACTCCTAATGTTTCATGATGGTTGATGACAAAACTGACATCATCTACCGCATGATTTGTTCCGGATGGGACTTTGAAATATTTCTTCAAATGCTCAACTTCGATTAAAGGAGCATTGCTATTTTTCTTTTCACTCATCTTATTTAACCTCCCGATAACATCTCACAAAATGTCCTGATGTAACCTCAACATTTGGCACATCTATATCTTCACTACATTTAGCGCATGCATGAGGACAACGAGGAGCAAACGGACATCCTTTCGGAAGTTTAGTCGGATCTGGCGGTAAACCTTTGATTGAATGCAATCTTTTCTCACCTTTTGCCATATTAGGCAAAGAGCCAAATAAACCTAATGTATATGGATGCTTAGGATTATCAAATAAATCAACTTTTGAACCCATTTCAACAATGTGTCCAGCATAAATAACCGCGACATCATCGCATGTTTCGGCGACCACTCCTAAATCGTGAGTAATAAGAATCATCGAAGTATTAAGTTTTTCTCTTAAGTCGCGAATCATATCAAGAACCTGCGCTTGGATGGTAACATCTAAGGCTGTTGTTGGTTCATCGGCAATTAATAATTCCGGATCGCAAGCTAAAGCCATAGCAATGACAACACGTTGTTTCATTCCGCCGCTAAATTGATGAGGGTATTCGACATATCTTTCACGAGGGATGCCAACCATTTCTAGCATATCGCCAACGCGGTCCATAGCTTCTTTATGAGTGATATTGTTATGTAACAAAACAACTTCTTTGATTTGATCGCCAACAGTCATAAGAGGATTTAAAGCTGTCATAGGGTCTTGGAAAATCATCGCTATTTTACTGCCACGAATTTCATACATATCATCAATAGAAGCTCTATTTAAATCTTTTCCTTTAAACCAAATTTCTCCTCGCAAAACTTTTGAAGATAAATCTGGCAAAATTCTTAAGATTGATTTGGCAATGGTAGTTTTACCTGCCCCAGTTTCACCGACTAATCCTAAGGTCTTTCCTTTGTTTAGAACAAATGAAACGCCGTTGACAGCTTGAACAATATCTTTTCCTTGAGTGTAAATGACTTCAAGATTACGAATATCTAAAAAGTCATTGAGAGGTTTTTTAGGATTTTCATGCACTTCAGTATCAACAACTGTAAATTTATTTTTCTTTTTCATAATGAATTCCTATCCTCTCATCTTTGGATCGAGAGCGTCTCTTAGCCCATCTCCAACAAGGTTAATAGCTAGAATAGTTAAAGCAATCGCAAGGCCAGGAACTAAGATTAAATGAGGGTAAACCATGAAGTCGGCTTGTCCTTCAGATAACATTTGCCCCCATTCAGGTGTCGGCGGTTGAACGCCTAATCCAATATAAGCTAATGAAGCAGCCATACCAATTGTTCCGCCGATGCTCATCGTTGTAGTAACAATGACAGGCTGAATAACATTTGGTAATAAATGCTTGAACATAATTTTGGCTTTAGAGCAGTTAATTGATTCAGCAGCTTCGATATATTCTTTGCTGCGTTCGGTTAAAACTTGACCTCGAATCATTCTGACACTGCCTGGAATTCCTCCGACAGTTAAAGCAATAATTGTGGTAAAGAATCCTCCTCCGAAAGAGGCAGAGATAATAATGCATAGAAGCATTCCTGGAATAGATGACCAAACATCCATAATGCGCATGATGACATTTTCAACTGGTCCACCGATATAACCGGCAACTAAGCCAATTGCAACACCAATCATCGCTCCAACAAGCGCAGAGATAATGCCGAGTAGTAGTGAAAATCTTCCGCCATAAGCGATACGCGTTAACATGTCTCGACCCATTGAATCACATCCAGCCCAGTGCTCCCATGTTGGAGTGGCGTTGACATTTTCAAGAGTCATGTCGTTAATTCCGTACGGAGAAAAAAGTGGGTAGAACAAACAGAATAAAACGATGCAAAGAAGCAAAATCATTCCAATCTTTGAAGACCATGATTTAGTTAATCTTCGCCAAAAATCTTTGAAGGTCAACCATGTTTTATTTGTTTTAAAGAATTTGGTAATTTTTGACCATAAATTCTTTAAAAAATTCAGAAATTTATCCATTATTTTTTCCTCCTTCCAGAAGCATATTGTGCTTTGATACGAGGATCTAAGAAAGCATACGCTAAGTCGGTCAAAATCATGACCACACCGGTAAATAAGGCAAAGAAGATAACGCAGCCAACAACGACTGGTCTATCTCTTCCGTTAATGCCAGATAACATATAAGCTCCAATACCAGGAATTGAGAACAAAAGTTCCATAACAGGAGAACCCGCTACAATCATAGCTAGTCCACCGCCGACGCCAGTAATAATCGGCATCATCGCATTAGGAAGCATGTGCTTCCAAACAACTTTTTTCTCTTTTTGCCCTTTGCTACGGGCGGTAGTTACATAATCAGCTCGAATAACCTCAAGCATCGCACTTCGAGATTGACGAGCGTTGATGGCAATGCCACCTAAAGCTCCAGTGACAGTTGGCAAAATATAAGTAGTCCAATCTCCTTCAACAAAGATCGGCGATACCCAACCAAGATTCACTGAGAACAGATTTATACACATAAGAGCAACCCAGAAACCAGGGGCACTGACAAAAACCATAGCTATAATCATGGTTAATGAGTCTTGCCATTTGCCTTCATGAGTGGCTGCAAAAATACCTAATACCGTTCCAAGGATAACATTTAATATGAGTCCAAATCCTCCGACAATAAGCGTATGTCCTGCTCGTTGCCCGATTGATTGAATTACTGAAGAGCCATCTCTCCATGATGTTCCAAAATCAAATCTAATAAAAGTATTAAAGAAGTATTTGCCAAGTTGAACAAAATAAGGTTCATCAACACCAAGTAGATGAGCTTTCTCCACTAATTGCTCTTGTGAAGCAGATGTTCCTAGAATTAATCTAGCCACATCTAGCCCATTTCCGCCAGGAACTAAATATAGGAATGTAAAAGCCACAAAAGCACCACCAAGAATGATCAAGATGACGGAGAGTAGCCTTCTAATTACATATCTAATCATATTTTTCCTTTAAGTAGAGGTGAGTCAATAATTGACCCACCTCAAATTTTAATTAATTATTCGTTCGGTCCGATAACACCAGCACCGGAAATGACCCAGATGCAAGTCTTGCTGCCTGTTTCGCCTTTCCAGAAGAATTCTTGGAAATCCCCACCATCAGCGGTGCAATTGCTGACAGTAATATTTGGTCCGGTTTTTGAGAAGTCGCCACGATAGACAACTTCAGCATTGTTTTTGCTATCTTCAAAGACAAGGACAGCTTTACCAGTCTCAACATTGTCGGTTGAAGTAGCTTCTGTTTTGGTGAGCAAATAAACCATGTTATTCCAGTTCCAAAGCATGTAACCTTCGCTATTAACATAGTGATTTACGATGCCTGGAAGTTCGGAAACTTTAGGTTCAATAACGCCGGCACCTTTAATGTTCCATGTGCAGGTCTTGCTACCTGATTCACCTTCCCAGAACCATTCATCAAATGTTCCGCCGTCGGTAGTACAACTATTCAATGTAATAGCAGGTCCGACCTTTGAGAAGCTGCCACGATAGACAATTTCGCTAGCGCCTTCATAGACAAGGACAGCTTTACCAGTTTCAGTATTGCTAGCTTCATCTTTAGCTTCGTTTTTAATTAAAACGTAGACTCGTTTGTCATAGACAAAGCAGTCATAACCTTCGTTATTGACATAGTGATTTACGATGCCTGGAAGTTCATCAGGTTCTTCATCAGCAATGTAAGCTGAGCACTTGCCATCAGTAATCTTGACATAGACTTGTTTGGCATCAGAATCATACCATCCGTTAGCACAGAATTTATCATTTCCGCCTTTAACAACGGTGGCTTCACCAATTTGATTCAAGGTGACAATGCCGTTATATAAAACCCAAGTTCCTTCAATGTAATTAATTTCACCAAGGTTAGAATAATCGCCAGTTAATTTGAATGTTCCATCAGCGTTGAGAACAAGAGTATAAGTTCCAGTCATAGTCGCAGTCATCGATGGAGCTTCAAAAGTGTATGTACCAACTAAAGCTGGATCGACTGTTCCCCAAACAGGCATTTCATAAGTAGTTCTATCAGAACCATCTTTATTTTCGGTTTGGTCTTTATAAGTTGAACAAGCTAGAGTTGTGACACCTTCTCTTTTGTATAAAGCTTTAAGTTTGGCACTTAAATAAACAGGATTTGATCTAGCATAATCCAAAGGATAGACATATGCATTTTCAAATACATAATCGATGCATTCTTTAATCGCTGCACTTTTAGCTTCAGTAGTTGAATAAGAGGCATCTGCTTTAGCGTATTTTTCAAATAGAGTGGCATCTTTATTGAAGGTTAAGGTGTATTTTTCACCTGTGGATTGATCGGTGTTAACTCCTGAAAGAGCAAGTTGCCAAGAACCGACAAGCGAAGATCCACCCATGCCGGAGAATAAAACAATATCCCAAGCGGTATCAACGCCGGTATCGGTTTGGAATAAAGTGCTATCTTTGTAGGTAACTTCGACTTTTAAACCAAGACCATTTTCAAGTTGGTTTTCAATAATTTGTCCAGCATTTTTATCTTCATCAGAAGATTTAGCCATGATTTTAATTGTCTTTGATGTATCAAAACCAGATTCAGTCAATAAGGATTTTGCTTTTGTTAAATCTTGTTTTAAGAGATAGGTTTCATCCTTTTCCCAATCAGCGTTGTAGTCTTTGAAATACGGAGTTCCATAAGTCTTCATCGCTTCATAGTTGCCAGGAATATAGCTTGCGATAGTATCGCTATCTAAAGCCCAGGCAATGGCTTGTCTTAATTCCAAGTTATCAGCAAAGTGGCTCTTTGTTGACATATTGAAACCAAGCCAGGTGTAGGAATCGCTAATTTCTTCTCCGACAGTGTATTTATCAGAGTTAAATAAGTTCACTTGATTGGATTTGACATAATCAAAATAATCAATGGAACCAGATTGCATCGCGGCTGTTGCAGTCGCGGTATTAGTAATAATTTTGTATTCGATTTCACGAACCATGCCTTTGTGAAGAGCAAGACGATTTTTCACTTCTTCATCAGTGCATGATTTAGCCCAATAGTTATCATTGTAGGATAAAATAACATTGTTGCTCTTGGTGTAAGATTTGACAGTATAAGCGCCGGTGGCAACTGGTTTTTGACCAAAGTCACTGCCTTTGTATTGCTTGTCAAAAATAAATGTTCGGCAAAGAGGAAATTCCACTTCCGAAACTGACTTTGGCTGACTCTTCCAGAAATAATCAACTTGAAGAGGTTCGCCTTCAACCACTGCACAGTGATCAAATAATTCATAGTTTAAGTTTTCAGCAGCATCGATTAGCCATTGAGTGGATGAAACGACATCCTCACCAGTAATTTCATTGCCATTAGAATCTTTTATGCCATTAAAAAGAGTAACTCTCCATTGAGTTGGGCTAATAAAATCTAATTTCTTAGCTAAATCTGGTGCGAATTTTCCATCATCATCTAGATCAAACAACGATTCATAAAGATTGTAATAGAAGGCATTTTTAGGTGTACTATTACCATTCGTTGGTTGAAGATTATCGATGTCCATTCGAACTGCGGCAGTAATTTTTGGATAAAGACCGTCTTCATCCAATTGATCGTCGGTGGAGCCATTACCGCAGGAAGCTAAAAGTGTAGAAGAACACAATAAAGCCATGATTGCGGTTAAGCTTTTTCTTTTCATAAATAATTCTCCTTGTATTATTTGAATGACCCTTTAAGGGTCGCCTTTCTCATCATAGGTTTCTATTGTTATAGTTATTATAACTAGAACTAAAGCAATTTTTTTATCTCATAATAAAGAGCGATAAGAGAATAAAAAACGCAATTACATTTAGCCCATAAATAGATAAATGAACTAACACCTTTTTTAACTAAGAAACTGTGATGAAGAAAATGTAGTTAAAAAGGGGCTTATATTTTCGTCAAAGCCATAGACAGTCTCTAATTGTGTGTTGCCTCTTCAGCTTTTTGTTTAAGTACGTTTCTTAAATAAAAAACCAAAAAGCCAATACTCCTTCTAAATCAAATAAGAAGGTGCTCAAAAAGTTAGAAGACGAACTCTTTGAACTATGTATCAAAAGCGATATAAAAAGTATTAACGCTTATGAAACTTAATGATTTTGCTATTAATTACTGAACTTTCGTTTTTAAGCAGTCAATCTATTTATTTATAAAGATAATAAAATGATGTAACCGCTAACATCGAAAGCGATATAAATTAATTAGCCGGGGTTTCAAAGAACTATTTTTGCCTTAATCTCTTAAGGAAGTGAAAGGGCTATCAAGATTAGTGAACAACTAAATTGACTAATTTCTAAACTTGATATTTTTTTCTGATGTTTTTCTATAACGACATCGGTTTTATCTAGGGGAATTTTTTTTGTTGATTTAATGGTATAGCAAATATCTTGACTTAATAATTTATGTTTTCTATTATTTATTCAGAAATGGAAATTAGAGCCTATTATGACTACAGAACAAATTAATGAATTTATCGTTTTAGCGGAGCAAAGAAACTATTTAATTGCCTCCGAAATCATGTTTGTCACCCAATCAACACTGTCCCGCCACATCATGGCGTTAGAAGAAGAACTTGGCGTCACTTTGTTCAATAGAACAACCAAGCATGTCGATTTAACTCGTGAGGGCACGAGATTTCTCTTTTTTGCTAGACAAGTTAGCAAAATTGAAAAGACTTGCAACGAGTTATTATCTAAAGCTAAACGCGAAAAAAGCGGCGAGCTCCGCATCGGCTATAATTATTTGATTTCCTTATACAACATTAATAAACTATTCGCTAATTTTATCGTTGAAAACTCCTACGCCAAAATCAATATCATTGAAGATGCTTCTGAATCGCTAATTGCAATGATCAAAGATGGCGTCTGCGATATCGCTGTCTTATTAGAAGATCCTTATGACAAAGTTAGAGATTTAGAAACTATAACATTAGCTAAAGATAAACCAGTCGTGGTAGTCAATAATAAAAGCCCACTTTCCAAAAAGAAAAGCATTAAATTAGAAGAAATCAAGGACTACAAATTTGTTACCTCATCGCCAGAGACCAAACCGATGTCCATACTTTTTGAAATGTGCAAAAGAAATAATATTGAAGTCGATATAGTCAAAACTGGATTTGTCGGCAATCAGGCGTATGAATACATCAAAAATAATCCTGAGTACACTACTCTCGATTTAAAAAAGCCGACAATCGAGCATCAACTAAATGGAACAACTGTGTTAGATATCGACATTCCTCTCGATTTAAAAATAGTCATCGTCTACAACAAAAATACAATTAATAGCCTAGGTAAAAAGGTAATTAGTTATCTAGTCAAAAAGGTGAAAGAGAACAAATGAAACTAAATTATTTGCATGATTTTATCGTGGCAACTGAAAGCTACGACATGAAAGAAGCTGCAGAAAAGCTTGGCATATCTCCGTCGGTTCTATCAAAACACATCAAAAGCATCGAAGATGAACTAGCGGTGTCCTTATTTGTTAACGCTAGAAAAAATATCCTCACCGAATATGGAAAAATATTGAAGCCACACGCTGAAGAAATCATCGCTTATTTTAATGATTACAATGAAAATAGAATCCTAGGAGAATATGAAAACAATTCATCATTAAAGATTTGCCTCAGCCCAATTCAAACACGTGAACTATCTGGTAAAGTTATCGAAAATTTCACTTATCAAAACCCGAATGTTAACATCGAACTAATCGAGTTGTCCAATCACTTAGGACCTTTAAAAGTTAAAAACGGAGAAGCTGATTTTGCTTTTCATAGAGAAAGGGTTACCATCACTCGTGATCCAGAATTGTCTTATATACCGCTTTGCAAAAGCCAAGCCTATGTCTATATAAGTGTAAAAAATCCGCTTTCAAAAAGAGATAAATTATCGTTTAAAGATCTTGCGAAAGAAACAATATTTTTAAGAACAAAAGAGTCGACTTTATACGATGTCATCACTGATGAATTTAATAAAATAAATAAAGTTCCCCATCTTCTTTTTGATGAAGCGAACATCATCTATGAAAACGTCATCAAAAATAAGGGTGTGACCATCTATTTATCCGAACTTATCAACACCAAATATTCTAATGAAATTAAAATTATTCCATTAGATCCTCCGTTAGTAAGCTATATCGATTTGATTTTTAAAAACGGAACTTTAACGCCGTTAAAAGAAAAACTGATTGAATATGTCTTCAACCAGTTCTTAATAAACTTAAAATAATTAATCCTCAAAAGGAAATTCAATCTTCGCTTGTTTTCTTACTTCAGTCATGAGTGAAGATATCGTTAAAGTTGATGAATGAGGAATTTCTAAGCATTCTTTTTCACCTTTAGAAATCGCTTTTTCAAAGGCGATCCATTCATATTCATAACCGCTTACAGGAGGCATGCCTTCATTTTTAATTTGAGGCGGTATCTTTAATGATTTAATTATTTTGCCTTCTAAATCAAAAATATCGACATGATGAGGATTAGAAACAACATCTGATCTAATTTTTCCTTTTGTTCCGACAATTTCAAAATATTCTTGATGCAACTCGTGAGGACAATCGATAGTTTGTTTAATTTTAACTTTTACCCCATTACTGTAGTTAACATCAATTTCATCTTCGGCGTCTACACCGCTATCGAGTTTTCGGGTAGTTGATTTAACTTCTTTTATATCAGTTCCAAAGAAATAGGTAAGGCAACCTAAAGTGTATGGCCCGCCATCAAGAAGGGAACCACCGCCAGTTTCAAGTTTTTTGACGCGATCTAAAAACATCACAAAATCGAGCATCATAATTTCGCCGGAAACTAATTCGCCAATAACGCCCCTACTAATTTCTTCTTTAATCATCTTATATGATGGCAAAAACAATGGCCACAAAGCTTCAGAGATAAACAAATTATTCTTTTTAGCTAAATTTAATATCTCTTGACAATCTTTTTCGTTGACTGCGAAAGGTTTTTCTAAGACGACATTTTTATTCGCATTTAATGCTTTCAATGCAATTTCTTTATGCAAATGATTTGGCACAGCAATGTAGATGACATCAACATTTTCATCTCTTAACAATTCATCAATATTGCTATAAGCGTTAATATAATGGAATTTTTCTTTAAATTGTTTTCCTTTTTCCTCATTCGCGTCAAAGCACGCATACAATTTAATTTTTGGATCATTAAGCTGATTCAAAATGCTTGATGCCCAACTAGCTACTGTACCTGTTCCAATAACTCCAATATTCATTTTTCTGCTCCTTTTTTATCTTTCCTCACTCGTAAAAGTGACATTTTGTTTATTTAAAAATTCAACAATAGAAACATACAAAGATTTAGTCTCTTCTTTACTAGAATAATTAAATACATATTTAGAATTGCTGTTGTCTAGCAACGCTATATAAGAGGTTACTTTATCTAAAGCGATTAATTTGTATTCTCCAAGTTCCTCATTTTTAAATTCGCCCCAAGTTAAACCTCGCTTGGAATTTTTGTTAATTTCTTCTCCAAAACTGAATTCATCATAATAATATACGCCTTCAATATCTTGATATTTAACATTGAAGATAAAGCTCGAATCGTGGCCTTTTATCTGAAAAGATGAATTGGCTGTATCATTTTTAAAAGATACAACATATTTTCCATTAAAAATGAAAAATAAAGTTGCCCCAACTATCACCAAAATAATTGCGATAATGTTAACCCATCTACGAATGCGATAGCCTTTTTCTTCTTTACTTAATTCAGTTGTTTTCATTCGCTTCTTTTAATGCTGGCGCCTCATCTTTAACAAGCTTTTTATACTTCTTCCAGAATCCGCCGTAATAATAAATTCCTCCGATGATGATCGGTCCAAGTCTAGCTAAAGCATCCGCTAAAAAGAAACCTGGAACGCCCATATTTAATGCTCCCACAAATAAAAGCGAAAATCCAATTCGCAAAATTACACCATCAAGTATTCCAGCGATTAAACTTAATTTTGCGTTTCCAGTTCCAGTTACCACCGCATCAAGAGGCGACATGATGCCGCTTAATAAGAAAATAATGCAAGCAATCTTCATGAATGTCGGCGCTAAAGCAATAACTTCAGGATCGTTAGTAAATATCGAGAAAATTTGATTTGGAATCACTAAACCTAAAACAATTAAAATTGCGGAAGTTGATAAGGTGATAAAAAATCCCCAATTGACAATTTTTTTAGCTCTATCATGTTTATTCGCTCCAATATTTTGAGCGATCATCGAACCAGCCGCGTTTTTGGTGGTTGTATCAAAGACATTGGTGAGATGAACAATCTTGTCGCCGATGTTATATGCCGCAGCTGGAACAAGTCCAAACGGATTGACATAACTCATCAAAATCAACTGAGTGATCGAAATGCAGCAACTTCTTAAAGCAGTTGGAAAGCCAACTTTTGAAATAACTGCCAACTTATCTTTTTGAATTAAAAAACTCTTAGGCTTAAAGTCGAAGCCGAATTGTTTTCTTTTTATAAATAAAAGTATTAAAGAGAATAATAAAGAAATGCCTTGACCTATAATGGTCGCCCAAGCTGTTCCATCCGCTTCCATGTGTAAGACTAAGATAAAGAAATAATCACCTGCAAAATTCACAACCGTAGCAATCGCAATAAATAGAAGCGGAGATTTGCTATCTCCAAGTCCTCTTAAAACCGAACTGACGGCATTATAGCCAAAAACTAAAGGAAGTCCTAAGGAAGTAATTCGTAAATAAGCCAATGCTTGATCTCGAGCCGCTTCATCGATGTTGAGCCAAACAACAATATATTTAGACAAAATAAGAGTAACCGCCATCAAAATCACCGAGATTATGAACATCGAGGTAAACAAAGTTCCGATAGTTCGATTGAGCTGATCTCGCCTTTTTGCACCTATTTGCTGAGAAATTAAAACTTGGCCGCCTCCAGCGATAGCAATCGAAATATTGGTGTATAAATTCAATAATTTTCCGCCATTGCTGACCGCGATTGTTCCGGTTGATCCAACAGTATTGCCGATGATGGCTGTGTCAATTGTGTTATATAAACTTGTTAAGATATTAGCAAGCAAAAACGGAAGAAAAAAACCGATTAAAAGAGGCAATATCTTGCCTTCAGTAAAATCCTTTCCCATCGTTTTTTTACTATCAGAATTCATTTTTATTTTCCTAACATGTATAAATCACTACCGATTTGTTTTAAATGCTCTTGAAAAGTGTTCGTGCCATAAAGAGCGTCTTTAAAATTAACTAATTCAATGTGATTATCAATTATCCATTTTTTAAGCCGATTATCGCATAAAGCAGCAACATCAATGCAACGAGCAACACCAAATTGACGAGCTCTAGGACGGGCACTTCTTTCGCCTAAGCGATAGACAAAATAATCCAGCCATCCAGGATGCCAAGATTGTTCAACAATGATGTCTTTATCCAATGATAAAATGCCGGCTCTATCTTCAAGATAATATTTGACTGGATCGTAATTATTTTCAACATCACTAAGTCTATCGGTCAATAAATCGATATAAGCTAGTCCGCCATCTAGAATTAAAATCTTTTTATCTTTGTATTGAGGCAATGCTTCACTGCTAGGCATACCATTTAAGCCATATAAAAAAGCCCATTCTTCATTATTTTCTCGTCCCTTTTTGATGACTTCTAACGGGCGAGAATCAGCAACTTGTCTAGAAGCAAACCCATAAGGAATGTTATGCTTATCCATCACAAAGCGAAGCGCTTTATCGAAAGTGCTATTTCCATGAGGAGTCGGTCCAGTGTCTGGGTAATGGCCTAAAATATTTTTGCACCGCTCTAACTGAGCTTCTAATTCTAAAACTAATTCATCATAATTAATATCATTGCTACTTCTTAAATCAGTCCTAAATCTACCCTTAAATTCGCCTTCGTGTTCGACTAAAGAAGGTACTTTACTAACATCTAAAAGAGGGCTTCCCCACATGTGAGTATGCCAGCCAACGCTAATCCAAGGATAATTTTTAAGTCGATTCAAAGCATCAACTGTGCCCGGAACATCAAGCATCACATCAGCGGAAGTTGCTATCCCTTCATCAAAAGTTAGAAATGTACCAATATTACATACATCGCTAAAACCGACATCATCCACTCTTACAATCATCTTCATATAGTTTTCTCCTCGATAAGATTATTTAAAACCTCAATTTTTTCGTATTTTTCTTTCATTTTATTTTTCTCTTTCGATAATTATTCCATCTTTGTTACGCGAAAAACGTCTTAAAAATGACCAGGATAACTCCACCATTTGAGGCGTTATCATATGTGGTAAATTCTCTAATGTAACTAATCGCAGATGATAATTGCCATCGCTATTTTTAAAATCTGAAACATAAGCTTCAAAGCCCATCGTATAGATAATTTCAGTTTTATCACTTGGAAGTCCATTAATGCGTACAACTTTATTTGAACTATTTAAAGCATCTTTAATTTCTTCATCGCTATAATCGTGAACTTTGAAGGCTTCAAATCGGCGATGCAAAGCATTAAGTTGATTATAGTAAGCAACGCTATCAATAACTGTATGAGGAAAAACATTTTCAATCTGTCCGCAAATGTTGATTAAAGGTAAATCAAATGTTTTGAAATCCTCTAACATCGAATCGGTTATTTTTACGTTATCAACTGAATATCTAGGCGAAGCAAAGCCATGTCTATCATTAAGCGTGGCGACTGCAGCAATTATATCGTGATGTCGTCTAGCAAATTCTAAAGCGAAACAGCCATTATGAGATTGGCCAGTTATATAAATTCTTTCCCTATCAATCGGATATAAAGCGCACATTTCATCGATAATATCAACAAGCAAATCGTTATCATCTGGCGATTCTAAAGCAAAGAAAAGAAGTGCACATTCTTTGCATCCAGCAACATCTAAATAATCATAATAGAATTGAAGAGCTGTCACCGCTTGAAATTCACAAGTAGGTCTAACCTCTTTCATGCAAATAAGAAGTGGTATCTTTTCACTCATATCAGTTGGAGTAATCGATAGCCATCTCTCTTTTTGAGTGTAATGCTCGTTTATATCTAAGCCTTTTTCATTTATTTTTTTAAGTAAGCCTTCATCATTCCATTTTCGATATTGTTTTTCTAAATGGAGGGATTCAGCAATTCGTTTTCCAAGGGTAGAATGAACAAAACGATTAACATCAAATTCTTTGTTCTTTTTATTTAAACTTAAGCATATATATTGATGAGCAGTTGTAGCTTGCCATTTATTAGTAATATCAATTGCTTCAATGCCAAAAAATTCACTTTTCTTAAAACCGCCATAATCTTTTTTGACATTTTTAGCTTCTAAATAGACTTCCTTCATATCAATTTTCCATAAGGCGGAAACTTCTAAGATGATGTCGGTATAAATGCCAGTTACACGATCATGAGCTTGAACCAAAAACAAAATAGCAAAGTCGTTTTTTCCGGAAATAGAGATATAATCGCGATAATATTCTGTTAATTCCATCGCCCATAATGGGTCATTTTTTGTATCCATCGAAGTGAAAACCACCAATAATTTAGTGTCTCTGCTTCTCTTTTTAGGAAGCAAAGCTACCCATTCCACAAAGCCCATAGATGTGCAATGAAACTCTAGCCCTAAATCGGATAATTCGGCGATAACATCATCAAAAATCGCTGCATTAGATTTATGATCAAGCACTTCGAAAGAACAATTTAAAAATTTGTTAGATTTATAGTTAGGAAAAATATGTTCATAATTATATCGAATTAAATCTGAAACAATTGGATGGATTAAAGCATCTGTTCCTTCCCAAGTTTTATCCGACCACATGTCAATATCTTTATAAGAATAATCATTCATAATTTTCAATCCAAAAATGTAATCGTGGAACCTCCATCGATATCGATATGAGAAATAATTTCACCAAGTGTGCCATCAGCATTTAACTTATAAACATAAACGCCACCTTCTTGTAAACAAGAAACAAATAGGAATCGATTGTCAGAGGAAATATTGACGCCTCTTACCCATCTGCCGTCAATCGGCATAACTTGAACAAGCTTTAAATGCCCATTGTTTTGATCAATTTCTAAAACTGAAATAGCATCCGCCCCATTGATCGCATCATATAAATATTTGCCATCTGAAGAAATAGCTAACCCTTGTTGTTCAACTGGCCAAATGTGATCTTTTGGCTCATCAACGCTTTCATTGTGAAGCCATTCTCTAATTTCCTTAGTTTCTTTTAAACTGTTATTATTCAAAACTTCACATGAATCTAAACGAGTCAATTCACCTTTAGATGAATATGAAAAACTTGATAAATGTAAATCTCTTTCATGGTTTACAAACATCCAGTTTTTAAAAGGGTGAAATACCACATATCTAGGCGCAGCACCTTCATTGTCTAGATAAGGTTCGCTATTTAAGATTAATTTTTCGCTTTCATAATCTAATGAATATAAATAAATATGTGAATCACCTTTATCGCAACAAACGAAGAATTTGCCATCAGGTGTTAAATTGCAACTATGTGGATGAGCATGTAAACCTCGGCCATCAACTTTATATTTATCGTGCTTTTTAACATCTACAACTTCTTTTAAAGAACCATCTACATCAACTCGTCTAAGCGAAACAATCGCATCATCATAGATGACTTTTAAGCCCCAATAGCCATCGTCAAGTTTATTCGCAATAGTGACAGCGTTAAATGAGGAGTGATTGGCGTTAATTAAATATTTTTTGCTCTTATCTAGACAAAGATATGATGGGCATGGGCATAAAGATTCAACTCGCGAAATTTGAGTCAATAATTCTTTTTCCTTATCAAATTTAAAAGCGTAGATGAGCCCGCCACCACCTTTAGGATAATCGGGGTTGTTATGAACTTCGTTACAAATATAAACTACTTTATTTTCTTTATTATAATAAGCATTGTTAAAAGAGATATTTTCATACTGTTTATTAACTAATTTAGTAATTCCCTTATCTTCATCAAAGCGTAAAAGAGCTAATCCAGGTTTTCCTCCGTGCTCTTGCCAACAACTAATCAAAACATATTTAATTGCCATAAAATGCCTATCTTTCTTTTCAAAGAATTTGTTTTCTAAATAAAGATTAAGCCAAAAGGAAAAATAACAACAATTCTATATAATTTTCATTTATTCAAAAATAGAAATTAAGCATCAAAAATTAGGAAAAATATCAATAATCTGTCAAACCAGAAAAATATTGATTACTATGTAATCACTTTGAAAGGTGATTTTTAACAAGTGAAAGTAATAAAATCGCCCTAAGTGGCTTATTAATTCCCTTTAAAATTCTTCTTCGATTCTTCATAGATGACTAACAAATTTCGATAATAAATATTTTTCATCGTCAAGAATCTAGCGAATTCATCTTCATTAGCAATTGATTTATATATATTGGTAAAAATAACTTCTAGTCTAAAGAATGATTCATACAAGTTGATTAAAGTTATTTGATAGAAGAAGGTACTTTTTGAATAGATGAGAATAGGCGAACCATGAGCAATTTCACTCGCCATCTCATAAGTCTTAGAATATTGGCTTAATCCCGCGAGATGTTCGACGCCATCGCGAAAATTAAATTTAAATTGCTCAGCTTCTAAATAATTAGGAATCGCAGTTAGCCAACCGTATTCAATGTATTTTTTCATATCTTTGCTCTTCAAAGATAATTTCTTCATCTCATCTTTTATTTGCACAAAGATTTGATCAACTTTCTCTTTATCAGGAATAATTCCTCTAAACGCCATCATGTAATTGATATGTTTTAAATAGGCATTGCGAATGTCTTGCCCATGTTTAACTAATAAAGCTAAAACGCATTCTGATTCGTGAAGCGTTCTCCAGGTGGAGAAAGCCTCAGTTTCAAAGCCATCATCTAACAATTCAATAATCGCTTTCGACATTGAAAAGGATTTATATAAAATATCGACAATCAAAGTTTCACTCGGATTGCGGCGGCTTACTTTCGATAAAACATTTAAGACAAAGTTAAGATAAGTGGCTAATGTTGAAATCTCGGGATCGTATTTAGTAATTGAAGCCTTGTTAGCAAAATTAAGATGTTCATTGGTGAAATATTTATCAAGTGACATCGACACCACTTTTTCCATCAATGAATCATTTTCTTCTAATTTAAAGTCATTAAGTTTTTCGTTATAGCCATATTCATGAGCAATATATAAACATAAAGAAACCGGATTTAACGGCACAACTTTACCGAAAACATTTTTGTTAATTAGCTCATCTGCTCCTTCAAGAGCAAAAGTTAAACAATCAAAAATGAAATCCTTATTTAAACGCGAATCAATATTTAATAAAGGATAGATTTTATCGAATTGTTCTTTTGCTATTTTCATTTTTTTATTTTCCAGGTTTAAACATCATTGTCGCTTTAACTGCTTCTTTCCAGCCGGCGTAGCGTCTACTTATTTCCTCTTTGCTCATATTTGGCGAATAAGTTTGCTTATAGCTATGGGAAGAGCAAATATCATCGATGCTTTTCCAATAGCCACTTTTTAGACCAGCTAAATAAGCCGCCCCGAGAGCGGTAGTCTCTAAGCATTCAGGCTTATAGACTTTGATATTTAAAATATCGCTTTGAAATTGCATGAGGATGTTGTTGGCTGTTGCTCCTCCGTCGACTTGAAGCGACTTTATTTTAATGTTTGATTCTTCTTCCATGATGTCAAAAACATCTTTGCTTTGATAAGCAATCGACTCTAAGGTCGCCCGAATGATATGAGCTTTAGTCGTAGCTCGAGTGATGCCAAACATCGCCCCTTTAACATCATCATCCCAATAAGGCGTGCCAAGTCCAACGAAAGCTGGGACTAAATAAACGCCCATCGAATCTGATATTTTCTTAGCTTGATGCTCGCTGTCGGCGGCATCGGAGATAACTTTAAGGCCATCTCTAAGCCATTGAATCGCTGCGCCACCGATGAAGACCGAACCTTCTAAGGCGTAGCTAACTTTCTTATCAATGCTCCACGCCACTGTGGTGAGCAAGCCGTTTTTAGATAGAATTGGTTTATCACCAATATTCATGAGCATAAAGCAACCTGTTCCATAAGTATTTTTAGATTGTCCTTTACCAAAGCAGTTATGTCCAAACAAAGAAGCTTGTTGATCACCCGCCACACCTAAGATGTGGACGCTACTATTAAAAGCACTGGCAACACCATAATCAAAAGATGAATCGCAGACATGTGGTAACATCACTCTTGGAATGTTGAATAAATCTAGTAATGATTTATCCCATTTTAAAGTATTGATGTTAAATAACATCGTCCTAGAAGCGTTGCTAACATCGGTTAAATGCTTTTTGCCATTAGTCATCTTATAAATTAGCCAGCTATCAACTGTGCCAAACATGAATTCGCCGTTTTCAGCTCGCTCTTGGCCGTTAGGAATATGATCTAAGATGAAGCGAATTTTACTGGCTGAAAAATATGGATTTAATAATAGTCCTGTTCTTTTATGGATGAATTCCTTCTTATCTATATATTGATCACAAATCTTCGCGGATTGGCGAGACTGCCAAACAATCGCATTATAAACAGGTTTTCCTGTTTTCTTTTCCCAAATAATCGTCGTTTCTCTTTGATTGGTAATACCGATTGAATCAATATTTTTCCAAGTTAGGTTGGAATTGATCAAAACCTCGTTTGTAACATCCACGATTGAAATCCAAATTTCCATTGGATTAGCTTCCACATATCCTTCTTCAGGATATAGACAAGCGACTTCACGACTCGCTTGAGCAATTTTATGACCACATTCATCAAAAATGATGGCTCTAGAGGATGTTGTTCCTTGGTCAAGGGCTAATATATATTTCTTCATAACTTCAATTATCAAACATTCTTTCTTGAAATGCCATCAACTATAGGAAAAATTTAAGTGCTCATCTATAATAAAATAGCGATGAAAAGAGCCAAGAAAAATCTAATAACGTTAGCCTTCATTCCCTTTTTGACGATTTCAACTTCCTTACTATTAAGTAAAAGCAATGTTAAAAGCGATGCCTTAGAGGTAAATGCAGTAGCACATGTAGATAACTTTGATAGCTACACCTATTCAGGTTCATATTACAGTTCAATAACTGCTTCTGGTGAAGGACTTAACGGCAGTTTAAGAGAGCAATTATCGAATAAAATAGTACCGGCTTCTTATCCAACTTATTCCGGAAATAGCGGCTCCACTGCTTTAGCTAAACTTCTTCAAGGCGCTGACGAAGATCCCACTAATTCAGAAAACATGATTTATTTTTACACTAGAGACTCCGTTAAGAAAAATGCTGCGAGTAGTTGGAATAGAGAACACGTTTGGCCGCAATCCCTTTCAGGGGGCAATTGGGGGAAAACTCAAGGCGGATGCGATTTATTACATATAAGACCAACTTATAATTCGGTCAATAGTTCGCGAGGAAACACTAAATATGGCGATTTAAATCACGGGGGAAGTGCAAAAACATATAACGGATTATCTTACGGCTGGATGAAAAATAGCATTTATGAACCACTCGACGCAAATAAAGGCGACTGCGCAAGAATCATCATGTATTTATATGTTGCCTATCAAAATGTTTATTCTTCCATGCCGGAGATAACTAATGTTTTCGAATCATATGACACCTTATTAACTTGGCACATCAATGATAAACCAGATGCTTTAGAAGGCCACCGCAACGACTTTGCTGAATCATCTATTCAAAAAAATCGCAATCCATTTGTTGATAAACCTAGCTATGCTTGCAAAATCTTTGGAAGCAAAGCAAGTGAAAGCGTGAGAAATTTATGCAATCAAACTTATCCTTATGAAGGTGGAGATACACCAGATGTAAAAGCTGAATCCATCAAAATCGATAATCCAATTTCAACGATTAAAGTAGGTGAATCGTACACTTTTAAAACAACAATTTCACCATCTGAAGCATCTCAGAGCGTAATTTGGTCATCCTTAGATAATGAAATCATTTCCTTTAATGACAATGTGGCGACTGCTCATAAAGTTGGCGAAGTCACTTTAAAAGTTGCCTCGATAGAAAATAGCGAGATTTTCTCCGAGCTAAAAGTCAATGTCGATAACGATGATAATAACGATGATAATAACGATGATAAAAAGAAAAGAACAATTATCGTCATCTCCTCTATAGCAGCAGGCATATTTATTCTAGCCGGAATCCTCGTATTAGCCGTCTTTCTAATTCGCAAACGAAAATAAAAGATAGCTATTAAGCTATCCTTTAAGTTAATTAAATTCTTTATTTAGAAATCAAAATCTTTTCGATATCATCGACTTCTTTGATGATATCTTTAGATAATACTTCGCTACCAGTTTCAGTAATTAAAATATCATCTTCAATGCGGACTCCGATTCCGAATTCTTTAAAATATAATCCTGGTTCGCAAGTAACCACATTACCTGGAACAAGTGGCAATTCCTTGGTGGATAATGGCCCATCATGAGTGTCAAGCCCTAAGTGATGAGAAACACCATGATAGTAGACATTTATAATATCTTCTTTCTTTTCAATTAGTCCATGCTCAACGCATTCTTGAGCTAAGAAGTTTTTCGCGAATTCCTGAGCATCTTTTAAAGTGATTCCTGGACGGAAGAATTTGGCAGTTTGCTTGTTGCAATCAAGGACGATTTGATAAATCTTTCTTTGAAGCGGAGAATATTTTCCGCTTATTGGATAAGTTCGAGAAATATCACCGCAGTAATAATCTTTGCTCGCCCCAACATCTAAAAGCACTAAATCACCGCCATGAAGAACATCTTTCGCATCAGGATAGTGAAGAATAACCGCGTTTTTCCCGCCGGCAACAATGCTATCAAAAGCAATTCCGGCATCTAAATCTTCATGAACATGAAATTCAAAAACATTTCGCATGTTGTACTCATATCGACCAGCGCTCAATTCTTTTAAGACATTGTTTAAACCAATTTCAGTAGTTTTAATCGCATCTTTTATCATTTCAACTTCTGCTTTTGATTTGACAAGTCGAAGCTCGAAAATCTTATCGTTAATATCTTCTATAGCAACATTAGGATATTTTAAAGTTAATGCATTTTTTAATTCATTTGTCGATTTACATTCATCAATCTTTAACTCTTTTTCTAAATCAAGATAAATCTTTTTAATGTCGCCAAAGAAGGTCATATCCTTTAAAGCAACATCAACTTTCGCTTCCAAAGCGCTTCTAACTAAAATGTTTTCAATGCCAGAAATTTTTCGGGCTTCATCATCGCTAAGTTTAATGCCGGTCCACTTCTCGATATTTGGATCCTTATAATCGATAAAGAGGAATGCTCCGCTTTCTCCATCAGCTTTTACAAGCATCAAGGCAGAATTTTCTTGTTTAATGCCAGTTAAATAATAGAAGTTTCTATTTGGTTGAAATGGGTAATTTTCATCCCCGCTTTTCTTTCTGCCTTGTCCGCCAAAAAGGAGCAATAAAGAGCCATCGCTCATTTTTTTTAAGAGATTTTCTCTTCTAAGAATGTATTCACTTTGTTCAATCATCTTCATTTACCATACACTTTCTTTTTTCCATATAATTCCATTTCCATGTGAGGAAATTGCTCGACTAAATATTTAGCTTTTTCCTCATCAAGTAAAAGGTCAACACTAATTCTATCCCCATATAGGATATTTTCAAATGAAATATCCTCGATTTTGCTAATTCGCTTAAAGGAATCAAAATCCTTGTAAGATAAATTCGCTTTGTAGACATATTTTTCACTTATTGAGGTGAAATCGCTACTAGCTAAAACGCGAGTTCCAGCTTCTAGATAAGCGCCTAAAAGTCGCGATGCGCCAAGTAGAACTCCTCCAAAGTAGCGAACAACCACCAAAAGGACTTCATCTAATTGTTTTTTCTTCAATAAATCTAGTAAAGGTTTGCTCGCTGCTTTATTTGGCTCACCATCATCAAATCCTTTTTGCTTATCGCCGATGATATAGGCATAACAATAATGCTTAGCTTTTGGATATTCTTTTTTGATTTCTTCTAAATAACGCTTAGCAAGTTCAACTGAATCAGCATGTAAAACGATGCCAATGAATTCGCTTCGACTAATTGTGAAAGATTCTTCGTTTCTTTCTAAGATTGTAAACATAACTTAGATTATACAATTTCCCTAGAAGATTATATAATCTTATCTTAGTTATGAAAAAAGAATGTCCATATTGCTTTAAAGAAATCGATAAAAACGAAGAAGTCTGCCCGCATTGCAATAAAATGCTCGTTGAAAAAAGAACTAATCGCGTTACCTATTTGCCGTTGTGGAAGCAGTTGACTCTATTTGGAGTTGGTTTATTCGGCTTACAAATAATCTCTTTAGTTATTCAACTTTTACTCGTAGTTATCTATCGCATAAACCACACTCAAGCTGAGTTATCAGAATTCCTTAATAGCGTACAAGTAACTGCAGCCTTAAACTTCTCTATTTATGCTCTTTTGTTCATCGCGTTAGCTCTAATTTTATTTAAAGATAACATTCGCCTATTAAAAACTTTTAAATATTGGGTAGTTCCAGTCGCTGCAATCATTGGCTATGTCACAATATTAGCCTTTAACTACATTTATGGAATTATCTTAAATATTGCCGGATTAAATATCTCAGATAACGCCAATGAATCTGGAATAACCTCGATTGTTAAAGCCTATCCGATATTGTCACTATTAATATTTGGACTAGTCGGGCCAATCTGCGAAGAAATTACCTATCGAATCGGCTTATATTCTTCGCTTAGAAGAGTAAATAAATATCTAGCTTTTGCCTTAACAATAGTCATCTTTGCCTTTATCCACTTCGACTTCACCGTCTTAGTTGGAAATAACCAGCAAGCTTTAATCAACGAATTTTTAAATCTACCATATTATCTATTCGCTGCTTTTGTCTTCTGCTTTTTATATGAAAAATATGGCTTTGCCGCTTCACTAAGCGCTCATATAACCAACAATTTAGTCAGCGTATTTTCCACCATCATAATCATTGCGATGCAACGATGAAAAATAAGCATTTAATCTTAAATCAATTTTATTTAAAACTAATTGCACTTTTCCTCATGAGCGTCGATCACATCGGCGTCTTCATGCAAGTTTTTTATTCCAACAATGAACTTTTACTTTCCGTTGCAAATATTCTTAGAATCATCGGTCGACTAGCATTTCCTTTATTTATTCTCATGCTCACCGAAGGCATTAGACATAGCAGAAACACAAAGCTCTATCTGCTTAGAATCGGAATACTTACAACCGTGTTAATGTTTTCGCAAATTATTATCTATTATTTTATAGATAAAAGCATACAATACGCCTATTCTCCATTGATCGATCTTTCTTTATGCGCGATATTGCTATATTTACTTAAAAGAAAAGATAAGTTCTCATTTTTAGCTATTTTACCAATTGCTTATCTTTTTTTAGGATTCATCACTCAAATAGTAGAAAAAAGTCAAAACATCACCGTCACTTTCTTCCCGTTTTATCTTCGCCCCGGCTACTCCATAATGGGTTTATTGTTGTCGTTAGGCTTTTATTATTCGCTAGATTTAGCAAAGCTCTTTCTTAAAGATAATAATCTAGTTGATGATGAACTATCAGTTAGGACAGTCGCTAATATCATCAATTGTCTTTTCTTACTATTAGTAAATCTATTAGTCTTCCTTTTAGCGTTAAACCCAAATTTTGACATCTGGAACGCCTCAATTCAAACTTGGTCAATGTGTGCCGCCATACTCTTATTAATCTATAATGGCAAAAGAGGTTATAACAAAGCCTGGTTTAAATATGGCGCTTATTTGTATTTTCCGTTGCATATCGTTATCATATTTATCATCTTTTATCTATTATGTAGATAGGAAAGGAAGAAAATAAGATGATTATCCATTTAACAAAAGAGATGAACTTCGATGAAGAAGTAAAAGAAGGTTTAGTTTTAGTCGACTTCTTTGCCACTTGGTGTGGACCATGCAATATGCTCACTCCTGAAATTGAAAAATTAGATAAAGAAGCTAATATAAAAATCATCAAAATTGATGTCGATGAACTACCAGATATTGCTCGTAAATTTAAAGTGATGTCAATTCCAACTCTACTGCTATTTAAAGACGGAAAACTCACTAACCATTCTTTAGGCTATATGCCTTTGAATCACTTGAAAGAGTTCATCAGTAAAAATTCGACTTTAAATTAAAAAATAGTTGTGCTATATTTTTAAAGCGCGAAGGGACCATTGGTGTAGCGGTTAACATGTCTCCCTGTCACGGAGAAGACCAGGGGTTCGATCCCCCTATGGTCCGCCAGAGTGCAGATGTAGTTCAGTGGTAGAACATCAGCCTTCCAAGCTGATTATGCGGGTTCGATTCCCGTCATCTGCTCCATTAAGATGAAATTTCCCCCATAATCTTGCCCGAACGGGTAAAATGAAATGGAGGATTTTTTGGTTCTCCACATTTTCGCGGGGCAAAAGTGGGGTTTTGAATTTTGGATCAATTTCACTTATCAATGTTGGGTTTGGAGTTGGCTCTTAGCCTTAACATTAATAAAAAAATTCATCATCTGGGGTACTTTCAACAATTTCTTTTAGACTTTTTCCGCTAATTTTTATTCTAAAACCGCGTTTAAATTTTCAAATTCTATTGGTTGTTTCAATTCATTTCCAAGGTACACTGTAGTTGATTTATCTTGATCTTCTGAACTAACTGAATAGAAAACATCGCCGATATTAAAATCTATATCAAAGCCATCTTTGATTAATTGCATGAATTTAGAAATTTCCATGTTCTTTTATTCCGTTCTTTCTTTTAATGTTTGTCCATCAATAATTTTAATATGATGAGTATGCGGAACTTTATGCTTTTTTGGATCACCATGATCTGTA
>CAVDXG010000001.1:0-131787 GCA_963612925.1 Coriobacteriaceae bacterium | reverse complement strand
TATCCACATGCTCATAAAAGCTAGACCAGAAAGGTTTCCCCAAACTAAAAAAGCTGGTCTAGTTTTTAATTTGTCTAAAAAAATTTAAAGAGATTTACCTTTAAAAGTTAGATGCAATGGGAAGATTCTTCTTTCAAAGTCTTTTTTAATATTCTCTATTAAGAATTCAAAATATTCTTTTCTATATTCCTTTAAAAGGGCAAGATTAACGATATCAACTTCATTTTTAGCGATTCTAACAAAAGAGAATACGCCTATCGGTTTTTTGCTAAAAAAGATGATAAAGCGATTGCTTTTTAAGTTGATTTTCTTCGTTTTTATTTTATTAATTAGCTCATTTTCAACATAAGCATCATTCGCTGATATAACCGGTTTAAATGAGATAGGAGTTCTTTCAATCTTATAAGAAATATCTTTATAGAAAAGTTGTTCTTTTTGATAATTTGATAGCATCGTTAAGAAATTATCTTTGCTCGATGGATATTTCTCATATAAGCCATTTAATAATTCTTTGATATCCGCCCTTTTAGTTACGCCATCATTTGGACAATGAGAAGAAAATACTGGAATGCTTTCTTCTTTAACAAAGCGGATGATATCTGATTCACGAACATGAATTAAAGGACGAATGAAATCGATATTTGACCTCTGTAAATGCATTTTTGGCTGAAATGTGGCGATGCGAGCTCCATAGATTTGATTTAAAAGCAAAGTTTCAATCGCATCATCAGCATGATGAGCAAAGGCGACTTTGTTGCAGTGATATTGTTTTGCTGCTTTATTTATCGCCGCTTTTTTCATCCTAGAACATATTGAACATGGAAGAGATTTGCCTTCTTTCTGTTGGGCTTTTAAGATCGGATAAACATCCTTTGCATCGATGATTTTTAAATCAAGATTTATTGATGCAAAATATTCTTTCATTTTAAAAGCATCAAAATCAGGAAATCCTAAATCTAAGATTGCCGGAACAATTTTAAAATTTACGAAATTAAATTTCCGATAAATATTAAGAGCGTAAGCCAATGCCATCGAATCTTTTCCGCCAGAAACACCAATCATGATGCGGTCGTTTTCGCTGAAGAGATTATATGTTTGATCAGCTTGACGGATGAGTCCTAAAATTGTTTTTATTGCTTTCATGGAAATATATTATAAGATGATTTAAATATGAATGAAATCTCAGGCTGTTTATTAATAAACAAAAAGGTCGGATTAACTTCTCGCGATGAAGTAAATCGCGTTTCAAAAGCCTTAAAGATTAAAAAATGTGGTCATATCGGAACACTCGATCCTTTTGCAAGTGGTTTATTAATTGTGCTAGTCAATAAAGCGACCAAGATTTCTCCTTTCTTAGAAGGGGAAGATAAAACATATGTAGCTAAACTTAAATTAGGAGAAGCCACCGATAGCGGAGATTTAACTGGAAATGTCATCGAAACTAAAGAGGTTCCCTTATTAGATAAACAACTAATTGTTAAAGTTCTTAATTCATTTTTAGGAGAACAAGAGCAATTACCTCCGATGTTTAGCGCCCTTAAACATAATGGAAAGCATTATTATGACTACGTGCGAATTGGTCAAACCATCGAAAGAAAGACTAGAAAAATAAATATCTATGATATTAGATTATTGAATTATGAAAATGACTCAATCACCTTTCTAGCTAGAGTTTCAAAAGGAACATATTTACGAACATTAGGCGAAGACATCGCCAAAAAATTAAATTGTGTTGGCCATTTAGTCTCACTAGAGAGAACATCTATTGGTAAATTCTCATTAAAAGATGCAATAAAGAGTGAAGAAGTAGACATTTCAAAACTGATACCAATTGAGAAAATGCTTGCTAAATATAAAAGCGTTCTTTTAAATAAAGAAGAATCTTTTAAAGCTCTAAATGGCGTCAAGCTAAAATTAGCATATAATGATGAATATCTTCTTTTAAAAGATAATGACGGTCTTATCGCAATGTATAAAAAAGAAGATGGATATTACACTTGTCTAAGAGGCTTAAGATGAAAACATATCAACTATATCTAGATAAATTAGAAGTTCCTAGCGATAAAATCGCTATTTGTTTAGGCTATTTTGATGGAGTTCATCTAGCTCATAAAGAAATCATTAAAAAAGCGGTAACTTGTTCTAACTATAAAGTCGCTTTGCTCACTTTCGATAGACCATTATCAACCTTATTAAACAACAATAAATCAAAAGAAGTGTTAACTTCGCTTGACGATCGCTTTAGAATAATCGACCGACTTGGCGTGGATTATTATTACATTTTGCATGTTAATCCCGAGTTTATAAATCTAACAAAATACGATTTCATCGATATTTTACATAAATTAAATGTCCAAGAGATTTACGATGGTGAAGATTATACTTTCGGCAAAAATAAAGAAGGTAACAACACTTTTTTGAAGCAATATTTTAAAATCTATGAAATGCCTTTATTAAAAAGTGGTGGACACAAGATTTCTAGTCAAGAAATCATTGCTCTATTAAAAAATGGGGAAGTTAAAAAAGCTAATCTACTTTTAGGACAAAATTATTTAGTTTCAGGAAGCGTAAAAGAAGGTTTGCATAACGGCGAAAAGTTCGGTTTCAAAACCGCAAATCTAAAACTCAACACAAATTATGTCATTCCTAAATTCGGCGTCTATAAAGTAATTGCCTATCTTGATGGCGTCCCTCATTTAGCGGTTGCTAATGTTGGGGTTCATCCGTCAATTGAGAAAATAAATGAGCCAATTATCGAAGTTCATATTCCTAATTTCGATGAAGAAATATATGGTAAAAATCTAAGCGTAGAATTCCTCGATTTCTTGCGGCCAGAAATCAAATTCAACTCGCTAGATGAACTAATAAAGCAAATAACAAAGGATGTATCTTCCTTATCTAAATAATTAGATACCTCTTAACTTTTATAATCGACTAGTATAGACTTTCTTATGAAAGTTTTTTATTTGTATGCTTTTAGGGAAACATATCAACAAATACTATTTTAAATACTGGCACTTATTTCTTTTAGGTGTGGCAGCTTTAATTTTTGTTGATTATATCTCTTTGTTCATCCCGGAATATTTAGGCAACATCGTTGATTTAGTTACTGAAGGCTATGTAGCAAATGAAATATTCGATGAAGTCTTAAGGATGTCACTTTACATTCTTTTAATTGGCCTAGGTATGATGGCTGGCCGCATAATTTGGCGGCTTACTATCTTTTCCGCGTCGAAGCGAATTGAAGCGAGTATTCGACAAGAAATGTTCGATAAAGCCTTAAGATTATCGACAGATTTCTATCATCAAAATAAAGTCGGAACCGTGATGGCTTATTTTACTAGCGATACTGAAACAATCGAAGACTATTTCTCTTGGGGAACAGTGATGCTAGTCGATGCAATCTTCTTATCTATTTTAGTTTTAATCAAGATGTTTAGATTAAATTTAATCTTAACAGTTGTCACTTTACTACCTTTAATTCTCATCGTCATTTGGGGCTTATTAGTTGAGAAAACGATGTCTAAATTATGGGATGAAAGACAAGCGGCATATGATAAACTCTACGATTTCAGCGAAGAAAATTTCACTGGCATTCGCGTCATTAAAGCGTTCGTAAAAGAACAAAAAGAAATTCGTGCTTTTGCTAAAGTCGCTAAAGAAAACGCTGATACCAACATCCGCTTCGCTAAAATAAGTGTCTTTTTCAGCGTCATTATCGAAGTATTACTGGCGATTATTACTTTTGCTATCTTAGCCTTTGGAGGCTATCTAGTCTATTTGACAATCAATGGTTTTACTTTAAATATTTTTAACAATTCTTTTGCTATCGATGTTTCACCCGGTAAACTCATTGAATTTTATGGCTATTTTGATTCGATTATTTGGCCATTAATTGCCTTAGGTCAAATTATCAGCATGCGAGCAAGAGCAAAAACTTCGCTAAATCGAATTAGTCGCTTTTTAGATGCTGAAGAGACTGTAAAAAGTCCGGAAAATGCAGTGGTCTTAAAAGATGTTAAAGGAAAAATTGCTTTTAAGGATTTCTCTTTTAGATTTAGCGATGGCAATCTCGACGCCTTAAAAAATGTCAGTTTTGAAATTTCTCCTGGCGAACGGGTTGGTATCGTTGGAAAAGTTGGCTGCGGAAAGACAACCATTGTAAACATATTGACGCGACTTTATAACATCGAAAAAGGAAAAGTATTTATCGATGATATCGATATAATGGATGCTGATATACATTCACTTAGAGATGCAATTTCTTATGTACCTCAAGACAACTTTCTCTTCTCAGATTCAATTAAAAATAACATTGCATTTAGCAATGTAGATTTAGAAAATATCGCCATTAAAAAGGCCGCTAAATTTGCCAATGTCGATAAAGATATCGAAGCCTTTAGCGAAGGCTATGAAACGATTTCTGGCGAACGAGGCGTCACCCTTTCTGGCGGGCAGAAGCAGCGCATCTCGATCGCTAGAGCCTATTTAAAAAATTCGCCGATCATGATTATGGATGACTCCGTGAGTGCGGTGGATGTTTCTACCGAGGAGACAATCTTAAAAAATATCGATGAAAATCGTAAAAACATGACGACTATTGTCATTGCTTCCCGCGTTTCAACAGTCGCTCATTTCGATAAAATTTTAGTGCTCGATGATGGCGAAGTTAAAGGCTTTGATAGTCCAGAAAACTTGTTTAAAAATTGTGAAGAATATAAGAAGATGGTCGCTTCGCAAGAACTCGAAAAATTAGTGGAGGAAAAATTCCATGGATGATGAAATTTTACGCCTTCACGGTGATCACGCCTTAAGTAGCACAGTCCTATATAAAAGGACATGGCGTTATATAAAACCGGAACTATTCAGTTTCATTTTAGCCTTTTTCCTCATCATTTTAGGTTCTGTTACCGATGTAGGAATGGTTTTGCTGATGCAATTATTCGTGGATACCTTAAATAGCGCAGAGACAGTTAAAATAACAATAGCATTTATCCTAACTTTAACCGGAGGAAACTTATTGCTTTCCTTATCGAGCCAAACCTTCATCTATTTTGAAAGCATGATTTTACAAAAAACCGGTCAAAGAATCATCTATCGCCTTCGCAATGAAGTGTTCACGCATATTGAAAATATGTCGATAAATCAATTCAATGAAATGCCAGTTGGTTCACTTGTCACTAGAGTTGCCAATTACACTTCCTCTTTGAGTGATTTGTTTACAAATACTTTAACAAGCATCTTTAGAAACATTTTCATGATAATCGTCGTCTATGCCTTGATGTTTTATTATTCCTGGCAATTATCATTGATGATGCTTGTAGTGCTCGCCATCATTTTCGCAGCCACTTTCCTCTTCCGCTTCTTCATCGGCAAAGAATTTAGAAAAGAACGAAAGATGATAAGCAATCTAAACACTTTTATCTCAGAAAACTTATCGGGGATGAAAATAATTCAAATTTTCAACCAAGAGAAGCGAAAAAGTGAGGAATTTTCTTCTAAAAACGCCATTTTAAGGAAGCAACGATTTAAACTAGTTTCCTTGTTTGCGCTATATCGACCTTTTATTTCATTTATGTATTATGGTTCAATTGCTTTAACATTCATCTCAGGTATCAGTTTTAATCTAAGCGCCGGCATGATTGCCGCCTTCTATTTCTGCATTGGAAAATTCTTTAATCCTGTTCAAAATTTAAGTGATTCTTTAAACCAAATTCAAAACGCCAAGACGGCCGCGGAAAGACTATACAATCTATTAGATGTTAAACCACAGGTTTTAGACTCACCAGAGGCAATTGATGTCGATAGTTTTGCTGGAAAAATTGAATTTAAAAATGTCTGGTTTGCCTACGAGAAAGAAAACTGGATTTTACGCGATGTCTCCTTCACAATTGAGCCTAAAACAACCTGTGCTTTCGTCGGGGCGACTGGAGCTGGCAAAACGACGATATTATCATTGCTAGTTCGAAATTATGAAATCCAAAAAGGTGAGATTTTAATTGATGGAATAAATATCAAAAATATCAAGATAAATTCTCTTCGTAAAAACATCGGACAAATGCTACAAGATGTCTTTCTATTTTCCGGAACAATTAGAAGCAATATCACCTTAAGAGATGATGAATATTCTGATGAAGAAATTATGAAAGTTTGCACTTATGTTAACGCCGATAAATTCATCAACAAACTAGACAAAGGACTAGATAGCGAAGTTATTCAAAAAGGCGAAAATTTCTCGCAAGGGCAAAGACAACTTTTAAGCTTTGCTAGAACTGTTTTACATGAGCCAAAAATTCTAATTCTAGATGAAGCTACCGCAAACATAGATACCGAAACTGAACAGCTCATTCAAAACTCTTTAGAGAACATGCGAAGCATTGGAACAATGCTAATCGTCGCTCATCGACTGTCAACTATTCAAAAAGCTGATCAGATAATCTGCCTACAAAATGGCTCAATTGTTGAGCGAGGAAATCATCAAGAACTCCTCAAGAAGAAAGGCTATTACTACAATCTTTACCTTCTTCAGTTTGAAGAACATTAAAAATTTTAGGTTGAAACGAGGAAATTTATCACTATAATTGACTTTGCGACTTATTCTTGGAAAGAGGAATTATCCGACCTTTCTCTAGGAATAGGCTAAGAAAATAGGAGGATAGAAAGATGGCTTTAACAAAAGACGAAATCAATTCGATTGTCAAAAAATATGGCAAGAATGAAAAAGATACTGGTTCAGTAGAAGTTCAAATTGCCCTTTTGACCGCTCAAATTAATGATTTGACCAAGCACTTAAAAGCTAACAAGAAAGATGCTTCTGGTCGCCGTGGACTATTTGTCTTAGTTGGCAAACGCCGTGGATTGCTCGATTATCTAAATCGCACCGATCGCGATGCTTATGTCAAATTATTGACGAGTCTAGAAATTCGAAAATAATAATTCAAAAGAAATCGAAACCACCTTTGGTGGTTTTTCTTTTTGCTCTAAAAGGCTTATTACTTTTCTAACATTTATGTTAAAATCATAATAGTTTACAAAAGGAGAAAGAAAAAGAAATGAAAAAAACATTCGAATTAGAGTTCGAAGGTCGCAAAATTGTTGTCGAAGTTGGCGAGATTGCCAAACAGACCGCTGCGGCAGTTTTGGTGCGTTATGGTGAAACAGTTGTTTTATCAAATGCTACCATCTCAAATCACACAGTTGACTGGGATTTCTTCCCATTATCTGTGGAATATCAAGAAAGAATGTACGCTGCTGGAAAGATTCCAGGCTCATTCTTAAGACGTGAATCACGTCCAAGCTCACATGCTATTTTAGCAAGTCGCATTACCGATCGAACAATGCGACCATTATTCCCTGAAGGATTTAGAAATGAAGTGCAAGTTGTCAGCCAAGTCTTAAGCGTTGATTATGATTGCTCACCTGAATTAGCTGCAATGTTGGGTTCATCATTAGCAGTTTCCATCAGCGACATCCCATTCAATGGACCAATTGCTGGTGTTTATGTTGGACGAGTCGATGGCAAATTAGTTATCAACCCAAGCGTTGAACAAAAGAAAGTGTCAGATATTGACTTAACAGTTGCTGGTACCGCCGATGCAATTAACATGGTCGAAGCCGGTGCGGCCGAAGTTAGTGAAGAAGATATGCTTGATGCCTTAATGTTTGGACATGAAGCTGTTAAAAAACTTGTCGCCTTCGAAAATAAAATTATTAAAGAAGTCGGAAAACCAAAAAGAGAAGTTCAATTAAAGACAATTCCAGAAGATTTACGAAAAGAAGTTGTTGAATTAGTCGATAAGAAACTTCGCAAAGCTGTTTCTACAAAAGATAAACTCGAAAGAGAAGAAAAGATTTCGGCAATTGAAGCAGAAACTGAAGCTTTATATGCTGCAAAAGAATATCCAACTGAAAAAGATAAAGCTACAACTGTTCAAAGAGTTCATGAAGTTCAAGAAGACATCGTCCATCAAGAAGTTCGTCGATTAATCACTGATGAAAAGATTCGTCCAGATGGAAGAAAGGTTGATGAAATTCGTCCTCTTGACGCTCAAATTGATTTATTGCCACGTGCTCATGGTTCCGCTATGTTCACTCGTGGACAAACTCAAGTTATTTCAGTAACCACTCTTGGACCATTAAGCGATGAACAAATCATCGATGATTTAACACCTGTTGAGAAAAAACGCTTTATGCATCACTACAATTTCCCACAATGGTGCGTTGGTTCAACTGGCAAAATTGGCGTCTTAGCTCGAAGAGAAATCGGACATGGTGCTTTAGGTGAAAGAGCTCTTTCATATGTCATTCCCGACGAAGAAACTTTCCCATATACCATTCGAACAGTTAGCGAAGTAGTTGAATCAAACGGTTCATCTAGCCAAGCTTCAATTTGCGCCGGTTGTATGTCACTTATGGCAGCTGGTGTTCCTATTAAAGGTGTCGTCAGTGGCATCGCCATGGGCTTAATTAGTTCCGGACCACTTGATGGAAAACATCCATATACGATTCTTACCGATATTCAAGGCTTAGAAGATCACTTCGGTGATATGGACTTCAAAGTCGCTGGTACTGCAAAAGGTATTACAGCTTTACAAATGGATATCAAAATCGCTGGCGTCACTCGTGAAGTCTTAAGCGAAGCTCTTGCTCAAGCTCATAAAGCTCGTGCAGAAATCCGTAAAGTTATGGAAAAAGCAATCGCTGAACCTCGTAAAGATGTTGCTAAATACGCTCCTAAACTCGATAAACTCACCATCGATGTTGATAAAATACGTGAAGTTATCGGAACTGGAGGCAAGGTTATCAATGACATCATTGCCAAATGCGACAATGTTCAAATCGATATCGATGATGATGGTCATGTCGTGATTTATCACATGGATAGAGAAATGATTAACAAAGCTAAACAAATGATTGAAGATATCGTTCGCGAAGCTAAAGTTGGCGAAGTTTATGAAGGCGAAGTAACTCGCATTGAAGATTACGGTGCTTTTGTCAAATTATTCGGTAACTGCGAAGGCTTATGCCATGTTTCACGACTTGGCTGGGGCTTTATCGATAGAGCACAAGATGTTGTAAAAGTTGGCGATAAGATTAAAGTTCGCGTCATCGAGATTGATGACAAAGGAAAAGTCAAAGTCTCCCATCGCGAATTCGTCGAAAAGCCAGCTGGTTATGTTGAAAAACCAGAATTTAAATCATTTAAAGGTCGTCGTAAATAATTATGCTTGATGTAATCCTTATCGGAGCCGGTGTAGTCGGTTCACTTATAGCAAGAAAACTTTCATCATATAAACTTGATGTGTTAGTTGTTGAAAAAGAAAACGATGTTGGTAATGTCACCTCGATGGCAAATTCCGGCATTGTTCACTCTGGATATGATCCAAAGCCTAATTCAAACAAAGCTAAATTCAATGTTTTAGGCAACAAAATGTATCCTCAAATTGCCGAGGAACTCGATGTTCCTTTAGATAAAATCGGCTCTTTGACACTAGCTTTTAGCGATGAGGATTATAAGCAACTTGAATTTTTAGTAACACGTGGAAAGGAGAATGGCGTTAAAGTCAAGCTCCTTTCCCGCAAAGAAGTTCTAAAAGAAGAAAAAAATGTAAATAAAAATATCGTCGGAGCTCTTTTAGCGGAAGACTGCTATGTCGTCAATCCATTTACTTTATGCGTTCATGCGATGGAAAATGCCGTCGATAATGGCGTGAAACTTCATTTAGGTGAAGAAGTTATCGACATTAAAAAGAATGGTGAATATTTCATCGTTAAAACTAATAAAGGTGAATATGAAAGCAAATTTATCATCGATGCAGCCGGCGTCAATAGCGATCATATTCATGCTTTAATCGAAGAAATCGATTACAAAATCACTCCTCGAAAAGGTGAATATTTCGTTTTAGACCATTTCCAAAAAGGCTTTGTCAATCATGTAATCTTCCCGCTTCCTAGTGAAAAAGGAAAAGGGGTTCTAGTGGTGCCGACCACAAGTGGAAATTATCTAATTGGTCCATCGAGCGAATTAATTGAAGATAAAGATGATTTAAGCACCGATAAGATGACTCTTGATGAAGTTAGAAATAGCGTCAACAGAATGGTTGATAACATTCCTTTCAATCAATCGATTCGTGTTTTCTCTGGTGTTAGACCAACTCCTAGCAATCACGATTTCAATATCTCTTACGCGAAAAGTGATAATCATTTTATCGTCGTCAGCGGAATTGAATCTCCCGGTTTAGCCTCATCACCAGCTATTGCTGAATATGTGGTAGATAACCTTTTAAACGGAGTGAAAAAATTAGAGAAAAAGGAAAATTATGAGCCTTTTATTAGAAAACATCGTATCTTAAAAGATTTATCAAATGAAGAACGAAATAAAATTATCAAAGAAAATCCAGATTACGGAACGATTGTTTGTTCATGCGAAAAGATTTCTTTAGGTGAAATTAAAGATGAATTATCTCGCTCAGTTCCGCCAAGAACTGTAAAAGCAGTCAAGAAAAGAACAAGAGCAGGCTTTGGCAAATGCCAAGGTGGCTTCTGTCAAAGCAAAGTCATTCAACTTCTCGCTGATTATTACCATGTGAAGATGAGTGATATTCTCCTAGATAAAGATGAATCAAATATTTGTCGATATGAAAATAAAAGTGAGGCCAAATTATGATTGAGAAAGATTTAGTAATCATCGGCGGTGGATCCGCTGGTATGGCCAGCGCCTTAAAGGCTTATGAATTAGGCGTTAAAAACATCTTATTGTTAGAAAAAAATGACTATTTAGGTGGCATTTTAAATCAATGCATTCATAACGGCTTTGGTTTAATTGAATTCAATACCGAATTAACTGGTCCAGAATTCATGACTCGCTTTTCAAAATTAATCGAAGAAAAGAAGATTGAATATCGACTTTCAAGCTATGTTTTATCAATTAATAAGGATAAAGTAGTAACTTATTCAAATTCAGTAGAAGGAATTGTTGAAGTTAAAGCGAAAGCAATTATTCTTACTACCGGTTGTTATGAAAGAAACGCCGGGGCTATTAGTTTAGCCGGAACTAGACCAAGTGGAATTTACACCGCTGGGCAAGCTCAACTATATTTAAATAGTTACGGCTATCTAGTTGGCAAAAAAGTTGTCATTCTTGGCAGCGGTGATATCGGACTTATCATGGCTAGAAGAATGACGCTAGAAGGAGCGAAAGTTGTTTGCGTCTGTGAAATCAACCCTTATAGCGCAGGTTTAAACCGCAACATCGTTCAATGCTTAAACGACTTCGATATTCCATTAAAATTATCAACAACTGTCAAAGAAGTTCGCGGAAAGAATAAATTAGAGAAAGTAATTTTGGCTAAAGTTGATGAAAAATTCAATTTCATCGAAGGAACTGAAGAAGAAATTGATGCCGATACCTTACTTTTATCAATCGGCTTAGTTCCTAATACTACTTTGCTAAACGATTTAAATATCACATTTAGCAAAGCTCGCGGACCATTAGTAAGCCAAGATATGGAAACAACCTTTGATGGAATATTTGCCTGTGGCAATGTGCTTCATGTTCACGATTTAGTCGATTATGTTACAAAAGAAGCTCGTGAAGCTGCGAATGGAGCTTATAAATATTTAAACGGCAAAATCAAACATCAAGGCTTTGAATATAATATTAACGCCAACAACGGAATTGGCTATGTCGTCCCTGGAAAGCTAAATTATGACGATGCTGACGATAAAATCAATTTCAAATTTAGAGTTAAGAAGCCTTATAAAAACATCGATATCGTCTTTTATGAAGGCGATAGATTGATTAAAAAGATTTATAAAGGAGCAATTATTCCTTCTGAAATGGAAATCATTGCTTTAGATAAATCCTTATTGAATAAAAATGATAACAATATCAACATTCAAATCGAGGAAAGAAAATGAAAGAACTAACATGCATCATTTGCCCTAGAGGATGTCATCTACTCATTGATGATGATTTAAAAGTTACAGGTAATTTTTGCCCTAGAGGTGCTAGATACGCCGTTGAAGAACTCACCTGCCCAAAAAGAACATTGACTTCAACGATGAAAACCAACGATTTAGTTCATCCTCGAGTATCAGTTAAAACTGATAAGCCAATTGAAAAGCGCCTTATTCTTGAGGCGATGAAAGAAATAGATAGCAAAATAGTAAAGCTTCCTATTCATATTGGCGACATCATAATTAAAAATGTCTGCGGGAGCGATTCAAATATCGTCGCGACAAGAAACTTGGAGTAAATAATAAATAAATGGAAGATAAAGTGAGAATCGTTCATCTTGGAGGTCAAGATGAATATGGTAAAAATTTAACATGCGTCGAAATAAACGATGATATTTTCGTTCTCGACTGTGGCATTAAGATGCCTGATAAAACTAAACATGGCATCGATTTTATCATTCCTCGCTTTGATTATTTGCTAAAAAATAAAGATAAAGTAAGAGCTTATATCCTGACAAAAGGTGATGATTTAGTTATCGGAGGTCTTCCTTATTTAATTAAAAGAGTTCCTGCTAAAGTCTATTGCACTGATGTGACCAAAATATTTTTAGAATCATTTTGTGAACATCATCACGCTAAAGTGACATTTGATTTCGATATCGTAAATCCTTGCGATAAACGAATCATCGCTAATCGAAAAGTACGATTTTTCCAAACCGCTTCAGCATTAGCCCGCTCCTTTGGAGTAGCAATTTCTACCGATAAGGGTAATATCGTCTTTGTCGATGACTTTGTCATCGATAGCAACTGCGATAACGGCTATGTTTCGAACACCAAAGCTTTCTCGGAAATCACAGGAGAAGAAACATTATTATTGATGCTTGATTCAAGTTATGCGACAAAAAGTGGCTACACCAATCCAAAATATAAACTTGCTCCGCTTGTAGAAAGAACATTCAAAGATGCTCAAGGCCGAATTTTTGTCGCCTTAGAGACTAACGATGTCTATAATACCGAGATGATCATCAAATTAGCCATAAAATATGGTCGAAAGATTTACGCCTATGATGATACCATTCGTGAGATTTATTATCGCGTTGTTAAGACTTATCGCTTTGAAATACCGTCTAAAAACATCGGTTATTTAGATGATGTGTCTCGCGCTCGTCCAAACGAAACTTTAATCATCATCTCAGGTTTTGGTTCAAGAATTTATCACAAAATTTCGCTTTTTGCCTCTGGCCAACATAGCGATAAACGACTAAAACTAGTCTCAGGCGATACATTTATCCTCGGATTACATAGCGATAATTCAAATGAAACATTAACTAGCGACGCAGTCAACGAATTGTATCGAACAGATGGCGTTAAAATCATCTATTTCAACAAAAAAGAATTCTTAAAAATGCGCGCCTCAGAAGAAGACATTAAATCGATGTTATCTTCATTTAGACCAAAATATTACATTCCAATTTCTGGAATGTTTACCGATTTACTCGCTAACGCTAAGATCGCCGTGAACACTGGTATAGGCTTAAATCACACCAATGTATTTGTTTTAGACAATGGCATGGTTTTTAAAATCGATAATAAAGGCGGATACATTAGCGATGAAACTGTCCTCACTGGCGATTTATTTGTCGATGGCATAAATATTGGCGATAACAGCGCATCAACAATTGAAGATCGCGCCACATTTGGCGATGATGGAGCGCTTGTTGTTGGCTTTGGCTATAGCAAATCATTAAGAAAGCTCACTTATGGTCCTGATATTCAGCCACGCGGAATCATGATGATTAAAGAAAGCGAAAAATTCATTAAAGAATTAAATAAAGTACTCGATTTAGCTCTAGCTGAGTGCTTTGCTCTTCCTCTTGTTCATAAAGCTCATATTCAAAGCAGCGTCACCGATAGCCTTTCAAAAGCTTGTCGAAGAATGACTTTAAAAGATCCAAAAATCATTCTCTTCCTTTACGAAGAAGAATAAAAAACATGAAGAAAAAACTTAATATATCGAAAGAAAGCAACTATGTCTTAGCCGGCATCTGCGTATGCTTATTTTCACTTATAATCGTTTTTTCAAATAAATCGGTTTTTAATTTCCTTTCAATTGGCATCTTAGGAGCCTTTGGTTTTGTTGGCTTTTGGATATTGGTGCCAATTTTATTTGCTTGGGGAATTTATTTAATATTCCGTAACAATCTACAAAAATATCGCATCGGCATTTCAATTTGGGGACTATTCGTCATCTTTTTTGCGTTATTAATTCTTTTTTCAGCATTTGGAAGCGAAGGTCAAAAAGTCGTTAATAGCGAAGGCAAAAATGTCGTCATCTCGATGTTTAAATCTGGAACAGTCAATATAAACGATGAAGAATATATTTATGAACGCCTGCTATTCAATAATTCGGTTGATTATTTGAATCAAATAGCTCTAAATTTTGCTGAAGCTAACGGCTTAATTCAAGAAGGGAAAGATACCTCATTAGCAGGTTTTGTCATCAATAATCCTAATTTAGGCGGCGGTTTTGTCGGCTATGTCTTATGCGGAATGCTTAATAATAGCATCACTCCAGTTGGAACGATGATTTTTGCTTGGCTATTAATCCTCGTCGGCTTATTGATGGTTTTTAATCAACAAATCAAAAAATTGTTAGCCTACATCAAGGGCAATAAACGCCGTAAAGAAGCTATCGAAGATGTCCATAATAGCAGCGTTAGCACGCAAGAGGAAGGCTTATTAATCGAAGATAAAAATGATGATGTCATCAACTTAATTCCAGCAGTAAATAAAGAGGAAGAAAAAGAACCTAACATCAATATTAATGAACTAACAGTCTCATCATTTAACACAACTCACGGACTAAAGCGACCAATTTTCTCACTTGATGGAAGTGATACTTCTAAATTTGTTCAACCAGAAGAAAGAACGCTATATCAAAGCAATCCATATGTTGAAAAAGTTAACGAAAAAGAAGTAGAGGAAACTTTAAAAGAGCCAATCTATGAAGCTGAAGAAGCAAGCGATAACAATTTTGTACAAGAAGAAATGGAAAGCGAAAAACTATTTAAAGAAGAAAATAGTCCTGAAGAGCAAAATGTTAACAAGCAGCCTCAAGAAGATGCAAAAAAGATAGATGAAGTAGATTTAAGCAATGTCCACATCGACACTATAAGCGATCCATTGCATCGCCCTCAACCAAAAGCGGTGGTAAAGCCTCTATACAAACTGCCGCCTCTTGAACTTTTAGATTTGCATGAAAACCTCGATGATTTGACTAAAAACGATCAATCATGCCAACAACGAGTAGAGAATTTAAATAGCATTTTCCGCGATTTAAATATTGGAGCAGAATGCATCAGTTATAAAACAGGTCCATCGGTCACACGTTATAACATTTCCACAAAATCAAATGTTACAGTCTCTAACATCAAGCGAGTGGTGGAGGATATTTCTATCCGTTTAGGTGGCGTGCCGTTTAGATTTGAACCAATCGTTTTTGGTGAAACTACTTCCGGAATTGAAATTCAAAACGAAATTCGCATCAATGTTGGTCTTAGAGAAACTCTAGCTTGTCTACCACAAGGTGAGAAATATCGATATGTTATTCCTTTTGGTAAAGGAATATCTGGCAATCTATTATATGAAAGCGTCACTAAATTCCCACATCTATTAGTCGCTGGGACAACCGGTTCAGGAAAATCTATTTTTATGCATTCGTGCATTCTTTCTTTGCTCATGCGAACGACTCCTTATGAACTTAAGTTACTATTAATTGATCCAAAGAAAGTTGAAATGTCTTATTACAAAGATGTGCCGCATCTTCTTTGTCCAATTGTCAATCAACCGCGAAAGGCCTTAGTTGCTTTAAGGAAATTAGTTGATGAAATGGAAAGAAGATATAACTTATTTGAATCAAACGGCACTCGCGATATCAAAGATTTCAATGAATTAGCCAAAGAAAAAGGCATTGAACCTTTACCAATAATTGCAGTATTCATCGATGAATATGCCGATTTAACAGATGAGGTTAAAGAAATTAGAGAACCTGTTGTCCGAATTGCTCAAAAAGCTCGAGGAGCAGGCATTCATATGATTGTGGCAACTCAAAGACCTTCAGTTAACGTCATCGATGGCGTCATCAAAGCCAACTTGAGTTCAAGAGTAGCTTTAATGGTGGGCTCTTATGTCGACTCTAATACCATCATTGGCGAAGGCGGAGCAGAAAAACTTTTAGGCAATGGCGATATGATTGTCGATTGTACCTCAGTTACTCATGGTTCAAAGCCTCGTGTTCAAGGTTGCTTTGTAACTTCTAGTGAAATCAATCGAGTTGCTGACTACATTAGAAAACAAGCGCAGCCAATGTATGATCCAGAATTTTTAGATTTAACTGATCACAGTCAAGATTTTGCTCCATCTGAGGAAGGAGTAAGCGTTGATATAGCCTCATTAAAAGAAGCGACTGAAGAGCAACTCTATGAACAAATCAAATCAGATTTAACTAGCAAAGAATATTGCTCAATATCTTATATTCAACGCACTTATGGCGTTGGCTTCCCTAAAGCTGGACGATTATTTGCTAAACTTCAAGCTCAAGGGCTTGTAGCTAGACAAGGTGACTCTAGAGGCAATAAGGTATTAATTAAAAATGAACAATCAGAAAGCCCGACTTCAATCGATGAATCAACGCTGTATGAAAGCGATGAAGATGAAAGTAGTGAGAAAAACTAAAATGACATTAGGAACTGATATTGTTCAAATTTCTCGCATCAAAGACATTGAGACTTTTTCGAAAGGAATTCTTTCTAAAAAAGAATACGATATTTATTTAACGAAGAACAAAAAAGAGGAATTTCTAGCAGGCAGGTTCGCGGCAAAAGAAGCCTTTTCAAAAGCTAAAAAACAAGGTCTAAAAATTCCTTTAAAAGAAATTGAAGTTCTATATAAAGATGATGGATCTCCTTATATTTTATATAAGGAAGAAGAATATGAAGTAAGTATTAGCCACGATGGAGACTATGCAATAGCAGTAGTTATTATTTTATGAAAATAATTCAAGCAAAATTGACTAATTGGGATTGTTTTTTTCTCGAATTAGATAAAGAGACGAATTTACATTTTGATTTTTATAAAGATGATGAAGTGTTGGCTTATTATCTATATAAAAGTGAAGGTAGTAAATTTTATTACCATCTAGAAAATCCAGGAGAGCTATTAGGTCATCGATTGTATTTAAAAAGTCTAGAATGTGGGGAAGTATTAATCAGCGTTCTACCGGCAGTTGACTTCGATAGATTCGATGAATTTTATTATTATGAAGGTGATGATTTAGGTGCTAGTTACACCAAAGATTTCACTTCATTTAAATTATGGGCTCCATTAGCTAATGAAGTTAGCCTCGTTTTAAACGAGAAGAAAATGCTGATGAAAAGAAAAGAACATGGCGTTTTTTCTTTAATCGTCGATGGTGATTATGATGGGGCACCTTATTACTATTTAGTCAATAACGATGGCAAAGAAGTTCGTGTCGTCGACCCATATGGCAAATCAAGTTCATACAATGTGAAATTTTCTAATGTCATCAATTTAGAAAAAATCGAGATGGAGATGTTCGATGAAGCTTTGCCTCCTTTTAATTCATATCTTGATGCCATAATTTATGAAGCAAACGTTCGCGACATGAGTAGCGATAATAATTCTAACATAGTCAATAAAGGAAAATATTTAGGTTTAATCGAAAAAAATCGCACAACTGCAAAACTCAATCCCGCCGGATTTGACTATTTGGTGTCGCTCGGATTTAGCCATTTGCAGTTAATGCCGGTGCAAGATTTCAACACCAAAGATGAAAGCGACACTGTCAATAATTACAATTGGGGATACGATCCTGTGCAATATTTTACATTAGAAGGTAGTTATTCTAGCGATCCAAATAATCCATATTCTAGAATGATTGAATTTAAAAAAGTTGTACGCGAATTTCATCGCGCAGGCATTCGCATCAATTTAGATGTCGTCTATAACCATGTCTATGAAGGAAAGACTTCAATATTTAATAAAGTTGTTCCTAATTATTATTTCCGACGAAAAAATGGCGTCTTTTTAAATCACAGCTACTGTGGAAGTGAAGTAGCTTCCGAACGTGCGATGGCGCGAAAGCTGATCATCGATTCCTTATTATTTTTAGTCAACGAATACCATGTCGATGGCTTTAGATTTGATTTAATGGGACTATTAGATATTCCGACAATGAAGCTAGTTGAGGAAAAACTAAGAAATATTAAGAATGACATCATGCTTTATGGTGAAGGTTGGGATATGTGCTCTGAAACTAGCGATGGCTCCTTATTTGCCAACATGTATAACGCTGATAAACTTCCAGGTTATGCCTTTTTCAACGATCGATATCGAAATATTGTTCGTGGAAGCGGGGGAACTGCATTTTTAGACAATAATGGCTACATGCTAGGCAATACATCACTAAAAGAAGATTTTAAATATGTCTATGCCGGATCTTGCTTTTCGTTAGGAAAGGAAAAATTGTTTCCTTCCCTTACACAAAGTCTGAATTATTTTGAATGTCACGATAATGCAACAGTATTTGATGCAATTAAGAATTCAACACACATAGCTGATCCAATTCGCTTAGTCAAAAAAATGAACAAATTATTATTGCTCTCATTTGGCATACCCTTCATTCATGCTGGACAAGAAATTGCTCTTAGTAAATTCAAACATTCAAACACTTACAATGAAGGCGATAAATTTAATAAATTTAACTATGCAATTTTAGATGAAAGATATGACATGGTCAATGCTTTTAAAGCCTACATTAAAGCGAGAAAAGAACTAGCAATCTTCCATGTCGATGATCTTACTTTAATCGATAAAAATGTCGATTATATCGACCATGACGATATTTTGGAAATTAAAATTAAAGATATAAAGACGAGTGAAAATGTGTATCATATCTATATAAATCCAACAAGCAAAGGAAAAAGAATCAAACTTGGCTATGTCGCGGATTTCTATTTTCCAAAAGGCTTTAAAAAGAATGTCGAAAAAACAAAATTTAGTAGCGTCGATATTACCAAAGAGCAACTATCAGTATTTATCGAAGCAAATAAAGATGAGATTTAAGAAAAATGTTTAAAATAAAATTGAGAAAAATATTGAGTTACATTCGCATCGTCTTGACAGCTGGTTTTTCGGTGCTTGTTTTCCATTTTATATATATGCTCCGCTACTCAAAAAAGCCAACAAAATATCCCCTTGCAAAACGTTATAGCGTCGTCCAAAAAGAGATGAAAAGAATTCTTAAAGCTTTTCGAGTTGATTTTCACATTGAAGGATTAGAAAAAATCAATAATATTGATGAAAAAGTTCTCTTTATATCGAATCATCATTCAGAAGCTGATCCAGTTATTTATATGGGGATAATGAAGCATCCAGTGGCTTTTGCCGCCAAAAAAGAAACCTTAAAAATGCCATTTGTCGGCAGAGTTTTACAAGCTTTAGAAGGTGTTGCCCTAGATAGAGGCAATGTCATGAATCAATTAGGTGAAATCAAAAAAATTGTCTCGCTTATTAAAGATGAAACAAAAGCTAATGTCACAATCTTTGCTGAAGGAACAAGAAATAAGCATCCTGAAAATGATTGCTTAGAATTTAAAGGTGGCTCATTAAAAATTGGCTACATGGCTAAAACAATTATCGTTCCAGTTGCGATATATGGCTCTTTCAGACTATTTTCAGATAAACATTTCTTAAAGCGCTATCCAATATATATCAAGTTTTTTGATCCAATTTACCCTGAGGATTATCAAAATATAACTAGCGTTGATTTAGCAGATAAACTCAAAGAAGAAATCGATAAAACTATCAATCGCTTTAGAGGACTCGATCGAAAAGAAGTGCTCGCTCAAAAGTTATCTAAAAAGATTAAAATTCATGAGATAAAAACCGACAACCTTCCGTTAATGTCGTAATTTTTTAGGATAAAGATTTTTAATTATTCCCTTTTTTGTGTAACAAGGTCCAACATTTATTCCCTCAAATGAAACGACTTTATATTGCTTTTTGCTATCAGTCGATAATGTTTCTCCATGGAGATATTTTTTAAGTTCGTCTTCATTTAAAGGATATGAACCATTTGAATTTAAAGCATGAGAATATTGATAAGAAACAAATTCCTCTCCATTTTTCTTGTATGTGGTAAATAAGCCAGGTCTTATCGATATTTTTTCTAGATTCATAATTGGAGAAAAAGGGAGTGAGAAGTGATATTCAATTATAGATTTCCCTTTATCTAATCCTTTTCGGGAGGAGTGATATTCTTCCACTTTTCTTTTAGGTAGAAGGTCTCCTGGTTTTTCTACTAGAGCAATAAAGTGGCCTTCGCCAGGAAAAAGGTGTGGAAACAAATGTATCCCTTCTTTCATTACTTTAGAACGGTAAAAGCCTGGGCAATCTTTTATGGGAACTAATTTAGCATCGCTATGAGAGAGAAGATGATTAATAACATCTTCATCTTCAAGCTTTGAATAGGAACAAGTTGAATAAATTAGTCTTCCACCCTCTTTTAAAAATGAATAGGCTAACATGATCAATTCTTTTTGAATAATCGAAGCTTTTTTAACTTTCTCAAACGTCCAATCATCTCTCATCGCTTCAAGCTTATTAAACATTCCTGAACCCGAACATGGCGCATCTAAAATGATGGCGTCAAACTTATTTTCTAGATTTTTTATTTTTGATAAATCTTCATTTAAAACAACAACATTTTTTAAACCCATTCTTTCGATATTATCGAGCAAAATTGAACATCGAGAAGAAGATAAGTCATTAGAATAAATTAGCAATTTTCCTTCGCTGAGCAAAGAAGTGGAAATAGTTTTCCCTCCTGGTGCAGCACACATATCGAGAACTTCCATATTTGCTTTAGCATCTAGGAAGTAACTAACTAAAGTAGCACTTGGATCTTGGATGTAATAACAACCTAATTCGTGATAAATCATTTTGCCGAAACTATATTCGTCTGGGTCAAATAAATAAGCGTTCTCAACAACAGGATGCCTTTTAACATTTGGAAACATTTTTTCGAACATTTCAGGAGATAATTTATCGACATTTAAAATAAGCCCTTTGTGCTCTTTTTGGCCAAAAGAAGCACATAATTGCTCAATTTCATCTTCATTTAGATAATCTTTTAAGTGTTCTTTAAAATCCACGAGATAAGTATAAGATAAGCGCATATTCTTCTCAATTTGAACTTTTGAAACACGAAGACGCATTTTAAAGTTTTATAGCCATATGCTATAATCTTTTTTTAAGGAGTTAGAAATTATGAGAATGGTCGACATTATTACCAAAAAGCGCGATGGTCATGAACTCACTGACGCAGAAATCAGCTTTTTGGTAAAAGGATATGTAGATGGAGAGATTCCAGATTATCAAGTTAGCGCATTGCTTATGGCAATTGTCTTTAAAGGAATGAGCAAAAGAGAAATCGTCACATTAACTGACCGCATGGAACATAGCGGTGATGTGATGGATTTAAGTTCGATTAAAGGCGTAAAAGTTGATAAGCATTCAACCGGCGGAGTCGGCGATAAAACTAGTATTGCGTTAGGACCTATGGTCGCTGCATGTGGAGCAAAATTAGCCAAAATGAGCGGACGAGGACTAGGTCATACTGGTGGAACGCTTGATAAACTCGAATCAATTCCCGGAATGCAAGTATTTGTTAGCGAAGAGCATTTCATCAATCAAGTTAATAAAATTGGCTGTGCAATTATTGGTCAAACCGCAAAACTTGTCCCAGCCGATAAGAAGTTATACGCCCTTAGAGATGTGACCGGAACTGTCGAAAGCATTCCATTAATCGCTAGCTCAGTAATGTCAAAAAAATTAGCCTCTGGCAGCGATTGCATTCTTTTAGATGTTAAATTTGGCAATGGGGCATTTATGAAAAATGCTGAAACCGCCGAAGAATTAGCCCATATTATGTGCAACATCGGTAACGCCTTAGGCCGAGATACAAGAGCAGTTTTAACCGACATGGAGCAACCGTTAGGCCATGCAGTCGGTAACGCCTTAGAAGTCAAAGAAGCTATTGAAACTCTTCACGGACACGGGCCTAAAGATTTCACTGAACTTTGCCTTAGAAGTGGTGCAATCATGTTAGAACAGGCTAAGATTGCTAAAAATGAAGAAGAAGGAATGGCGATGTTACAAAAAGTCATCGACAATGGCGAAGCTTTTAATAAATTAAAAGAAATGGTTAAAGAACAAGGCGGAGATGTTAGTTATATTGAGCATCCTGAAAAATTCCCACTTGCTAAACATATTGTGGAAGTTAAAGCCAGTAAAGAGGGCTATGTCAAACGAATCGTTGCCCTTGAAATCGGCGAATCGGCGATGCGCTTAGGAGCTGGAAGAGAAACATTTGACGATGTTATCGACATGTCAGCCGGTATTGTTTTAAATAAAAAAGTTGGCGATAAGGTTAAAAAAGGTGATGTTTTATGCACAGTTCATACCAACAAAGATGAATTTAGCGAAATCTTAAAAGATATCGAAAATTCCTTCATCATTGTTGAGGAATTTGTAAGTGTGCCGCCAACAGTTCACGCCTATATTCACGAATGAGAATATTGCTTCAAAATGTTTTAAATGCCAAAGTTACAATTGATGGCAAAACCGTGGGAGAAATATCCCATGGTTTTTGTGCTTTCATCGGCTTTTGTAAGGGAGACGATTTCTCGCTTGTCGATAAAATGGTTAATAAGCTCATTCACGCACGAGTCTTTCCGGATGAAAACGGGAAAACAAATTTATCAATTTTAGATACAAAAGGGAGCATTTTATCAGTTTCACAATTCACTTTATATGCTTCTTTAAAAGAAGGGAGAAGGCCATCTTTTATCGCTTCCTTAGAACCAGGAAAAGCAAGTGAACTTTACTCTTATTTCAATAAAAAGATAGTTGAAAATGGCATCAAACTTGAGAGAGGCGTTTTTGGCGCAGATATGAAAGTTTCATTAACCAATGATGGGCCTTTTACGATAATGCTCGATAGTGAGGAATTATTAAAATGAAAGTAATGGTCGGGCTTAGCGGTGGCGTCGATAGCGCAGTCGCAGCGTATTTACTCAAAGAAGAAGGCTATGATGTAGTGGCTTGCTTTATGCGAAATTGGGATGCGATGGCCAATAATGATTATTTAGGCAACCCAACCATTTCCGATCCGCAGTGCCCACAAGAAAAAGATTATCAAGACGCCAAAAATGTGGCTGAAAAATTAGGAATAAAACTGTATCGAGTGGACTTTATAAAAGAATATTGGGACCATGTCTTCTCATTCTTTTTGACTGAATACGAATCAGGTCGAACTCCAAATCCTGATATATTATGTAATAAATATATCAAATTTGATTCTTTCTTAGATTTTGCTTTAAAAAATGGTTGTGAGATGATTGCGATGGGCCATTATGCTAAGCGAGTATTTAGTGGTGGTCATTACTATCTAAAAAAATGCTATGACCAAAACAAAGATCAAACCTATTTTTTAAGTCAAATAAGTGAATATCAAATATCCAAATGCTTATTTCCTTTAGGTGATATAGATAAGCATAAAGTTCGAGAAATAGCTCATAAACGAGGTCTTGAAATTGCAGACAAAAAAGACTCCACCGGCGTCTGCTTTATTGGTGAGAGAAGATTTCGCGAATTTTTACAAAATTATATTCCCGCTAAAGAGGGCAATATTGTCGATATTGAAACTAACAAAATAATTGGCAAGCATAAAGGCGTTTATTACTATACAATTGGTCAACATAAAGGCTTAGGCATCGGAGGAATAAGCGGTGAAGTTGCTTCTGGCTGGTTCATTGTAAAAAAAGACGCCAAAAAGAACATCTTGTATGTCTCTAGAGGAAGTGTAGATAAATATTTAATGAGCAATAAATGCGTCGTTAGAAAATTGAATATCATCAATCAAAACGAAAAATTTCCTCAACAAGTTGGGGTAAAATTCCGTTATCGACAAGCTGACCATAATGCCATCATCAATATAATTGATGAAGATACAATTGAAGCGTCTTACGACTACTATAAAGCGGTGACACCTGGACAAGAAGCAGTCTTTTACAATAAAGATGGTTTGCTCATCGCTTCCGGAACGATTGAAGAAGTATATCGCGATAATGTTCGCATCGATGTATAAGGACGAGAAATTTAATTATTTAAATTTGCAAATAAGTATGCTATATTTTACTCGCTCCGATAAAGGAACTATGCCACTCCTTTGGAGATGATGAAAGTCATCGCAATTCTGCGTTATAGAATTAATTAAGTTGCATTAGTACATTTCTAATGAATAAGGATGGTACCGCGCCTAGTCGTTCCTTGCGAACGCTTTTTTATTACTTTTTAACTTATTAAGGAGCCAACTTTTATGAAAAAACTTACAGGTAATCAAATTCGAATGATGTGGCTAGATTTCTTTAAAAGTAAAGGACATCACATCGAAAAAGGAGCATCATTAATTCCTTATAAAGATCCATCACTTCTTTGGATTAATTCTGGTGTTGCTGCCTTAAAAAAATATATGGATGGAAGTGAAGTGCCTCCATCAAGACGAATTGCCAACGTTCAAAAGTCGATTAGAACTAATGATATGGATAATGTTGGCTATACTTCTAGACATCATACATTTTTTGAAATGCTCGGCAATTTCTCAATCGGTGATTATTTTAGAAAAGAAGTCATTCCATGGGCTTTTGAAATACTTACAAGCAAAGATTATTTCGATATGGATAAAGATAAACTTTATTTCACCTATAATCCAGACGATCATGAGACTCATGATTTATGGCTTAAATGCGGAGTAAAAGAAGATCATTTAATACCACTTGAAGGCAACTATTGGGAAATTGGCGAAGGCCCATCTGGCCCAAACACCGAAGTCTTCTTTGATCGTGGAGATAAATACGATCCAAAACATTTAGGCACTAAATTATTAAAGGAAGAAATAGAAAACGATCGATATATCGAAATTTGGGGCATTGTTTTCTCTCAATATAATGCCCAGCCAGGCGTTCCACGAAGTCAATACAAGGAACTGCCAAGTAAAAATATCGACACCGGAGCCGGTCTTGAACGAATTGCCTCAATTTTACAAGAAACTCCTTCAAACTTTGAAACCGATTTATTTATGCCTTTAATAAAAGCGGTCGAAAAAATCGCCAAAGTTCCTTATGAAGGAAATAATTTAACCGCTTATCGCGTTATTGTTGATCACATCCGAGCAATTACATTTGCCTTAAGTGATGGAGAAGTCTTTTCTAACGAAGGAAGGGGTTATGTCCTTCGCCGATTAGTTCGTCGAGCGATGAGATTTGCTAAAAAGATTGGCATTGAAAAGCCATTTTTATACACCCTTGTTCCAACAGTCATTGAAAATTATAAAGATTTCTATCCTGAACTAGTTAAAAACGAAAAACATATTGTCACTTTAGTGAAAAGCGAAGAAGAAAAGTTCATCAAAACACTTTCTAGCGGTGAAGCAATTTTAAAAGAGATGATTAAAGATAAAAAAGAATTATCAGGGAAAGATGCTTTTAAATTGTACGATACCTTCGGCTTTCCTCTTGATTTAACCAAAGAAATCTGCGCCGAAAACGGAGTAAAAGTCGATGAAGTCGCCTTTAATAAAGAAATGGATGAACAGAAAGAAAGAGCTAGAAACGCCCGAAGTGATGAACAAAGCATGCATAAGCAATCCAAAGATTTGCTTTCATGTGATTTAAAGAGCACTTTTGATTATAATGATGCGCCAATAAGCGCTAAAGTTATTGCTCTATTTAAAGATGGTGAAAGCGTCGATGAAATAAGCGATGCTGGTCAAGCTATATTTGATAAAACAATATTTTATGCTGAAAGCGGCGGTGAAGTCGCTGACACTGGAACAGCTGAAAATAGCAATGCTTTTGCCGAAGTTCTTGATGTTATAAAAGCACCTAATAAACAGCATCTGCACACTTTAAAATTAGAAAAGGGAACTTTGAAAGTTGGTGATACGCTAAATCTTAAGATTGATGAAAAAAAGCGTGAACTTATCAAGCGAAATCACTCTGCAACGCACTTGCTTCAAACTGCTCTTGAAAGAGTTTTAGGCGACCATATTAAACAAATGGGTTCCTTTGTAAACGATGAATATCTGCGTTTCGATTTCACTCATTATGAAAAAATAAGTGGTGATCAACTTAAAGAAATTGAAAAAATAGTCAATAATTTAATCTTAAAATCAATTCCATCAAAGATTGAATATCTTCCAATTGAAGAAGCTAACAAATTAGGAGCAAAAGCCTTCTTCAGCGAAAAATATGGCAAAGAAGTTCGAGTTGTTGCTTTCGGCAAAGATTCAATTGAATTCTGTGGCGGATGCCATGTCGCAAACACTTCTGAAATCGGCATCTTCAAAATCGAATCGGAAGAGTCAATTGCCTCTGGCGTTAGACGTATTCAAGCGCTGACTTCAATAAATGCATATAACTATGTTAAAAAAGAAGAAGAAATGCTTGAAAATGTCGCTAGTAAAGTAGGAGCGAAATCAAGCGTAGAAATTCTTGATAAAGTGAATTCACTTCTTCTTGAAAAGAAGAATATCAATGATGAAAACGCCAAATTAACAAACACAATTTCTTTACTTACAGCTAATTCACTGATGAGTGATTTTGTTGACTTCTCTAACTATAAATTATTGACAAAATATGTCGAAGGATTCTCAATAAACATGCTCAACAAAATTAGCGATGTCTTAAAGAGCAGAACAGTAGATTCTATTATAGTTTTAGCAAGTGGCGAAGCTAACAATTTAGCCCTTTCTTGCTTTGTAAGCGGAAAGGCGTTAGAGAATAACAACGCTGGAGCCATCATGAAACAACTCTCAAGCTATCTAAACGGTTCAGGAGGCGGCCGAGCAAATATGGCAAACGGCCATGGCAAAGATAAAAGCAAATTAGCGTCCGCTTTTGAGGAAATTCAAAAATTCTTAAAATGAAAAAAATATTAGGCTTAGATTTAGGAACAAAGACATTAGGAATTGCCATAACTGACTCGCTTTTATTAGCGGCTCACGGCTATGAAAATTTCACTTTCGAATTTGGTAATTACAAGCTCGCTAGAGAACATGTTATCGAAATAATTAAAAAGGAAGATATTGAAGAAATAGCCTTAGGCTATCCACTTCATATGTCAGGAGATGTTTCACCTAGATGTCTATCGTGTGAACGCTTCAAAGAAGATTTGCTAAAAGAAATGCCTAACTTAAAAATTTCGCTAGTCGATGAAAGAATGACAACAATAATTGCTAATAACCGATTATTAGAAGCAAATTTATCGCGTCAAAAAAGAAAAGAAGTCATCGACAAAATGAGCGCAGTAGTGATACTTGAATCTTATCTAAGCCAAAGAAAGGGATGAAAAAATGAATAAAGAACTACTAGATGATGAAATGATAATCACTGATAGCAATGGTGATGAAAAAGTCATGAAAATACTTTTCACCTACGAAAATGAAGAAAGAGGGAAATCCTATGTTTTCCTCTACGAAGAAAATGATGAAGATAACATTTTCCTATTTTCCTATGATGAAAAGAATAAAACATTAGAAGAAATCGAAGACGAAGAGGAATATAAAGAAGCTGAAGAAGTTCTAAACGCCTTTGATTTAGACAAAATGAAATAAAAAATGATTTTATTTAACGAAAAAATATAATAAACTCTAATTTATCTTTTAAGGAGAAAATGATTATGTCAAATGAAGTAATAGAATTAACCAAAGAAGGCGAAGCTAAGTTACGCGCTGAGTATCGCCATTTAGTAGATATCGATCGACCAAAAGTTTTAGAAGATTTAAACACTGCAAGAGCACAAGGCGACTTAAGCGAAAATGCCGATTATGATGCTGCGAGAAATAGACAAGCTGAAATCGAAGGTCGCATTAAAGAACTTGAGCATATTTTCCAAAACGCCAAAGTCATCAATGAATCGCAAAAAAACACCAAAACTGTTTCAATTGGAACAAAGGTCGAATTAAAAGATTTAAGCGATGATAGCGTTGAAACTTACACTATCGTTGGAACCATTGAGGCTAGCCCATTAAAAGGCTTAGTTTCCAATATTTCGCCACTTGGCAAAGCCGTCATCGGCAAACGCGTCGGCGATATCTGTGTCGTCAAGGTTCCGAACGAATATAAAGTCGAAATTCTAAAAATAGATAATAAATAAGTTTCGATAAATACAAACAAATTAAGGGAGCGATCCCTTTTTTTAGCATTTTTTTGATAAAAAGAGAAACTAGTAAGTGGAGGTGAATTAATATGAGAAGAGAACTTACACTTAAAGAATGTGAAGGCATTATACCGGGTGCAATTACTCTAACTTCGGTTATGGCAATTTGCGCCATCGCGATCGCGGCGGTAGTCATGTATAAATTGTTTCTTTCCAAAAGTGGGTCAACCAACATTCCTGGCGGTTGGAAATTCACTTGGAAGTAATGAAAATATACGACTTAGATAAAAAAGATCGACCGCGAGAAAAAGCCTTAAGATATGGCATTGAAGCAATTAGTAATCAAGAACTTCTGGCAATTATCATCGGCTCGGGGGTAAAAAATAAATCTGCTCTTGAAATTGCCAGTTCCTTGCTCAACAATTACAAAAATCTTTCCTCATTAGCAAACGCTTCTTTGCCATCTCTTAAGCAAGAGAGAGGAATAAATGCTATCTCAGCCTTAAAACTACTAGCAACTTTTAGCTTTTCTAAAAGACTAATCAAGGAAAGACAATCTGAAATTACCCGTATAAAAAATAGCGATGATATCTATGCTCTCTATCAAGATTTAAAAGATGAAAACATCGAATATTTCATCATTGTAATGATGAATAAGAAGGGAGCAATCCTCAAAGAAAAACGCATAGATATCTCTAATGATTCACTGCTAGAATTTAGCCTAAAAAGTATCTTTGTAGAACTTTTTCAAAATGAGGCTAGCAAATTCGCGTTGATACACAATCACCCTGGCGGGATTAAAAAACCAAGCGAAGAAGACATTAGTACAACCTTAACGATTAAAAACTATGCCCAGTCCTTGCAACTAATTCTTTTTGATCACATTATCATCTACGAAAATGGCTATTATTCTTTTAAAAAGAATAAATTAATATGATTTTAACTAGACAATTTTTGGAATAATCAATTAATGATTGATACTTTTAAAAAAGTATTTATAATAAAACGCGTTGTTGCCTCACAAGCTACAACCGCCTAGAAAAGGTTTCTAACTTATTGTCTAAAATAGACCTTAATAGCGAGTCATTAGTGAGATATAGGAGGTGTTTACATGTACGCAATTATTGAAACTGGCGGAAAACAAGTTCGCGTCGAAAAAGGACAACAAATCTATGTTGAAAAACTAGATGTCAAAGAAGGCAGTGAATATGTTTTCGATAAAGTACTACTTGTCGGCGGTGAAAGCTTAAAAGTAGGAAAACCATACGTAGATGGTGCAAAAGTAAATGCTAAAGTTGTAAAAAATGGCTTGAGCAAGAAATTACGCATCTACAAATACAAAGCAAAACATAACGAACGCAAAACAATTGGTCATCGTCAACCATATACCTGCTTAGTTATTGAAAGCATCAATGCTTAATATGATCTGCATTGAATGTGAAAAAGAAGAAGGAAAGATAATTGCTCTTTCCTTAAAAGGACACGCCAATTTTGCCCAATTAGGAAAAGATATCGTCTGCAGCGCAGTAAGTGCTGTTCTCATCGGAGGAATTAACGCATTAGAAAATCCTAAAGAATTCATACTTGATGTGAACGAAGAAAAAGGCGAAATAAAAATTGAGAAAAATGGTGATGTAAGTACACACGATTACATCGTTTTAGAAACAATACTAATTCAACTTAAAAGCATTGAAGAAGTAGCGAGCAAAAACGTTAAGATAATCGAGAAAGGATGCTAAAAATGTTACTAAAATTAAATCTACAATTCTTCGCTAGTAAAAAAGGTGTCGGTTCAACAAAAAACGGCCGTGATAGCGAATCAAAGCGTCTTGGTGCTAAGCTTAGCGATGGTCAATTCTGCACAGCCGGAAGTATTATATATCGACAAAGAGGTACTAAAATTCTTCCAGGTGTTAATACTAAGCGCGGAGGCGATGATACTATCTTTGCAACTATCGATGGTATCGTAAGATTCGAAAGAGTCGGCAAAAGCAAAACAAGAGCTTGTGTCTACGCTAAATAATAGTGTAAGCACTTTATTAAGGGTTCTAAGAACCCTTTTTTATTTAACAAATTTTAAGTTTTCTATATAATGAATGTGTCTATGTTTATCGATAAAGCAGTAATAGAAGTTAGATCAGGCAAAGGTGGAGACGGCATGATTGCCTTCCTCCATGAAAAATATATGCCTAAAGGTGGCCCAAGCGGCGGCAATGGCGGTCGAGGGGCTTCCATCTTTTTAAGAGCAAATAAATCAATTAATACTTTGTATAATTTTAGACATTCAAAAGTCTTTGTTGGTGATGACGGTGGAAAAGGACTAACAAAAAACAAATATGGTAGAGGAGCAACTGATGTAATTATCGATGTGCCTTTAGGGACAGTCGTTTATGAAGAAAAAGACCATAAATTTGTTGCTGATTTATCAAAAGATGGCGAAGTGGTCATGGTTGCTAAAGGCGGAAGAGGCGGAAGAGGCAATGCTGCTTTTAAATCTGATCGCAACCGCGTGCCTCGAATTGCTGAAAATGGGCTTCCAGGAGAAAATAAGAGACTGATACTTGAATTAAAATTGCTCGCAGATGTCGGACTTGTCGGCCTTCCAAACGCCGGAAAATCAACCTTATTAAGCGTTGTCAGTAACGCTAATCCGGAAATTGCTGATTATCCTTTCACTACCATTGAACCTAATTTAGGCGTTGTTCATGTTAATAAATATGACACCTTCGTTATGGCGGATCTTCCAGGGTTAATAGAAGGCGCCCACTTAGGTAAAGGCTTAGGTTTAACCTTCCTTAGGCATCTTCAAAGATGCCGTCTAATTCTTCATTTGGTTTCAATGGCTAATGATGCTGATCCAATAAATGATTACAAAGTCATTAAAAACGAACTTAAGTCTTACGGATTAGGGCTTGATAAAAGAGTGACAATTGTTGTTGCAACCAAAATGGACGAAGATGGCTCACTTGAAAAATTAAACCAGTTTAAAAAACATGTTAAAGAAGAGGTTATGCCTATCTCATCATTAACTCATGAAGGTGTTGATAATTTAATCAAAAAGGTTAATGAAAAATTAGCTACTATCGAACCATTCGCATTAGAAATAGATAAGCAAAATGTTTCGAAAAAGATATATAACGCCTATGATGAAAAACCTATTTTTGAAATCCAAAAAGAAAAAGACCATGTCTATCGCATCGTTGGTGAAAGCGTAGAAAGAACTTATTCATTAATTAATATTTCTACTGATGAAGGATTGATGCGTCTAATCAATTACTTAAGGAAAATTGGCGTTGAAGAAGCTTTAAAAGAAAAAGGCGCGGAAAGTGGCGATTCTGTTTTCTTAAAAGATTTTGAATTTGAATATTTAGACTAGGAGAAAAGTTATGACACTCAAAGAATATTGCTTAGAAATCGAAAAATTTCTACAAAACTATTTAGTAAAAAGCGGTGCAAAAGGCTATGTTTTAGGACTGAGTGGCGGCGTCGACTCCTCCTTAGTGGCGGCGATAACTAAAAAAGCTGTTGGAAAAGAGAAACTATTTTGTTATTCGCTCCCCATCCATTCGCATAAAAGCGATGAAGAAGATGCGGCAAAATTAGCCAAACTGCTCGATGTCAACTTTAAAGTTGTCGATTTATCCTCAACATATGATTGCTATATTAAGCAATTAGAAGGAAACGATTTTTCTAGACTAACAAAAAGTAATTTGAAAGTTAGAATGAGAATGTTAACTTTATATGCTTTTGCTCAAGAAAAAAATGCCTTAGTTCTTGGAACTGATAATTATGACGAAAATTATGTTGGCTATTTCACCAAGCACGGAGATGGCGCTTGCGATGTTTTACCAATTGTTAGATTAACCAAAGCGGAAGTCCGTGAAGCCGCGAAGCTTTATGGAGTGAGCGATGAGCTCGCGAATAGAACACCAACAGCGGGGCTATTTGAAGGTCAAACTGACGAAAAAGAAATGGGCATTACTTACGATGAACTCGATGCTTATTTATTAGGAAAAGAAGTCAGCGAAGAGGCAAGAAAACGCATCGAACATCTGCATAATGTAAGCGAGCATAAGCGCAACGAAACGCCTCGTCCAAAGGCTTTTAAGAGAAATTAGTCTCACACTTTTCTTAACTTATTTATTAAGTGCATTTTTTAGTATAAAATTAAAGCCATGAGCGAACATAAAGTAAATAAAACAGTTATTTGTTCTCTAATAGCTTCATTATTTTGCTTATTGTTCATCATTTATTTTGTTTTAGTGTTTCGATAATTATGTATTTTAGTTTTAATGGTTTAATTTCTTACATTGCTAAAGACTACATCGTGGTTGATGTTAACGATGTTGGCTATCAAGTTTTTGTGCCGCGAACTAATGAATTTTCACTTAACGAAAAGCGCAAAATATATGTTTATAATGTAATTCGAGAAGACGGACAATATCTGGTTGGATTTTCTTCGTTAGAAGAAAAGAGCGCCTTTTTATCCCTTATAAGCGTCAAAGGAATTGGACCAAGAACTGCCTTAAATGCCCTTTCAGAAACAGACCCTAATTCTTTATTTAAAGCAATTTCGTCAAATAACATTGCTTTCTTAAAGAAATTACCTGGAATCGGTGCAAAAGCTGCTGCTCAAATTATTTTAGATTTAAAAGGCCAATTGGCATCGACTTCCACAAATGTAAATCAATATGATGAAGTAAAAGAAGCCTTGAAAACAATTGGGTTTAAAAATAAACAAATCGATAATGTTTTATGTCAAATAAATTTAGAAAACGCCTCGAATGAAGAAATCTTAAAAGAGGCGTTAAAACTATTGAAGAAATAATATGTCTAGATTGTTAGATGCGAATAAAAATAAAGATGATATCGAAGAAATATCTTTAAGACCACAGACTTTAAATGAATATGTTGGCCAAAAAGAATTGAAAGATAACCTTCGCGTTTTTATCGGTGCAGCAAAGCATCGCGACGAAGTGCTTGATCATGTGCTTTTATATGGGCCTCCAGGCTTAGGCAAAACGACATTAGCAAATGTAATCGCTAACGAAATGGGGGCTCAATTTAAAGTTGTAACCGGTCCGAGCATTGAAAAAACTGGTGATTTGATTGCTATCTTAAATGAATTAGAGCCAGGAGATGTGCTATTTATCGATGAAATTCATCGACTGCCAAAAGTAGTTGAAGAAGTTTTATATAGCGCAATGGAAGATTTTAAAATATCCATCGTTTTCCCGAAAGATGGTGGAGCATCATCGCTGAATTTAGATTTAAGTCCATTCACATTAATAGGCGCAACTACTAGAGCAGGTGATTTAACTTCTCCTTTGAGAGCTCGTTTTGGCATAACTGAAAAATTAAATTATTATTCAGATGAGGAAATTGCCGATATTATTCGAAGAACTTCGAGAGTTTTTAAGACAACCATCGATGAAGACGCTGTGAAAATGATGTCGTCTAGATCAAGAGGAACTCCACGAATCGCTAATCGCTTATTTAAACGTGTTCGCGATTTCGCTAATTATAAAGGAAGCGATAATATTTCAAAAGAAGATGCTTCAAAAGCGTTGACGGCTTTAAAGGTAGATTGTTTAGGGCTTGACGATGTTGATGTTAAATATTTAGAAGCAATTATCGATAGATTTCATGGTGGTCCTGTTGGATTAGAAGCTTTAGCTTCTTCCATTGGAGAAGAAATCATGAATCTAGAAGATGTCTACGAACCATTTTTACTACAAATAGGGATGATTAACAGAACGCCTCGAGGGCGAGTAGCTACCGATAAAGCTTATTCTCATTTAGAGAAGTACCATAACCATAAACTCTTATAAAAGAAGTTTTTTGCTAAAAAATTTTCCACGCGCATATATGCACATACCTGTTGCATTAAACTTTGTTTAGTTGTATTCTATTTTGCGTACGTAAAAGTATTGAATTTTTTTAAAGAACAAGAAAGTAGAGCAAATAATATGAGAAGATTTATAGCTTATATCGTAATGGCCTTAACCATCCTTTTATCTGTTGGCGTGGCATTTACTCCAGTTTTTACTAGCATCAATCCTGGTCGTGAATTCATTTCCGGCAATGAAATTGTTTATAAAATTGCAAACGATGATGATGACACTCAAAGCGAAGAAGTCGACGATGGAATCGTTGAAAAAGTAGCTGAAGAGATGCGAACACGTCTTGAAACTTATAAAATCGAAGACTATTCCGTTAAAATCGAAGGAAATGATACAGTTCGCGTTGCATTAAGTGTCAATAATGAAACTGAATTAAATTACATTACTCGCTATCTCTGCTTTAATGGCGGTAACTTCTCACTTGCAACTGCTGAAGAAGAAACTCGTTTAACAGCCGACCAAATCTTCGTCGATTCAGTGGCCACAATTGTTCGTCAAGACGATTTAGTTCCTTATGTTTTGTTCCCAGTAAGCGATACCGCTAAAGTTAAAACTTTAATCGAAACGTTAAAAAGCGATGACGATTCTAGTGCTGAAACATCATCAAAAATTTCGCCATTTCGCGCGGATGATGGAACTGCAACAACTGTTGATGAGGAAGAAACAGCTAGCCCAGATGTTTATCTTTGGGCAAACTGGGTTGAAGGTGATAGCTATGAAAAAGCTCAAAAAGACCCAGCTAAAACCGGACAAAAAATTATCGCTTCCTTTGTCGGAGAAAATATTTGGTACAAAGAAGGTTTGAAAGATGATGAAGAACCTACTCAACTCCAATTTTTATGTGGCTATAGTGATAGCGAAGGCAATTACGACACCTCAAAATTAAAAGAATCCAACATGCTAGCGACATTTATTTGCAACATGTTTAATGCGTCAAGTTTTGAATATAACAATAAACAATATCAAGTCTCAAATCTCTTTGTCACTGAAAGTGCAAGTGGAGTTACAAATAATCAAATCAAAACTAATGCCAGCGCAGAAAATTTGTTAATTTTCGGATCAAGCGTTAATGTTGCGATGTCGGCGACAATGATTTCTACTTTAGTAGCTATTGTCATCGTATTTTTGATTTTGCTTTTATTCTATCGCGTCGCTGCGCTAGGAATTATCGCTAATAATTTAGGCACAGTCATGCTTTCGTTTGTCATGTTCATGGCCCTAGGAGCAACATTTAACTTTGGTGCGTTAATTGGGGGAGTTCTCTTAGCAGGATCTTCTTTAATTATCAGCGTTTTATACATGAATAAATTAAAAGATGAAGTCTACAAAGGACGAGCGCTTAGAAAAGCTCATCAAGAAGCAATGAAGAAAATCACTCTCCCTAGCATTGATGTTGCTGTAATCGGTGCTTTCTCAGGCTTAATGATTTATCTATTGGGTGGAAACGCCTTAAAATCACTCGGCATTCTTCTATTCTTTGGCTCAATAATTGGCCTATTGATGGTTCACATCATCTTCAGAATCATGATGGCTTTATTAACTAATGCCACCTCGATGCAAGCAAATTATAAAGCTTTAAATATCGATGAAAAAATGGTGCCAAACATCATGAAGGAAGAAAAACCAACTTATGTTGCGCCATATGAAAACACCAATTTCACCTCGAAGAAAAAACCAGTGGCTATTGTTTCTGGAATTCTAACTCTAGCTTCCATCGTTGGAATCGTTGTTTTCGGAACTTTGAAAGGATCGCCTCTAAACATTTCTAACGCAACTAATCAAACTACCCAAGTTTATACAAGCATCAAATATGAAACTGAGTCTAAAACCATTTCTACTGAACAAGCATTTAAAGAAGATGTTTTAGCAAATATCTACATCAATGATGAGGCACTATCTTATTCAAATGTCGAATTAGATAAACGCGAAACATATGACTATGAAACAACTTTAACAGAGAAATATTTCTATTATGTAACTTCTCTAGATTACACAGTGAAAGAAACTGATAAATTCAGCGTCAAATTTGCTAATGGCGAAACTGTGGAAGCCGATAATTTAGCCGATGCAATCGAGCAAAAAGTTCAAAATGTTCTCGGTGAAAGTAGCACTGAATATGTCAATGTAAGTTCAAAAATATCATATGAAACATCGGTTGCTCCTCATCAAGGCTATGTAGCTTTAGCAGTCGCTATCTCTATCGTTGGCTCTTGCTTCTATTTAGCACTTAGATATAAACCATCTAGAGGTGTTGCTGCATTGCTTCTTTCTAGCGTTACAGTTTTACTCACCTATGGATTATTTGTCTTATGTCGCATTCAAACAACGCCAATTTGCTCGTTGATTATGCCAATTGCTGCTGTTGTTAGCTTATTTGCTTGCGTTCTCTATTTTGAAAAAGAGAAAGAATTGCTCAAGGAAAATAAAAATAGTTTAAGCGAAGAAGAGAAGAAATCATTATTGGTGAAAGCATCATCATTATGTGCTTCAACATTATTCATTTCTTCAATTCTATCAGCCTACATTGCAATCAACTATTTCGGCTTTGGTTATAAGAGCATGGCTCCAATATTTGCTGGTATGCTAATAAGCATCGTTTTATCGGCTTTATTTGCAACCACCTTATTAATGCCAACATCAGAATTATTCGCTAAATGGTTTAGAAAGATTAAATTGCCAACAATTAAAATCGATCGAGCAAAACGTCAACGCATCAAAATGCAAAATAAGCCAAAAACGAGCGAACCAGAAGAAACGATTTTTATCGGCATTAATGACTAAAATAAAAAGGCTTTATGCCTTTTTTAATTAATATGGATATATTCGAGAAACTTTTACAGCATTATCAATTGAATGAAGATGAATTCAAGTTTTTATCCCGACCTTTAGAAGAGATAACTTTATACGATATTAATAAAATTCCTGATATAGAAAAAATTAAAGATCGAATCCATCAAGCCATCGAAAGAAAAGAAAAGATTATAGTTTATGGCGATTATGACTGCGATGGAATTTGTTCAACTTCAATTGTTGTAAAAACATTTAATGAATTAAATTATCCGATATCTTATTACATACCTTCTAGATACTTAGATGGATACGGATTAAATGCTAAAAATGTGGAAAAAATCGCTGAAAAAGGCTTCAAATTAATCATTACTGTCGATAATGGAATTGCTGCGAATGATGCTATTGATAAAGCTAATGAATTAGGAATCGATGTCATAGTAATTGACCATCACGAACTACCTTTAGAAATGGTCAAAGCCTACGCGATAATTCATCCAACAGTTTCAAACATTTCTCCCATCATCGGCTCTGGTGGTTACATGTCACTATTTTTCTCAAGAGCAATGTTAGAAAGATATGATGATTATTTAGTCACTTTAGCGGGTTTATCAACAGTCTCAGATTTAATGGAATTAAAAGATTATAACCGCGATGTCACGCGTTTAGCTTTAGCTAACTTTGAGAAAAATCATTATTATGCTCTCTCGTTACTGCAAGATAATAAGCTCATCAATGAAAAGACATTTTCTTTAGAAATTGCTCCAAAGATAAACGCCATTGGACGAATAAAAGAAGATAATTCAGCAAACAGATTAGTTGATTTTTTAACTAGCGAGAATCATGAAAGCATTGATGAAATTGCCGATTGGATTAAGCAAGTTAATGATGAACGCAAATGTTTAACTAAAGAAGCTGTAGCTAATCTAGCATCTTTAAAATTTGAAGATGGCATCTGCTTAAAAACGGATTTAAAAGAAGGACTAATAGGACTTATTGCTAATCGTCTTTTAAATGAATACAAAATTCCAACTGTCGTTTTTACTCACGATTCAACTAATCCAGAAATTATCAAAGGTTCAATTAGATCAAAAGAAGGTTTTAATGTCACGAAAGCGTTTGATTCACTAAATAAATATCTTGTCAGTGGTGGAGGTCATGCTTTAGCGGGCGGATTAGCCATAAAAGATAGCGATTACGAATCTTTTAAACGCGATTTCCTCTCTTTGTGCAAAAAATATAAAATTCAGGAAGAAAATAAAGATTATATCGAAATAAGTTGCTATGATATCAATCGAGAAAACTATCATATAATTCAGAAATTCGCGCCTTTTGGAATGGGTTATGAAGAGCCATCATTCCTCATCAAAAATCTCCCCTCAAGAGGTCTCAATTTCATTTCTTACGGCAAGCATTTATCTACTCAATTATCGCTAAACAGCAAACTGCTTGGTTTCAACATGAGCGAAAGAGAAGTTAAAGCTAATCCTTTTATCGATATATACGGACATTTTTTAGAATCTGAATATCGGGGCTATATCTCTTTAGAATTTAGAATCGATAAATATAATCCATCGAAGTAATGAAAAAGGCGGACAATGTGTCCGCCATTAATTTAGAAATCTTTAATTAGGCTACGACCAATTTTAAAGTTATGTAGAAGAACATATTGGTGCTATATGTGCCATCTGGATCATTTCTAAGGAAGACGTTTTTGCCATCAATAGCATATGAGCAAGCTGCGCCATTGCTGTATTTTGAATCAATCGGGCTTGCTTCGACTTCCTTGTCTTCATCGCTATCATCTATAGCGTTATAAACAAAAGATGTACAGGAAGAGTAATATTCGATATCAATTGAAGAAATCTTCATATTTTCTTGAACAACTGAAAATAGCATAGATTTACCTTTTAGATAGCCGAATTCATCATAATCATATGAATTAATACAGCCTTCCGAGAAATCAATTTTTAGTTTCTTATATAGTTTATCAAAACTATCTTCCTTGCCTTCAATTTGGAAATAAGCAGTCTTAGCAAGAGCTTCATAACTGCCGTAATTGATAGCTAAAGGCATGATGCTCTTGGTTAAAGTTATTGAATAATCACCAGCTGGCAAATCTTCCTCAACTAATGAATCAGGAACATCTCTAACCAAAACTTTAGTTGGGCCATTAACAGTGAAAGAATATTTGCCATCACTATCAGGAGTTGTATCAACTCCATTAACTAAAACATATTTAACAACATAACCATCATCAGCAGTTGGCTTAAATGTAACTTTCGAACCATTCGCATAGCTTTTAGCCAGTTGTTCTACATCATAGCTGACATGATGACCATCTTCTAAAGTGACCTCCGAAGTCTTGTTTGTGTAGGAAAGAAGAGTTGGGCTAACATCAACAGTGCCATTAGGGTAAATAGTATAACGGCCATCGTAATATTCGCCATATCCTTTGATAAGGACTTCATCGCCTTGATAAATGATATTCTGATTTATGCCGTCACCTTTCACAATTTTGAAAGCAGGGATATTGTCTTCAGAATCGATAGCATCAACCAATGTAATTTTAAAGAACACAGAACTACTAGTATTATAGTAAGCAACTTCTTTAGCTAAGGCTTTCACATGAAAATAGCCATCGCTGAAGGAATTATTAACTTTTTCGACATTTTTATTGCAATAATCCAAAAATTGAGCAACTGAATAAGGATTGTCGATAGAATTAATTTCCTTCTCGGAAGTATCTTCTGAAATGCTAGGTATGGTTCGGCTTGAAACAGGATCTTCTGGTTCGCCACAACCAGCTAGCATAAGTGATACCAATGGTATCAAAAATAAAAATCTTTTTTTCATAATTTCTCCTTGATTCTTATTATACAAGGTATGGCGAGTCTAAGATAAATCTTTTTTTGCTTATTTGAAACGATTAAGCCTTTATTAAATAAAATTTAAAAGCGTGTATAATATCCATGTATTATGAGCCACGAGATAAGAGAAGGAAAAACTCCAGAAATGCATCTTCACACTTTTGACGAGGTGAAAGAGAAATATTATGTTTATATCACGAATCCTGCTTCGCGTGCTTTAATCGAGAAAGCTTATGAATTTGTCAAAGAAAAACACGAAGGACAATTTCGCAAAAGCGGTGAACCTTATATTCATCACTTAATTGAAGTTTGCTACATTTTAACCACCCTCAACTGCGGACCAACGACTCTTATTGCAGGTCTTTTGCACGATGTTGTCGAAGACACTGACACAACGCTAGAAGAAATTAGAGAGCTTTTTGGCGATGATGCTTGCTCAATTGTTGACTCTTTAACCAAAATTCAAAGGCTCAAATTGTCGCATCGCGATGAAGAGGAATTTGTGGCAGAAGATCATAGAAAAATCTTCTTAGGAATGGCAAAAGATGTTCGCGTCATTGTCATCAAATTAGCAGATCGTCTCCACAATATGCGAACACTTGATTCTTTACCGCCAAATAGACAAATAGCTTTATCTAAAGAAACTCTCGAGGTCTTCGCTCCAATTGCTCATCGTTTAGGTATTAATACCATTAAAAGCGAGTTAGAAGATTTGTCGCTAAAATATTTGCATCCAAGTGAATACAAAGAGATTTGTGACTTTGTAAATAAAAAGATTAAATATGGCCAGAAATCACTAGATAGTTTTGCTAAACGCATCGCTGATATCTTGTTTAAAAAAGGCATTCCTTTTTCGATGGAATCGCGGGTTAAATCAATTTATTCAATATATCGAAAAATCTATATCAAAAATCATAAACCAGAAGAAATATTCGATTTATTGGCTATTCGCATCATCACAAAAACTGAACTCGAATGCTATGAAATACTTGGCATAATTCACGCCACATACACTCCAATTCCAGGTCGTTTTAAAGACTATATAGCAATGCCGAAGCCAAATATGTATCAGTCGCTTCATACTTGCATCATTTCTGGCGATGGAAATACTTTTGAAGTACAAATTAGAACTAAAGAAATGGATGAAATCGCCGAAAGCGGCATCGCTGCCCATTGGCGATACAAAGAAGGAAGCAATTACAATCCACGACAAGAACAAAAAGAAATCGAAGAAAAACTGCATTGGTTAAAAGATCTAGTAAATCTTTCAGAGGAAGATAGTTCAAATGCGAAAGAATATATGAATTCGCTATCGCATGATATTTTCGAAGCCAATGTCTATTGCTTTACTCCAAAAGGAAAAGTTATCGAACTCCCAACCGGCGCAACTCCTTTAGATTTTGCTTATAAAATCCATACAGGTGTCGCCGAAAAAGCTGTTGGAGCCATCGTAAATAATGTGATGGTGCCATTAAATACCGAATTAAAAACCGGTGATATCGTCGAAATAAAAACATCTAAAGCCTCGTCAGGACCGAACAAAGATTGGCTAAAAATCGCCACGACTAGCTTTGCTAAATCGCATATTCGTAAATTTTTAACCAAACAAAATGCTGACTTTGTAAAAGAAGAAAAGAAGAATCGTGGCAAGCAATCATGCTTAGAGGCATTTAAAAATTTTGGTCTTTCTGAAAATGAGATGGAAAATCTTTTAAATAATGAAAAATTATTTGCCAATTTCAATGTCGAAAATCTAGATGCTTTATATATTGCAGTTAGCAATAAAAATCCTGTTCCAAGCGCGATAATCGACTTTCTAAAACTTAAGCCAAAAGAAGTTCTTAAGCTCGATAAAGCCGAGAAAATAATTAATGATGGCTGTCCAGTTTATGTCAAAAACGTTGGGAAAATCGCCATCACTTTAGCATCGTGCTGCACGCCGATTCCAGGAGATGAAATTGTTGGCTATATATCCAAAGGTAGAGGTATCAGCGTTCATAGAAAAGATTGTCCTAACATCATCAACGAAAAAGAACGACTTATCGAAGTTCATTGGAAAGACAATCTAGAAAAAAGTTCTTATCCTGTCGATATAAAAATCGAATGCAACGATCGACAGAATCTATTGATGGATGTTATGGGTGTGCTCAATCAAAAAAATATTCCAGTGACGCAGATAAATGCTCATCTTCATCCTTCGACAATGGAAACTACCATTAAGGCCACAATTTATGTAAATGGGGCCGAGCAATTAAATGACGTTTTCGCTTATTTAAAAAACATTAAAAATATAAACGAAATTACCCGAGTAATTCATTAGACTGATGCCTCTTTTTGAATTGACCGTATACATATTAAAATGTATAATGTCTAGGTTAAGAGAGGCTTTTTATGTTAATTAATCCAGTTAAAGGAACTCATGACTTAGTAGATGATGAAGCGCAATTTTATAGTTCAGTAGAATTAATCGCTAAATATATCGCTGTTTCCTATCGATATAACTACATCATTACTCCAATCATTGAACACACCAATTTATTCCAACGCTCAGTCGGTGAAAGCAGCGATATTGTGAATAAAGAAATGTACACCTTTTTAGATAAAGGCGGTCGTTCATTAACTTTGCGACCAGAAATCACCGCCGGGGTGATGCGTTCAATCGTTTCGAACAAATTATATGTCAATGAAGATTTACCACTTCGTTACTATTATTTTGGACCATGTTTCCGTTATGAAAGACCGCAGGCGGGAAGATATCGACAATTCTACCAATATGGTGTCGAACTTGTCGGAGCAAAAACATTATATGAAGATGTTGAAGTTATCATTGTTGGCTTAAGCTTTTTACAAAATATCTTAAACGACGATGTGACATTGTTGATAAACACTTTAGGTGATGAAGAGACCCGCGATAATTATCGCAAAGCTCTTCGCGATTATTTTAAAGGTCATCTCGATAACATGTGCGACGATTGCAAAAGAAGGTTTGAAACAAATCCTTTAAGAATATTGGATTGCAAAGTCAAAGAAGACCAAGAAATTATTAAAAATGCTCCTAGAATTCGGGATTATCTTTCTAAAGAAGCAAAAGAGAGGTTTGATAAGACTTTGGAAGTGTTAGATGCAATGCAAATCAAATACGAAATCGATGATAATTTAGTTCGTGGGCTTGATTATTACACCGGAATTGTCTTCGAATTCCATTCCAAGAACAAGCCTGAAATCGGCGCGATCGGCGGTGGAGGTCACTATAAAAACCTTCTAAAAGAAGTTGGTGGCCCAGATTTAGAAGGAGTCGGCTTCTCTGTTGGTTTTGAAAGATTATGCGAAGCATTTAAGTCGCTACATAATGGCGATTTGCTTGTCAATAAACCAATTGTTGATTATTACATAACTTGTTTGAGCGAAAAATGCTTTACAATGGGCTTTTCATTAGCAATTTCTTTAAGAAAGATGGGCTTTATCACTGAATATAGCAGTGAAATTCGCTCGTTTAAATCGTTCTTTAAAGCCGCTGAAAAGAAAAAGGCTAAATTTGCTATCATCATCGGTGAAGAAGAATTAGAAAATAAAACATTAAAAGTTAAAAATTTAAAAACCCAAGAGCAAACTGATGTTGCCTACGCTGATGCGAGCACAGTATTAATTTCTCTTGTGGAAGAATATGAATCTGAAGAAAGAAAAGAGTTAGAAAATGAGCGAAAGGACTAATTTCAATACCGACTTATCGTTAGCTGATGTCGGTAAAAAAGTGACCCTCTGCGGTTGGGTTAGTAAAAAAAGAAACCTTGGAAAATTAATTTTTATCGATTTAAGAGATCGAAGCGGAATAATCCAAATTTTTGTCGATGAAAGCACAACTATTCCAGATATTCGTAACGAATATGTAATCAAAGTAGTTGGAACAATTAGAAAAAAAGAGGTTGCTAATAAATCTTTAAAAACCGGCGATATTGAAGTTGTTGCCGAAAGCATTACCGTTCTAAGCAAAGCTAAAACGACTCCAATGATAATCGCGGATGATACTGACGCTTTAGAAGATGTGCGATTAAAATATCGCTATCTAGATTTGCGTAGACCGTGCCTACAAAACAATTTAAGAAAAAGAGCTAAAATCGTTCAATTAGCCCATCAATATTTTGACAATTTAGGTTTTATAGAGGTTGAAACACCTTGCCTTGTACTTTCAACTCCAGAAGGAGCAAGAGATTATATCGTTCCATCTAGAATCAGCAATGGTTCCTTCTATGCCTTGCCACAGTCTCCTCAATTATTTAAACAACTTCTCATGATTGGAGGCTTAGAAAGATATTATCAAATTGCTAGATGCTTCAGAGATGAGGATTTACGGCAAGATCGTCAGCCCGAATTCACTCAAATTGACTTAGAAATGTCTTTTCTAGACCAAGATGAAATACTTTCAATCATGGAGGGCTATTTGAAATTAGTTTTTAAAGAGATATTAAATGTCGATGTAAAAACGCCTCTAAGAAGAATGGATTATTCAGAAGCTGTTAATGTCTATGGTAGCGATAAGCCAGATACACGATTCGCTATGCATTTAATAGATTTAAAATCAGTCTTATCAAATACTGAGTTTTTAACATTTAAAAACGCTGATGCCATCAAAGGAATCGTCGTAAAAGGCGTCGCTGATAAAACATCTAGAAAGGTAATGGATTCACTCAACCTTGAAGCTAAGAAATTTGGTTTAAATAGCGTTGCTGTTTTTAAATGTGTTAACAGCACCTTAGAAAGCAGTTTAAATAAATTCTTTTCCGATGAGCAATTAAATGAACTATCAAAAGCAACCGACATTTCTGAAAATGACATTTTGTTAGTTGCCGCCGGAAAATTAGATCAAGTCAACTTCCTATTGGGTGCTTTGCGAAGCAAATACGCTCACGAACTTGGCTTAATTAAAGAAAATACTTATGACTTATTATGGGTTGTGAACTTCCCACTATTTGAAAAAGATATTCATGATGGCTCTTATAAGCCATTACATCACCCATTTACTAGACCTAGTAAGGAAACTGAACAATATCTTTACACCGATCCAAGCAAATGTTTATCCGCAGCTTATGATATCGTCATCAATGGTTATGAAGCAGGCGGGGGCTCGTTAAGAATTTATGATCAAGACATGCAAAAACGCGTCTTTGAAATATTAGGATTTAGTGAAGAAGACATCGCTAGAAAATTTGGCTTCTTTGTTAAAGCTTTTGATTATGGCACTCCACCTCATGGAGGAATTGCTTTCGGCTTAGAAAGATTATCCATGATAATCTGCGGAACCGACAATATCCGCGATGTCATCGCTTTCCCTAAAAATTTGAAGGCAGCTTGTCCAATGAGCGGTGCGCCAAACAAAGTTGATGATTCTCAATTAGAAGAATTAGGTATCGAAATTAAGAAACAATAAACAAGAAGGAGAAAAACATGGACCAAAAAGAACTCGATAAATTATCAGTAAGTGCCATTCGAGCAATGTGCATCGATGTGGTGAACAAAGCAAAGTCCGGCCATCCAGGCATGGCATTAGGTAGTGCACCTATTTTATACACATTGTTCAGCAAACATTTAGTGGCTAACCCTAAAGATCCTGAATGGATCAATCGTGATAGATTCGTTCTTTCGGCAGGTCATGCTAGTTCACTTTTATACACTTTACTTCATGTTTCAGGATATGAACTATCTCTTGATGACCTTAAATCATTTAGACAACTCAATAGTCTAACGCCTGGTCATCCTGAATATAAACATACCAAAGGTGTGGATGCTACTTCCGGACCTTTAGGCCAAGGCATCGCTCAAGCAGTTGGTATGGCAATGGCTGAAAGAGCGGTCGCGGCCCAATATAAAGATGGTGAAAAACTTATTTCACATTACACCTATGCTTTATGTGGTGATGGCTGTCTTCAAGAAGGCTTATCTCAAGAAGCTATCTCTTTAGCAGGACATCATCGGCTAAATAAACTCATCTTGTTCTATGATTCAAACAATGTCACTCTCGATGGAGGATTAAATTTATCCTTTAGCGAAAATGTCAAAGAAAGATTTATTGCTTCAGAATGGAATGTTTTAGAAGTGAAAGACGGAAACGATTTACAAGCGATTGACGAAGCGATTAAAGAAGCCAAAAAGAGCGATGACAAGCCTACTTTAATCATTGTGCACACCGTTATTGGTTATGGCAGCGAAAAAGAAGGAACAAGCAAAGTTCACGGCAATCCTCTCGGCGAAGAAGATGGTAGACACGCCAAAGAAGTTTATGGCTATAACTATCCTGATTTCTATATTCCGCAAGAAATTTATGATAACTTCAAAAACGGCTTTGCTAAACGCGGTGAAGAAAAAGAAAAATTATGGCAAGAAACATTTGCAAAATATCAAAGCGAAAATCCGGATGAAGCAAAACTTTTCCTCGATGCTTTCAAAGGAAATGTTGATGCTTACTTAAAAGAAGCTCCGGTTTTTGAAGAAAATAATAACGATTCTTCACGCGTTGCTAGTGGCAAGATTTTAAATGAACTTCACCATGAAATTCCATTTTTAATGGGAGGAAGTGCTGATGTCGCCGGAAGCGTCATGACTAAGATTAGCGATGGCGTTAATTTCACAAAAGATACTCCATATGGAAGAAATATTAATTTCGGTATTCGTGAATTTGCCATGGCAGCAGTACAAAATGGCATGCTTTTACATGGCGGCGTTAAAACTTATGTCGGCGCATTCTTAGTTTTTGCGGATTACATGAAAGCCGCAATAAGAATGGCAGCATTGAGTCGTTTACCTGGAATTTATTTATTCTCTCACGATAGCATTGCAGTCGGAGAAGATGGGCCAACTCATCAACCAATTGAAACCTTAGCAATGCTAAGAAGTATTCCGAATGTAAATGTTATTCGACCTTGCGATGCTAGAGAAACATACGAAGCGTGGAAATTAGCTTTAAAAAGCAAAGAAACTCCAACAGCCTTGATATTATCTAGACAAAGCCTACCTTTACTCAATTCAAAATTAGAAGGTGTCGATAAAGGCGCTTATGTAATAAGTAAAGCTCATAAAAAAGCAGAGGCGATTTTATTAGCAACTGGTAGCGAGGTTTCTTTAGCCCTCGAAGCGCAGAAACTTCTACTTGAAAAGGGTTTAGATGTTGAAGTTGTTTCGATGCCATCAACATATTTATTCGATAAACAAGATGAAAAATACAAAGAAAGCGTCTTATCGCTTCCTAAAAATAAAATTGTTTCTGTGGAAATGCTATCAACATTTGGCTGGCATAAATATGCTGATTATTGCTATGGCATTGATACTTTTGGAACAAGTGCACCCGCAAAAGATGCTATGAAATATTTCCATTTTACAGCTGAGGATCTATCAGAATTTACTCTTTTGCATATCAAATAAAAAGGAGTGTACTATGGCCGATTATATCTATATTAAAAATTGCTCAGTGAATGGACAAATTGCAATATCTCGAAGAGTTTTTGAAGATCTTGCTTTAGAAGCAACAAATCACGTTTTAGGTTCAAAAGGTTCAGCTGTAAAAGGAAAAAATCGATTATTAGCTAAACTTTATCATCCGGTGAAAGTAACTTTCCATTCAAATGGACAAGTGGAAATAAAAGTTGCAATTACCATTAAAAAAGGTGTGGACGCTAGTAACATTTGCTTAGCCATCCAAGAAGAGATAGCCCAATCTTTATTAGCCTACACTGAATCAGTTCCGTTTAGCATTCAAGTTAAAGTAGCCTCAATATCCTAATTATGAAAAGTAAAAATCGAAGAGATGGGTCTACCTCATATTTAAAGACCCATAACAAAGCAGTTAGATTGTATCGAAGATCTTCGATTTTTCTTTTATTTTCAGGAATTTTAAATATTTTCGCAATTGTCCTTGGCATCCTTCAAGTAGAAGCGTTTCGCATAAACGAAAATACCATTGTCGCTAATTTAAATTATTATTGGCCAATAAGTGGATATTCATTATCTTATTCTATTCAGCAACTAATTAATAACGCTCTTTTAAGAGCAAATCACGGAATAATGGTGAACTTTCTAATTATTTTAATCGCTCTATTAATAAGCGGACTTTTCGGAGTAATGAGTTTCTTTGCTTCAAAAGGAAATAAATGGACGCTCTTTTTAGCAAGCGGCTTATACGCCCTCGATTTTGCGTTGATGTTTATTCTTTATTCTTTCGATATAATCCCATTTATTTGGGCAAATTATGTATTTACATTAGTAAGCCACATCATTGTAATGATAGCCTGCATTATTGCTATCATCGAATATTACAATGTAATTCATCTTGAATATAAATATAATGGTCAAAAACTTTTAAAATTAAACGAAGAGATAAAAAGCGAAGTTATAGCTTATGGAGAGGCAAATGATTAGTAGAACTGAAGAGCAAAAGCTTTCGATGATGTGCATCTATGATGCCTTACTTTACAGTTACATGGATGAACAATTTTCAATTGAAGAGTTAATGGAAGGCATATTCAACATGCCTTTTGATGAAATACCGCTTTTTTCGCGTTCATTAGTCGTTAAATCTTTATCGCATATCAATGAAATCATTCCTATTTACCAAGAGAAGATGCCGAAATGGAATTTCACTAGATTGAATAATCTAGAAAAAGCTATTTTGCTCATGAGCTATGCCAACTATAAATACTTAAAAGAATCAGATAAAAATGTCGTTATTAACACAGCGATTGTTCTTAGCAAAAAGTATCTCGATAAAGATGATTACAAATTCGTAAACGCCATTTTAGATAAGGTATTATGATCGGAGATAACAATACTTTTACGATTTCCACTTTAAATAATTACATCAAAAGCATGTTTGATAGCAATTTCGTGTTGCGCAAAATTTCAGTGCGAGGAGAGATTTCTAATTATAAGCAATATCCAAATGGGCATATATATTTCTCTCTCAAAGATGATTCATCATCTTTAAAAGCTGTAATGTTTTATGACTATGCAAGAAAACTAGACCAGCAATTCAAAGTAGGTGATGAGGTCTTAGTAAGTGGAAGGGTAAGCGTTTATCCAGCAAGAGGAGAGTATCAACTATACGCTGAAGCGATGCAGCTCTATGGAAAAGGCGCTCAGCTTCTAGAATTAGAATTGTTGAAAAAGAAGCTCGCCGCCGAAGGCTTATTTGATGAATCGCGAAAGAAAAAAGTAAATATATACGCAAGTCGCATTGGCGTGATTTCCGCCCCAAACAGCGCGGCTATAGCAGATATCTACACAAATCTTTTGCGTAGAAACCCCTTATTAGACATTGTTTTGATAGAAAGCATGGTACAAGGCGAAGGTGCTATAAAAGAGCTTATAAAAGCTGTTGAAATAGCCAAAACCAGCCATTTAGATACTCTCATCATCGGCCGTGGAGGTGGCGCAAGTGAAGATTTAAGCGCTTTTAACGATGAAAATCTCGTTCGCGCTGTTGCTAAATTAGATATTCCTGTTATCTCGGCAGTAGGGCATGAAATTGACTTTACTTTGCTTGATTATGTTGCTGATGTAAGAGCCTCAACGCCGACAGGTGCAGCCGAACTAGCTACTTTTGATAAACGAGAAATATACCAAAAATTAATCGATTCTAGCGATAGAATGGATACTTTACTCAAAAATAAAATCGCAACTTACAAAACTTATTTAGATTCTGTTAAACATTTCAAATACTTTCTAGAACCTAAATTAATTTATAAAGACCAATTAGAACGCATTAATGTTTTAAACAATAAACTGAATTTATTGATGAGACATCAATACGATCTATCATTAGCTAAAATTAATTCACTTAAGAACCGATTGGAAACATTATCCGTTAATAGCACACTAAATCGTGGCTATTCGATACTAGAAAACGAGAATGGTATAATTATAAAAAGTGTAAAGCAAGTCAAATTAGATGATATTTTTAGCATTAAGCTAAGCGATGGAAATATAAAAGGCAAAGTCCTTTCAAAAGGAGAATGACGATGGCAAACGAAAAATTAGACATTGAAAAATCGATAAAAAGATTAGATGAAATTGTATCTATATTAGAAAATGAAACGCTTCCTTTAGAGAAGTGCATGGCCTATTATGAGGAAGGCAAAAAGTTAATTGCTTTATTAGAAAAAGCATTCAAAGAAGCGGAAGAGAAAATCGAAAAACTATCTAAAGATAGTAAATAATATAATAGTATAAATTTAGTATTTAATTAGTTAAAAAATGTCATCAAAAACAGTCTACAATATTGATTTAAAAGATATCCACTCACCGGAGTTTTTAAAAGATCTTTCATATAAGCAGCTCAACGATCTATCTTCTGAGATTAGGGATTATATTTTGCATATAACTAGTCAAAACGGTGGACACTTATCGAGCAATCTAGGAACAGTCGAGTCAACAATTGCTCTATGCAGATGTTTTGATTTTAGCAAAGATAAAATTATCTTTGATGTTGGCCATCAATGCTATACATACAAAATTTTAACCGGAAGAAGCCTAGATAATTTGCGTAAAAAAGGCGGTGTTTCCGGTTTTCAAAAACGCGATGAATCAATCTACGATTGTTATGAGGCTGGTCATTCCTCGACCTCAATAAGCGCCGCAAACGGCTTCGCTGTTGCTCGCGATTTAAATCATGAAAACTTCGATGTTATCGCCTTTATTGGCGATGCGTCAATAGTATCAGGACTGGCTGTTGAAGGCTTAAATAATACCGCTGGAAGTCAGCACAAAATCATTGTTTTCCTAAATGATAACGGCATGTCAATCTCAAAGCCGACAGGTGCTTTTGGAAAATTATTTTCTAGAATTTCAACTGCTTACGGCTATAACCGCTTTAAAAAAGCGTATCAACGTTGGATGTTTAAAACTAAATTTGGTCAAAAAATCTATTCAGCATCAAGGCACTTAAAAAACTGGGTCAAAAGAAAATTAGTTCCAGTAACAATCTTTGAAAAAATGGGGTTTTCCTATGTCGGTCCAATTGATGGTCACAACATAAAAGCTTTAGAAAAAGCTATTAAACGTGCGAAAAATACTACTAAATCCGTCGTAATTCATGCTTGTACGATTAAAGGAAAAGGCTATAAAAAAGCCGAAAACGATTCTAATGGTTATTGGCACGGCGTCACTCCATTTGAAATTGAAACTGGTGATCCGCTTAATATGCATCCAGGCTACAATTCGTGGTCTCACATATATGCTGATATCACGATGGGAATTATGGCCGAGCATAAAGATGCTTATTTAATTGTTCCAGCAACTATAAAAGGAGCAGGGCTAGATGAAGTGTTCGCAAAATATAAGAATCGTTCACTTGATGTCGGCATAGCCGAAGAACACGCTTTAACATTCGCAAGCGCACTTGCGTGTGGAGGAATTCATCCAATAATCAGCATTTATTCGACATTTATGCAGCGAGCTTACGATGAAATATCCCACGATTTAGCTAGAATGAATTGCAACTCAACTATTTTAGTTGATCGATCTGGCCTTGTTGGATCTGATGGAGAGACACATCAAGGTATTTATGACCTCGCATTTTTAAATAGCATTCCGAATGTAACGGTCACGATGGCTAGCACGATTGAAGAAGCAAAATTTCTATATGAAGAATCATTTGCTAATCACGGGCCATTCTTTATAAGAATACCTCGAACAATAACTAAAAATGAGGAAGTTATTGAAACTATAAATATTCCATACGGAAGTTGGCTAAAAATAAAAGAAGGCACTAAAGACGATTTAGCTATCATCGGCGTTGGACCATATTTAAGAGAATTAGCTGATTTAATCGAAGAAAAGCAAATCGATTGCACGATTTATAATGCCCTATATCTTTTGCCGATAAAGGATGAAAATGTGACTCAATTGTTAAAGCACAAACATTTGATTATTTACGATCCATATTCTATAGAAGATGGATTTGCTAATCCCTTAATTACAAAATTAGAAAAAGCACATTATCAAGGTGAAATTGAAATTCATTCAATTAAAAAGCAATTTGTAAGTCAAGCAACTATAAATGAACAGTTAGAAGACTTTGAACTTTTGCCAAGTCAAATCGTTGAAAAAATAGCTAAAAACTAACATTTGGTTAACATAATGTTGAATGCTATTTTTTATTCGCATAGAATAAAATCATGAGCAAAATTATTCTTCATGTTGATTTAAATGCCTTTTTTGTGCGTTGCGAAGAAATTAAGAATCCCTCGCTAGAAAATAAAGCAATCTTAATTGGTCATCAAGGCCGAGGCGGAATCGTTTCAACTTGCTCATATGAGGCCAGAAAATATGGCGTTTCTAGCGGAATGCCAATGTTTAAAGCGACTCAATTATGTCCAAAAGCCATCATTATTCCAGGCGATTATAGCTATTACGAAACGATGTCTAATAAGTTTGTTGCCTTTTTGAGAAGGTATTCAAAATTAATAGAACAAGCTTCAATCGATGAATGTTATTTAGACATGAGCGAGACATTAAGCAAAGCAATAGATGTGAACCAGTATTTAAAAGATATGCAGAACCAACTTTATAAGGAAACCAAGCTTAAATGTTCAATTGGAGTTGGACCAACTAAATTTCTTGCTAAGATGGCCAGCGATTATCAAAAGCCAATGGGAATTACCATTATTCGAAAGCGCGATATCCATAAGTATCTTGATCCTCTAGCTATTGAATCATTTTATGGAATCGGTAAAAAGACAGCGCCAAAATTAAAAGAATTGAATATTAACACTATTGGTGATTTATCGAAAAAAATCGATGAAGATGACATCAAAGTAAAACAAGAACTCGGTAAATTTTATATCGTCATTAAAGATTGGCTTAACGGCAGAGGAGATGATGAAATAAATCAAGAAAAGTTTGATCCAAAATCTATCTCGAAAAGTCACACTTTACTTGAAGATACCAACAATTATGATGAGCTAGTTAAAAATATCAAAATGTTAACAAAAGAAGTCTCTTTTAAAGCAAAAGAAGCCGACAAAGTAGTTCAAACTGTGCAAATAGTTTTAAAAGATAGTCGATTTCGAATCATTAATCGCTCAGAAACATTAAAAGAGGCCACCAACGAATATGATTTGCTAGTTGACGCAGCAATATCTTTGCTTGATAAAAATTACGATGAAAATAACTACATTCGACTTGTTGGAGTGACTCTACAAAACTTGATTGATAAAAATTCTGTGCCAGTACAATTATCAATATTTGATGATTTCGAACAATTAAAAGAAGAATACGCTACAAAATTACTAATCGCGGAATTTAATAGAAAACTAAATAAAGAAGCACTTAAAACAGCGCGTGACATACTCAATGAAGGAAACAAAAAATGCAATTAGATGATGCAATCGATTTATATTTTCAATATTTAAGAGTTGAAAAAGGTGTCAGCAACGACACCATCAAATCGTATTATTACGATTTAAAAAAGTTTTTACACGAGTTAAACAAGCATGATACAGACGATTTTTTGCCAACCGATATCGCTGATTTTGTCAAATTGCAAAACAAAGAGTTTTTGTCGACATCAACAATTCATCGAAGATTATCATCGACAAAAAACTTCTATAGTTTCTTAGAAAAAGAGAAAATAATCAGCCTTAAGTTAAACAAGATCGAAACGCCAAAAAGTGTCAAAAAACTGCCTTTAGCTATTTCTGTTGAAGAAGTTGAAAAGTTGCTAAATGCCCCAAACATTGAAAAAGAAGAAGGGCTCCGAGATAAAGCTATGCTAGAAACGATGTATTCCTCAGGGCTTCGCGTAAGTGAACTACTATCATTAAAATTATCACAAATTAATTTTGAAAAAGGGATTATTCAAATCGTTGGTAAAGGCAACAAAGAACGCAAAGTTCCTCTAGGAGAATATGCTGCTGATTATTTAGAAAAATATATCGATTTAAGAAAAAAGCACCATACAAACTGCAAAAATTTATTCATTAACCGTTATGGAAAACCATTATCTAGGCAATATTTCTTTCTTCAAATTAAAAAATACGCTGATCAAGTTGGCATTAAAGAAAGCATATCTCCTCATACATTAAGGCATTGCTTTGCTACTCACATGCTAGAAAATGGTGCTGATTTACGCGCGGTTCAAGAAATGCTTGGGCACACAAATATTGCTACTACTCAAATATATACAAATATATCAACCAAACGCATACTCAGTGCTTATGATTTGTATGCCAAAAGAAAATAAGATAATATAATTATCGGTTCTTTTAAGGAGGCCAAATATTAAATGAAAAAATTCAAAAGAATATTCGTCATAGTCACCGATTCAGTCGGCATTGGAGAAATGCCAGATGCTAATAAATTCGGTGACGCAGGCACCAACACGTTTGTTCATACAGCTGAACGATGTGGAGGATTAAATATTCCAGTCATGAACTCACTAGGTCTTGGCGATTTAGCGCCGATTAAAGGCACAAGCAAACTAAATCATCCCAACGCCTACTGCATGCGTCTTAAAGAGGCAAGTGCCGGCAAAGATACAATGACTGGGCACTGGGAAATGATGGGTATTTATACAACTAAGCCTTTCCAAACCTTTACTGACACTGGTTTTCCTCAGTCACTAATCGATGAACTAGAAGAAAAAACTGGTCACAAAGTAATTGGAAATAAAGCCGCTAGCGGAACAGAAATTCTCAAAGAATTAGGCCAACAGCAAATGCGCGACAATTCTTTAATCGTTTACACCAGCGCAGATAGCGTGCTTCAAATCGCTGCTCACGAAGAAGTAACTGGCGTCAAAGAATTATATCGTTGCTGCGAAATAGCTCGAGAAATATGCATGAAACCAGAATATTTCGTTGGGCGAGTAATTGCTAGACCATATCTCGGAAGTGATCCATCTAACTTTAAGAGAACACCAAATCGCCATGATTTAGCAGTTTCACCAACCGGAATTACAGTGATGAATATTCTTCAAGATAATCATTATATGGTCAGTTGTGTCGGCAAAATCGGCGATATATTCAATCAAGTTGGTGTTGTAAAAACACAAAAAACAGTTAGCAATATGGATGGAATGGATAAAACTATCGACGAAGCTAAAAATCATGACTTTGAAGGCTTATGCTATGTCAATTTAGTTGAATTCGATTCCGAATATGGCCATCGAAGAAATCCATTAGGATATGGAAAAGCCTTAGAAGAATTCGATGTTAGATTAGGTGAACTTATCAATGTCTTGCACGATGATGATCTACTCATGGTAACAGCCGACCACGGAAACGATCCAACGCACACTGGAACCGATCACACTCGTGAAAAAGTGCCATTATTGTGCTATTCAAAATCATTCAAACACGGACGCTGCTTAGAAGAAAGAAATTCGTTCGCAGACATCGGTGCAACTATTTTAAGGAATTTTTCTTTGAAGAAATCTCCTAATCAAATCGGAGAAGTTATCGAGGAACTTTTAAATGACTAAAAAATTATTATGTTTGCCTTTCTTAGCTTTGCTATTAGCGGGCTGTGGAGGTCAAAGTGAAGATCGTAGTGAAATCAAATTCATTACCCCAACCGGTGCGCCGGCCTTAGCTTTTTATGACCAAGGCAATAACGAAAATTATACAACCAACAGCATGCCAACTAATGTTGCAGCTGAATTACAAAAAAATGACTATGATGCCATAGTTTTTGATGCAGTTAATGGTCTAACAAGCATCAAAAAGAACAATGCTAATTATAAATTAGCCAAAATTATTACCGCAGGAAACTTTTATCTTGCCTGCATTGATAATGAAAAAAGCACGAAAACTCCAGATGAAAATGGAAATTATCCTCTTCCCGGGGAAAATGATATTGTCTATTCATTTGGTCAAGGTTTGAACCCTGATAAAGTGTATTCAACATTGTGCGAAAAACATTGGAAAATTGAAAACACTGCCAAATATGTTTCTGGCGTAACTGATGCTCAAGCAATTTTAAAAACTGGAAAGCAAGGAACTGACATTGTTGATTATGTTTTCATTGCCGAACCAGCATTAACAGCCGTTATGAATAACAAAGAAGCTGAAACATACGGAAAAGTTCACATCGTTAAAAATATTCGACAAGAATGGAAGGATTTTAGCGGTCAAGATGGACTTGTCCAAGCTGGATTGTTTGTTCACAAAAACGCGATCGAAAATAAGCCATCAAAGCTTAAAGAATTTATCACTCGATTGAATTCATCAATTAAGTTAGCCATCACTAACCCTGATTCTGTTGCGCAAGCGATGAATTCCTACGGCAACTTATCAGAGCAAGTTTCGCGCTTTGGCTTTAATGCAAATATCGTTAAAGCTGTTCAGAAAGACGGACGAAATGGTTTTGGATTGCTAGATCCATCGGAAAGCGTCGATGTTAATGCTTTCTTAACAAAACTCGGCTTATCATCATTTAGCGACGATTATTTCGTTTCATTATGAGCAAATTAAAAGACCTTTACAGCGAGCATAAAATATTAATCTATTCTTTGCTAGGACTTGTAGGGGTCTTTTTATCGTGGTGGCTAATATCTTTTTTAGCTAACACGACATTATTACCAGGTCCACAAAAAGTAATACCTTTATTTTTCTCCTATTTAGGAGAAAGCAAAACATATCTAGCTATTGGCGGAACTCTCCTTAGGCTTATAATTGCAATAGCTTTAAGCATAGTTGCGGGATTATTCCTAGGCATATTGGCAGGATTATTTGAGAACTTTTACATTTTCTTCAAACCATTTGTGGTTGTGCTTAAAACAATTCCAACCGCGGCGGTTATTTTTATCATCATCGCCCTTTTAAAGCCTAAATACGCGCCGATAATCGTGGTCTTTTTAATTACTTTCCCGCTCATCTACGAAAGCGTAGTTTCAGGCTTTAAAAATATCGATCTTAACTTAATAAATGCCTTAAAAATCGATGGTTCAAACACTTTTAAATCGGTTTTTAAATTTTATTTGCCTTTATCTAGCAACTACATTGCTTTAGGAATAGCGTCAAGTGTCGGGCTTGGCATGAAAGTCTCGATTATGAGTGAAATATTAGCAGGAAGCGATTCTGCGGATGGTTTAGGAAAATTAATTAGGGACGCTTCAACAATTGTGGACATGACTAGCATTTTAGCCTATTCGTTGATTGCTATTTTTATTATAGGCGTAATCGATATTGCGATTTATTTTGCTAAAAAGGGCCTTAAAAAGGAAAAAGAAGCTTAAGCGTCTAATCCTTATTCGTTAATAAATAACCTTTATAATTCCAAATGAAGGAAGTTAACGCGTAAACGCATCCCGGAATAAGAAGGTAATAATTCATCGTCAATAAAGAAGTCGAAACTATACCAACGACTTCGATAAAGTAAATCGGCATTGGCAAAAGCATCTTTTTAAACTGGAAATGAGGATTATAGCCATTCATCACAAAAACAGATAATACAAGTAAAGCTAAACAGAGCATTGTTAAAACAATAAATAGCCAGACAAAGAATAATCCGAGGCTATAAAAAGAAGAAGAATAAAATAAAGACACAATTACTAAAGCGATCGCTAATAAGAAGTTCAAAATAAAAATGAACAAATAAGGTTTAGCGAATAATTGTTTAGGATATCGACGTTGATTGACGATAGCAAAATAGATAAAACGAGGCAATAAAAGAATAGCAAGTAAGCTCGAGACAAAGATGCTTGTTACAGTTATATCCATCGTTAGTAGTATAACTCAATTTTTCAAATTAGTAGTTTGTTAGTAGTTTTTATTCACAGTTTTTTTGTGGAAAACAATAATATTAAACTCTTAACACGAAAGATAAAGATAAATACATCATTTCAAAAAGATTCGATAAATACATTATTAATTATACTTTGGTTAACATAATAGCCATTATGCGAAGTTTATATATTTTCCATAACAGCCTTAAAAAAGAAAAAAGAGCCAAGTATTGACTCCCTTTCTTCAAATATAAATGCTGCTACTTCTTTTTCAAGACTTCGCTGATGTTAATTCGTTCTCTTTCTTCATTTGTAAAAATGTTTACAATGACATGATATGCATCAATTAAAATCCAACCAGTTTCTGGCTTTCCTTCAATGTGATTGATCTCAATGTTTTCTTTTTCAAAAGCATCTTCTACAAGTTCACATAACGCTTTTAAATGTCTGATGTTACTCGCCGTGGCTAAAACATAATAATCAGCAAAAGGTGTTTTTTCTTTAACATCGATTATTTCTACATCTTCAGCTTTGTGCTCAATAAGAGTCTTTTCAGCTAAAGAAACAACCTTATTTTTTCTCATAAATTAATTAAACTCCTTAGGTAAATACATTTTAAAACAAGCATCTGTTAAAGGATTTAAAATATCCTTGTTGTGCATTAATAGATATTTCTTATTATCAATTAAAGTATCTATAAATCCTTGTTTGTAATTCTTTAAACATGAAGAAATCAAAGAGGATGAATCAAAGCCTCTTGTCGGTTCTATTTTGTCGCTGGCGTAAATAACCATTGCTAATGAATCCATATCTTTATTGCCAGTGCAATGAAATTTAATAGCCTTTAGAATGCTCTCATCAGTGATATTGAAATATTTCTTTGCTAAATATTCACCATAGAACTGATGATAAGAAAAAGCAGGCATAGAAAGATATTCAGGATAATAATTTTTCATCACAGTAAGCATATCAACATCTGTATCATGTATCGCTTTTCCTAAATCATGAAGCAAGGCAGCAATATAATATTTGCTTGGTTCTTCTAAATGATTAGCCTTAGCGATATCAAGAGCAAGACGAGCAACCTCGATTGAATGATTTAAACGATGTTCATCGAGCATTTTAGATAATTTAGCAACAAAATATAAGCGATGATTCTCGATGTATTTTAAAACTTCTAAAGGCGTATCAATCGATTCTAAGGCGCGAATTTTGCTAGAACTGACTTCCCCGCTTTCATAATAAACTAAATCGCGCATATTATAGGCAGCAACTACATTTTTATTCACATCGATGTCGGGCCTAGATATAAAAACAATTTGAACTAACTTAGCGATTTCTTCAGCGTTTTTCCATTGGCCGAATTGATTGACTTGATCCGCTCCAATGATGAAGTAAAGATTATCGTTAGGATAAATATTTCTAAAATGCCTTGCTGTATCAATTGAGTAATTGATATCTTCATTACTATTAAGTTCGAATTTCGAAATTCTTGTTCCGCTTGGACAATACTTTAAAGCTAATTTAAGCATCGCAAGGCGATCTTTAGGGCCCGTTAAAGGATTTTTCCAACGCGGTGATTTAGAAGGAATAAAAATAACATCCGCGTTTAAAGAAAGCGAAGCATGTAAAGCCATTCGAATATGGCCGTTATGTATAGGATCGAATGTCCCACCGAAAAGCAAATAATTAGCCATTTTTATTTTTTAGCAATTTTTGATCTTGTGTTATAAATTGATACACCTTTAGGTACATATAATCGAATTTTTTGATTATTACCTTTAAAGGTAATCCAGCCTAAGCCTAAAATCCCAACATCTCTTTGACCACTTTCTGTAATTGATAAATCATAGACATCTAAATCTTTAAGAGAATGGATATTAGGATGAGTTGGTTTAAGCATTTTATCGTTTACTAATTTAATGAAGCGTGAATCGATGTTTTTGTTCGATAAATGCGTCTTTTTCAAAGCGATTCGATCGTGGAAATAGCAAGTAAAAACAGTTCTTTTACCTTCTAAAAATTCTACGAAGGCTAATCCGCTGATAAATAAACACTGCGCCTTTGATAAAGCAACTTCCTTGCCTTTAACGGCTTTTGTTAAATATATTTCTTTAAGCGTGTGCTTATCGATATTGTATAAGAAGGAATTCTCTAAGCTGATGCCTGGCAAATTATACATCGCGGTCTTGCCATTGAAAGGAATTTTTAAGACATCAATATTTGTTCCAGGATATGGTTCGGTAACGATATTACCTTGAGAAAGATTGTTAATGACTCTCAAAAAGGAGGATATCAAAGTACTTCTTCCGGAGAGTTGGCTTCCAATTATATAAACATTTTTACTATTCTTAAGTTCGTATATTCTTTGAATAACTTGTCTAGTTTGTTCATCATTAAAAGCACTTGTGACGATGACATCATCACATTTAACATCCTTTAAGCCAGAAGCTCTGAAGCGATGAGCAACATATTCGCAAATATAATTTACTTCGCTATTGACTGGTAAAAGGTCGAATTTATTGCCAACGACTAAGAGTCTAGCGCCTTTTAAAAGTTCAATTAATTGGCTATTAAATGAAGCTTCAAAAGAGAAAAGATTTACGACATAAACAAATAAGCCATCTTTAGAGATACCATCTTTAATTATCTTGATTAATTCAGGATTTAAAGGAGGTTCATTCGCTGCTTTTTTAAAACGTTCTTGTTCAAAGCAATGGTTGCAAAAGACAAAATTTTGCGAAGAATTTTCTAGAATCTCTTTATTGACATAGCCTTCTTTATTTTCATCTTCGCACTGAAGAATTACTCCGCAGTTGTAACAACGTCTAATCTTATTTATCTCCGCCATAAAATCTCTCCTTCCAGCTCGTAAACAAATGTCGTTTTTCTAAACGATGTTTAATAGGCCTTTCAAATATTCGATTTATCCTAGTAGTGATTTGATCCTCTTTTACTAGTTTATCTACATAAATAGATTTTATCTTAGCTCTATTGCTCATAGCAATATCTGTTATCAATTGGTCGCCAACCATCATAACCTCATTTGGGTTGATGTTATTCTTTTTTAAGAACTTGTTAATTTTAAAAGCGAAAGGCTTACCAATAGAATTTAGGAAAGAAACATTCAGCTCTTTGGCATAATAGCTAACTCGTTTACCAGTATTATTCGAAATAATATAAATTTTAATGCCAAGTTTCTCGATATCATCTTTTAAACGAATAGCTTTATCAGTTGGCGTTTTTTGCCTGTATGAATCAAGAGTGTTATCCAAATCTAGGAATAGATATTTAACCTTTTCTTTAACAAAAAACTGTGGGTCAATTTCATAAACATTTTTTGCACAAGCATAAGGAATGTATCTCTTTAACATAATTCAATTATAAACTATAGCTATCAAAAGATTAAATCTTTTGAAACGATGAACTAATCCTCATCGTCGAAGATCGAAATTTGAGTATAACCTTTTTCTTCTTCCTCTTTTTCAACTTTATCTTCCGAGGCTGCTGTTTCGCTATTTTCAGAAAATTTTTCTTCTTTTTTCACATATTCAGAAATAATGTCTTTGCTAATTCGCTCATTGCCTTCAATAAAAGGCACATCTAACGAATTTTTCTTGGTTATATTTATGTTAGTTTTCGCATATTTATCAAGTGGAGTGACATGATAATCATCAACATTTATATCGATAACTTCGCGATTCTTATCTAAAACATGAATTAATGTAGGAGCATTCATATCGATGATCTTTTTAACATAGATGAGATTATGAGGTTCACTTTTAAATGAGCGGAATACAAAAGATAATTTCCCTAAGCGATTGGTTAAGGTCGCATTTGCGACATCATATATTCTTAAAGAACCCTTATCAGTTAATAGAATGGTCTTTCCTTTAGCTAATCCTCCATCATAAGCAAGAAGACCTGCAATTGAAGCTTTCTTCAAAGAAGAAATTCCTTTGAATCCGCCAGATTTAAGTGTCGCATAAGGCAATTCATTTTCGTTATACATCGTAGAATTTCCATCGCTAGTAAAAAGCACTAAGTTTGCATTGCCTTTAGTGAAGACAACATCGCATAATTCATCATCTTGCAATAATTTCATGCACATAATTGGTTTTGAATATCGAATGACTGAAAAATTGCTAATCGGTAAACGCTTAATTTGACCATGCTTAGAAGCAAGAACAAAGAATAAATCGTCGCGGAACTCTTCGATTGCAAAAGCTCTAATTAATTTTTCATTTGGATTTAAGTTGATTAAATAATTGAGATGTTTTCCTTCATCTTTCCATTTTGTTTCATTAATTTTGTGAACTGGAATGTATAAGAAATTACCTAAATTAGTGAAAGCAATTAAATAATCAGTGGTCATTGCCTTGCCAGCAAAGACACAAGCATCGCCTTCTTTTAATCCCGGAAGAGCATTAACTCCACTGCCACGATACGATTTAATCGAACTATATTTAATGTATCCATCACGAGTTAAAGCAACCATGATTTCTTCTTTTGAAATCAAATCGCGCTTATCAAATGAAATTGGCTCAGTTTTTTCAATGATTTGTGTCTTTCTATCTTTGCCATATTTTGTGGCGATGGTTTTCAGTTCACTGATGAGCAATCTATCAAGTTTTTTACGGTCAGAAAGAACGCCTTTAAAGAATTCAATTTCTTTTTCGATTGTCTCTTTTTCATTCATTAAAGTTGTAATGTCTGTGTTAGACAACTTATAAAGTTGAAGCATAACAATAGCTTCGCTTTGTGCTTCGCTAAAGTTAAATTTCTTTTGAATATTAATCTTGGCATCAGCTTTATCTTTGCTCGATCTAATGGTTGAAACAACTTCGTCAAGAATCGAGATTGCTTTTATTAGGCCATTCACAATCTCAAGTCGAGATTCATCTTTCTTTAAATCGTAATTGGTTCTACGAGTAACTACATCGACTTGATGATCTATAAAAGCATCAATAAAATCAAGTAAATTCATTGTCTTTGGACGACCATTAACGATTGCAACGCAGTTTACAGAATACGAGACTTTTAATCCGGTTTTATTCATTAAATATTTATGAATAAGTTCAGCGTTTGCATCCTTTTTCAAGTCGATAACAATGCGTAAACCTTTGCGGTCGCTTTCATCGCGAACTTCACTCATTCCAGAAATTACTTTATCGTGGATGAGTTTATCGATTTCATAAACCAAATCGATTTTAATTGTCTTAAATGGAATTTCGCTGATGATGATTTGCTTTGTTTGAGCGTTATCAACAATTTCAGTTTTAGAAGCAATTTCAATTCTTCCACGACCAGTTGTATAAATATCTTCAAGTCCCTGACTAGCATAAATAAAACCGCCAGTCGGAAAATCTGGAGCAGGAACAAATTCCATTAAATCTTTAGGCTCAACTCGAACATGATTAATGCGATAAATAACAGCATCAATAACTTCTCTTAAATTATGGGGTGGGATTTCAGTTGCTAAAGCAACTGCTATACCTTCTGAACCATTGACTAAAAGATTTGGGAATCTAGCCGGCAAAACGACAGGTTCAAATTCTGAATCATCAAATGTTAAAGTTTTTTCAACAGTGTCCTTATCGATATCGCGCACCATCTCTTCTGCGATTTGGCTCAAGCGAGCTTCGGTATATCGATAAGCAGCGGCTTGATCGCCGTCGATAGAACCATTATTACCTTGGAAGTCAACAAGAGGATGATTTTGCTTCCAATCTTGCGACATTCTAACTAATGCTTCATAAATTGATGAGTCACCATGTGGGTGATATTTCGCCATAACTTCGCCGACTGTATGGGCGCTTTTTCTAGTTGGCCTAGTAAAGATATTACCCGATTTATACATCGAATAGATGATTCGTCTTTGAACTGGCTTCAAGCCATCTCGAGCATCTGGAATCGCTCTATCTTGAATTACATATTTAGCATAGGTTGCATAGCGAGAACCCATGATTTGCTCAACGGTTTCATTATGAATATTCTCGACAATTTCAGTTTCTACAGGTTCAATAATTTTCTTCTTTGCCATCTTTATTTCACCTCGTCGATAAATTCATCAATCTCCGAGAAATTTACATTCTCTTCCACCCATTGACGTCTAATAACCGTATCATTGCCCATTAATATCGAAATCTCTCGAGCTGCGGAAACAGGATCTTCAATGGTTACTTTACATAATTGTCTAGTTCGTGGATTCATCGTCGATTCCCAAAGTTGACCGGCATCCATCTCACCTAAACCTTTGTACCGAGAAATTCGATAACCATTTCCAATCTCTTTTTTAGCTTTTTCTAAGCCCTCATCATCCCAGGCATATTTGTAAACTAATTTATGATTTACTTCCTTTGAAACTCGATATAAAGGTGGCATCGCAACGAACAATTTGCCCTTTAAAATTAATGGTTTCATGTAGTTATAAAAGAAAGTAATCAAGAGAGTTTGGATGTGTGCTCCATCGGTATCAGCATCGGTCATGATAATAACTTTGCCATAATGGGAATTATCAACATTAAAGTTATCGGCAAAGCCTGCACCGATGGTATTTACCAAAGTAGCAAATTCTTCATTTTTTAACATGCGTTCAACTGAAACAGAATCAGTATTAAGAGGTTTGCCTCTTAGAGGCAAGATTGCTTGATGAAGCCTATCTCGTCCATTTCTTGCGGTTCCTCCGGCGGATTGACCTTCAACGATAAAGAGTTCATTTTTATCGTAATCTTTAGACTGAGCAGGAGTTAATTTATTCGATAAAATCACATCGCTTTTAAGTTTTTTGCTGTTATGGATTTCATCTTTTGCTTTTCTAGCAGCTAAGCGAGCATTTAAAGCTTGAACGCATTTCTTAATGAGGTTAACTGCAAATTCTTTGTGTTCATTTAAGTAATAAGTGAAATTGTTATAAACAAAATTGTTAACGATTGTTAAAGCTTCTGGCGTATATAGTTTTTGCTTAGTCTGGCTCTCGAAAAGCGTCTTTTGTTCGGGCATTTTTAAAGAAATTACCGCGGTCAAACCTTCGCGAATATCATTGCCTTCAAGTTTAACTTTGCCTTTTACCAGTTGATTTTCAATTGCGTAGTCATTAACCGCTTTGGTGATGCCGGTTTTGAAACCAACTTCATGAGTTCCGCCGTCCCTAGTTCTAACGTTGTTCGCATAAGAATAGATGTATTCGCCATAATCTTTATCACAATATTGGAAAGCCATTTCAATTTTGATTTGATCTTCTTCACCGTTAAAAGAGATGACTTCACCTAAAGGTGTTTTTTCTTTGTTTAAATATTCAACATATTCTTTAAGGCCTTGTTCATAACAAAGTTCAGCTCGCTTACCGGTTTTTTCTTCTAAGACATCAAACTTGACGCCTTTAAGTAAAAAGGCGCTTTCTTGCACGTGGCTCACGATGACATCGAATTGGAAATTTGTAGTCGAAAAAATCTTAGCGTCCGGTTTAAATCTGACGAGTGTTCCATGCTTTTTTGTTGTTCCAACAACTGTTAATGGTTTAACAAGTTTTCCGCCATTTTCAAAGCGAAGATTATAGATTTTTCCATCGCGGAAAACAGTGACATCGCAGTATTCGCTTAAGGCGTTTGTCGCAGTTGAGCCGACGCCGTGAAGACCTCCAGAAGACGAATAAACCTTCGATGAGAACTTACCACCGCTATGCAAAGTAGAGAAAATTAATTGAACAGCTGGCATGCCAGTTCCTTTGTGAATATCAACCGGAATTCCTCTTCCTTCATCTAGCACAGAAACCGATCCATCGCGATGCAAAGTGATACAAATCACTTTCCCAAAACCATTCAAGGCTTCATCGATTGCATTATCAACAATTTCCCAAACTAAATGATGCAGACCAGTAGAGTTAGTCGGCCCAATATACATTCCAGGTCGTTTTCTGACACCTGCAAGACCATCTAAAATCTCAATATCAGAGGCAGAATATGATTTTTCAATACTTTCGTTGCTCATTTTTTATATTCAATTTTCAAAAATTGATTATAGCAAAAATAAGGTTGAAAAGTAATCTACTTTTTTAGTATTATGATGAAAGTTAATCGGAGAAAAAATGGATATTATTTTATATAATATAGTCGTTGGTTTTTGCTCGTTATTTGTCGGATATTTATTTGGAAGTATTCCAACCGGAGTAATTGTTGGTAAACTCTTCTTTCACCGCGATCCGCGTCTGGAAGGTTCTAGAAATTCAGGTGGAACAAATATTGGAAGAGTCTTTGGAAAAAAGGCTGGCGTTATCGTCATAATAATCGACATGATTAAATGCGTAATACCTTTGCTGGTTGCCTGGTCAATTATTACATTTTCACCTTTAAAGGATCTTTTAGCTTCTGATGCTTGGACAAATTTCCATATTCTTTACATCTATTTAGCTCCATTGGGTGCAGCAATTGGACATTGTTGGCCGATATTCGCTGGATTTAAAGGTGGCAAAGCTGTCGCAACTTACTGCGGATTTGTCTTAGCAACTTGCTGGTTAGAAATAATTGTTGGAATCTTAACATTCTTCGGAGTTTTGAAACTTAAAAAGTATGTTTCACTTTCTTCAATATTCACAGCCTTGATAACTTCTTTAATTTCATGGCTATTATTCATCTTAAAAATATGTATTCCATCCTTTGCGATTGACATTTTTATGTGGGGTAACGGGGAATTCTTAGTTTGCGGTTGGGAATTCGCAAGTGTGACAACCTTGATAGCTTTTATCTTAATCGTCCGTCACAAAGCAAATATTTCTAGATTAGTAAATCACCAAGAAAGAAAAATATCTTGGATGAAATAAATTTTATAGTAATCGATTAGTAGATTTTTAGTCGATTTATGTATTGTGAATTATTTTCCACAGTAAAATTAATCAATGAAAATTATGCGATTAAATTCAAGTTTTTAATTGACAAAATTTTAACAACGCATCATTTTCAGCCTTTTTGATGGTCAAAAATTATACCAATCAAATAAAAGGCACATCCACCACTTATTCTATACAAGAGTTTCCTATATTGACTTGCTAAATAAAATGCTTAAATAAGGCAACAATAGCCAGAGCTTTATCTCAATCAAAAAACAGTTTTCAGATCGTTGAATTTCTTTTTGATTGACAAAAATAAAGCACCGTATTTCGCGGCGCTACTATTTTAAGATTTTAATGCTTATTGATTTCTTTTCATCGCGTTCATAACAGCACGGATTTTAGCTTCGCTTGGCTTTTGACCCATTTGCATGAACATTGCTCTAATCATATTTTCGTTGATTGGTGGATTTTTCTTTAATTGTTGTTTAAAGAACCATCGTGATAGAAAGAATCCAATAACTAAGCCACCAATTAAACAGCCGATAATAATTCCGACCAAGCCTCCAACAGGTAATTCAACCATAGTTATTACCTCCTAAGCTCTTCCGTCATATGCGCCAGTGTCTGTACGCACAAGAATTGTTTCGCCATTATTAATAAATAATGGAACTTTTAATTGATAGCCAGTTTCAACAGTTGCTAACTTCATCGCTTTATTAACTGTATCGCCGCGAACGCCTGGTTCACAGTCTACTATTTTTAAAGCAACGCTCGAAGGCAAAGTAATACCTAAAATTTCATCATCATAGAATAAAATATCAATTTCAGAATTTGGCACTAAGAAGTTAACTTCCCATTCTAGTCTTTTCTTCGCTATTTCAATTTGATCAAAAGTAGTATTGTCCATAAAGACTAAATTGTCGCCGGCATCGTATAAAAAGGCCATTTTTTTCTTTGTTAAAACAGCTTTTTCAACATCGTAACCGCTATTGCGAGCAAGTTCAGTAATCGCACCTGTGCGCATGTTTTTGGCCTTAACCTTAGCAACCATTTTTCTCATCGCGGTCTTATTTAATAAGATATCCATTACTTGATAAAGATTGCCTTCATCAATGAAATAGTTTCCTGGTCTTAATTCAGTAACATTCATTTTTCACTCCTCCTAAAGAATATGAATATTATACTTATATTCATTAAATCTTCAAATATGGATTGTATTTCTTTTCACGCGAAAGCGTCGTTTTCGCGCCGTGTCCTGGATAAACTATTGTGTCATCATCTAAATTAAGCAGTTTAGATAAACTAGCTGTTACACTTCGACTTGAGCCAGTTGGCAAATCAGTTCTACCGATTGAAGAATAAAATAAAGTATCACCAGAGAAAAGAATTTTCTCATTTGCTAAATAATAGCAAGCACTTCCTTTAGTGTGAAAAGGCGTCTCAATCATTTTGATCTTATAGTTAGCCACTTCAAAAGTTTCGCTATCAAAAAGTTCTATCAGTTTATTTGGCTTAAAATCTAATATTTTGCCATAGATGCTCAAATTTAATTTTGGATTAGTTAATAATTCAACTTCATCAGATGAAATATAGACAATCGCATTTGGAAATTCTTTACAAATATCTTCTAAAGCACTAATGTGATCATAATGAGCGTGTGTCAATAAAATTGCTTTTATTTCGACATTTAGTCTTTTGATGTGCTTTAAATAAGCATTATTTTCATTGTAACCGGGGTCAACTAAAAAACCTTGATGATTATCGTTATAGACTAAATAAGTATTACAAGCGAATTCAGATGTATAAATATCAAGCATTATTTAAATTTAAAAAAAAGGACAAAGTCCTATTTTTTCTCCTTATGGATAGTTTGTTTTTTGCATCTTGGGCAATATTTTTTGATTTCCATTCTGTCAGGATGCTCTTTTTTATTCTTTGAAGTAATATAATTTTCCTCACCACAGACAGTGCATTTTAATGTGATGCTGCTTCGAACTTTGTTAGCCATAAACTCACTCCTTTGTTTAGCAAGATAGATAATAGCACAATAGAAAAAAGATATCTACAAGATATTTTGAGAGTTTATAATACATATAAGATGAAAAAATTAGCTCGAGAAACTACTAAAAAAATAAATGTTGGAAATATAACTATTGGCGGAGCGAATAAAGTTCTAATTCAGTCGATGTGCAATATAAAAACATCGAAGGTAAAAGAAGTAATCGCTCAAATTAATCGCTGTGCAATGCTAGGCGCTGATTTAATGCGTGTTTCCGTCCTCGATATGGATGATGCCAAAGCGATTAAAGAAATCAAAGAACATATTTCTATCCCTCTAATTGCGGATATTCATTTCGATTATCGTCTTGCTATAGAAGCGATTAATTCCAACGCTGATGCGGTCAGACTAAATCCTGGAAACATTGGAGAAAGAGAGAATGTCGAAAAGGTTACAGAATTATGCAAAAAGAAAAATATCCCAATTCGAGTGGGCGTTAATTCAGGTTCGATTGATGCAAAGATAAATAACAACACTTCTGTCGTCGAAGCTAAAGAGTTAGTTAAATCCGCAAAAAATATGGTGAAAATATTGGAAGATTTAGATTTTCATAACATCGTTTTATCGCTGAAATGTTCTCATGTTCTCGAAACAATTGAGGCATATCGACTCGCAAGCAAGGAATTTAATTATCCATTACACATCGGTATCACAGAAGCCGGTCCGAAAGATATCGGATTAATTAGAAGCGTTGCTGGAATTGCTCCACTACTTCTTGAAGGAATAGGCGACACAATTAGAATTTCGCTTAGCGATGAACCAGAAGAAGAAATCAAAGCTTGTCGTCGCCTATTGAAAGATTTAGGAGTAAGAAATGATTATCCAAATTTAATTTCTTGCCCAACATGCGGGAGAACGCAAGTTAATTTGGTTCCTTTAGCAAATAAAGTATTAAACTATTTAGAAGAAAATAAAATCAATAAAATCATCGCCATCATGGGCTGCATTGTCAATGGTCCAGGAGAAGCCAAGCGAGCAGATTTAGGTTGCGCCGGCGGGAAAGACCAATGGGTTATCTTTAAAAAAGATAAAATCATTAAAAAAGTTAAAGATAAAGATATCTATAACGAACTAATTAAAGAAATTAACAATTTATAAATTGTCTTTCCAGGAAGGAATATATTTGCCATCTAAAAGCATTTTTATTTCTTGCTTATATGGTGCTTTCCCATCAACATATGGGGTTTCTAAAATCTTAGGCACATTTACTAATTTTGGATGATGAACATATTGATAGATGCAATCAAAGCCAATTTCTCCATAGCCAATATTTTCGTGTCGATCTTTATGCGACCCTAAAGGGTTTTTTGAATCATTTATATGGATGCAAAGAAGTCGATCTAAACCAATAATTCTATCGAATTCTTCAAGTGTTTTATTAACATTTTTAACATCAAGGCCTTCATCGTTTACATGGCAAGTATCAAAGCAAACTCCTAAACGATGATTATCTTTAACATGCTTTATGATATAAGCAAGTTGCTCAAAATTAACCCCCATTTCATTGCCTTTTCCCGCCATGGTTTCTAAAGCGATTTTTACATCGCTATCATCTTTAGAAAAGACATCATCAAGAGCTTCGACAATCGAATTTAAGCCGTTTTCAATGCCTGTTCCAACATGACTACCGGGATGCAAAACTAAAATTTTTAAATTAAAACCAGCAACTCGTTTAATTTCATTTAGCAAAATATCTTTGCTCATCTCAAATAATTTTTCGTTTAATTTATTCGCAATATTGATGATATAAGGTGCGTGAACAATAATCTTGGATTCATCCAAAGAAGATTGCTTAATCAAGTCTCTTCCTTCTTCAATTTTTAGTCTTTCCAAAGGCAGACGAAAAGAATTCTGCGGAGCCCCAGTATAAAACATAAATGTCGAAGAATTGTAGCTCAGCGCTTCTTTGACGCTTCCTAAATAATAATCAGGTGATTTAAGTGAGACATGTGAGCCAATCAGTATTTTATTTTCCATTATTTTCCCTTTTGTATCGTTCAACGCGTTGCCGACGGATATCTTTTTTTATTATTTCTCTTCGATGCTTTCTTTTAGCTTTATCAACTGCTAATCGAGTTTTTTTCTTGTATCCCGGTTTAACTTTTTTGTTTTTAGCCTTCGAGATGTTGGTTATCTTTTTGATTTCTTTGTTAAGCTCTTCGTCAACCCGTTTAGCTTTCAATTCTTTTTTAGCTAAACCTTTGCCCTCTATTAAAGCATTATCTTTCAGCACTAGATATTCAAATTGAACGCCTCGAGAAATTAATTCTAAAGGTTTTTTTGTGGAATCCGAATTATAGAAAGTATAGCAATTGCCTTTTTTTAAGAAACGACCGGTTCTTCCCGCTCGATGGAAATAGAAATCTAAATTAGAAGGCAAATCGACATTTAAAATGTCGCTTACATCATTAATATCAAGTCCTCTAGCAGCCATATCAGAGCAAACTAAAATATAGATTTGCTCGTTTAATAATGATTTCATGACATTTTTTCTCTCTCTTGAAGAAAGATCGCCAGTAAGAAGACCTACTTTATATTTTTCAGCTTTTAAGAAGGAATAAATCTCATTCGCAGTTTCCTTTTTAGAAGCGAATATGAGCAAAAGATAAGGATTGATAATCTTAATGAAATTTTCAACAGAAGCAAGCATTGATGAATGCTTAATATCGACTAGATAATGTTTTACATTGTTAGAAGTTAAGATTTCTTCGTTAATAATCGATAAATTAGATCCAACATATTTATCTAGTTCGGCTGCTAATGTTTTTTCTAAAGTAGCTGAAAAAACGAGAAATTGAACTTTTTTAAGCTTAGCCACAATTTGATCGATTTCAGCAAAATAGCCTTCTTTTAAAAGCATATCCGCTTCATCGAGAACAACAGTTTTTACATTATTAAGTTTTAAAGCACTTGCTTTAACTAAAACATCAGTTAATCTGCCTGGAGTGCCGATGATAATGTGAGGATTTTCGGATAACCCCTTTAAGGATTCGTCTAGTTCTTCGCCAGCTTTTAACAATCGAATTTTTAATTTAGGAAAATCTTTAGTAAAAGGAATGGCGAAATTATATATTTGATTAGCCAGTTCACGAGTCGGAGCAATGATTAAAGCCTGCAAATTTTGCTGCGAGTAATCGATATTTTCAATAATTGGAACTAGAAAACATAAAGTTTTTCCGGTGCCAGTTGCTGATTGGACCATTAGAGTATTTCCTTTTAACGCTTTCGGAATTACTTTTAACTGAATTGGAGATGGTTCAAAATAGCCTTGTCTAGACAAAGAAGTAATCATTTTCTCAGATAAATTTATAGCTTTGAACGACATAATATTTTGCTCGCTTTATTATACATTCAAACGCTTAGCTATGCTATTATTAAACCGATGAATGTAAGAATTGTTGAGCCATCAGGCTACTGCAAGGGCGTTCAACGCGCCTTAGAAATCGCGAAGAAAACGAAATTAGATAATCCTAATAAAAATGTTGTGGTTTTAGGAATGCTTGTTCATAACCTTGATGCACTTAAAGAAATCGAAGATTTAAAGATTAAAACACTTTTTTCTAAAGACAAAAATATAATTGATTTAATCGATGAAATAGAGGAAGACTCTATTGTGATTTTAACTGCTCATGGTCATAGTAAAGCTATAGAAGACAAACTAAATTCAAGGAAATTAAAATTTGTCGATGCAACTTGCCCATTTGTTAAAAAAGCGATGGATGATATGCAAAATTATCTAAAAGATGGCTATTCAATAATATATATTGGTAAAGCACATCACCCTGAAAGCGATGCTGCTTTGTCGCTTTCTAAGAATGTACATCTTTTAACTCTTTCTTCCTCGCTTAGTGAAGAAATGAAAAATAGCAAAAAAACATTAGTGGTTTCTCAATCGACTTTTTCTTCCTTAGAAGTAAACACTCATCTAGAAGGAATTAAAAAAGAGATAAAAAATGTAGTCTTTTATCCTAGCATTTGTAGCTCATCTCTTTTGCGGCAAAAAGCTTTATTAAACATCGACAAAAATGTTGATTTAATCCTTGTTATAGGTGGAAAAAATTCTAACAACACCATAACTTTATATTCTTTGGCAAAAGCTAATTTTACAAATTCAAAAGTCATGATGGTTGAAAATAAAAGTGATTTAAAGGAAAACGATTTTCTTAATTTAAAAAATATCGCAATTGTTTCCGGAGCTTCAACGCCTAAAAGAATTATTGAAGAGATAAAAGATTATATTAATGAATTAAACGATTAATTCAGGCAATTCTTCATGATCGATGATAACAATATCTAAGGAAGGATCGATTTCATGAAGAATTTTTTTCATTTGAGGCATAAAAATTCTTTCAACCTCGTGAGAAACATCTAAATAATTGTATTTATAAGAAATAACATCGCGACGAATGTGATGAGGCGTATCTCCACTTATATAAATGTCATAACCTTCATTCATGGCGTTGATATATTTATATGAACCTCCGCCACCTAAGATAGCGACGCTAGAAACAGTAGATTTACCGCCGTGAATTAAATGAGAATACTCGATGTTAAGACATTTATTAGCGTATTTTGCAAATTCATGAATTTCCATCGGTTTATCTAAAAGCCCACCTCTTGCCATCGGGCAAGTTTCTAAAGGCTTAATATCTTTTAGTTTTAAAGCATTAGCTAAAGCGTCATTCATACCGTCTTTCCCAGTATCGAAGTTGGTATGCATGCTATAGACAGGAATGCCTAATTTATCAATTCTTTCGCACAAATTTTTCTTCACCTCATCGTGGAGAAAAACTCTATATTTTGTCCCATAAATAAAAGGGTGATGAGTAAGAATTAAATCAGGCTTTTTATCTAGTTTAAGCAATTGATTATAGACAGTATCATCAAAATCCAGGCATAAAAGAATGCAGTTAGTGTCTTCTTTTAACTTTCCGGTCATTAGACCGACATGATCGCCGTGCGTGGCAATTGACTTTGGAAATCTAGTCGACAGTCTTCTCAAGATTTTTAAGGTTTTCATAAATTTTCAATTCTCCTTATCTTCTCTTCTATTTCTTTAATTTTAGCCTCATTTTTGTTTGAAGAAGCAAGCTTACTTAAAATAAGTTCATTCTCTTTAATAAAGTTTTCCTTGTAATAAGGAAATAGTTTGTCGCTTTTAATTTGGTAGCCAAACTCTAAGACGTCTTCATCATATTTAGCTTCGCCTTTTAAAAAAGAAATTACGAAATAATAGATGTCTTTTTCGAAAACTATTGCTTCTTTTTCGATTTTAAAACCAAGTTTTGTGATTTCTTTTCTAACATGAGTGATATCGCGATGAGCATCGACAACGATTTGCTCGACACTAGCAAGTTTTTCTTTATTGCTTACTAAAATATCGACAATTTTTAATCCACCTAAGCCCGCTAAAACAATAACATTAGTTTCCTTAGGCAAATCAGTTATTCCATCGCTTAAAAGAATATCAACTTGCGGATAACCTTTTAAATTACTTTTTAATTGAAGATATGGTCCTTTTTTATTTTCAACTGCGATGATTTTCTTAACTAATTTATTATCTAGAAGATATTTTTCTAATTGACCATGATCAGCTCCAACATCGAAAACTGATGAACCTGGATGAATTAGTTCAGCAACTGTTTTTAGTCTTTTAGATAAAACCATCGATTAAATCTCGTGATAATCCCCAAGCTTTTTAAGTTTATTTTTCTTACGGAGAGTGCGAATTGCTTTGGCTTCGATTTGACGAATGCGTTCACGAGTGACGCCGAATTCCTTGCCTACTTCTTCTAATGTGCGTGGATGATTATCATCTAAGCCATATCGACGACGCAAAACTTTTTCTTCACGGTCGGTTAAGCTTTCACGCATAACTTCGTATAATTCTTGCTTTAAAAGAGCTTTTCTAGTGTATTCGCTAGGAGATAATGTTTCTTTATCTTCGACAAAATCAGCCAAGCGAGAATCGTCTTCTTCGCCAATTGGTGTTTCTAAAGAAACAGGTTCTTGGTTGACACGTTGAATTTCTCTAATTCTATCTGGAGATAGCGCTCCAGCTAATTTTTCACTAATTTCTTCTGCGGTTGGATCGCGGCCTAATTTTTGCACTAATTCGCGTTGAGCACGGGTAATTTTGTTAATCGTTTCGACCATGTGCACTGGAATACGAATCGTTCGCGCCTGGTCAGCTATCGCACGGGTAATAGCTTGTCTAATCCACCAGGTAGCATAAGTTGAAAACTTAAATCCTTTGGTGTAATCGAATTTTTCCACCGCTTTGATTAAGCCCATGTTTCCTTCTTGAATCAAATCAAGGAAAGGCATTCCTCGTCCAGCATAACGTTTAGCAATTGAAATGACCAAACGCAAGTTGGCGTTAATTAATTGTTTTTTAGCTTCTTCATCACCAGCCGCGATGCGCTTAGCTAACTCCGTCTCTTCTTTAGCGGTAAGTAAAGGCACTTTTCCAATTTCTTTAAGATAAATCTTAACCGAATCGTTTACTTTTACTTCTCCAGCCACCAACTTGGACAAATCATTGAGCTCTTGTTCAGATGGAACATCTTCTTCAAAATCTTCTTCATCAAGATTGTCGTCGTCAAGAAGAGTATTGTCATCTTTTAAATTGCTATCATATTCTAAATTATCGATGTCATCTTCATTTTCGTCAGAGATGATACTGATTCCATTATCTAAAAAATAATTTTGAAGTTCACTTGTTTCATCATCTGTTAAATCCAAGTTGGAAGTTTCTTCAAAAATCTCAGATTCTTCGATTTGATTTTCGTTTTCCTTTGCTTTTTTAAGCAATCTTTTCTTGATTGAATCTAAAGTTTCGATTTCATTAGCTTCAAATTCAAGATCATCATCAAATTCGTCTTTTTCTTTGCTTGATTTAGTCACTTTCTTAGTTGGTTTCTTCTCTTTTTTCTCTTTTGTTTTTCCTGGCATAATTCTTTCCTCTTTTCTGCTAGCTATTTTTATTAGTCCGCTTTATATAATCATCAAGAAGTCTGGCTTGTTCTTTCGGATCCTTTCCCTCGAAAGCCTTCTTTAGTAGCGACTTCTCGTATGTTCGATTCCTTTCTTCTTCAATTACCTTAAGACAATCTTTAAGGATACTAATCAACTTATCGAATTCAATGTCCTCTTGGGGTAAAGAGAGTAAGACATTGATCAATTCCTTTTTATTTTTAGGATTGCTTTCTTCGATTAAATCGACAATCATCGATATATTTATATCATCATATTTTGAAGCATATTCAACAAAATAATTGGCTAATTGTCGATAGATTTCAGTGGAAAAATATTTTATATTCTTCTCATAAAAATCTACCGCTTGTTTGCTGTTGGCCATCAGTTTTAAAACTATCTTTTCAGCATTGCTTAATCTACGCAAATCACGATTTAGATTTAGCGAAGCGCTTGTTTCAGGCGCTTGCGTTCGATAATTAAGGAGCACATCATCGCTTTTATTAGAAGGTTTATAGCTTTTAAGATAATCTCTAATCGCATTGGGATTAAAGCCTGTAACATCGGCAAGTTTATAAATATAATCATCAAATTCGAGTTTATCATTAATTCCAGCTAATATTGGAGCGAAATGAGAGATCACTTTTCGCTTGCCTTCGCTTGTGCTTAAAGGCGAGGTATTTTTGTAATAATTAAGAGCAAAATCGAATGGTTCCATCAAAGAATTAACAAAGATAGTCAATTTTTCTTTGCCATCTTGCTTTAAAATCTCGTCTGGATCGCGTATTTCTTTTGGCATTGACACTAAACGATAATGTATTTCAGCTTTGTCAAGTCGACTCATAATAGCCATCATTGCTGACTGGCCAGCTTTATCGCCGTCAAGGCAAAGACGAACTTCCACATTTAATCGTCTTAAATATTCCAAATGTTTATTTGTTAATTTAGTTCCCATTAAAGCGGCGACTGAATTTATACCGATCGTATCGAATGCAAATACATCCATAAAGCCTTCAACTAAATATATATAGCCATCATGCTTTGCAGACTGTTTAGCCAAATCAAAATTATATAAAATATCGCCTTTACGAAAGATTTTAGTCTCCGGAGAATTGATATATTTAGGTGCATCGCTCTTCTCGTTGATATTGCGCGCGGAAAAGCCAACAACTTGACCATCGTTATTTTTAATAGGGAAAATAAGTCGACCAGCATTTGAATCGCTGGTGTCACTTATCCTAGCTAAAGCTATTCCGATGTCTTCAATATTTTTAAGCGAATAGCCTTTTTGCTGAAGATAAGAAATCGTCTTCTTTCCATCGCTTAAAGAATAACCTAGATGAAATTTGCTAGCCTGTTCAGGACTAATTTGTCTTTTAGACAAATATTCTTTAGCATCTCGCCCTTCATCAACTTGCAAGCCGTATTCATAGAATTTTTGAAGTTCGTTAATGCAGTTATATAAAACTTGTAAGTCCAGGTCTATCGGCTTGTCAATTTTAATTTGATGCAATCTAGGATCATCATAATTGATGATTTCGCAAACTTTCTTTACAGCCTCTGAAAATGAAATTTTTTCATAGTCAGAAACAAAAGAGAAAACATCACCGCCGGCATGGCAAACATAACAATGATATGTTTGACGTTCTTTATTGATATCCATCGATGGATTGTGGTCATCATGAAACGGACACAAAGAGGCATAACGACGCCCTTTTTTAATGACATTTACGTAAGAAGAAATGACGTCGACAATATCGGCGTGTCGTTTGATGTCTTGAAGTAAATCGTAATCAAATTTCATGAACTAATTAAATACTAAAAATATACTAATCTTCAATTTTATCTAAAAGATAATTTGTTAAATCCGCAATTTTTACTCTTTCTTGTTTCATTGAATCGCGTTCGCGGATTGTTACACAATTATCATTTAAACTGTCATAGTCGTAAGTGATGCAAAATGGAGTCCCAATCGCATCTTGTCTACGATATCTTTTACCAATAGAAGCAGTCTCATCATAAACAGTTGAAAAATGTTTATTTAATAAAGATTGCACTTCTTTTGCTTTCGGAGCTAACTCTTTGCTCAATGGTAAGATAGCCGCTAAATAAGGAGCAAGTGATGGTTTAATATGCATCACAATTCGTTTATCTTTTTCCAATTGTTCAACATCATATGCTTCGCATAAAATCATCAAAAAGATGCGTTCTACGCCCATTGAAGGTTCGATACAATAAGGAATATATTTTTCATTGGTTTCTGGATCGAGATATTCTAAAGATTGCCCACTGGCGTCCATATGTCGCTTTAAATCATAATCAGTTCGATCGGCAACACCTAAGATTTCTCCCCAACCAAATGGAAATTTATATTCAACATCGGTTGTTGCTTTCGAATAAAAGGCTAATTCTTCCTTTTCATGGTCGCGATAGCGAAGATTATCTTGACTAATATTTAATGATTCGAGGAATTTTAAAGAATAATCTTTCCAATAGGAAAACCATTCTAAGTCAGTACCTGGCTTGCAGAAAAATTCCATTTCCATCTGCTCGAATTCACGAACTCTAAAGATGAAGTTGCCTGGTGTAATTTCGTTTCTAAAGCTCTTACCAATATTACAAATACCAAATGGTATTTTGCGTCTTGTAGTTCTTTGAACATTTTTGAAATTGACAAACATCCCTTGAGCGGTTTCTGGTCTTAAATAAACCAAACTTTCAGATTCTTCAGTGACTCCGATGTGTGTTCTAAACATCAAATTGAATTGACGAATATCAGTGAAATTGGATTTGCCGCAATTAGGGCATTTGATTTTATTATCTTTGATAAAGGCAATCATTTGCTCGTTGTTCATGCCGTTTACATCAACATCAGGACAAGCTTTAGCGATTAAATCATCAGCTCTATGTCGAGTATGGCATTCTTTACAGTCAATTAAAGGATCTGCAAAGGTCGAGACGTGACCAGTAGCTTGCCAAACGCGCGGATTCATCAATATTGCGGCGTCAATTCCGACATTTGTAGGGGATTCTTGAACGAATTTCTTCCACCACAACTTTTTGATATTGTTTTTAAGTTCCACGCCTAGAGGACCGAAATCCCAAGAATTGGACAAGCCTCCATAGATTTCAGAATCTTGGTAAACAAAGCCACTTGTAATCAAATGTGTAACGATTTCATCGAATTTTTTATCCATTTTTTTGCACTCCAAAATAACGAAAAAAAGTCTCTCACCAGAGAGGCATGTTGTCAACCCACTATAAGTGTACTATTTAAATATTTAAAACTAGTTTTAAGCTAGAAATCCGAGTTTGAACGCTTTGATAGAGAAAATCATCCAATTCATTTAAAATGAATTTATTTTCACCATCATCAAAGACTACTTTGTCAAATTGTTCAGGCTCGACTTTAAAGATGTAGCGCATAATCTTTAAATATCTTTGACTGCGCTTTTCGTGTTTTGAAGGCGAAAAACAGTCTTGGCAGATAAATCCCCCATCGCGATAAGAAAAGCTTGCGATTTGGCTCTTTTTTGAGCAAATAACGCATTTATCAACTTCTAGGCCAAGCCCTGAAACACGTAATAAATAAGCAAAGTAGACTAATACAACTGTTAAAGGTGAAAAATCTTCATTTAGCAAAAGAAGCGATTTATTCAAAGCTTTATAGACTTTTTCACAGTCATCTTTTTGAAGCATTACATTTGTAATCTCGCCAATTGCTTTAACAGCGAGCAAATTATTAAGTGAGGAATTCAGCTTGCTAAAGCCGTTTACAACTGTCCCACTTCTAAGGCAAAGTCCATCCTTGCCTTTATACAAATTTAACTGTGAGAGGCTGTATATTCTCACACAAGCAGCGTTTTTGCTATTTGCTTTTAAAACACCTTTTGCTAAAAAAGAATATATTTTTTCATTAGTCAGCAAAGTTATCATCGCATCGCTCTCTTTAAAAGGCGTTGATTTGATGACAATTCCTTCTACTTCGAACATTATTTATATCCTAATTCTTTTAGAATTCGAGGATTATTTATCCAATCTTCTTTAACTGATACGAAGAGTTCAAGATAAACATGTTTGTTGAAATATTTTTCGAGTTTTATTCTCGATCTATAGCCAATGGCTTTGATTTTCTTGCCGCCTTTGCCGATGACAATACCTTTATGCGATTCGCGGTCAACAATTATTGTTGATTTGATATAAACTGCTTCTTTTTTATGTTTAATATCATCAACTCGCACAGCAAGTTCGTGTGGCACTTCTTCTTTTAAAAGATTCAAAGCGTTTTCTCGAACTATTTCAGAAACATAAAAGGCAGCATCCTTATCAACGATTTGCTCTTCTGGATAAAAGCGTGGGCCTTCCGGCATTAGTTTTTTAATTTCTTCTAATAAATCAGAAACTCCAAAGTCTCTAATCGCACTCATCTCGATAAGCTTTCCATTTGGATAACGTTCTTGATAAAGCTTTTTAACTTCTTGAACCTCAGGCAATCTTAATAAATCAATTTTATTAATTGCAATAAATAGAGGAATGTTCTGAGGAATTTTACTGACAATTAGTTCATCTCCGGCATTAAATCTTTTAGATGCGCCCACCACTAAAACGATTGCTTCAACATCTTTTGTGGAATCAAAAGCATCTTGATTCATCATTTTTCCTAACGAATGATGTGCCTTATGAATTCCTGGCGTATCGATAAAAACAATTTGATATTCACCATCATCGTAAATACCACGAATTAAATTTCGCGTCGTTTGAGCTTTATCAGTAACAATTGAAACATCACGATTCAAAAGCGAATTTAAAATCGTAGATTTCCCGGCGTTGGCTCTTCCAATGATTGCGACAAAACCGGATTGCATTATTTCAAATCATCCTCCGAGAAAGCGTATGGCAAAAGTTCAGCGATAGTTGTTTCCTTGATTACACCTTTTAAATTTGACATGAAGATAGGCGCATTGCTAGGCATGAGTTCGCTTAAAACTTGACGACAAGCTCCACAAGGTGAACAAGGCCCATCTGTATCGGCCGATAACGCTAAAGCCGCAATATCGTCTTTTTTAACGCCATGCAAATAAGCATTAAAGATTGCATTTCTTTCAGCGCACATGCAGCAAGGATATGAGGAGTTTTCGATGTTCGCACCTAAAAATAAGCGTCCATCTTTTGTAAGTATTACAGCTCCCACTTTAAAATGAGAATAAGGCACATAAGCCAATTCTCGTGCTTCAATTGCTTTAGCAACTAGTTCTTCTTTTTCCATTCTAAATCCTCCTAATATTTCATTTTGTATAGAAAACATAATTAATTCATCACATTTTTTCATGTGGTCATAACCCAAAAGATGAAGCAAACCGTGAACGAACAAAAATGACATTTCGCGCATAAAGGTGTGCTTATAAGCGCTCGCTTGTTCATTAGCCCTTTCATAAGAAATGATGATCTGCCCTAATGAATTGGGACAATCTGTGTTGAATATTTCTTTTTTGTCGTCTAAAAAGGCAAAGCTAATCACATCAGTAGGGCAATCTTTGTTTCGATAATCTCGATTGATTTCTTGGATAGATTTGTTATCTACGATAGCGACATCAATAAGATAATTATCATTCACATTTAAATGCGAAAACACCTTTTGGGCTAACTTAAAAAATGTCTCTTCGTAAGAGTTTAAGTCTTGAGGTCCGAGGTTTGAAAAATCAAGTTCCATAATTTGGGAAAATGATTATAGCATACATTTTTAAAATTTATTTATAAATTACACTTATCTAGAAATCTAGCTTTACTTCTCTCGTATTCTTTTTTCTGGTCATTGTAGCTAACCAGAGTATCGATATAAGTGTTTAAGACATAATAAAGCCCAAAATGGAAAATCAAAAAGTTGACGCTGGCGATTTTATTTGCAAGCATCACAAAGAAACTTAACAGAAGTATTAAAAAGGAGTAAACACAGTTTCTTAACGAGATATTAAAAGCATATTTATTCGATAGATTGCACATTTTTAATATGTCATTCGCCGAAGCATTTTTAGTTTTAACAAGACCATCTTCGGCTTCGTTGATGATATTTAGGCGCTTTTCATCTTTATTCTTAAAAATAATTTTAGAGACGACATTCATAAGCAAAATGAATAAAACACCTAAAGCATTTATCGGAGCGTTAATAATTAAAGCGACGATGATTACAATGCTCGCGCATAAAGAAACAATGATTTTACTTTCAAAAGAAAAATAAGTCTTTTTGAATTCGCTATATTCAATTAACTCTTCTCTATTAACGCTGCTGATATCTTTGAAATATAGGAGTGTATATTTTTCATCAAACAAATTTAATTGTTTGATAAGATACCATTTTTGTACTAATTCTATACTAATAAATGCTCCTAACAATATTAAAGGAATAAATATATATGCATCATCTTTGATGAAGAAAAATCCAACGAGTAAGGAGGCTAATGATGATATCGATAATATGAAATTTATCAATTTAGGGAGAAAAGGCGTAACTTTTAAACGCCTCGAATTAAATTTCACTGCTTTAAATGATTCTATCTCTAATGTGTCACCACTCCATATTTTATTAAACTCTGCTCTAGTCATTCTTAGCTCACCTTTGGAAGGGTCAAGTACTGTAACCTTAAAAGAGTTAAGATGAGTTACAACAACTAGATGGTTTTGCTCCAGCAAAGCTAAAAATGGAGTTTTTACCGAAACTTTTTCCTTTTCTTCGTATCGATATCCAGTCAATGAAAGCCCATAATCTTTACCAATTGCTATAAGATCAGCAAAAGAGTAGTTGGTTCTTTTATTCTTCTTCGAAATATTTAGGCAACCTTCGTTCTTGTATTTAATTGCCAAAATCATTTTCAAACAAGCGAACCCGCAATCAGAATCGTTAGCTTGATAGCAGAAATATCTCGACATCAATTTTCACCCCCTCATATATTTGTATTCTCCTTTTGTGAAAAAGTGTCAATAAAATTTAAAGGAAGTACTAAGTACTTCCTCTTTTTTTCAAGTTTTCTTTTAATTTTTTAATTAATAAGATTTACGTCTGGCCATCTCGCTTTTGAGTTTGCGCTTCAAGCCTTTTTTAAGATAATATTCTCTTTTACGTGTTTCAAGAAGAACGCCAGATTTGTTTACTTGACGTTTAAAACGTCGAAGAGCTTCATCTAATGTTTCGTTTTCGCGAACGACTGTTTTAGGCATTTTTAATCACTTCCTTTCTTACGTAATTAGAATTAATCGAATTTATTATTCGCCAGTTACAATTTTAACACCGCAGGAGGCACCAATGCGATTAGCTCCAGCTAGAACCATTGCTTCGGCTTCTTCACGATTATGGATTCCACCGCTAGCTTTAACTCCAAATGTCGATCCAACTGTATTTCTCATGAGTTGAACAGCATGCACAGTCGCTCCGCCTTTTGAGAATCCAGTCGATGTTTTTACAAAGTCGGCACCGCCTCTTACTGCTGCTTTGCAGCAATTAACGATTTCTTCATCGCTAAGTAAGCATGTTTCTAAAATTACTTTTAATAAGCGACCTTTGCAGCCTTCTTTGACAAGGCGAATTTCTTTTTCAATAAAATCATAATCATGTTCTTTAGCCATCGAGACGTTAAGAACCATGTCAATCTCGTCTGCGCCAGCTTTAACTGATTCGCTAGCTTCTAACTTTTTAACTTCAGGCAATGTTGCGCCTAAAGGGAAACCAATAACTGTGCAAACCTTAACAGGTGAATTAACTAACAATTTTTTTGCTACCGGCACAAAGCAAGGATTAACACAAACAGATGCAAAATTATATTTATTAGCTTCTTCACACAATTGCTTAATTGAATCGATTGAAGCATCGGCTTTAAGCAAGGTGTGATCAATCATTCTATTTAATTCCATAGTTTTCAACCTCTTTTGTTGATTATAGCATAGCTAATGATTTATAGAAACTATTCGCTTTTCTCTGCTTTCGCTGCTTTTGCTTTTGCCTTCTTTTCCTTCTTAGCTACTGGTTTGACATCAACAACTTTTTTGTCTTTTTTGCTGAGGACATCTTTTCCATCATAATGACCGCATTTTGGACAAACATGATGTGATTTAATAGTTGCTCCGCAATTTGGGCATTTAACAAGCCCAGAGACTTTTAATGAAAGATGCGAACGACGCATTCTTTTCGAAGTTTTTGATGTTCTTCTAAATGGTACTGCCATATTTTCTTCCTCCAAATAACGTGTTAATTATAAATTAAGTTAAAATAAAAGCAATTGTTTTTCATACAACGTTTAAAATTATTGTTATTTTATTCGATTTTATTCTACTTTTAATTTGACTATTTTACCGATATAGTCATCAGGCAAATCAGTCGATAACTTCAAATAATTGGATGTAAATCCGCTTAATTTATGACTCAACTTATTGCGTTCTTCAAGAATGACTTCTAATTCCTGATTCTTAAATTTATTTTTGTATTCATTTTCTAATCTTTTTGAAAGAGCGATTAATTCGTTAACTCTTTTTGCTTTAATTTGGCTGTCAATTTGATTAGAAAAAGAATAGGCTAGAGTTCCTTCGCGAGGTGAGAAAGGAAATACATGAAGTTCAGCAAATTTAATCTTTTCAATGAAATGTTTAGTTTCTAAGAAATTTTCTTCGCTTTCACCAGGAAAACCGACAATTACATCAGTAGTTAATGCAATATCAGGAGAGATTTCTCTAATCTTTGCCACTTTCTTTTCAAAAGAGGCGATGTCATAACGCCTATTCATTCTTTTTAAAATTGAAGGTGAACCGCTTTGAAGAGGAATGTGAAGATGATTAGCTAACTTCTTATTTTTTAAAAGTGAAATTAATTTATCATCAATCTCGCTTTCTTCTATTGAAGAAATTCTTAAGCGATACAATCCTTTAATTTGTAAGATTTCTTCGACTAAATCAGAAAAAGTTACATTCTTTAAATCTAGACCATAATGAGCGGTATGAATGCCAGTTAAAACAATTTCTTTATAGCCGTTATTGACTAAATATTCTATTTCTTTTAACACCTCTTCTTTTGGTTTCGAACGGGCTTCTCCACGAGTATAAGGAATTGTGCAATAGGTGCAAAAATTGTTGCATCCATCTTGAATTTTTACATATGCTCTGGTGGTGTTTGGAAGAGGAAAAACTCCAAATGATTCATAAGTAAGATTTCGGGTAGCTTTATTGATTTTAATAATCGGTTTTCTATCTAGCAAAAATTGTTTAATAAGACTTACTAATTCATCGCGATAACTAGTTCCAATAACTATATCCGCTTTACAATTTGATGAGACATATTCAGCATTTTTTTGCGAATAGCAGCCCATAACCACGATGAGTGAATGAGGGTTATTTCGCCTCTCACGACGAATTATTTGGCGAGATTTCTGATCAGCGATTGCGGTTACTGAACAAGTATTAATTAAAATGATGTCTCCTACATTTTGTTCCTTAAGAGATTCATCATCAATAATGCATTGCTTAATTGCATTACTTTCATAAAAATTAACTTTGCAACCAAGCGTTATATTTTTAATATTCATTTTGATTTTCTTTTCAGTTTTCTTTGGAAGCGATATTCTTTGTGCTTGATTTTATAAATCATTTTTTCTGAAATTAAATTATTAGCAATCAAGGATTGATACATTCCTTCGCGATCAGAATCTAAATATCGTTCAATTACCGGTTTAATTCGTTCAATAATATGCATATCATCAGGATTTTTTAAATATTTATCAAATAGAGCAATGCGAGCATCTAATCGACCTTGGTTGTTGATGATATAGACAGTTTTAAAATCGAAATGATAGACCACCATCACTTTGTCATCGCGATAAATCGTTACAAATTTTGTAAACAATGAATCGTAGAGAGCGAAATTATACATTTCAAATAAGTCGATGCAAGAAGTGCTGAAATTAGTGATGAGTTTAGAATATGGCTCGCGTAAAAGCTTTCCGTATTGTGAATTGTATAAAACATTCATACTTCGAGAAAAAATCGGAATATAGATTTTATTGTTTCCATCAACTAAATAAGGTAAATTTTCTACTTCTTTCTCGATGTATTTTGCTACCTCATTAGTTCTTAAATTGCTTTCTTTGAAAGCATAAATGATGGCTTTTTCGAATTTTTCTTTATTTTGAATAGCTTGAATTAAAATGTTAGCCCTGATGACATCGAATTCGTTTTTAGCGTCCAATAGGAAATGATACATCTCAATATTAGAAAATAAGTGACGATTATTTATATAAAAATAATAATCTCCACTTTTATGGAAATTAACACCTTTTTGATAACGCGATAATGTTTCGAAAAAGTGCATTTTATTTCCTCTCTAATGAAGCACTTATAACGCTTAGCGCATAAATAGATGCAGTTTCCGCGCGAAGGATTCTTCTTCCTAATGAAACTGGCACATAGCCCATTTTCTTGGCTGTTTCGACTTCCTCTTCGTTGAAACCGCCTTCTGGACCGATAATAATGCTAACTTTGTCGCCTTTGTTAATCTTTTTAATTTGTGAGAAAAAAGAATCGGTTTTCCCGGCTTCTTCTTCATAGGCTATCATCTTGATGTCGCCTTTAATTTTGCCTAATTCATCGATATTAATTAGTCGATACATCAAAGGAATTCGTGAGCGATGCGATTGCTCGCTAGCCTCTTTTAAAATGCGATTATATCTTTCGAGTTTTTTTGAAGTGTCAAAATCTTTACTTTTTACAATGGTGCGGTCAGTAGATAATAACACAATTTCATAAACACCAAGTTCTGTTGCCTTTTGTAAAACAAAATTCAATTTATCGCCCTTTAAAAGCGCGCATATTAAAGTGATATTATTATCGAGCTCTCGTTTTTCATGAATTTGTTTTTTAACGACGATTTCTAATGGCTTAAGCGATTTAATTGTGCATAAAAACGGAATTTCATCAGCCACTACTTCAATATCTTCGTTCACTCTAGCTCGCATTACTTTAGTTAGATGGAAAACATCATCGCGTTCTAAAAGCACTCTTTTTTCGACAATTGAGCCAAAATATCTTTGCATTATTCTAAAAATTCTCCGTTTCCATCGACTAAATCGTTTCTAACTAAAATTAGAATCGCTGAAATAATCATCAACAATTCAACTGCAAAATAAGGGATTAAAAAGGCGAAGACATTTTTTAAGCAAGTGAAGAAAAGAATTAAACCTAAAACCGCTATAAAAGACAAAGAAACACCTAAAGTAATTAACCCATTCTTTTTCTTGCCTAAATAAAACATATGTACGCCAAAAACTCCAAGGAAAATGGTTAAAAAGAAAGCCACAATTTTCTTTTTATGAACTACTTTTTCCTCGCATTTAATCGGATCAAAAGCTTTGGTGATGTCTTCGGTGACATCTTCTTGGCCTTCAAGAGGCTTTTTAGTTCCGCAAAAAGGACAGATATCCTTATCTAATCGAGACAAATTGGCGTGACAATTTTTACATTTCAGCATAAATACTATTCTAGTATATCATCCTCGTTTTAAAAATGAATTTCATAATCGACCAAGCCATCATAAAAATCTTTTTCATGAGAGACAATTATGACGCCTCCATCAAATATATCGATCGCTTTAAATAGAGCTTCCTTTGCTTTTATATCTAAATGGTTAGTCGGCTCATCAAAGATTAAAAAGTTTGATTTCTTTAAGCTCATCAAAGCAAGGCGCGCTTTGGTGATTTCACCGCCACTGAGTTCTTTCATTTTGCGCACAGCCAATTCTTTTCTGAGGCCAAAAGAGCCTAAAAGCGTTCTAATTTCGGTGTTCGTTAAAGATGGATATTTTTCTTTTACAAGTTCAAAAGGAGATTGATTCAAATCAAGTTTCGCTTCCTGAGAATAGAAGTTGATAACTGTTTTTTCAAACCATTCATAGCTACCTGCAATCGGCTTTAATAAACCTAGAATGGTCTTTAAAAATGTGGTCTTACCGACACCATTTTTCCCGATGATAGCTATCTTTTCGTTTCGAAGTAGACGAAATGAAATTGGATCAAGAAGGCTTTTATTGTCGTAGCCAATTTCAAGATTATCAACAACTAATGTTTCCTTACCAGTAGCTTTTAAAGATGGAAAGGCAAAATGAACAACGCCTTCTTCTTTTGCAGGTGTTTCAAGTCGATCAAGATGTTCTAAGCGAGTTCTACGGCTCTTAGCAGCTTTAGAGGATGTCGCCCTCACAATATGCTTTTGGATAAAGTCTTCTTCGTTTTTGATGTAGCGTTGTTGAGCGATATAACGCTTTTCATACATCTTTTTATCTAAAGCATTTTGCTCTAAGAAATGATCATAACTTCCGCGATAACGAACAATTGTTTTATTTTCTAAAGAAAATACCACTGTCGCTATTTTCCTTAAAAAGGATTGATCATGAGAAACCACCAAAAAGGCTTTTGGATAATTTATAAGATAATTAGCAAGCCAATCGACTTGTGATTCATCTAAAAAGTTGGTCGGCTCATCTAAAAATAAAACATCTTTATTCTCTAAAAGCATTCTAGCTAAATAAACCTTTTCTCTTTGACCAGATGATAGTTTAGAAAGTGAAATATCAAGTCTATCTTGTTTTATTCCTAATCCATCAATTAATTTATCGATGGTTTCTTTAATCGAATAAAAGCCGACTTGCATGAGTTCATCTTGTAGTTTTTGAGCTTTGAGGAGATGACGTTCATAGTTAGCTAAATCAGTCGCGGATAATTCATAATATTTTTCCATTTCTGCTTCCTTTAAAAATAAAGAAGCATATGTTTGATGCAAATATTCACGAGTCAATAAATCCTGATCAATCTTTAAATTTTGATCTAAGTAAGAAAAAGTTACATGTGGCGTCCAAACAACTTTTCCTCGATCAGGAGTTAGTTTTTTAGTCAACAAATCTAAAATAGTAGTTTTGCCTGAGCCGTTGACGCCAACTAAAACACAATGTTCGCCATCATTAATTTTTAAAGATAAGGAACGGTAGAGCTCTTTATCAGAATAATTGAAATCAACATCAACAAGTTCTACTAAAGCCATGCGCTTATTTTAGCATCAAAAAAGAGGTGTCTCCACCTCGATTATAAATAATATTTATCAGTAAGCAATTTTGTCTTTATTCGCTTTATATTCAGCGTATAGTTTTAAAACGGCTTTGCGGTCAAGTTCAACGACCATTGCATTTCGTTCTTCTTCGCTCATATCGTAGAATTTCTTGTCGCGGAAACCAATATCTTCAGCATCAAGAATATTACATCCGTAGTAAACTTTTTCGATATTTGCCCAGAGAATCGCCGCCATACACATTGGGCAAGGTTCACCGGTGGTATAAATTTCACATCCACTTAAATCGAATGTGCCAAGAGTTTTGCACGCTTTATGAATAGCCATCATTTCACCATGGCAAGTTGGATCGTTATTTTTAACAACTTGGTTGTGACCTTTTCCAACTACAACACCATCTTTAACGATGACCGCTCCAAAAGGGCCACCATGCCCATGACGAATACCTTTTCTAGCTTCGCCAAGAGCAATTTTCATATATTTATTCATTGCTTAGACCTCACAAATATTTATTTTATCATAGTTTAATTTTCATTCAAAAAGGCCGGATAATCCGACCTATTTAAATCTTTTTAAGATTTACTTTTTAAAGTTCTTTTTGAACTTATCGAAGAAGGATTCTTCTTTATCTTCAGTTTTTCTAAACTGCTCAAGAAGTTCTTTTTGCTCTTTGCTTAACTTGGTAGGTGTTTTAATTTGCACATGAATGTATTCATCGCCCGGTGTACCTTTTCTTAAATCTTTAACGCCGCGTCCTTTTAATCGCAGTATTTGATTTGGCTGAGTTCCGGATGGAATATCCACTTCAACATCGCCATAGACAGTTGGAACATCGATCTTTTTGCCTAATGTTGCATCGATAAAGCTAATAGGCACGTCGATATGAATATCGTTTCCATCGCGTTTAAAGTATTCATGCGGGATGATAACGATTTCTAGATATAAGTCTCCGTTATCGCCTCCATTAACTCCACGACCGCCTTTACCACGAATAACAATTTGTTGTCCTTCGTTGATGCCGGCTGGAATATTAACTTCCATGTCGCGTTTGATATGCTTATAGCCTTTGCCTTGGCAATCAGGACATTTTTCTTTGATGATTTTGCCAGTTCCACCGCATTTAGGACATGTGCTCTGCCCTTCCATCACGCCAAAGATAGTTCTCTGTTGAGTTTTAACATAACCTTTGCCTTGACAGTTTGGACAAGTTTCGATGTCACTCGCAGATTTTGCGCCGGTTCCATTACAAGTCGCGCACTTTTCATCGTAGCTAACTGGCACGAGAACTTTTTTACCTAAAACGGCATCCATGAACGGAACGCGAATTCTTTGAAGGGTATCATCGCCTCTTCTTGGTCCATAGCTTTGTCTAGAACTTCTAGTGCCACCGCCAAAGAAAGAAGAAAATATATCGCCTAAATCAATGTCTCCAAAGCCTTGAGAAGAGAATCCACCGCCTTGGAATGGGTTGCCAGCTCCGCCGGTAGAAGCGCCTTGCTCAAAAGCCGCCATACCAAATTGATCATACATTTGACGTTTCTTATCATCATAAAGGATGTCATAGGCTTCTTGAACTTCTTTAAATTTATCAGCAGCACCTGGTTCATGATTTAAATCTGGGTGATATTTTTTAGCTAATTTTCGATAAGCACTTTTGATTTCATCTTTTGAAGCAGATTTGGAAATCCCTAATACTTCGTAAAAATCTCTTTTCGCCATTGCTACACTTCCTTTCTAATCGTCAAAGCGAGGGGACAAAGTCCCCACGCTAATTTTAGATTAATAATTAATTTTTCATTTTGCTGTCAGCATCAACTACATCATCTGCAGTTTGATTGCCTTCAGAACTTCCACTATCTTGAGGCTTGTTGTTTGAAGGCATGCTAGCCATCATTTGAGCAGCTTGTTCAAGTTCAGTGATACGTTGCTTAAGTGTTTCGATATCGTTGTTATCTAAAGCAGTCTTTAATTCATCGCGAAGTTTTTGAGTTTGTTCTTTTTGAGTAGCATCCATCGCTTCGCCTTTTTCTTGCATAGCCTGATCAATCATGTTGATGTATTGTTCGGCTTTGTTTTTGAGTTCGACTTCTTCTTTACGTTTGGCGTCGGCTTCGGCGTTGGCTTCAGCTTCGTGAACCATTCGATCGATATCTTCTTTGCTTAAACCATTAGAGCCAGAAATTGTGATTTCTTGTTCTTTTTGAGTATCTAAGTCTTTCGCGGTAACTTTAACAATACCGTTAACATCGATATTGAATGTAACTTCAATTCGAGGTTCGCCTCTACGAGCAGGTTTGATACCTGAAAGTTGGAAGTGACCTAATAGTTTGTTATCGGCCGCCATTGGGCGTTCACCTTGATAGACCATGATGTCAACGGCAGGTTGATTATCTGCAGCGGTTGAGAAGATTTGACTCTTAGTTGTTGGAATCGTTGTATTTCTTTCAATAAGAGGTGTCATCATTCCGCCTAGCGTTTCAATGCCAAGTGTCAAAGGTGTGACATCAAGAAGAACAACATCTTTGATATCACCGCTTACGACACCACCTTGAATTGCGGCACCGATTGAGACAGCTTCATCAGGGTTAACTGATAAATTAGGAGTCTTACCAGTAAGCTTTTTAACAAGTTCTTGAACGGCAGGCATACGAATTGAACCACCGATTAGAATGACTTGATCAAGATCTTTGGCTTGGATTTTAGCATCCGATAGAGCGCGTCTAACAGGCTCTTCAGTACGAGCAAGCAAATGCTTGGTCATATCTTGGAATTTCGCTCTTGAAAGCTTAGTTTCAAAGTTAACAGGTCCAGTGGCACTCATCGCGATAAATGGTAATGAAATTGTAGTTTCAAGTGAGCTTGAGAGTTCGATTTTAGCCTTTTCAGCAGCATCGATAAATCTTTGCTCCGCCATTTTGTCGTTGATATCAATTCCGTGTTGAATCTTGATTTGAGCTTTAATCCAATCAGCTACAACCTTATCCCAGTCATCGCCACCGAGTTTGTTATCACCAGCAGTTGAAACGACTTCGAAGGTGCCATCGCCGATATCAAGAATGGAGACATCGAATGTACCACCACCTAGATCATAAACCAAGATCTTTTCGGATTTTTCTTTATCAAGACCATAAGCTAGTGCAGCTGCGGTCGGCTCATTAATGATACGGACAACATCAAGACCAGCGATTTGTCCAGCATCTTTTGTAGCTTGTCTTTGAGCGTCATTAAAGTAGGCAGGAACTGTAATGACAGCTTTCGAGATTTTTTGTCCAAGATTTTCTTCGGCATATTTTTTCATATATGCAAGAATCTTGGCAGAAATTTCTTGAGGTGTGAAATCTTTATTTAAGCATTTGATGTGAACTTTTTCGCTAGTTCCCATTTTTCGCTTAATAGATGAAACAGTGTCAGGATTAGTAACTGCTTGACGCTTTGCGGCGTTACCAACAATTTCTTCCCCACCGTTTTTGAATGCAACAACTGATGGAGTAGTCATCGTTCCTTCTGGATTAGGAATAACTTTAACTTTACCATCTGCTTGTAAATATGAAACAACTGAATTTGTAGTACCTAAGTCGATACCAAGAATAACTTCTTTTGCCATAATAATTTTCCTCCTTTAGGCATCCGTTTCCGGATTATTATCTTCCTTAGAATTTTCTTCTTTTTTAGTTTCGTCAACTTTTTCTTTGACGGATACGACCACCATTGCTGGTCGCACAAGATGTTCGTGAAGTTTGTAGCCTTTAGTTACAACCTTCAGTACTTTATCGGGATTATTTTCATCCACTTTCGTCTCGATAGCTTGCATATAACGAGAATCGAATTTATCGTTTATGCTTGGCGATATTTCTTTAACACCTTCATTTTCTAGTACAGCTACAAGGTTTTTGTAGATGTATTCAAATCCAGTTAAGAAATTTTTCATTTCCTCATTTTTGGCCTCATTTTGTAAGGCGATATGGAAGCCATCTAATATTGGTAGCAAGTCTCCGACAAAGCCTTCAACTCGGTATTTCATCGCTTCCTTGTGGTCAGCTTCAATCCGCTTTCGAAGGTTTTGCATATCTGCATAAGCGCGGTAGTATTCATTTTTCCAATGTTCTACATCCGCTTTTAACTTATCGATTTCTTCGCTTGTTTTGTTTTCTGTTTTGATATTTTCTTTGTTCTTTTCTTTCACTGTTAGCGTCCTTTCTAGGCGATTCATCATAATAAGAATTCAATTGTTTAATTAGATATTCAAGTGATGAAACGACCTTGTCGTAATCCATTCTCTTTGGACCAACCACCGCGATGGATCTCTCTTGCTTTCCTGGCATTTTAAGTTTTGCTTGGACAATCGAGACATCATCATCGCCATTAGTTTCCCCTCCAATGTGAATAGCAATGCTACCCGAAGCGCTTTCTTCAACTTCTCGGAAGATGTCAGGTCTATCGAATAGTTCAATCATGCGCTTGATCTTGGCGGCGTCATTGGCGAACTCTGGCTGAGCGAAGAGTTCTTCTTTTCCAAATGCAAACAAGCGGTCTTTAGCAAATTCCATGAAGGTCTTCACCATTGCTGAGTAGATGATATCGTGATCAATTACGAGGTCATTGAGCAATGGACGAATAGCTTTCATTTTATTCAAGAGTTCACTAATCGGCGTACCTTTTAATCGATCGTTGAAGAGCTTTACGCATTTTTCAACATCTTGTAATTTGCTCTTATCTTCGATTAAGAAGGTTTTGTTACCGACATAGCCTTGGTCGGTGACAAAGACACATGTCGCACTTGAATCAGTGATCGGGACCAATTGAACTGAGACTAAATGTTCACTATTTGAATCAGGTCCAAGCACAATGCTTGCTAAGTTAGTCATCTGAGACAATATTTCGCAAGATTGGGAAATAACATCTTGGATGGATTGCACTTTTTGATCAAATATGGATTGCATTTGGTATTTGAACTCTTGATCAAGACTTCCTTCACGCAGGTGTTCAATATAATATCGATAACCTTTAGATGAAGGCACGCGACCGCTGGAAGTATGCGTTTTCTCTAGATAACCATCTTGTTCGAGCGCATTCATCTCGCTACGAATCGTCGCCGAGGAATAATCAAGACCATATTCATCAATTAAAGTTTTGCTGCCAACAGGTTGGGCATTTTTTATGAAGTGCTCGACTATAAGCTTCAAAACTTTTTCTCGTCTATTCATATTGGCCTCCTTTTTGGCACTCATTCTTTTGGAGTGCTAATCATAATTATAAAAAGCTTTTTGGCACTGTCAAGCATAAAGTGCTAAAAAATAAAAAATATTTTCGAATAGCAAAGCTATTAATTTTAAAAATCAAGCTAAGTTAGTCTCAATTTGAACGATGTCGCCAGTCCACAACATAGGTGTTGGAGATGCGATCAAAAGCCGTTCTTTCGCTGTTATTTATAAGGACATAAAATAAATCGATAATAATAAAAACTAACATTCCTTCACTAGCACATCTAGCAAGACTGTCGCCGAAAGAAAGGCGGGAAACATCCTTGTGCACTACTCGTAGTCCAAAGATTAGCATACCCAAACTTCGTCCATTGCTTAAAAATAGCCAAAAAGTAAAAATAAAGGTGTAGACAAACCAAAGCAGTCCAAAAAAGATTAAAACAATATAAAAAATGCCTAAATTTGCGAATCCATCTAAAAAGATACTTCCTAAAATAATAAGTGTTAAAGAGATAATGAAAGATAAAACCATGTCAAAGACATAAGATATTACTCGTTTAGGAAATTTGGCTGGATTCATAATAGTTTCAATAAAATGCGATCAAGAAGCATTAAACCCTCGTCGCTTGCTCTAATTGTATCATCATTTAATATCAACAATTTAGTATCAATTAATTTATTAACCTCATTTTCATATTTCTTTAAGAAGTCAAAAGAGAATCGATTTTTAAATGCGGATAAACTAAATCCTTCTTCTAGCCGAAAATTAGTTAATAAAAAATCCTCGATTTCTTCTTTTTTAGTTAGCTTTTCTTGAACATCAATGTATTCATGATTTAAATATTTTTTCATATTCTTGGTATTGGTATATCTAATTCCATCAATATAGCCAGAAGCACCTAGACCGACGCCATAATATTCTTCATCTTTCCAATAAACTAAATTATGCCTTGAATAAAATCCCGGCTTAGAAAAATTGCTAACTTCATAACGAATGTAACCATACTCTCTAAGCGTTTTTAAGATACATTCATAGAAAAGACGCGATTCATCCTCATTTTGTTCTTTAACGCCGGCATTAAAAAATGAAGTATTTGGACTGACCGTTAAAGAGTAAATAGAGATGTGCTCAGTTTCCAACGACAAAATATTTTTTAAATCTTGCTTCAAATCAAGCATAGTTTCAGAAGGATAGCCATAGATTAAATCGACATTAATGTTATTAAATCCAACTTTTCTAGCATTAGCTACAACATTAACTGCATCTAAAAAACTATGATGACGATTTAAAAGTTTTAAAGCTTTTTCGCTTGTTGCCTCAACTCCAATAGATAAACGATTAACGCCGTACTTTTTAAGCAATTGAAGTTTATTAAGCGAAAGATTTTCAACATTTCCTTCAACTGTGAATTCGCCATTTTCATCTAAGAGAAATGAAAGTTTTTTCAAAAGTAGTTCGAATTCTTCATCACTTAAAGCACTCGGCGTCCCACCGCCAACATAGATAGTTTTAACTTTATCGATATTATAAGAATCAATTTCTAAGAAAAGAGCCTTTAAATAAGGCTCAGAGAATTTAGAGTTATAAAATAATTTTGTAAAATCACAATAAGCACAGATATGTTCGCAAAAAGGAATGTGAACATATAAGGCGTTAATCTTTTTTCTCATCAACTGGTTTTGTACCGCTCTTATCAGCTTTTTCTTCCATTTCCTTTTGAATCTTTTCATCATCAATAGGAACTAAAATGCGATCAAGTTCTTGTCTAACTGCTTCTTGTTCATCGATTTCATCCTTTTTAATCTGCAAAGGTTTAACATGTCGTTTTACAAGAATAATTATTAAAATAATTAAACCAAAGAACACTAAAACAAGGCCGATAATTACAAATGGATTTGTCCATACACTGCTATTTAAGATTTTCATACTTTTTCACCTCGGTTATTTTACTATTTTGAAATTGGGGTGTAAACAAACTTATTTTTCACCTGCTCGCGCCGATAATATCCAGCCCGCGCAAGATATTCCATCGATGTTCTCGCGGTTTCATAGACAACCTTTTCACATTTTTTAAATTGCTGAATGGTGTAATATTTGCCAAGTGTGCAATGTCTAACATAGAAATGAGCTTGACTCGGCCTTAAATTAGGATCGCTTTCAAGCAAATCAGTAGCGGCTCTATTCAATGCTTTTTCATCGAGTTCTTCGAACTTATGGACATTGACCATTGGCTCATTATTAGCAATTTCAACTTTTTCTTTTTTCACCTCTTTATTGCTTACCGGAGTTGCTTCTTCTTTTTTAATCGGTGTCTCTACAAAACTTTCTTTGTTAACAAAGAGTTCTTTTTTCTCTTCAACTTTTTCACTTGGAGTTACGCCTTTATCGAAATATTCCTCTGCTAAAGAATCATGAGTTAATTGGACTAAGCGATTATTAAACGATGATGTTACATCCTCAAAAAGACGAATTATTTCATTCAAATAATAAGTTAAATCATGATTTCTTTGTGTTTCTTTTGACGCAGTATTAAGGCAATCTTTACTTTCATAAAGAACAACTTCTAATGGAAGTATGCTTACAAATTCACTATTTTTGTATTTGCCTAGCAAACTTTTCGCGATTAAAACAGCGATTTCTTCGTTATATTTCTCAAAAGGTTTAATATAATTAATCATGAATAGTGACGAGACAATTCGGACAACTAAATCATTTCTTTCATCGTTAATAAAGGCGAATAAAGAATTCATCAAAGGTTCAATCAAAGAAACAGGAGCCCCATTATATTCGCGATTAATGAGCACTTTTTGCGATGGTGATTCAATTTCTTTGTTGCGGTAAAAGAACGATAATTCGCGATGTCCTGATAATGCTTCTAAATAAAAGGCGAGCAGATTTTCGTCGATTTTATCGGATTTATATTCTTTTAATTGCTCCAAAGCATTTAAATAAGAAACAAGTGGTTCGTATAAAAGATTATTGTTTTCTTCTTTAAGAATGTTGTTTAGTCCGATATCGTTAACGATAATGCCTTTAAAATGAGCAAGATACTTCAAGGAAATCTTTAGCATATCAGAACATAAAACTTCTTTACCGATGATGCCATTTTGTAGAGCAAGGAATTCATCGTTTGCATTAGTTATCTTTTCAAATAAGTGACGGCAGCTTTCTTTAACTGCATCAGTCAAAGTTAAACTAAAAGGTACTTTATTAACATCATAAAGCGATAAAGAAATCGAAGATCCTTTACGGTAATCTAGAATTTGTTTCCAAATAGAATCGATTAAGTTAGTGCCAAGTTCTCTGGCAACCATTTGCCTAGAAGCATAAACTTCATCTGTAAAACGAATAGCTAAATTTGTATTAGACATAAAAATTATCTCCTTCTACTAAAATTTAGCACTTCAATAAAACTTATACAATAAGAAATTACTAATTTTAAACTAATTTTTCACTATTAATCGTCATCATCAATCGATAATACGCTCATAAATGCTTCTTGAGGAACTTCGACAGATCCAATCGCTTTCATGCGCTTCTTACCTTCTTTTTGCTTTTCAAGCAATTTGCGTTTACGAGAAATATCTCCACCATAGCACTTAGCTAAAACATCTTTTCGGACAGCTTTTATATCTGCGCGTGCGATGACTTTTCCATTTATCGCCGCTTGCACTGGGACTTCAAATTGCTGACGCGGGATTATTTCTTTTAACTTTCTAACGACAATACTTCCTCTTTCATAGGCGGTGCTACGATGAACAATAATTGATAAAGCATCGATAACTTCGCCATTTAATAAGATATCCATTTTAGCAAGTTGGCCAGGCTTATATCCTGAAAATTCATAATCAAAAGAAGCGTAACCCTTTGTGTAACTTTTAAGTTTATCAAAGAAATTGTAAACAATTTCTGATAGAGGTAATTCATAAGTTACCACCATTCTTGTATCATCAAAATATTGCAGATCTTTATAGATACCTCGTCTATTTTGACAAAGCTCCATAACTGGCCCGACATATTCTTTCGGTGTCATAATTTCCGCTTTAACATATGGCTCTTGAATTTCTTTTATAAGAGTCAAATCAGGGAGTTTTGATGGATTGTCTAATTCAATCATTTCACCTTTGGTGAGATAGATATGATAAATAACGCTTGGAGCGGTTAAAATTAAATCCAATCCATATTCTCGTTCTAGTCGTTCTTGAACAACATCCATGTGCAAAAGCCCTAAAAATCCGCATCTAAAGCCAAATCCTAAAGCTTGAGAAGTCTCGGCTTCAAACACTAACGAAGCATCATTGAGAGATAGTTTCTCTAATGCATCTTTTAAATCTAAAAACTTTTTGCTATCAACTGGATACAAGCCGCAATAGACCATCGGATTCATCTTTCGATAGCCTGGCAACGCCACTTTAGCAGGATTATTTTTTAAAGTAACAGTTTCACCAGGAAAAACATCTCTAATGTTTTTTATTTGCGCGGCAATATAGCCAACTTCGCCAGCACTTAATTCATTTTTCTTCAACTCTTTAGGAGTTCTAATACCAACTTCAGTGACTAGATAATCTGTATTAGCCGCCATCAAAGTAATTGTGTCGCCAACCTTAACCGTGCCATTTTTAATGCAAACTAAAATGATTACTCCTCGATAAGAATCGTAGAAGGAATCGAATATTAAAGCTTGTAAAGGAGCATTAGGATCTCCATTAGGAGAAGGAATATATTTAACTACTGCTTCTAAAACTTCTTTTACGCCTTTTCCGGTTTTCGCACTGACTAGGCAAGCCGAATCGCAAGGAATGCCAATTCGCTCTTCAATTTCTTTAATAGCCACTTCCGGCATGGCGCTAGGCAAATCAATTTTATTGATAACTGGGATAATTTCTAGATTGTTATCCACTGCTAGATAGACATTTGCCAAGGTCTGAGCTTCCACTCCTTGGGAAGCATCGACAACTAATAGACAGCCTTCACAAGCTGCTAAAGAGCGAGAAACTTCGTAAGAAAAGTCAACATGCCCCGGAGTGTCGATTAGATTGAACAAATAATCGTGCCCATCATCGGCGCGATATTTAAGCGTCACCGCATTTAACTTAATAGTTATTCCTCTTTCTCTTTCTAAATCCATGGAATCGAGGAATTGCTCTTTCATTTCTCGCTTAGAAACAGTTTCAGTCAATTCTAAAATGCGATCTGCTAATGTTGATTTGCCATGGTCAATATGAGCAATAATCGAGAAATTTCTAATATAACGTTTATCAAAATCCATAATGTTTATATCTTAATATATTTTTCGCTATTCTTTCCAAAATTTAGATAAGTTTTTCTCAATATCTTCTTTAGAAGTCACGACTTTGTAGTTGCTCCAATGGTTAGAAAATAAATTGTGATATGTCGCATTTAAATAACGATCATCGATAAGTAAAGCAATCCCTCGGTCGTTTTCACTGCGGATGACTCGGCCAACGGCTTGCATGATTTTATTAATTCCTGGATTGATATAGCTATAAACAAAACCTTTTTCTTCGTTCAAATCGAAATATTCTTTGATTCTTTCTCTTTCAAAACAAATTTGAGGGAAACCGACGCCAATAATGATGACTCCGATAAGGCGATCACTAACCAAATCAATGCCTTCGCTAAAAGCACCGCCGACAACCGCCAAGGCAACTGTGCTTCTTTTTGGCTCATTGACAAAATGAGCAAGGAATTTTTCCTTATCTAATTCATTCATATCTTTTTGCTGAATTAAAAGTTCAGCATCATCGAAATTAAGATAAGGCAATAATTTATTGAGGTATTCAAAACTTGGGGCGTAGATAAAATAATTACCTATTTTCATCTTGATAACGCTTTTAATGTAGCCAGCAACTTTTTCTAATGTATTATCTCGGTCTTTATATCTCACAGAAATATTCGGCGCTACCATGATGCATAAATTATCTTTAGCAAAAGGAGATTTAAGCGACAACATCGGAAGTTCGCTATCATTTCCAATCATCCTCAAATAGTATTGAGAAGGCGACAAAGTAGCTGAAAAGATAATCTTGCTGCGAACCTTTTTAAGCGTGTCAGACAAAAATTCGCTTGGATCAAGGCAAAATAGATTAAACACTAAATCGTATTCATTATTTTTAACCGACAATGAAAATGATGAATCATAAAAATCGAGCAGTTTTCTAAATCTCATTAAATCGAAAGAAAAATCGATGAATTCTTGATTTGTATCTTTTTGAAAATGTTTTAAGACATCCACGGCTGCAACATTAAATTTATCAAAATCTAAAATGATGTTTCTTGGAAAAAGAGGAATAACGCTTTCTCCATCCATCGATGAATAAGAATCAAAAAATTGCGCAATCTTCTTTGCTGCTAACTTAATTTTTGGATGATTAATATCTTTTAAGCATTTCCTTGCCTTAAAAAATAAACGACGAGATAAAGAAGCGCTATACATCTCTCGACCGCGATCGACTAAATTGTGTGCTTCATCAACAAGGACAATATCGTTAGTCTGAGGTCCATCAAAATATCTTTTTAGATAAACAAACGGATCAAAGAAGTAATTGTAATCGCAAATAATAATGTCCATTAAAAGCGATAAATCCAACGATAATTCAAATGGACACATCGTATTTTTATTAGCAATTTCTAAAATAGTTTCCTTAGAAAAGGAATCGTAATTTTTAATTGAAGAAAGCAGCACATCTTTTAATTTGGTGTAATAGTCTTTAGCAAAAGGACAATCATCAGGATTGCAACTAGGCTTCTCTAAAGGACAAATCTTTTCTTTGGCGGTTATGATTATCTCGCTAGCATCTAAACCTTTTTCTTTCAATAATTTACAAGCTTGATAAGCTGCTTCTTTTCCGGATGTTTTTGCTGTTAAATAAAAGATTTTTTGATTTGTATCATTGGCGAAAGACTTAACTGAAGGATATAAAGTAGACATCGTTTTACCAATTCCAGTTGGAGCTTCTACAAATAAAAAACCACCGTCGTTAGCGACTTTATAAGAATATTTGGCAAGTTCACGCTGCCCTTTTCGAAATTTTTCAAACGGAAAAGGTAATTCCTTAGCCGATTCATTTCGTCTCATTGTTCTTTGATAGATGATTCTAAAGAAATTAAGATAATCGCTCATGTAGGAAAAAACATCTTTTTCAAGCTCATCGACGCTGAAAGAGAAGCGCTTATAAAGTTTAATTCTTTGATTTAATTGACTAATATATGTCAACTTTAAGTTGACATTTTTCAAGCCTTTTTCATGTGCAAGCATTAAGGCATAGCATTTAGCTTGCCCTAGATGCCATTCTTTTTGACTGTCATAATAGTTAGACAAATCATCTGTTGTCGATTTAATTTCCTCGACATAATATTTATCATTTTTGCAAAATATTCCATCAGCTCGACCTTCGATAGAAAAAACAAAATCTTCAACACTGAATTTTTCTTTTAGAAAATATTCGCTGATATAAGAACTATTTCGTTTAGATTGATAGATGGAATGTATCGCACTACCTTCTTGCATTGTCGACTGATTGTAGATGCGATTGTCGATATCGCCTCTTCTAAGCAAAAAATCAACTAATTCATGGACTGATAGCTCGAAATATTTTTGCATATTAATTAATGAAGATATTTTCCGTTAAAAGAAGCATTGCCATTCGCAAAGCTTTTCCCATCCATTTTCTTCTTGCCTTCTAATTGAAGAATATCTAAAGATATAATGCCATCTTTTAAAACAAGAGACACGCCTTTATGAATGAAGAGTTTACCAACATCTTGCTGAGGGCCTTCCTTTAATAAATGGGCTTTATAAATTTTTATTTTTTTGTCCATTAAATTTAAATAAGCTCCAGGCTCTTCGGATAATCCACGGACATAATTAATAAAATCGCGATAACCTAGCGATATATCGAGCTTTTCATCTTCGGGTTTAATCTTATTTGCGAAAGTAACAAGCTGCTCGTCTTGATTAACTCCAATTAATTCGCCATTGAGGTATTTAAGAAGATTATCTTTACAAATTTTTATGGCCGCTAAAGACATCTTATCGCATAGCGATGTGTAGTTATCATCATCAGAAATTATGACTTCTTCTTTAGCAAACATTTTGCCAGCATCCATCTTGTCAACCATTTCCATTAAAGTGATGCCGGTTTTCTTTTCTCCATCAATAATTGCTCTTTGGATTGGCGCTGCCCCACGATATTTAGGAAGAAGAGAGCCATGTAAATTTAAACAACCATATTTTGGGATGTCTAAAAGTTCTTGAGGAACGATTTGTCCATAGGCCATTGTGAGAATTAAATCAGGTTTGAGCTCTTTAACAAATTCATAATCCAAACGAATTTTATGAGGTTGATAGACCGGAATATTATGCATTAAAGCTACTTTTTTAGTTGGCGACGCTTCCAAAATTGCTTTTCGTCCCACCACTTTATCTTCTTGGCAAATTAAAGCAACAAAATTAAAACCATCCTCAATTAATGCTTCAAAAACTTTTGAAGCGATAGATGGCGTTCCCATAAAAATTAAGCGATAATTGTTCTCTTTTTTCATAACGTAAGTTATTATAAAAAAGTTACAACTCATTTTCAATTGAGTGAAAGTGAAGAAGTAGAGGTTAGTTTAAATGTATAACGAATATAAGCAAGTAAAGCAATTCTTCTCATCGGCAGAAGATTTATTAAAAACATCAAAGACGATGCAAGATATTTTCAACAAAGCAACATCTTTGCACAAAAAAGAAAAAGCCATCACTTGGATCAATGAAAAAGGCAAAACGATATCCATAAAATACAAGCATTATCGTTCATATTGTTTCGAATTCGCTTCAAGAATTTCGGAAAAATTAAAAACATTGCCTCTTGATTCAGTTGTTGCCTTAAAACTTCACAATTGTCCAGACTGGCCACTTATTTTCTGGGGAATTCTTATGAGTGGTTATGTACCATTTTTAATCGACTCAAAACTCCCAAAAGAAAACACTGAAATTCTTTTAAAAGAGTCGCACGCCGGAGCAATTATTACCCATGAAATTTCTACTTACGAGGTGGTAAATGTCAACATCACCGCGCTTAAGGAAACAAAAGTTAACTTTAAATTTGCTACAAAGTGGGCTAACGATATCATTTTCTGTTCAAGCGGAACAACTGGCAATGTAAAACTGATGGTCTATAACGGAGCAAATATGTGCCATCAAATTGCTGCCGCATTAGATATGCCAGAAGAGACAAAAGATATCATGTATCCAGGCGAAATCAATATTTTAGCCATCATTCCTTTCCACCACATCTTTGGATTTGTGGCGGTCTTTTTATGGTATACATTCTTTGGCAAGAACATCGTTTTCACCAAAGACTTATCGCCTAAAGAAGTTGCTAATGTTTCGCAAAAATGTGGAATTACACACATCTATAGTGTGCCACTATTTTGGGATTCTCTAGCGCAACAAATCACTAGAAAAGCAGAACTAGAAGGCAAGAAAAAAGTCGATGCGTTGGCTAAAATGATTGCTTATCAAACCAAAAAGATTTCTAGCGATGAAGCTGGTAGCAGCGCCTATTCGATGACTTTATCAGCTGTACAAAATCAACTTTTAGGTAAAAAGATCCGTTATTGCATCTCGGGAGGCGGTTATCTTTCGCTTGATACTTTAAATACAATTAACGGAGTTGGTTATCCTCTTTATAATGGCTTTGGTATGACTGAAGTCGGTGTTACTTCCGTCGAATTGTCAATGAATGTCGAGCAGCGCTTAAAAGGTAGCATTGGTCATCCTCTTCACGGAGTTGAATATAAGCTTGTTGGCACCACTGCAATCGAGCCTAACACCGGAGAACTATTGATTAAATCCCCGATTACTCACTACTTAGAAATTATCGATGGAGTCAAACAAAAACCAGTTTTAGAAGATGGCTATTTGCATACTGGAGATATCGCTTCTGTTGACGAAACAGGCCACTACTATTTAAAAGGTCGAATCAAAGATGTCATCATAAACGCTAATGGTGAAAATGTTTATCCAGATGAAATCGAAGATTATTTCAAAGGCATTCCAGGTGTTAATAAAGTTTGCGTAGTCGGAATTAAAAAAGGCTCTCATCACGAAGCTATTACTTGTGTAATTGAAATTACAAGCGATGTCGGTGAGGAAGATTTAGAAACAATTAAAAAGCGTTGCGAAGAAATAAATCTCACACTGCCAAATGAAAAGAGAGTTGAAAAATTCTTAATCAGTAAAAACCGTTTGCCTTTAACTGCTTCGATGAAAGTTAAACGCTTTAGAGTCAAACAGTTCCTAAGTGAACAAGCTGATTTATTCGTCGATTTTTCTATGAAAAAGAAAATTAAAAAGTTCGATGGTTACACAAAAGAAGAAGTTGAACCAATTGTTAAAAAAGTGCGAAAAATATTCGCGAAGATTCTAATTCTACCGATAGTTAAAGTTGGCGATGATGATCACTGGATTAACAATTTAGGTGGCGACTCGATGTCTTATGTTGAATTAATAGACACAATTAACAAAGAATTCGGGATCAACATTCCAGAAGATAAATATGCTTTGTTGACAAGCGTAAACGATTTTACCGAAGAAATCCTTTCTTTGAAAGGAAAGCAAAAAAGCAAATAAAAGTTGTTATGAACTATTAAGTTTGATAAACTTATTTGCGATATAAAAAAGAGGTGTTAAGAAAATGGCTCAAATTAAATCCCAAATTAAAAGAATAAAAACCAACGAAAAAGCAAGAGTTCGCAATGTTGCAATTCGTTCACGCATTGCCACCGAAAGTAAAAAAGTTCGTCTTGCTGTTGAAAAGAAAGATGTTGCTGCTGCTACAGAAGCCTTAAAAGTAGCAACTAAATTAATCGATAAAAGCGTTAGCGATGGCGTTTATGCTCGTAATACTGCTAATCGCAAAAAAGCTGCTTTAGCCAAATTAGTTAATTCATTGAATTAATTAGGAAAATTGATTAAAAATAATTCAAAACCATAGAAGCGGTCGACTTGACCGCTTTTAATGTTGAGATCAAGATTATATAAATCATCTAAAGCGTGGAAAATATCGCTAAATTTTAAATGTGATCTAAGCTTTAGAGATTGAATGACTCGATATCTATTAGCTTTTAATTCATTTGTTATCTCATTAGCGTCAAAACCCTTTGCGTAAAGATAAAAGACTTGTGAAATAAATCTAAATTGACTTGATAACAAAGGAATTAATGAATCTGTAGCTCGTGAACCTAGCATTTTTAAATCCCGATAAATTGATAAGGCGATTGCATTATCTCCTCTTAAAAGAGCGTTGCACATTTCAAATGCATTATCCTCTAATGGCTTAGCCACCATTAGAACTACATCCACTAATTTAATTTCCTTTTTATATAAACAAAGTTTATCTGCTTCGTTAATAAATCGATTTAAGTCTCCATCGACTCTTAAAATTAACTCACTTACTGCGTCATTGTCGATTTTTACATCTCGGTCAGAAAAGTATTTGCGAACATATTTATCCCAATCGTCTTTACTTAAATCCATCAAGTTGTAGACATGGCCATCTTTTTCAACAAGCTCATAAATTGGCGACTTTTTATCCACATCTTCTTCTCGAATAATGAATAATAAATCGATGTCATCGTTAGGAATGCTAATAAGCTCCATTACCTTTTTGACATCTTCTTTCTTTGCGCCCTTTGAAATAAAGGTGACGTTATCAAAGATAACGGCTTTTCTATCATAGCCTAATGGAAGAGCATAAGCATCGTCAATCGCGTCATCTAAATTGGCATTTTCTAAATCATACTTAGAAACATTAAAATCATCGATTTCACCAAGCCGATCTTTCAAGATTTTATCCAATCTTTTTTTAATCATTGGATATTGCTTTCCATAAAGGATGTAATTCATAGTTACAATTATCAAACAAAACTAAACAATTTGCATCTTCTTAATAAGAAAAAGTATATTGGCTATAGCAAATCGTTCCTTCTAAATCGGTCCGGCGAATTTTCACATTGTATTTATTGAGTCGGTCAATAACTTCCTTACTTGGATGCTTATAACTATTTTTCTTGCCGACAGAAATAATCGCTTCTTTTGGCGACGATGCTTTCAAAAATGCATCAGATGTCGATGTATTACTGCCGTGATGCCCTACTTTTAAATAATCGCAGTCAATATCAACGCTTTCTTTAATTAAATAATTCTCAACATTTATGCTAGCATCGCCCATCAAAAGCCATTTAGAAGATAAAAAAGAGAGATTGAAGACTAACGATTTATCATTATCGTCTATAGCGGTATAGTGATTTATATTTTGAAGCTTAATTTCGCCGATTTCATAGTAAGAAAAATCGTAACAAGTATAAAAATTGTTAACTTTGAAGTTGGATATTAAAGAAGAAGCAGCCCCAGCGTGATCAAAGTCGTTGTGAGTAGTTATAAGAGCGTCAATATGTTTTATTTCATGCCTTCTTAAAAAAGGGATGAGCACCTCGCTAGCCATATCAAAACTTTTATTTCCTCCAGTGTCAATCATAACAATATTGTTTTTATTCTGAATAAGGATGGAATCGCCTTGGCCAACGTTGATAAAGTAGATTGAATTTGTGACATAAATTTTTAAAGGAACAAAGCAAATAAGTAGCAGCGAAATAAGTGAAATAGAGCCTAGTTTAAAATGGTAATATCTTTTTTGCTCAAGTAAATTGGCAATGTAGAGAAAACAAAAATAATAAAAAGGCACAAAATAGTTAAAAATTGAATTGTAATAAATAGCAAAATTTATGCTTTGAAATTGTCGCATTGAAAAAACAATAAAGTTCGATAAAAACTGAAAAATATGAGTAAAAGGTACATGAATATAAAACGAGAAAATAGCTAGAAAAATATAAATCTCATTTAAAGGGGTTAATAAATATTGGAAAATTGGTGAAAAAATATACCATTTATACACTAACGAACTACTAAAAGGCAAAATAAAAGCAAAGGCAAAAAGGCTAAAATATAATTGGCGTTTAACCTTCGAAAATCCTCTTAAAGGTCTTCTTATGAATTGGCTAAATATCGACATAGCAAAACCGATATAAAAACTAGCCTGATAAACAAGATGAAAATCGACTAATAAAAATGTCAATCCTAAAGAAGATATTAGCGTCAAGCGACTATATTTTCGCTTTAATAATGTTCTGTTTAAAAGAGTTAAAACCGCCATTAAATATGCTCTTGTTGGACCGACTTTTGGGAAAATAAATAACATTAAAGGAAATAGAAATAATATCGGAATCAATGTTGCTAACTCTTCTTTTAAAAAAAGGCTAAGAATTTTTTTAACTACTTTAATAAAGAAACTAAGATATATTCCACTTATTGAAAAAAGGAAAATAATATTTAATTCATTAGCCAATGCAATTGCTTCGCTATCATAATTCCGATCACCAAACAAAAGGGCGGACAATATTGATTTTGATGGCTCATCGAAACTATTTAAATAATTATTTTTTATCTTTTTCCTTCGAAGAAAAGATGCGTGCTTCACTTCGATGCTATTCGAATATAACTGTCTTTTTATACCTTTATCTTCTAAATATGAAGCAAAATCAAATCGCGATTCATAACTGGTGCTTTCAAATGTATATGCCTTAGATTTGATAAGTAAAACATCGCCTATTTCTCGTTCATTGTTAGCTTCGTAAATATAAAATTTTTCAAATCGAGATTGAAAAATAAAATAATTTTCTTTGCTTTCTATTACTATTCCTGTGTAGCAATTATCCTCTGGATTATAACTTACATCAATCTTAGGAATTATTATTCCTATTGTTAAAGCTAATAAAAAATAGATAATTTTCTTATTTCTAAAGCGATAGATTAAATAAATAACAAAAATAACAATAAAGGCAACAGAAACGAATATGTTGCCTTTAAAGAAGAATAAACCAAGAATAAAACTAATAAATATTAGAAAAGCAAACATCGCTTAAGCGCTTCTGAGCACTACATAGTTTTTAATTTTCTCAAAGGTGGCATTCCCAATGCCATTAACATTTTTTAATTCTTCAATTCGTTTAAAAGTATTTCCACCTTCGCGATGTGCAACAATTGCTTTAGCAATTGAAGAGCCAATCCCACTTACTTCTTGCAATTTGGTTTCGTTATCCGAATTAATGTTAACTTTCTTGATTGGCTCTAATGAGCAAACATCTGTGTTGTCATATTTAGGAGCGATATAAAAACTTAATCCATCTTCTAATAAATAAGAAGTATCGTATGCGAGTTCATCAGCATTGGTGTTTACTCCGTTAGCAACTTCAATTAAGTCGCCGAGCGTGGAATTTACATCCACTATATAAGTTCCACTTCTAACAATTTCTCCGCTGATAGAAACGCTTATTGAATCGCCACTATTAACAAGCGCGGTCGTGCCGCTATTGACTGTACTAGTTGTTAAATTAGGATCGATGAATTGGAAGACAACGATTAGCCCAATAGTAACAACTAAGACTGCTATAAATATTTTAGCCATAAATTTACCTCCATATACTTGTATATGCAGATAAAACCAAAAGTGCCAAAATTAAAAAAGATGGAACTATGTTCCATCAATTTTTTTATAAGGAGGATAATCGCTTCTTGTATTCTTCTAGTTTCTTTCTTTCAAGTTCCACTTTTTCTTTAGGAGCTTTCAAGATGAAATTTTGATTATTAAGCATCTTTTCACTTCGCTCTATTTCACTTTTTAAGAAAGCAATGTCTTTCGCTTTTTTAGCGGCTTTTTCTTCTTCACTAATATTGTCTTCAATAAAGAGATTCGCTTTAGTATAAGCATATTTAACTCCTTTGGAGTTAGCCTTTTCAACAACTGAAATATTTTTAGAGAAAGAGAATCGTTTTAAGCAATCGAGGAAATTAGAAAATAAGCTCATCTTAGTTTCAACAATAAGTTTTAAATCGGCATTAGGAGCGAGCTTGTTATCGACTTTGTAATTTCGAATATCTTGAATCATCTTATAAAGGATAGATACTGCACTTAAATCTATCGAAGGGTATTTTTTAACTTCTGGATAGCTTTCAAGCATTATCGATTCTAAATGTTCAGGCAAAGCAAGATATAATTCCTCGCCAATAAAAGGAGCATACGGATAAATCATGATGATAATGTTTTTTAGCACATAAAAGAGCACATTATAGACTTTTCTCTTATATGATTCATCATTTCCTTGCAATGAAACTTTACTCATCTCTAAATAAGCTGAGCAAAAATCATCATAGACAAAATTATATAGATACGAACTCGCTAAAGAATATTCATATTTATCCATCGCGTCGCGAACGCTCTTAATGGTGTTATTTAATTTAATTAAGATATCTCGTTCTAATGGAAGTAATTCTTTAAAGTCAATTTCTTCCCTTTTAAAGTCATTACCAAGATTTTCCAAAACATATCTCGCACTATTCCAAATCTTATTTAAATAATTGCTGCTTGCAGAAACCTTTTCATCGATATAGCGAATATCTTGTCCAGGTGCACTTCCAGTCGTTAAGAAATAGCGAAGGGCATCAACTCCATATTTATCAATAACATCGATTGGATCAATGCCATTTCCTAAAGATTTGGACATCTTTCGGCCTTTTTCATCACGAATCAAACCGTGAATCAAGCAATCTTTAAAAGGTGACTTGCCAGTAAATTCAATCGATTGGAAAATCATTCTAGAAACCCAGAAGAAGATAATGTCGTAGCCAGTTGAAAGAAGTGATGTTGGGAAATATCGCTTAAAATCAGCGCTTTCTTTAGGCCAACCAAGGGTAGCAAACGGCCATAAGGCGCTAGAAAACCAAGTATCAAAGACATCTTCATCTTGATGATAGTTTGGATCTTTAACTTCATCAATCGAAACTAAAATGTCCCCTTTATCGTTATAATATGCTGGAATTCTATGGCCCCACCATAATTGACGAGAAATGCACCAATCATCGACATTTTCCATCCATTGTTTCCAAGTATTTTTAAAGCGAGCAGGTACAAAGTTAACAGTTGACTCTTTTAAAGCTTGCTCCGCTAAAGGTTTCATTTTCACAAACCATTGTTTGCTGAGCGTTGGTTCAACAATCGTTCCGCTTCGTTCGCTATGTCCAACTGGGTGAACAATATCTTCGATTTTGATTAATCGCCCATCACGCTTAATTTTTTCGACCAATTTTGCACGGCATTCATAACGGTCTAAGCCTTTAAACTCGCCACAAATTTCATTCATCTTAGCATTTTCATCCATGACTTTAATGCGAGCTAAATTGTATTTTGTCGATAAAGCAAAGTCGTTTGGATCGTGAGCAGGTGTGCATTTCATCGCGCCTGTACCAAATTCAATGTCGACATATTCATCAGCCAAAATTGGAAGTTCTTCTTCGTTTGCAGGATTAATTACTTTTTTGCCAATTAAGTGTTTATAACGCTTATCGTTAGGATTGACAAAGACTGCAACATCACCAAACATCGTTTCAGGACGTGTAGTGGCAACTTCTAAAAAGCCCTCCTCTCCGACGATTGGATATTTAAAATAATAAAATTCACCTTTGGTGTCTTCATAAATTACTTCAATATTCGATAAAGCAGTCTTTAAAACTGGATCGTAGTTAACGATTCGCTCTCCACGATAAATAAGTCCTTTATCGTATAGACTTTTAAAAACTGTTTTGACCGCTAAGCTAAGACCTTCATCAAGAGTGAATCTTTCGCGAGTATAATCAAGCGAAAGGCCCATTTTTGCCCACTGATCGTGAATGTTTAGGGTGTAATCTTCTTTCCATTTCCAAACTACTTTTAAAAACTCTTCTCGGCCTAAGTCGTATCGAGAAATGCCTCGACCTCTAAGTTTTTCTTCAACCTTCGCCTGTGTGGCAATACCGGCGTGGTCCACTCCAGGAAGCCATAAAACATCGTATCCTCTTAATCGTTTATATCTGGCTGTAATATCTTGAATTGTCGTATCCCAAGCGTGACCTAAATGCAGTTTTCCGGTAACATTTGGAGGTGGGATAACCATCGAGAAAGGCGTTTTGCTTACATCGCCAGCTGTGAAATAGCCTTTGCTCTTCCAAAATTCGTATTTGCCTTCTTCTACTTTTTTGTGATCATATCTTTTATCGAGCATCTTTTTTTCCTCCAACAATATAAAAGCGTCCTAATTTTAAGGACGCATTAACGTGGTACCACCTTAATTCATATCTTATGATATGCACTTAATTTATCTTTAACGCAAGAATTACGGAATATTCCTATTCAGCCTCGAAAGCGACAATGATATTTCTTGTTAGGCTTTTTCAGCAATTAGCCCTCTCTAAGAACAAGGTGGATATCAACCTCTTTGTCAACAGCAACTAAATTTTAATAAAAATTTTATTCATCGGCAAGCGATAAAGAATCTAGATATGCAATTAAAAACATCAAATCTTCATCAATAGAATAAATTAAAAGAATAAAACAAAATGATAGTATCGATACTAACAGCATTATTTAAAAGAAACTTGAACACTGTAACATAATAAATATTGCTTATAGCTATCAAAACTTCAAAAGGTTTAAAGCAAGAGCGGTGCCAATAATGGCCTATAAAAAGAAGTGATGAACCCTGTGAGGAATACACCGCTTCAGATTTCGTAAAGCAAGAAGAAACTACTTAGTTTTAATTCTATGAGCAATTTCTTCTTTTAATTGTTCAATTGTTTGACTCTTATTTATCGATACAGTTAAATAATTAACTTCTCCAAAAGAGTCTAATATATTCTTTTTCATCTGTGATGTCTCAGATTGATTCAGTTTATCAATCTTGCTCATCACAAGTAAAAATGGGACATAGTTTTCTTTTAGAAAATCTACAAATGATAAATCATCTTCATTAGGCACTCGTCTTGAATCAAGAAGAAGAACTACTAATTTAAGATGCGGATTTTTGAAATAATTCTCCATCATCTTTGAAAAAGCGTTTAAGTGCTTGCTACCTGATGAGGTATAGCCATAGCCTGGCGCATCCACCAAATAAAAGGAATTATCGATTAAATAATAATTTAAAAGCTTAGTGTAGCCAGGTTTAGATGAAGTATAGGCTAATTTTTTCTTTTTAGTTAAAGCGTTGATAAGCGAAGATTTGCCAACATTACTTCGGCCAACAAAACAAACTTCATCTAAATGTGAGTCTGGTCGATCTAAATAATTAGGTGCACTTTTTATAAAAGTGGCATTAGCAAAATTAATCATCACTTAATGGCGACTTTAACCGCGTCATCAACATTTTTCATATAAAGGATATTAAGGCCTTCTTTGACTTCCTTAGGAAGTTCATCGACAGATTTTTTATTTTCATCAGGAACGATGATCGTTTTAACGCCACTTCTTAAAGCCGCTAACGATTTTTCGCGAAGTCCTCCGATTGGAAGAGCTCTTCCGCGAAGAGTAACTTCACCCGTCATCGCCACATTGTTATCAACTGGTCGGTTGGTTAAAGAGGAAATAATCGCCGTTGTAATCGCAACGCCGGCACTTGGTCCATCTTTAGGAACCGCTCCTTCAGGAACATGGATATGAATATCATTGTCCGCGAAAAGTTTGCTATCGATTTTATATTTTTTGGCGTTAGCTTTGACATAATCTAGAGCAATTGAGGCGCTCTCTTTCATGACGTCGCCTAATTTTCCAGTTAAAACTAAGCCACCTTTTCCTGGGAAATAGTTGACTTCAATTGGAAGAATATCTCCGCCATATTGAGTGTAGGCAAGTCCAGTGACAACACCAACTTGTTCGCTCTTCTCTTTTTTAGAATTTTCAAATAGAGGAATACCTAAATATTTTTCAACTTGTTTAGGCGTAATCGAAACAACTTCATTTTTATTTTCAGAAGTGAGTATTTCAACAACAACCTTTCTTAAAATGGCAGCTATTTTGCGTTCTAGTTCACGAACACCAGCTTCCATCGTGTATTTCTCGATGATAAATTTATAAGCATCATCACTAAATTTGACATGTTTAGCATCAAGCCCATTCGCCTTAAGTTGCTTCTTTAGAAGGAAATGTTTGGCGATTTGAACCTTTTCAAGTTCGGTATAGGAATTGACTTCAATTAATTCAAGACGATCTCTAAGCGGTCCTGGAATATTATCAAGATAATTCGCCGTGCAAATAAATAAGACATTGCTTAAATCGTAAGGCTCTTCTAAATAATTATCGTTGAAAGCAAAATTCTGTTCTGGATCAAGCACTTCAAGAAGCGCACTGGAAGGATCACCTTTATAAGAGGAAGACAATTTATCGATTTCATCAAGTAAAAATACTGGATTGATGACACCGGCTTTTTTCATGCCAGCGATAATTCGTCCAGGCATCGAGCCAACATAAGTTCGACGATGGCCTCTAATTTCAGCTTCATCAGAAATTCCACCTAAAGAAGCTTTAAAGAATTTTCTGCCTAAGGCTCTAGCAATAGAACGGCCTAGCGAAGTTTTTCCGCAGCCCGGAGGTCCATAGAAGCAAAGAATCGGAGCTTTTAAATTGCCAGTCATCTTTTTGACCGCTAAATATTCAACAATTCTTTCTTTGACTTTGCTTAGACCATAATGGTCTTCGTCAAGAATCTTTTTAACATTATTTAAATCATCATTATCTTCGGTCTTTTGATACCAAGGCACTTCTAAAAGCGTTTGAATATACGACATCAATAGAGAAGATTCAAGCGAAGCTTGCGGAAGCATATCATAACGCTTAAGTTCAGCTTTTATTCTATTTTTAATGTGCTCAGGATATGGATTATTTTCAACTTTTTCTAAAATTGATTCCGGATTATCTCCATCTTTATCGCCAAGCTCTTCCTTGATAGCTTTGAGTTTTTCGTGAAGGATAAAATCCTTTTGGTTTTTCTCAACGCTTTTAGCAACGCGCTTTTCAATGTCAGCGTCGACTTGGTTTTCTAACTTCATCTCATTGACAATATCTAAAACAAATTCAAGTCGTTTAGTAGCATCCGCTTCTTCAAGCAACTCCTGACGCTTCTTTTCAGTTGTGAATAAATAAGGAGCTAAAATGTCAGCAAATTCAGAAGCGCTCAATTTTAAAGATGATAGTTCTAAATAGATTTGGCGAGGCAAAGTCGCGATAAATTTATTCAAAGTGTTGATGATCGACCATATCTTTTTCATCAAACTGGCACTTTCTTTTTCATTGCTTTCAATGCTTTCTAAAATATAACCTTCGCCAACATAGAAACCTTGAGGGTCAAAATTTATTGATTTAAAGGAAAATCTATCTTCAGCAATGATGCGGATTCTCACATAGCCTTTCATGTCGCTATAAGAGACAATCTTGGCTAAAGTGCCAACTGAATAAACATCTTTATCGCTCGGTGCTTCAACTGATGAATCTTTTTGGCTAGTAATTAAAAGTAAAGAGCTATTTAAATCTCGAGACGCATTGATAGCTTTAATCGAAAAATCACGACCAGCATCAACTTTTTCGTCTTTTTTTCCAGGAAAGATAACGAAATTTTTCGTTATCAATAACGGAAGCGAAATTTTACTTTTTTTATCCATCAATTGCTCTCCTTACAATTTTATTTTACGTTTTTCTTTTCGTTAGCTTCAATTAAGAAGTCTTGGATTCGACGAGTTCTAATCTCCATTGAAAAACGATTGAGGTCTTTAGAGAGAATTTCTTTAACTTGCTTGACGTCCATTTTGTATTGGTCGGCAATCTTTTTAAATTCTTCTTCAAGATCTTTTTCTTCAACTTTAATATTTTCAGCTTTCGCGATTTCTTCCATCACGAGCACTGAACGAAGATTCTTTTCAGCGTCTTTACGAAGATGTTCTTCAAAATGTTCCTTATTTTGACCAGTGATATCTAAATATTGTTCCATTGTTAAACCACGGCCTTTGACTTGATTTTCGATGTTGTGTTTCATGCCTTCGATTTCTTCATCGACAATCTCTTTAGAGAGTTCGACATTTGAAGAATCGACAACTTTAGCAATAATCGCATCTAACAATTTATTATTAGCTTGATTTTCTTTTTGAGATGTCAATTGTTTTTTAAGATGTTCATGTAAAGAAGCAACATCATTGACTTCTGGAATAGCAAGTTCTTTGATGAGCTCTTCATTCAATTCGGGAACGACTTTTTCTTTCACTTCGTGAACAGTGACTTTAAAGTTAGCTTTCTTGCCGGCTAAGTCTTTGACATATTGTTCAGGGAAAGTGACTAAAACATCGACTATATCACCGCTTTTAACGCCAACTAATTGTTCTTCAAAACCAGGGACAAATTGATGCGATCCAAGTTCCAAGGAGAAGTTATCAGCTTTTCCTCCATCAAATTCTTTGCCATCAATCGAACCGACAAAATCGATAACGACAGTGTCACCGATTTTCGCTGGATTTTCGCTCACAACTAGATTTGCGTTTTGAGCAACTAATTTTTCAACTTCCTTATCGATTTCTTCTTTGGTAACTGAAACTTTATCGCGGACTAAATCTAAGCCTTTATAAGTTCCAAGCTTGACCTCTGGAGGTAAAACGATGACGAATTTAAGCTGAAGTTCAGTATCGCTTACTTTAGTAACATCAACAGTTGGACGAACCATTGGAGTGAGTTTTTCTTCTTTTAAAACTTCATCAAAGGTAGGTTGAAGCAAATCGTTGATAGCTTCATTTAAGATTTTCATTTTATCGATGTGCTTGCGAGCCATTTCAGCCGGAACTTTTCCTTTTCTAAAACCGGGCAAACTAAAATCTTTAGCTAATTTTTCAAAAGCTTTTTCTTGTTCATCTTGCCAAGTTTTTGTGTCGATGTCGCAGATGACTTCGACTTTAGAATTTTCAAGTTTATTGATTACTCTTTTCATAAATTTTATTGTGTCTCCTTAAATTTACTAAGTAAAAGTATATAAAAATGCTTATATCAATACAAGCAAAAAGATAAAATAATAATCACCTATTTTTATCGCTTAAAAATCAAAGAACTAGATCAGGAATTTCCTTAGCAATATCGCTAATTTTATTCTTTAGAAGAATAATATCATCATCTTCATTGATATTTTTCTGCTGCATCGATTCTTTAGCTAACAATATGATGGCTCGAGCTACTTTTAGAGGTTCCGCTAAATTAATATCGCTAGGATAAAGATCCATAACTAAGCAATTTAATAATTGAAAAGCAGTTTGATGCATGCTCACATCTTTCTTAGCTAATTCATCAATTCCTTTGCGAACTTCAAAGTAGGCTTTAGAACAAAAAGGGGCTTCCAGTTTATGAGGATTTACTTTTATTAATTCCTTTGTTGGAGTCAAAAATTCAACTTCCTTATCGTATTCATTTTCTTTTAAAACGATTAAGCCAAAAGTTCTTAAATTAGGATGGATTTTTTCATTTACAATTACAGTTTTTAAGGCATCAACATAACCTTTAAAATTTAATTCTTTTAGCGAAAATAAAGCCTCAGCTAGCAAAGCGTTATCACTCTCTTTTAAAAGAATTTCGTTGGCCTCATCTAAAGTTAGTACTTTAGAATTAGGGTGTTCTTCCTCTTCAATTTGCTTAGGCAAATCTATAAGTAACTCCTCCACTTTCTGCGAATCATAGGGCAAATCTTGATAATGCTTTAAAGCTTTTTTAGCCTCATCAAATAACGCTAAAGAAAAAAGCAATTCAAAATGAAGTTTAATAAGCTTATACAAATTCCCTTTTTCTAAGATAGTTTGATGATTAGCAATATCTACTAAAGCATCGTCATATCGCTTAAGCATCACCAGTGAAAGAAGATGCAAAAAACATTCCTTATAATCAAAAGAATCTTCCGTTAATTTGATGATTAAATCGTACTGCTGTTTATCAAAAAGTGTTTCAAGATTATCCATGCTTTCTATATTACTTTTTTTAACTAAAAAATTAAATTAGCAAATTCTTGAATTCTTAGAATTTACTCACTATATTTTTTTATATGAAACATTCCCAATTATCTCAATCAATTGAAGACTATATTGAAGCTATCTACATTCTCGAACAAAAAGGTAAACAAGCAAAATCAGTAGAAATCGCTAGAATGATTGGCGTTTCTAAACCAGCTGTTACCAAAGCGATGAACGAACTTTTAAAATTAAACTATATTGAAAAAGAAAGATATGGCTCAATTTCTTTAACCGATGAAGGAAGAAAAATCGGCAAAAAAGTCTATAACATTCACATCACGATTCGCGACTTTCTAATCCAAATCGGGGTAAGTGAAAAAACCGCCGATAAGGATTGCTGTCTCCTAGAACATGTCATCTCAAAAGAGACCTTAAACGCGATTAAAAAATCGCTTAAAAATAAAAAATAGTTCCGAATAATAGGTATTATTCACGAAATTTAGCACTCAAAGTTGACGAGTGCTAATTTTTTACTATAATAATGTTAGCACTCAGATATTAAGAGTGCCAAAATACAAGGAGGTAAACTTATGAACAATATGGACGGTATGGAAGATTATTCCAAAGACGAAAATATCCTTGAAAAATTTGGTCGTGATGTTACTCAGCAAGTTCGAGATGGCAAAATTGATCCAGTCATTGGTCGCGATGATGAAATAAGAAAAATCATCGAAATTTTGGCTAGAAAAAATAAAAACAATGTCATCTTAATCGGTGAACCAGGTGTTGGTAAAACCGCCATTCTTGAAGGACTAGCGGAACGAATTGTCAAAGATGATGTTCCTCTTTCACTAAAAAATAAAACTATATTTGAATTGGATATGGGCGCACTCGTCGCGGGCGCAAAGTATCGTGGAGAATTCGAAGAAAGATTAAAAGCAGTTTTAAACAAAATTAAAGCTAGCGAAGGCAAAATCATTCTTTTCATCGATGAAATCCATTTAATCGTCGGAGCCGGAAAGGCTGATGGAGCACTTGATGCTAGCAATATGCTTAAACCAATGCTTGCTCGAGGTGAAATCGATTGTATCGGGGCGACAACCTTAAATGAATATCGCGAATACATCGAAAAAGATCGCGCACTCGAAAGAAGATTTCAGCCGGTAATGGTCAACGAACCAACCGTGGAAGATACAATTTCTATTTTAAGAGGCTTAAAAGAAAAATTCGAATCTCATCACGGCGTGAAAATCACTGATAATGCCATTATCGCCGCGGTCACATTATCTAATCGATATATAACTAATCGATTTTTGCCAGATAAGGCCATCGATTTAATCGATGAAGCCTGTGCTTCAATCCGAGTGGAAATTGAATCAACTCCAACTGAACTTGATGAACTCAATCGTAAAATTAAGCAGTTAGAAATTGAAAGAGTTGCTCTTGAAAAAGAAAGCGATGATTCAAGCAAAAAACGTCTTGAAAAATTAGTAGAAAATCTCGATAACCTAAAAGTTGAACAAGATAAAATCTACAAGAAATGGCAAGACGAAAAACAAGAAATTAGCAAAGCTAAGGAATTAAAAGTTAAACTCGATAAAGCTCGATTCGAACTAAATAATGCCTTCACTTCAGCAAATTATGAAAGAGCAAGTCAAATTCAATACAAAGAAATTCCGGAGATAGAAAAAGAATTGTCAGTTATTGAAGATAAAGAAAAGCACGATCACATTCTCTCTGAAGTAGTCACTGAAGAAGAAATTGCTAAGATCGTTTCAAAGCAAACCAATATTCCGGTGAGCAAAATTTCCCAAGGTGATAAAGAAAAAGTGCTGCATCTAAAAGAAATTCTTGAAAAACGCGTAATCGGTCAAGATGAAGCTATTTCATTAGTTAGCGATGCAATCTTGCGTCAAAGAGCAGGCATTAAAGATCAAAATAAACCAATTGGTTCCTTCCTCTTTTTAGGACCGACTGGTGTTGGCAAAACCGAAGTCGCTCGCGCTCTTGCGGAAGCGCTATTTGACAGCGAAACGCACATGGTCCGCATCGACATGAGCGAATATATGGAGAAATATAGCACTTCTAGACTAATTGGAGCCCCACCAGGCTATGTTGGTTATGAAGAAGGCGGACAACTCACTGAAAAAGTGCGAAGAAATCCTTATTGCATCGTCTTATTCGATGAAATCGAAAAGGCGCATCCAGAAGTCTTCAATTTGCTCTTACAAATTCTTGATGATGGACGAATAACCGATTCTCAAGGCCGAGTAATTGACTTCAAGAATACGATTATTATCATGACCTCAAATTTAGGAAGTGATTTATTGCTAGAAGGCAAAAAGGATGAAGTTAATGAACTTCTCCACCGCACCTTTAGACCAGAATTCTTGAATCGTATCGATGAAATTGTCTACTTCAATCCTCTTTCAAAGGATGTCCAATATAAAGTCGTTGAGAAGATGTTAAATATCTTGAACAATCGACTTAAAGAAAATTATTATTCCTTTGAATTCAGCGATAACTTGAAGAAATATATTCTTGATTCTTCCTACTCTTATGAATTTGGAGCTCGACCAATCAAACGCTTCATCCAAAGCGAGATTGAAACTGTCATCGCTAGAGCCATTATCGATGGCACAGTCGACACTAAACACAAATTCAAAGTGGATTATCTAGATAACAAAGTCGTCTTATCGAAAATCTAAACCAGAAAAGACCGTGAAAAAGATGGCATCCTAAATCCTAGACATTAAAAAATAGGTAGACGCCAAAATGAGTAACGGTCTTTTTTATTGCTTATTTTTAAATAAGTTAATTTTCTTTACATGAAGCAATATACATGTCGATATCGTTAACAATATATTTCACGCCAGTCGTATGAAGCGACTCGTAAAAAGATTTGATGTATTCAAGAACATTGTATTTATCAAAATAATTAACAACCTCTTTTCCGGTCATATTTTTCTCGCTTTTATATTCCTCGATACAAAAGATCATAAACGGCAATTCTTTGCTCATGTTTTATTCCTCAGGAAAAACGATTTTCCCATTCTTAAATTCGCCTTTCCACATCTCATAAATTGTTAAAGGGCTGTAATGCCAAACTTTGCTATCTTCGTTTGATAGCAGTTTATAAACCTCGGAATTATAAAATAGGTTAATAGCTTTTTCTTCTTTAAACTTCTCTCTTTTAGCGATGAGATCAACAACATAAGGAATGATTGTCACGCCGATAAAAGAATTAAATTGTTTATTCATAGTCATACATCGATAGCCTCCATAAATTTCAAATAGGAAAGTGCCTTTACAGTTTTAAAAGTGTATTGAGTATGTAAACTTTTAATTTTTAGCATTTCAAGAGCTTGTTCTTTACTTAAAAGCGAGGAAAAATAAAGCTGAAGCGTGCGATATACATCATCATTAGCAACGGGGCCTATGACGATATCGTATTGCTCTTTAAAAGAGATACCATTTCGATTTTTCGACACAAAGTCAAGCCACTGTTTATCCGGTGAAGAAAAGCGTTTCACTAATAAGACAGCTAAATTGCTCTCGTCAAAAGAATATTTGTTAACAATAGCTTTTCCTCCGTTTCTTTTGCTCACTTTATTAGCAAAATTAACTGCTTGTTCATAATTTGTAGTCGTATAAAACCCTGATCCGAAATCTAAATAACGATTTGAATTAATAAGTTTAGGTTTATCAACTTTTAGATTTGTTCCATGGTAAACGATCATAATAATTTTTCCATTTTTTTAATCATCTTTTGTTCTTTATAAAGTTCTTTGAGCAATTCTTGAATATGCTTTTTTCTGTTCAATTGCTCTTTTATCTTTTTAACCTCGCTATAGTTCTTACCAATGTATTGGCTAACAACTTTATTTCCTTTTCGATAAGTTAGATAGAAATAAGAGTTATTCTTTATTATTTTTTCTCGCAAAGAGCCATTAGGAAGAGATTTTAATTCGCTTTCGTATAACTGAATTAATTTTTCGTTCCTATTTTCTTCTTTCGAAATGGCAAATGAGAGCATGTTCATAACTTTTGCTTGTTTTACTATAACCTACTTTATATTATCATATAACTAATTTGTTGGGTAACAAAAAAACAAAAATTTAATTTCAAATTCATTAACCCTTTCTAAAAGAAAGATATACAATAATCGCATGCAAGTTAGAAACGATATCAAAGACTTTATTAAGACTATTCCAGATAATGTAACTTTAGTCGCCGCAACTAAATATGTCGATGAATCTGAGATGATTAAATTATTCGACGCAGGAATTAGTGATTTCGGTGAGAATAGAGTAGATTCTTTCTTAAAAAAATATAATGCCTTAAAAGATTACAATATCATTTGGCATTTCATCGGTCATCTTCAAAGAAATAAAGCTTTAGAAGTTATCGATAAAATAGATTATCTTCATTCACTAGATTCACTTAAATTAGCAAAAATCATTGATGAGCATCGAGCTAATCCATTAAAAGTATTTGTAGAAGTATCAATAAACGATGAAGAAAATAAAAACGGTGTCAAACTAGATGACATTGGCTCTTTCTTTGAAAAACTTCTTAAATTTAAAAACATTCAAGTCGTTGGATTAATGATGATGAGCGTTAATCATTCCTCAGAATCATCCTTAAATGACCAGTTTTCAAAATTGACTCATCTTAAAGATGATTTAGAGAAAAAATTTAACATTAAGCTCCCCTATTTATCGATGGGAATGAGCGAAGATTATCTAGTAGCCATCGCTAATAAAGCCACTCACATCCGCTTAGGAAGAATATTATTCCTAGATTAGGTTTATAATCTAGTTGCATAAGAAAGAAGAAAAATATGAAACATCTACTATTCGCTGTCTTTGAAAACAATAAATACACCCACGAGGTCATTCATTCGCTTACAAATAATCACATCAATGGAACAGTTTTGGCTTCCACTAGCTTAAAACATTTTGTAAACGACCTAGAAGATAATGAAATCCAATTCATGACTCTGCGCCATTTAGAGAAAATAAGTTACGAAGAAAACACCACTTTCTACGCTCTTTTAGATGAAAATCAAATCGATTTAGCAACTTCACTTATTCGCGAAGGAACTCAAGGATTTAAAAAAGTCCGCGGAGGCATGTTTGTCGTTCCAGTCGAAAAATACGAAGGGTCGTTTTAGAAAATGTATCAATTATTAATATTAGCTTTCGCTCTTTTAGTTGGCCTATTATCCACAAGATTGATGAAAATCATCAAAATGCCAAATGTCACTGGCTATCTAATCGCTGGCATTTTAATCGGACCATGCGTTTTAGGCTTAGCTTTAGCCAATATCGATATGGGTAATGGTAATAGCTTAAAAGATATTGTCTACGATTCAGAAGTAATGGATTTTATTAGCAATGCCGCGCTTGGCTTTATCGCTTTTAGCATCGGCACTTCTTTTAAAAGAAGTTCACTTCAGTCTTTAGGAAAAAGATTAGTTATCATCACTGTTTGCGAAGCTTTAGGTGGCGCCATCTTTGTCATCGCTGGATTATTTATCGCCAAAATATTTATTCAAGATATTCCGGTTGAAATTATTCTCACTTTAGGTGCGATTGCCTGCGCAACTGCTCCAGCTGCCACCTTGATGGTTGTTAAGCAATACAAAGCTAAAGGACCAGTTGTAAATACATTGCTTCCAGTCGTCGCCTTCGATGATGCGGTCGCCTTAATTGCTTTTGAAATCTTATTTTCCATCTCTAAAGCCATGGCTAAAGGTACTTCGCCAAGTTTTCTATCTCTAGCCGTTTATCCATTAGTTTCCATTCTAGCAAGTCTAGTATTAGGAACGCTTCTAGGCTTTTTAGTAACGCTAGGTTGCAAATTCTTCAAAAGCCGAGCCAATCGAATGATTATGTGCATCGTCGCCATCTTTATCTGCGCTGGATTAGCTGCTTTGCCGTGGTCAAATATTCTTCCTGAAGGCGTCAATATTTCCATTTCAGGCTTATTGTCGGCGATGATGATTGGCGCAGTCTTAATCAACTTCCGCGATGATGCAACGATGATCTTTGAAAGAATGGATATGTTTACTCCACCTATCTTTATGCTCTTCTTCATCGTTTCAGGTGCATCCTTAGATTTAACGATATTCACTAGTTCAAACGCTTTAATAATCGTTGTCATCGCTTTGGTATATTTAATTTCTCGAGTTCTCGGCAAATGGACCGGCTCTTTTGTCTCAGCTAAAGCCACGCACGCTGAAGAAACTGTTCAAAAATATCTTGGTTTCGCCCTAATTCCACAGGCGGGCGTCGCAATTGGCTTAGCTAACACCGCTACTAGCACGCTAGTAAAAGAAGGCAATGAGTTAATTAGTTCAGGTCAAGCTGAAATAGGAGAACAACTCGTCATGTATGGCTCAATGATTTTAGCCATCATTTTAACGAGCACCTTAATCTATGAATTAATTGGCCCAATCGCCACAAAACTCGCCCTTAAAAAAGCAGGCGAGATCGTAGAATAATCATTAGATTATTATTTTGCTAATTTTTCTTTGCGGTATAAATAAATCAATCTTCCAATTGGGAAAAGAATATTTAAACCATAAAGCATAATTGCATCAATTGGGAATGTGATAAGTCTTTCTAATGGCATCGCCGCTGAAACTAAAGAGATGAGAAGCGGATTAGTCAATCCAGTGATGATGACATAAAGCCCAGTTGCAAGATTATAAGCTAAGAAAGAACACCACACGATAACTTCTTGTTTGAAATAATTATCCTTTGATTTTATTTCTAAGCTAGGATTTACAAAAGCAATGAGCATAAATAAAGGACTAATCAAAGATAAATAGAAGAGAATTGTGAAAAAGAAATGGGCATATTCCATATAAAAGAAGCTCTGCAAGAACGCTCCAAAGCGGTTCAAGGCAAAGAAAGTAAATATACCTAAAAGAGCACTTTTAAATCCATATGATTTAGTATAACTAAATCGCTCCTCTTTTTCATAAAGCGGATTCTTTTTAAGATGGAAATAGCTAAAGACTGCTCCACCGCAGATGAGCAAATGAACAATAGTAAGAATCAATAAAACGCCAGGGAAAGGATTATCAAAAAGGATATTTTTATGAATTATCATTCCCACAATTGCGAAAATGACTCCTAAAGCAGAATAGACAAAGAACTGAATAGAATAAACTTTGATATGATGACTTCTATAAGAGATATCCATTCTTAGTAGGCGGACTAAAAAGATTAAAGATGTCGCAAACTCAATAGCTAAAAATAGCCAAGGGAATGTCACAAAGACAAATGGGAAGTTCAAACTATTTTCATAATTTACAACATTGGTGAAGAAACAATTTGTTCCATAAAAAACTAAAAAGCTGGCAACCAAAAGATAAACAACAAAGGCGATAATGTGATAAATTCTAGGTTTAATCATTTTATATTCACCTCCGCATATGTGTGATAGTAGGAATGATATTCTAAACTATCATCACTTTTAATAGTGATGGCTAAGCCACCCATTAAATCTTCATCGTGATAAACGCGATCAGTAGAATGTAGTCCATAAACTAAATCGATGCCTTTATAGTTGGTTACACTATGATTGGTGTGGTCATGGCCAACAAAGGTTGCTTTAGTCGAGCCAAGTTCAACGATTTTATCGAAGAAACCGCTATTTTCTTTCGGTGAAGAAACGCTCTCGCGGTTTTCGCCAAAAGTTAATTTCGCTTCGCTTGAGCCACTTTTAGCTAAATCGTAAGCTGTTTGATATTCTTCAAATGGAATGTGAAAGAAAGCGATAGATGGAACGACTCTTTTATTCACTTCATTTGAATGCTTCACCATTCTTTCATACCAATCGATTTGATCTTTATGGATATAGTCATAACCGATATGTTTTCCATATCGATAACGATTGCTATCGAGAATGAACATCTCAAATTTAGTCTTATCTCCTTCTTTAAGATTGATGACGTAATTGGCGTTGCCATAGACATCATCATCCATGTAGTCGATGAACTTACAATATTGAGAAAAATTCGATAATGTTGAAGTCATCTTTGAGATTGAAAAATAGACTTGTTCATCGTGATTACCAAAGGTAACACCCCACGGAATTTTGTGAGAATCAATAAAATTGAACAAGGAATACATGACATTTTCATTAGCGAAGGTAAACAAGTCACCAGTGAGCATTAAAAAGTCAGGTTTAGCTTCATTAATCGTTAAATCCATGAAGTCAAAATGATATTGCAAATTATCCTCCATCCCAAGATGGATGTCAGTCATCTGCAAAATGGTGAAGTCCTCTTTATAAGGGACGTCTAAAAAGTAATCCTCCGCTGGATGAGTTACGCCTTTTTCCCCACAAGAGGAAAGACAAGTAACCACAAGAAGAGGAAAACTATATAAAAAATGTTTTCTTTTCATAAATTTATTTTAACACTCGCGCTAGTTAAGAAAAAGAAGCAAACAAATATTCTGCGATTTTAAACAAATGGAAAATAGCGATTTAATCGATTTTTTTAACATTAATCCCATATTTAAAAGTAGAACAAATTATTTCTAAAATTTATTGAAGAGTAAGCACATAAAGTTAAACTAAAGTTTATAATAATAAAAGGAGGATAAATCGATGAATGGATTATTACTTTTAGCAAATGGTTTTGAAGATAATGAAGCTCTGACAACTCGCGATGTTTTACTAAGAGCCAGAATCAGAATTATTACCGCCTCAATAAATGAAGAACTCTATGTAACTTCAAGTCACAATTTAATCGTAAAAGCTGACACTTTATTAAAAAATGTCAAAGAGGAAGATTTTGATTTTCTCATTCTTCCAGGTGGAGGCAAAGGAACCTCAAATTTAAAAATGTCTTCTTTAGTCAATCAATTCGTTTTAGACTTCAGCCTAAAAAATAAACTCATATGTGCAATATGCGCAGCTCCGGGCGTGCTTGGTCGACTCGGGCTTCTCAAAGAGAAAAAATATACCTGCTTCCCATTATGTGAAGAAGGAGAAGGCATAAACACGCACACCGAAGTTCAACTTGATAAGCAAATCATCACCGCAAGAAGCATGTATTATTCGATCGATTTCGCATTAGCAATTGTTGAAAAACTTTTAGGCGATAAGAAAAAAGAAGAACTTCTAATTCAACTTCAAGGAAAATGAACATAATCGAAGAAATAGCTCAATTAATCAAAAATAGCCCAAAGATCGTAGTCATCACCGGAGCCGGCATCTCCACCGCTTCAAATATTCCTGATATCCGCGGTGAAAAAGGGGCCGCTAATAATCCTGATTTAAAAAAGAAATATGGCTATAGTTATGAAACAATTGTTTCACATAGTTTTTTCATGTCTCATCCTGATTTATTCTATGACTACTATAAAAACGAAATGGTCTATCGAAACGCTAAACCAAATAAAGCACATCTATTTTTAAAGAAATTAGAAGACAATCACGAAGTAACTATAATCACTCAAAATATCGATGGTTTGCACACTCTTGCAGGTTCTAGAAATGTCATCGAATTCCATGGAAGTGTTCAAAGTTATCACTGCCTAAATTGCCATCAAAAATATGATTTAGACTATATCTGTTCGTTCAAAGAGGCTCCGCACTGTAAGAAATGTAAAGGATTAGTTAAACCTGATGTTATCCTTTTTGAAGAAGGCATCGAAACAAGTAACATCATCGATTCATTGCAAGCGCTACATAACGCCGATTTACTATTAGTCATCGGCTCATCGTTAAATGTCTATCCGGCAGCCGGGCTCATCTATAAATTTAAAGGAAGAGACACAATTTTAATAAACAAAGATATAACTCCGTTAGACAGTTACTTTAAAATCGTTGTTCACGATGATATCATCAAAGTCATAGAAAATTTAGAAAATGTCGCATCCTTTTAAACACTTCATCCTCATCAGCAAACATCGTCATCGAGTTATAAGAAATGGCTATCATCTCGGCATTTTCTTCCATGCTTTGAAGCATGATTTAACTAAATATACGCCTATCGAATTTTTTACCTCCAGCAAATATTATGAAGGTCATCACTCGCCGGTATATGAAGAGAGGCTAAACAATAACTATTTCTCAAAAGTGTGTCAACACCACACCAAAAGAAATCCTCATCATTGGGAATATTGGACCGACTTCTTTGGAGGACGAATCTTAGCAAAAAGAATGCCATATAAATACGCATTAGAATATGTCGGTGATGTTTTAAGCGCCTCTTATACTTACAATCCAAAACAATTTAAAAGCGATACCGCCTATAACTATTTCATGAATAAAAAAGATCATTATTTCATGAATAATGCAACTAAAGAATTTGTCAGCTATTGCTTGAAGCAATATTCGATTGATGGTTTTAAGCATTTGAAAAGAAAAAACACCAAACCAGTATATGATGAATTAGCTAAAAAATATCCAGAAGTCGAGATGTTTGATGCATCTGTGGATACATTACCTCTTCCAGAACTTAAAAAGAAATAGAAGTTTTCTTAATCGTAAATTTAGTTTTTTTAAGTCTTAATCGATCAACTATGCTTCAAAGTCTGAACCTTTGGATTACTTATTTTATTCCAATTATGAATTTGGATGATATAAAAGATGATACCTAATAGCCCAGATGCCGTCTCAGCGATTGGGAAAGCAATCCAAACATAATTGACGCCGATAAAACTAAAGGCATACATTATTGGCACTAAGCAGATGAGCTGTCTTAGCAAAACTAAGATTGTGCTTTTAAAGCCTTTGCCAATGGCTTGAAAAAAGGTGGGAAGCGATAAGGAAAATATGGCGCTAAAAAAGCTAGCTCCAATGATTGGAAAAGCAATTGAACCAAGTTCGATAACTCCCTCATTGTTAGTAAACATCTTCACCATCACGCTCGGAAGGAAAATAAAACAAATCATTCCGATGCTCATCAGCAGTCCGCAGATGAGCCAACTATATTTCATTATTTCTCGACAGCGATGATAATCTTCGCGCGCTACATTATAAGAAAGAAAAGGAATGATACAAGTAGTTAGGCCAAACAAAGGAATAAAGAAGAAACTTTGAAGTTTGTAATATAGTCCTAAAACCGTAATCGCATTTTCACCAAACTTAGCTAAGATGAGATTGAGAAGAACAATATAAACGCTCATTAGAAGTTGTTGAAGTCCAGCTGAATAGCCATAGAAGAAAATGTTTTTAATGTAATAAGAATATTCTTTAAAAGCCGGACCTTTTCGATAACCTTTATAAAAACTGACTAAAAAGGAGATAAATTGGCCGATAACTGTGGCAATTGCTGCTCCTGCGGTGCCCATTTTGAAGACGAAAATAAATAATGGATCTAATGCAATATTAGTAGCGGCTCCAGCAATCTGGCCAATCATTGGTTGAACCATATTGCCACGTGCTTGATGAGATCTAGCAAAGACAGCTTCTAGAAAAATAAAAGGTGAACCAACACAGGTGATAAGACCATACATAACGCCATCTTTGATCGTCGCTTCATTGCTAGCCATACTTCGGACATAGAAGTTAATAGTTAATAAAGTTATAAGAGCAAAAGCAATCCAAAAGATGAGGGCTAAAATAGTTCCCACCATCACGGCGTGTTCAGCTTCTTCTTTTTTGTTTAAAGCGTACTGTCTAGCCATAAAGGTGTTGACGCCAACACCGATGCCAATAGATAGAGCAATCGCAAGATATTGAAAAGGATAAATAATTGTTAAGGCGTTTAAGGCGCTATCAGAATAATGGCCTAAGAAAAGGGAATCGACAACATTGTATAACGCTTGAATTAACTGTGATAGCATCACCGGAGGAGCAAGTAAAAACAAGGACTTAATGACTTTCTCTTTACCAAATAGATATTCCTCTTTGCTAGTTATTTCCATACCAAACGAGAATTATACTCTTTCTTTATAAAAAGAAAATAAGAATTATAGATTTAGTTGAACTCCTGATTTTATCGAATAATTTTTTTGAATTCTAACGATAGTAGAGTTAATAATAAAATGAGTAGAAACTAAAGCGATAACTGTTTATATACAAATCTTAATAAATAAATAAACTTACCTCTTGGAGGATGAAACTCATGAAAAAATGGCAAGAAAATATCGCTAATCTTGATGTGCCAGAATACAGCGCTTCACAAGATGATTTTAATTTTTATTCGCATTTATTAGGTGTACCTTTAGGCATCGCTATTATAGTTGCTTCTATAGTCTTATATTTGCAAGGAAACATCAATGTTCCTTCTTTAATAGGTTTATTAATCTTCGGCATTACAGCCTCAATCCTTTATAGTGTATCTTCCATCTATCATAAGACTCCTTTAGATGCTAAAGATAAAAAGCTAAAAAGAGCCATCGATCATTCGACAATTTATGCTCTTATCGCTGGCACATATACGCCGATATGCATCGCCTTATTGGATAAAACAAATATCGCCTTAATCGTCTTAATTCTTCAATGGGCTTTAGCCTTAATTGGCATATTTATCAATCTCTACGATTTAAAAAACAAATATGTTAAAGCCATCTCAATGGTCTTATATATCGCAATGGGATGGATGATAATGTTTACGACCTTATTCACTTATCTATCCAGTCAAGCTTTCATCTTAATCCTTTTAGGAGGAATATCTTACACCGTTGGTTCAATTCTTTATGGAATTGGTCATAAAAACCTTTGGTTTCATGCTGTTTTCCATGTCTTTGTATTAATAGGAACAATCCTACAAGCTATTGGAGTGTTCTATCTATTTTTCTAAAGCGTATTTCTCTAAAGCATTTTGAGTATCGATAAATGGTTTGGAGACCTCTTCAATTGAATCTTTGCAATCATTATCTAACCAATGAATCAAAACATTGTATAAAGCCCCAGCAACAAAATAGGCGATATATTTATCAAACTTAACTGGCAAATTCTCTAAGAATTCTGTCGATAAAAACTTCAATAATTCCCCATCAAGTCCAGCCTTTCTAAGACATTTATTAGCTTTAAGGTTGGCTTTAAAGAATAAGAATAAAGCAAGGATGACTAATTCATTGTTTTTGGGAGCTTCATGAGAAGTTAATCTAGTCTGCTCGCTAAAGCGTTTTTTAGTTAGCTCAAAATAGCGAATAACAATATCTTCTTTAGTTGAGAAATGTCTATAATAAGTGACTCGACTTAATCCAGCTTCATTGACAATATCTGTAATAGAGATGCTTTTATAATCTTTTTTCTCCATTAAAGACAATAAAGCATTCGTAATCTTAGTATCGATATCATTTTGTTTCATAAAGCTAACCTCCCGTAACAAAAATAGAACTTCTAGCTACATAATAAAACAATTCGTAAAATAATTCATTATTTAATTACAAATATGTTAATTTTGTTTCTTTGTCTAAATAAATCGTTTAATTTCTTCTTTAAAGCCATCATCAAAAATATCTAAAAATATAACTAAAAATTAATCTTTTTTTCTAAAAACGATGAATCAATATTTACCATTCTCTTTATTCGATTTCATCGCATCTTTTTTAAAATAACCTTGCTATATATATATATATATATGACAATTGAAATAACAAAAAGCACAAGTCAAGGGTGTGCTTGAAAAATAAAAAGAAAGGAAAAACAAGAAACGAAAATATGAAAAATTTTCACAAAAGACTAGCCGGTTTTTCATTAGGCTTAGTTTTAACCTTAGGCGTTGGTGCTTGCCTACAAGGTGTTCAACCCGCTCCTATCGGAGTTAAAGCGGATACATCTGATACAGAAGCTTTAAATACTGGTAGCTATGATAGCGCTGCCAAAACAATTACTTGGACAATTGCTGACAGTAACATAACAGTAGTGCAACATCAAGGCAGCACAACATCAACTGCACCAAATTCAAGTTACACAACAAATGCTCGACTATATATGGGTAATTTCTTAGAGCTTTCTGCTCTTAATGAATATAAGATTCAAAAAATAGAAATTACTTATTCAGGATCCTATTACGGCAATTCCATGACCGTCGGGACTTCTTTAGACGCTGAAGGAACAACAGTTGTTGATGATACATCAGCCATTAGTAGAACATGGGGCACTGCACAAGATGGTACACACCAAATTGCAACCACCGCGACTGAAGGCCTAACAAAGATATATATACAAAATATATATGTAAGCAAGGGAAAACAATTGCAATGGAAATCCGGCAACTTTAAAATAACTTACACAAAACCGGCTGCAACTGGAGAAATTACCGGCGTTGAAATTAACGGAAGTAGCACTGCGACAACCGCAAGCGTCACCGAAGGTTATTTAGGAAGAAAAACTCTTAAATTAAACGGCGTTGCTACTCAATCTGGCTCAGGATTAGATACATCTGTTACTTGGTCATCAGCAGATAGCAGCAAAATGAGCGTCGATGAAAACGGCTTAGTTACAGTTTTAGCTAATGACACTGTTAGAATCACCGCAACCTCCAAAGAAAATACAGCTGTTTCTAACTACATCGATGTTACTGCGTCAGGATTATTGACATTTGAAGGCGTCAAAACTTCGACAAACTTCGATAAAACTGATATTGGCGAAGTAAAAACCGTTAGCACAGAAAAAGGAACACCTGTTGATCTTTCTGGCAAATTAACTGTGGCAAAAGTTTCAGTTGATAAAGCAGATTCTTCAAATGATCCTGGTTTCTATGTCACCGATCCAGTAAGCGTGAGAATTTATGCAAATGCTACAATGACTGTCAGCGTTCCAAGTGGATACAAGCTATATTGGATTGATTTCACCTCAATTTCTGGAAATGAATTAACCGCAAATAATACTACTTTATCTGCAGGAACATTATCGGTTAATGGCTTATCATCAACTGTCGATTGTGTTGCAACAAATACAAATACTGTTGTCTTCACTATGAGCGGCCAAGTGCGATTAACCGCTATTTCGGTTTCTTATGAGGCAACTGAAGATGGAAAAGCTGCAATTAACTATGCTAAATATTTCTTAGCTCAAACAGCCACCATCTGTGCTGATGAAGGTGTGACAGATCATAAGGCAGCTTTAGAAGAAATTTGGTCAACTTTAAGCGATGAATACGCTAAACTTAGTGCTTCCGCCCAAACAGTTTTAAAAGAAGCAACAGCTAAAGATGGCGATACAGATTTAGCTAAATTTGCAAGTCTTTATGATCACATTGTTACACGCTATAAATTAACAGATTTCG